>NZ_CP031229.1:2612607-3265759 GCF_003351765.1 Ornithinimicrobium avium
CGCGGCGGTCTGCTCGACGTCGTGGAACGGGACGACCACGCCACCGCCGGACTCCCGGACGAGCTCGGTGGGCACCGGCAGCGGAGTGGTCACCACGGGGACCGCGTGCGCCATGTACTCCACCACCTTGGTGGGCATGCTCGGCCGGAAGTTGGCCTCGTCGTGCAGCAGCGACAGCCCCGCCAACGCACCGGCGAGACGCTCGACCGCCTCGTCGTTGGGCACGAACCCGGACCACTCGAGGTCCCCGTCGTGCGCGGCCTGCTCCAGCACCTGACCCGCCCGGCCGTGCGCGGGCCCGATGACCTGCACGACGACGCTGCCCCCGGAGTCCTGGCGCAGCCGGCGCGCCACGGCGACCATCTCGTCCGCGCCCCGCTCCATCGTCACGCTGCCGAGGTAGACGACGCGCAGCCGTCCCTCCCGGTCCGGGGTGGCGGCGGGGCGGGGGTCCCGCGGGACGTAGGTGGTGTTGGGCACCACCGGGTGCGGCCGCGCGAAGCGGGCCGCGTAGTGGTGGTCGGCGAGCAGCAGCGGCATCCGCCGCTCGGCCCAGCGCTCCATGAGGCGCACGCCGGTGGCCGCCGGCCGGCGCAGCAGCGGGGGCAGCCAGGGCCGCACCTCGAGCGCGGCCGCGGTGTCCTCGTGGACGTCCCAGACGACCGGCGGCAGGTCGAGTCCGAGGGTGGCCAGCACCAGCTCCGGGTCGTGCAGGAGCACGACGTCGTGCCCGGGGGCCCGCTCGCGCAGCAGTCGCCGGGCGGCGGCCAGCGCCCGCAGCCGGAGGCGGCCCGAGGAGCGGGGCAGGTCGACGGGGGTCAGGCCGCGGACGCCGACCGGCCGCACGAGTCCGTAGGCGGCGTAGGGGGCGGCGTAGGTCACCTGCCACCCGGCGTCCAGCAGGGCCTGGATCTGCCGGTGCCGGATCCGGGCGTCGGCCGGGTGGTGGACGATCGTGACGACCAGGGCCGAGCGCGGCGAGCTCACGCCGGCCCCTGCCCCGGCGGGGTGGGCCCACCGCGCCGGTTGGCCCGCCGACGCCTGGCGACCCACTCGGCGTAGGCGTCGACGACCTCCCCGGAGGGGCCGTCCATGATGAGGTGGCCATGCTCCATCCACAGCGCCCGGTCGCACATCGACTTGATGGTGTTGTTGTTGTGGCTGACCATGAACACCGTGCCGGCGTCCCGGCGGATCTGGGTGATCCGGTCCTGGGCGCGCTTGCGGAAGTCCGCGTCCCCGGTCCCCAGGGCCTCGTCGACGACGAGGATGTCCGGCACGGCGGCGGTCGAGATGGCGAAGCGCAGCCGGGCGGCCATGCCGGAGGAGTAGGACTCCATCGGCAGGTCGATGAAGCTGCCGATGCCGCTGAACTCGACGATGTCGGCGAAGCGCTCGCGGACCTCCTGCTTGGACAGCCCCAGCGCCTGACCGCCGATCATCACGTTGCGGGCGCCGCTGAGCTTGCGCATCAGCACCGCGTTGACGCCGAGCAGCGCGGCCCGGCCGTCGAGGTAGATCTGGCCCCGGTCCGGCGGGATCAGCCCGGCGATGGCGCGGAGCAGGGTCGACTTGCCGGACCCGTTGCGGCCGATGAGACCGACCGACTCGCCCTGGTAGGCGACGAAGGAGGCGTCCTTGACGGCGTGCACCTCGCGCACCCCGACTTGCGGGGTGGTGCGGCTGAACAGGCGTGCGAAGAGGTTGCTCTCGTCCTCCTCCACCTCGTGGGCGCGGCCCGCCCCGTAGACCCGGTAGATGATGTCGACGTGGCTGACGATCGCCGCGGGCCGGCGGCCGTCGGCGGTGGGGCCGGCGGACGGGTGGCCCTCCGGCCGCTCAGGCGCGTCCATAGCTCGCCTCCGCCCGCCAGAAGGTGACGAAGCCGACGACGCACAGCCCGACGGCCCAGGCCAGGGAGGCCAGCCAGGTCACCGGGTCGAGGGGGAACTCCTCGAGCAGCGTCTGCCGCACGAGCGTCATCATCAGGGCGACCGGCTGGTACATCATCAGGTCGCTGATCAGGCCCTTGCCGGCGTAGTCGGCGATCGGGAAGAAGACCCCCGAGACGTAGCGCAGCACGCGCGTGGCCAGCCCGATCAGGTTGCTCACGTCGCGCACCGCGTGCACCAGCCGCGCGCAGATCAGCGCGATCCCCAGCGTGATCGCCGCGGCGAGCACGACCGCGACCGGGAAGAGCAGCCACTTCAGGCTGGGCACCTCCCCGGTGGCCACGGCCACGACGAGCAGGATGCCGAAGGCAGGCAGGCTGGCGATCAGCTCGGTGAGCACCACCGACGCCGGCAGCAGCGCCCGGGGGAAGCGCAGCGAGCGGACCAGCCCGGTGCTGCTGATCATCGACTTGGAGCCGTGGTTGAACGCCGCGGAGAAGAAGATGAAGGTGAACAGCCCGGCGAGCAGGAAGCCGACGTAGTTCTCCGTCCTGCCCGTGGTGCCCAGCAGCTTGCCGAAGATCAGCCAGTAGGCCGCCCCGAAGAGGAGCGGGTTGAGCACCGACCAGAAGACGCCGAGGTAGTTGTTCTGGTGCCGGGCGGTGAAGCCGGCGTTGGACAGGGTGAGCAGGAAGTGGCGGTGGCGCCACAGGTCCCGCAGGTAGACCCCGACCGGGGGGCGGACGCCGACCTGGGCCAGCCCGTGCCGCTCCGCGAGGGCCGCGGCCTGGCCCTCGGACAGCCCGGGCAGGGAGCCCTGGTGGTCGGGTCCGCCGAGGGTCACAGCCGGTGGACCCGCTCGCCGTCGTGGGCCTTGCCGCGGGTGTCGAAGAGCTGGGTGGCGGCGCCGGCCAGGGCGTCGACGTCGTACTCGCGGTGGTTCTGCACCAGGACCGTCAGGTCGGCGGCGGCCGCGCCCTCCGCGGCGTCCTCCACCCGGGCCGCGCCGGGCACCGCGCGCCAGTCGCTCACGTGCGGGTCGTGGTACTGCACGACCGCACCCTTGGCGACCAGCGCCCTGGCCAGCGGCACCGCCGGGGACTCCCGCTGGTCGGCGATGTTCGGCTTGTAGGTCACGCCCAGCAGCAGCACGGTCGATCCCCGCAGCGACTTGCCCTGGTCGTTGAGCAGGTCCTGCACCCGCGAGACCACGTAGCCCGGCATCCCGGAGTTGATCTCCTGGGCCAGCTCCACGAACCGGAACGGGTAGCCCAGCCGGGCCCGCACGTTGTGCGACAGGTAGTTCGGGTCGATCGGGATGCAGTGCCCGCCCACCCCCGGCCCGGGGTAGAACGCCTGGAACCCGAACGGCTTGGAGGAGGCCGCCTCGATCACGTCCCACAGGTCGATGCCCAGCTCGTGGCAGAACTTCACCATCTCGTTGACCAGCGCGATGTTGATGTGCCGGTAGGTGTTCTCCAGCAGCTTGGCCGTCTCCGCCTCGCGCGTGCCCTTGGCCCGCACCACCGTGTCCACGAACCGTCCGTAGAACTCCGCCGCCGCATCCGTGCACGCCGGCGTCTGACCGCCGACCACCTTCGGGGTGTTCCTCGCCCCGAACTTCTCGTTGCCCGGGTCGATCCGCTCCGGGGAGAAGGCCAGGTTGAAGTCCTCACCGGCGACCATCCCACCGGCCTCCAGCAGCGGGCGCACCACCTCGTCCGTCGTGCCCGGGTAGGTCGTGGACTCCAGCACCACCAGCATCCCGGGCTGCAGGTTGCGGGCCACCGCACCCACCGCGGCCTCCACCGCACGCAGGTCCGGGCCACCCTCCTCCGACAACGGCGTCGGCACGCAGATCACCGCCACCTTCGCCTCGGCGATCCGCGACTCCTGCGTCGTCGCCTCGAACCCGCCGGCCACCATCTGCGCGATGTCCGCGTCCGACAGGTCGTCCACGTGGCTGCGGCCGGCGTTCAGATCCCCCACCACACCCTCGTTCACGTCATACCCCAGGATCCTCAGACCCGAACGGGTCGCCTCCTGGGCCAGGGGCAGGCCCACATAACCCAGGCCGATGATGACGGCGTCGAAAGCCACGGTGTCACTCCTCGAGAAAGTCTGTGCTGGTCACGCGCTCGGGCCGAGCCACGTCGTGCCGGGTGCCGCTGACGAGGAGCGGTCCCGCTCCGCTCGACAGGGCGGGAGCGTCCGGAATCCTAGCAGCCATCCTCCGCTCCGCCCCTGTTCACCGGCCGCCGCCCCCGGCCATCTGCTCCACCAGCGGCACCATCTCCTCCTTCACCAGCGGCTCCAGGCTGCGGGCGTAGGTGTCGGTGATGTGGCTGGTCTGCCGGTAGACGAGGACCCCGCCGATCACCGGCACGCAGGTCTGCGGGTCGGGGCAGATCGCGTCGCGCACGTCGAGCAGGCGGACGTCGGGCACCTGCTCGGCGGCCGCCTCGAACAGCGGCGCCGAGCTGTTGTCGATGCCCTCCTGCTTGTCGAAGGTGCAGGCGGCCAGGTCGTCCGGGTGCTCGGCGACGCACTCGTAGACGCTGATGTCCGGGGCTGCGTTGTCGAGCATTCCCAGGACGGGTATGCCGTGGTCCGCCAGCTCCTGCCAGGTCTCCACGATCGCGGGGAGCATGGCGTCCTCGCTCAGGGTCGAGGGGTCGCTCTCGTCGGTGAGGGCCTGGAAGTTGCGCTGGGTGGTCAGCACCAGGTCCGGGTCGAGGTCGACGATCTCTTGCATGACGAGGTCGTTCCACTGTGCGCAGCTGGTGTAGGGACCGCCCTTGGCCACCTGCATGCCGCTGTGGAACCCGCACGCGGACTTGGTGTAGGAGACGAGGTGCCAGCCCTCGTCCTTGCCGATCTGGTCCAGGACCGACTGCCACTGCAAGATCTTGGAGTCGCCGACCACGGCGATGGTCACCTCGCCCTGAGGGTCTCCGTAGTCGCAGCGGATCGGCTCGGGGTCGGACTGGTTCTGCTGGCAGCCGTCGTCGTAGCCGGCGGGCACGTCCTGGGTGGCCTCCGTCGCGGCGGGCACGAAGCCGTCGACGAGGGCGAGGCTGGCGACCGAGCCCGGCGGCGGGGTCCCGTCCGACGTCGTGGTCGGCGCGTCGGTGCGCGCCCCGCCGTCCCGCTGCCCGCCGCCCTGGGTGATCGCGCCGGCACCCGCGGCGGTGCTGCTCCCCGGCGCGGAGCTGGTGGGCACGGCGAGCACGAGCAGGAGCCCGGCGACCACGCCGACGGCGGTGAAGTTCGCGCCCAGGGACAGCGTGAACCGGTTGGACGCGGACAGGCTGCGGGAGAAGCGCAGCGGGTTCTCCACGTAGCGCAGGGACAGCCATGCCGGGACGACCGAGAGCAGGGCGACGGCGGTGCCGGCCAGCGGGCTCAGCCCGTCCCAGTAGGCGTCGGCCGAGACGAGCAGCGGCCAGTGCCACAGGTAGAGGGAGTAGGACAGGCCCCCGACCCACACCATGGAGGGCCGCGACAGGATCCCCGCGGCGCCGCTCCGACCGCTGGTGAAGCCGGCGATGATCACCGCCGCGGTGCCCAGCGTGGGCAGCAGCGCGTGGTAGCCGGGCCAGGGCGTCCGGGTGTCGATGACGAAGCCGCTGAGCACCACGGCGGCCAGCCCCGCCCAGCCCAGCACGACGGCGAAGGTCCGGGGCAGGCGCGCCCACAGCAGCGCGCCGATGGCCACGAACGCGCCGATGCCCAGCTCCCACAGCCGGGTGGTGCTGACGAAGAAGGCCCGTTCGGGGTTGGCGCCGGTCAGGTGCAGGGACCAGAGGAAGGAGGGGACGATGACGACGAGGATGGCGGCGGTCATCACCGGTCGCAGCCGGGCCGAGCCGCGGCGCGCCACCCACCAGCCGACCGCGATGAGCAGCAGCGGCCAGACGATGTAGAACTGCTCCTCGACCGCCAGCGACCAGAAGTGCTGCACGGGCGAGGCGCTGACGTCCTCGGCCAGGTAGTCCACCGCGCGTCCGGCGAGGACCCAGTTGACGACGTACGTGGCGGCCCCGACGATGTCGAGGCCGAAGGTGCGCCACTCCACGACCGAGGAGGTCAGCCAGGTCAGGAAGGTCGTGACGACGAGGACCAGCGCGGTGGCCGGCAGCAGCCGCTTGGCGCGCCGGGCGTAGAACCGTGGCAGCGAGACCCTGCCCTTGGTCTCCAGCTCCCTGATGAGCAGCCCGGTGATGAGGAAGCCGGAGATGACGAAGAAGACGTCGACCCCGACGAAGCCGCCGGGCAGGAACGGCAGGCCGGCGTGGTAGACCAGCACCAGCAGGATCGCGACGGCGCGCATCCCCTCGATGTCCGGGCGGAACCCCTTGGGGCGCTCCGCACCGGCGCGCCTCCTGACGCGCAACCCGGTGTCGGTGCTGGTCACGTGCTCGGTCCTTCGGGGGTATGGCGTGCTGGTCGGGTCGGCGCGCACGTCCTGGCCGGGGTGCGGGAGCTGGTGGGGTGGAGGGCCCCGCGCTGCGAAGACCGCCCCACATGGTGGCACGGTTTTCTCGGTGCTTCCTGGGTCCGGGTCGCGAGGACCGCGTGCCCCCTCAGGACGGCTCGATCCCGCGCCGGCGCAGGGCGCTGAGCTCGTCGAGGGCGGCGACCACACGGGCGCAGTTGTCGCGGTCGCGGTAGGTGAAGGAGCCGGCGACGCGCGCGGCATACACCTCCTCCATCGTGCAACCGCGCCGCAGGACCTCCTCGAGGGCGTCCAGGGTGCCCTCCACGGTGCGCACGACGGGACCGTAGCCGTCCCGCTCGTAGTCGAACCAGGAGCGGGAGGCGTGGCCGGACTCGTAGTCCGCCTCGTCGAAGCGGGCGTAGACGACCGGGGTGCCCAGGTAGGCGACGTCGAAGTGCACCGAGGAATAGTCGGTGAGGAACGCGTCGCAACCGCGCAGCAGGTCCTGGAAGCTGGTCGCGTCGGTGTCCGCGACCGCGATCCGCTCGGCCGAGGCGATCGCCCCGTCGAAGGAGGAAGCCATGTTGTAGTGCGGCAGGAAGGTGAGCCGGAAGTCGTGCTCTTCCAGCATCCGGTGCAGCCGCGGGCTGCCCAGGAAGCCGCTGATGAAGCGCTCGTAGGCCGAGCCCTCGAACGGGATCTGCCCGGGGTTGGGCCGGCCGCTGAGGCGCGGCACGAGGTACTGGCGCCAGGTGGGCATGAACAGCACGGTGCGGCTCGGCGGCGCCGGGACGAGACCGTCGTAGCGCGGCATGCCGATCTCGCGGACCTGCCGGTCGTAGCCGGAGACAGCCCGGATGGCCTCGCTCTCGCGCGGCATCACGGTGAGGATGAGGTCGTAGCCGGAGAGTCCGCGCTTGACCGCGTTGGGGTTGAGGTGCACGCCGTGCTTGAGGTAGACCCGCAGCGCCCCGATCCGCCACGCGAGATGCTGCACGTAGCTCTCCTGGGTCCACTGCGCGGGCAGCAGGTAGCGGATGGAGTAGGCGTTGGCCAGCACGTCGGCGTGCAGCATGAGCAGCTGGTGGCGCAGCGAGGAGTGGTCGACCACATGGCCGAGGGGGGCGACCCGCTCGCGCTGCGGGCTGTGCCGGTCGATGACGTAGTAGACGTGGCGTCGAGGCTGGGTCCGGCGGATGTGCCGGAAGAGGTGCAGGCCGTTGTCCTGGGCCGTGTCGCTGCGCTCGCCGACGAGCATGATGTGCCGGCCGGCGAAGAACGGCTGGGTGGCCAGGCGCACCATGCGCAGCGCGAGCATCCGGCGGCTGCCCCGTCGGCGCACGACCGACCCGAGGTCCTTGCGCACCATGGTGGCCTCCCAGCGCAACCGGGCGATCGCGCCCGCTCCCCGCTGGGTGGTCAGGTAGCTGATGCCGCCGGTGCGGGCGGTGTGCACGAGGAAGCGCACGACGTCGCCGCTGCCGGCGTCCGGGGCCACCGGCATCGTGACGGTGCGCGCGTCGAGCAGCACCCCCTTGGCGGGGCGCAGCCGTCGGGAGGTCGCCAGGGCCTCGACCTCGGTGTCCAGCTCGAGGGTGAGCACGGAGGTCCCGTCGCCCGCCCGCTCCAGCGGGAGACGGGCGGGCAGGTTCTCCCAGACCTCGTGGCCACGGTTGTCGACCCGCGTCTCCAGCCCGGCCGGTGCGGAGGCGGCCACCGGCCGGCCGGCCCGGACGAGCGCCACCCGGTAGCGCCACGGGGGACGCGGCATGCCCGCCGGGAGCTTGGCGGAGAGCCAGACGAAGACGTCGACCGAGCCGCGAGCCGGGTCCAGTGCCTCCAGGCGCGGCGTCGACGCCCTCAGGCACAGCCCGCCCAGGTAGTCGCAGAAGGGGCCCTCGCGTCCGCCGGCCGTGCCGAGCGCGTGCTCCAGGTAGGCGGCCACCGTCTGCACGGCACAGGTCTTCGTCCATACCAGCAGCGGCAGCGGGGCCTCGATCCTGGCCTGGCGCAGGCGGGCGGCCTCCAGCCGGACCGCCCTGCCGAAGGAGCGGACCGCGCGGGACCGGGGGAGGTCGGCGACCGCCACGAGGGGCGCGCCGCTGTCGACGAGCGCGGCGCGGGCCGCGTGGGTCAGGTCGGACCTGCCGTCGCCCTCTGCGGCGACGAAGTCCACGCCCGGGTGGGCGAACGCGACCTCCTGCGCCTCGGCCCGGGCGCCGGCAGCGTGGACGACCGTGACCGGGGTGCCGAAGAGCGACTCGTCGTCGCGGACCCGCTGGAGGACCTCGCCGAGGCGCCCGGCGGCGCCGAGCCCGACCGTGAGGACGAGGCGGAGGTTCCGCCTCCGGCGGCGGTCGGGCGCCGCCGGACCGGGCCGGGGGGCGGCGGTCGGTGCCGCGGGGGTCGTCCCTGCCGGCTGCGCCGTGGTGCCTTCGGGCGACACGGCCGTGCTCTGCGGCGGGTCCGGACGCGGGGGCCCGACCAGGTCGGCGACCCGGGCGAGGTAGGCCTCCGGCCCGAACCTGCTGCGCACCAGCTCCCGGCCACGTGCCACCTGGCGCGCGCGGGCGTCGGGGTCCGCGTGCAGGGAGCCGATCAGCTCCGGCACCGCGGCGGGATCGGCGTAGAGGGCGGCCTCGCCGAAGACCGGCTCGAAGCGCGGCGGGAGCACGGCCACCACCCCCCTGGCCACGGCGGTGGCCACCTCCGGGACGAAGCTCGCGGGCGTGCTCGGGTGCGGCTGGTGGACGTAGACGTCGAGCTGGTCGAGGAAGGTGGGCGGGTCGACCTCGCCCGCCCGCTGGACCGACCACGCCTCCGGGGCACCGCTGCCGCCCAGCAGCTCGAGGGGCACGGTGGCCGCGCCCAGGAGCCGGACGTCGGCGCTGCCGTCCACCGGGTAGGCCGCCAGCAGGTCCTCGGCCGTGGCGGGCCAGGCCGACGGCGCGTCCTCGGCCAGCCGGCCGAGCACCGGCCGGTCGCCGGCGGCGCTGCCGGTCTGCCCGCCGATCTGCCCGGGGAGCAGGTCACCGGTGAGCAGGTCGCCGACCACCTCGCAGGACACCCGGCCCTCCGGGATCTCCTCGGCCAGCATGCGCGCGACCTGCGGGCCCTGGGCGACCCAGAGCGGCTCGACGCAGAAGGTGGCGACCACGGTCGCGTCGCACGCGGCCGTGGTGTAGTCCGGCTGGCCACCGTCCAGCGCGTGCGGAGCCCGGTCCGCGACGACCACGACCCTCGCCACGTCCAGCGTGCTGGCCGCGGCGGGGGCGAACTGCAGCACGTCGGGCGAGCGCACGAGCAGGAGGGAGACGGTGGCGACCTGGTCGAGGGCGACCAGGTCGACGGTGCCGGCGTTGGCCAGGTCGAGGACCCTCGGGTGCAGCGGCTGCCGCCGCGCGGTGAGGGCCAGGTAGGACTCGCGGTGGGCGATGCCGACCCGGTATCCGGCGCCGGTGAGCGCGTCGACCTCGCTCAGGAGCGCACGCTGCGCGGCCCCGATGAGGCGCCAGTCGCTGAGCAGCACCACGTCGTAGTGCGGCGGTCGCTGCGCGACCGAGGCCTGGTCGACCTGGAAGCGCTGCGGGATCGCGAAGCGCCGCTGGTCGGCGAAGCGGGGGAGGTAGGGGTCGGCGCCGGCGGCCAGCCCGGCGTGCCACCGCTCGTAGGCGGCCCGGTAGACGAAACGGGAGACGTGGTGCCAGCCGGGGGTGAAGTCGGCCCGGGACAACGAGCCGCCGGCCATCCGCACCAGCGCCAGCGGGGCCGGCAGGTCGGTGCTGAGCCGGCCGGTCGCCAGCTCCAGGCGGCGCCGGTACTCGGTGTCGGCGCTCTTGCGGGAGCGGTCGAAGTAGCCGACGGTGGCCAGCGCCTGCTCCCGTCGGAACATCAGCGAGGAGGCGTTCTCCTGGCTGGTCTCGTAGCCGGGCCGGGTGAAGACGAGGTCCTCGCTGACCCGCAGGCAGAAGCTGCGCGTGGCGGGGGTCTCAGGGTCGGCGAGCAACGCCCTGGTCTGCAGCTCGATCCGGCGCGGGTGGGACCAGTCGTCGGCGTCCTGCACGGTGACCAGCTCGCCGCGGGCGATGTCGAGGGCGGCGTTGCGGGCCAGGTAGGTCCCGCCGTTCTGGTCCATCCGGTGCACACGGACGCGCTCGTCGAGCGCCGCGCACCGCTCGAGGACCTCCTCGTGGCCGGGCGGGGAGGCGTCGTCCATGACGAGGATCTCCAGGTTGCGCCACGTCTGGGCGCAGATGGAGCGGACCGAGGTGAGCAGCTCCGGGCCGGGACGGAAGACCGGCATGATCACCGTGACCAGCGGGCCGTCGGTCACCGGATCGTCGACCGGGCAGCTCAGCCGGTCGAAGGGGGTGGCCGGGCCGCCGCCGACCACGCGTACCGGCTCGACGCCGTGCTCGGTGAACACCGTGTCGACCAGCTTCTGCCACCGGGGGGAGCCGGTCGGGTCCTGCAGGGAACCGTCCCGCCCGGTCCGGGCGAGGTCGATGTCGAGGAAGCGGCGCACCTCGGGGCGCAGCTGCTCCAGGTCGGCGAGCCACGAGCGGAGCAGGCCTCGCTCACCCGCCTGCCACAGCCGCTCGACGACCGTCTGCTGGGCCGCGGGCGTGGCCAGCAGCTCCTTGCCGTGCTGCCGCCGCAGCTCGCGGAGGAGCAGGACGGCGTCGCCGAGGTCGTGGTCGTCGAGGTCCTGCATCCCGACCGCGCGGGCCAGGCTCAGGGTCCACTCCAGGTCGAGCGGCGGCACCGCGTGGTCGTCGCCCGAGGCGGCGGCGCGGACCGCGGCGAGGAGATCGGCGGCCGACAGGCGGGCGGGGGACGCTGCACGCGCGAGCAGGTCGCGGGCGGTGCGGGAGCGGGTGCGCAGCACGGTCCGCTCGACCGCGCGGGCGCCGCCGCGCCGCTCGGCCAGCGCGAGGAGACGGGCGGCGAGCTCGGGGTCCAGGGGCGCCGTGGGCTCGTCGACGGTCATGGGCTGAGCACTCCTCCGAGGGTCTGCGGCACGCGGGTCGGCACGGCACAGTATGCACCTGCCCCCCTCACGTAGCCTGATCCCGACCGGTCGGCGACGGACGCGCCCCGCCTCCCGCGGGGCCGGGTGAGGTGGACAGATGCTTGGTAGGACCCCCCGTCAGCGTGCCGTCGTGGTGGCGGTGCTCGTGGTCGCCGCGGCGAGCGTCGTCGCCGCCCTCCTCGACCGACCCGCACTGGCCGCCACCGGCCTTCTCGCCCTCGTCGCCCTCGGTCTCCTGGTCGTCCTCGACCTGCGCAGCCGCCTGGCGATCCTCGACCGGCGCGTGCGGCGCCGACGCAGCCCGGGCGGCGGATCCGCAGCTGACCTGCGCGCCACGGTGGCCGAGCTCGAGGCCGGGCTCGCAGCGGCCACGCACCTGAACGCCCGGCTGGACGACCTGTCCAGGGCCTCCTACCGCCAGTCGCTGCGCGAGCACGTCCGCACCTTCCGGACCGAGGACCGGCTGGGGCGGCCGACCAAGTCCGCCGCGCTGCAGCTGCCCTACAAGCTGCGCACCCTCGAGCTCGCCGCCAGCCACGGGGTCGCGGTCCCCGACATCTACGCGGTGTGGCCGGACGTCGACTCCATCGACCTGTCCGCGCTGCCCGACTCCTTCGTGGTCAAGGCGGACGGGGGCGCCGGCTCGGTCGCGGTGTTCCCGCTGCGCCGGCAGGCGGACGGCCGCTACGAGCGCGTCGGGGCCAGCGGCGACGTCAGCGAGGAGGAGCTGCGCGAGCGCATCCGCTCCCTGGGGCGCGCCGCGCGCGCGCCGTTCTTCGCCGAGGAGCTGCTGCACGCGGCCGACGGTGGTCCCATCCCGGACGACGTGAAGTGCTACATGTTCTACGGCGAGGTCGGTCACGTCCTCCTCCGTCGGGTCGGCGAGCACGGTCGGGCCTCCTCCATCCGGGTGAAGTTCGTCGACGAGAACGGCGTGGACTACGGGGTGGTGGCGCCCGGGCGGCCGCACGACCCCACGATCCCGGTGCCGGACTCGCTGCCGCGGATGCTCGAGGTGGCCCGCCACCTGTCCCGCGCCGTCGGGCTGCCGTTCTGCCGGGTCGACCTCTACGACACCTCGAAGGGGATCGTCCTGGGCGAGATCACGCGAGCACCGAACGGGGGCAACGCACGCTTCACGGAGGGGCACGACGAGCTCCTGGGCCGGCGCTGGCTCGAGGGCAGCGCGCGCCTGCAGGCCGACCTCAGCGCGGGTCGTCCCGCCGGACCTCTGTTCGGCACGCTGGCCGATCTGCGCCTCTACCCCCCGGACGAGCGGCCCCGCTCGCCGGTCAACTTCGGGCGCACGGTCGTGGACTGCTCGCAGTGGTGCCGCTAGCTAGGCGCCGCGTCTGAGAAGCTCGTCGATCGCGAGCGCGAGGCGTTCGCCGTTGTGCCGGTCGTGGTGGGCGAAGACCGACCGGACCCGCTCCTCGTAGAGCGGCTCGCGCTCGAAGCCGGAGACGGCATACCGCTCGATCGCCCCGATCGTGCCCTCGACGTCACGGGTGACCGGCCCGAACCCGTCCCGCGCGGTCTCGAACCAGGAGAACGCGCTGTGCCCGGCGGTGTACTCCTCCGCGTCGAACTGGCAGTAGACGACCGGGGTGCCGACGTAGGCGACGTCGAACTGCACCGAGGAGTAGTCGGTGACCAGCAGGTCGCAGGAGCGCAGCAGACCCGGGATGTCGGCCGTCGACGCGTCGAGCACCCGGACCCGCTGCGAGGCGAGGTCGTCGGCACGCAGCAGCGAGCCCAGGTTGTAGTGCGGGACGACCTGCAGCGTCAGGTCGTGGCGGGCGAGCAGCTCGGCCAGCCGGGGGCTGCCGAGCAGGTCGGTGACGAAACGCTGGTAGGTCGAGCCCTCGTAGGCGACCTGCGACTCGTCGTTTCCGCTGAACAGCGTGGGCACCAGGTAGCGCCGCCAGGTGGGCATGAACAGCACCGTCCCGCTGCGCTCCGCCGGCCGCACCAGCGCGTCGTAGCGCGCGAGCCCGGTGACGACCACCTCCTCGTCGTATCCGGAGGTGGCGCGCAGCGCCTCGGCCTCCCGGTCCCCGACCGCCGCGAGCAGGTCGTAGCCCCCGTTGGCGCGCTTGACGGCGTACGGGCTGAGGTGGACGCCGTGCTTGAGGTAGACCCGGTGGGCACCGGTCCGCCAGGCGGCCTGCTTCATGTAGGCGCCGGGGTGCCAGCGGCTGGGCAGCATGTGCTTGACCGAGTAGGCGTTGGCCAGCACCTGCGCGTGCAGCATCAGGACCCGGTGCCGCCAGGAGGAGTGGGTGACGACGTTGCCCAGCGGCTCCACGGCGCCGCGCATCGGGCTGTCCGCGGTGATGACGTAGTACACCGGGGCGTCCGGACGGGTCGTGCGCAGGTGCTCGAAGAGGGCGCGGCCGTTGTCGCGCGCGGTCTCCGGACGCTCACCGACCAGCCAGACCGGCCCCCTGGGCACGAACGGCCGGGTCGCCAGGCGCGCCGCCCGGACCCAGGTGAACCGGCGGGCGTGGGCCACGAAGGCCAGCTCGCGCAGCCAGTCCGCCGCTATCCACGACAGCCTGCCCAGGCGGGTGTCGGACGCCAGCCGCAGCCAGACCGCGGCGCGCCCGGCGGCGGGGACCGCCTGGACCCACCGGTCGGGACGCAGCCGGGTGCGGCGCGAGGCGGCCAGCAGCCCGGCGCTCGGCTGGACCGGGTAGGCGGTGGCTCCCGGCGCGGCCGCGGCGACCTCGAGCCGGACGGAGCCGTCGGGCAGGTCACCGGCCGGGACCTCGAAGACCAGCTGCGAGCGCGTCCAGGTGCCCACGGTGTTGACCCGGGGGGTGACCTCGGCGACGGCCCGGGCGACGGGGCGACCGCGCCGGTCCACGCACCTCAGGAGGTAGCGCTCCCCCTCGGGCCGGTCCGCGAAGCGCAGGCGCACCGCCACGCGCAGCCGGGGCTCGCCGCTCGGCAGGTCGAGGTACTCGCAGATCGGGTGCAGCGTCATCGGTGGTCACTCTATGGCCACCGCGCGGCGCTAGCCTTGCCCCCATGCCAGCGCCGCCGGTCGTCATCCTCATGACCAGCAACGGCGTCGGCATGGGTCACCTGTCCCGCCAGCTGACGACGGCGCTGAGCGGGCCGCGGCGGATGGACGCCGTGGTCTTCTCGCTGTCCGGGGCGCTGCCGCGGGTCGCCGCGGCCGACCGTTCCGGCGAGCTGCCCGGGGCGCGCGAGCGGCGGATCCGCTACGAGTACTGCCCGAGCCGCGAGTCCGGCTGGCTCCCCCCGGCCGGGTGGCGGCGCGCGCTGCGGACGCGCTACCGCTCCTACCGCTGGCACCACTACCTGCGCGACCGGCTCGTCTCGCTCGCCGCCGAGACCGGCGCGAGCGCGGTCGTCTTCGACGGGGTGGTGCCCTACGCCGGGCTGCTGGAGGCCCGCGAGCTGATGCCCGAGGTCGGCTTCGCGTGGATGCGCCGGGGTATGTGGCGTCCCCAGGCTCCCAGCGCGCAGCTGGCGGTCTCGGGCCGTTTCGACCTGGTCGTGCAGCCCGGCGACCTCGGCGGCGCCGCCGACCGCGGCCCCCTCGCCGGGCGGACCGACGCCGAGCGGGTGCCGCCGGTGAGCCTGACCGACGTCCTGCCCGCCAGCACCCGGCAGGAGGCCCGCGCGGCCCTCGGTCTGCCCCAGGACCGGCCGGTGCTCCTCCTGGCCCCGGGGTCCGGCGCGCTGGGCTCGGTCGAGGAGACCGCTGGGCAGGTCCGCGAGGTCCTGGCGGCGCGGGGTCCGGAGTGGGTGGTGGCAGTCACCCGGCAGGCGATCGCCAGGCACGCCGTCGGCGGGGGTGAGAGGCACGGCCGGGGCGCACGGGTGGTCGTGCTCGACGACGTCTATCCGCTCGCCCGGCACCTGGCCGCCTTCGACGCGGCCGTCGGCGCCGCGGGCTACAACTCCGTGCACGAGCTGCTCTCCGCAGGGGTCCCCACGCTGCTGGTGCCGAGCGTCCACCACGTCACCGACGACCAGGAGGCCAGGGCGGCCGGGGTCTGCGCGCGGGGCGCCGCGCTGGTCCCCGGGACGCACGGGCTGGAGCCGGCGGTCGCCCGGCTGCTCGACCCGCAGGTCCGCGAGGAGCTGCGCGAGGCGTGCGCCGGGCTCGAGGCGCCCACCGGCGGCCGGGAGACCGCCGACCTGGTGGTCGACCTGGCAGGGCGGTCGCGGCATACCGAGCAGCCGGTCCTGCGACCGCAGCCGGGGCGCCCGGTGCCCGACGCGCGCACCCCGGTGGGTCCACGCGCGGGTGCCGAGCTGCGCTTCACCTCCGAGGTCAGCGTGGCCGACGTGCGCGGGCCGGACCCGGTCGAGCACCTGCTGCCCGGCAGCTCGCAGGTCTACCGGACGGCGCGGGAGCGCGAGGCGGGCTGGCTCTACCGCAGGACCTGATCCCGGGAGCGGCGCTGACCCCGCCTGGCCATGCGGCGGCGGGCCGCACCGAGCGGGGCGCGCACCGATGCCACGACCGCGTCACGGTCCAGGAGGAGACCCGTCCGGCGTGCCCAGCCCGCCGGGTCCGCGCCGACGTCGGCGGCGGCCGACACCCCGACGGCGTCGGCGCGCAGCCACGCACGGGCCAGGGGCGAGCCGGTCGGGAGATGCTCGCGGTCGAAGGCCAGGTCGGCGTCGACGAGGTCGGCCAGACTGCCCTGCCAGTCCGCGAGCCAGCGGGGCGCCCAGGCCGCGACCCGCAGCAGGCCGTCGCCGGGCAGGAGCACGCAGGTCAGGCACCTGCCGGGGGTGGCCAGGTCGGCGAGCACCCGGCGCACGGCCCCGCGGGCCAGCGCGGCCCGGCCCGGGACGACGAGGAGGGGGATGTCGCGGCGCAGCGACGCGGTGGCGGGGTCGAGCAGGGTCTGGTCCACCTGGGCCAGCAGGGTGGCGGCCGCGACCGCCCGCTCCTCCGGACGCGCCCCGCGTCCGTCGAGGACGACCTGCAGCTCGCTCACCCGGTCATCGTAGCCACGGCCCGCCGGCCTGCCCCGGCACCGATAGGCTCGCCGGGTGGACATCAGGATCGACAACCCTGTCGGCCGTGTCCCCGACTCCAGCGGGATGACCGTGCGCACGCTGCGCACGACGGCGGAGGGCTGGCACCTCGGGCACCGTCGCCGGGGCCGGTGGGACGGTGGCCTGGACTCCCTCCTGCCGCACCTCGACGAGGTGCACGAGCTGCGCGTCGAGGAGCCGGGCCTGCCACAGCACGCCGCCCACGAGCTCGCCGCCTTCCTGCACCGGGCCGTCGCGCGGGGCACCGTCGTCAGCGGCACCCTGAGCCCGTCGGTGCTGGCCGAGCTGCCGGCGGACCTGGCTGCGCGCGTGGCGCCGTCGACCGGCGGGCGCGCCGGAGACCTGGCGTGGGACGTGCACGCCGTCGTGCAGCGCCGCGCGGCCCTGCGTCCCCTCCTCCCCCGCTGGCCGAGCCTGAGCCTGGTGCTGGTCAGCCGGCGGTGCGAGCTGGTCCGGCCGCTGGTGGAGCGGCTGGCCCGCGTCGACTACCCGGACCTGGAGATCGTCGTCGGGCTGCACGGCTGCCCGGCCCCCGAGGGGCTCGCCCTGGCCGCGGGCGCACGCCCTCTCGTGGTCCGGGAGTTCCCCGCCGACCAGGTCTTCGGCTCGGTCCTGCAGGACGCCTGGGCGTGCGCCTCCGGCGATCTCGTCTCCAAGGTCGACGACGACGACTACATGAGCGACGACCACGTCCGCGACCTCGTCATGGCGCACGGGTACTCCGGTGCCACGCTGGTCGGCAAGAGCACGACCGTCGTCTACCTCGAGGCCCTCGACACCACCGTGCGCCGGCTCTACGGCGTCCGGGAGAGCTTCACCCACCGGGTGGCCGGAAGCACCTTCCTGCTCAGCCCCGCCGACCTGGCCGCGGTCGGGGGGTGGCCGCACGTGCCCCGCGCCGTCGACACGCAGCTCATCAGGGCGCTCCGTCGGCAGGGTGGCAGCATCTACCAGCCGCACGACATCGGCTACCTCTACATCCGGAACGCCGACCCCTCCGGGCACACCTGGTCCACCGGGACCGACCACTTCCTGCGCAACACGCGCGAGCAGTGGGTGGGGCTGCTGCGGCACCGCGAGTTCGGGACCCTCGACGCGGCGTGACCGGCCCGGAGGTGCCGGCCCGCAGCGGATCGCGTCCTCCGGACCTCAGACCGGGGCCGGCACCGCGCCGCACCACCGGGCGCACGGTGCCGTGACGACCGGCCAGCCGGCGGCCTGCGACGGGTGACCCTGCGGGTAGTGGTCCACGGCGGGGTGCTCGCCGTGCAGGTTGGCCAGCGGACGCCCGGCGAGGACGTCGAGGTCGAGGCGGTACTGCGCCCGCTCCCACCGCAGGCCCATCGCCGCGTCGTGGTCCTTGCGGTAGAGCTGGGCGCCGCCGGGGCCGCGGGTGAGCTCGCCGAGGACCGGGCCGGCCGCGGTCTCGTAGAGGTCCACCCGCACGAACGGCAGGGCCATCGCCCGGGAGAGGTGGCGGGCCAGGTCGAGGTAGGTCTCCAGGTCGTCCGGCGCCGGGATCGACGGGTCGATCCGGTGGGTGGTCGAGGCGTCGGGCCCGAGGTCGGCGCCGTCGCCCCCGAGGAAGCGGTAGCGGGCCTTCGACAGGTCGGCGTGCACGTCCATCCGCCGCAGCAGCACCTGGCCCACCTCGCCGTAGAAGGCATAGACCTTGATGTCGTCGGGCAGCCCCTCCACGCCGGGCCGGACGAGCATGGCCTCGGCGAAGAACGGCCCCTCCACCCTGGACGCGGTGCGGTAGTGCTCCACGACATCCGCCCCGGACAGGTCCGGCGCATCGTCCTCCTCCGCACGGTCGCCGCCCCCGCCGACCAGGCGGTAGCGGTCGGGCGCCACCCGCCGCAGCGGGAGCACCCCGTGGCCGCCGGCGCCACCGTCGGACTTGAGGACGAACTCGTCCGGGAGCCCCGACAGGTCGATCTGGTCCGCCGCACGCCACACCGAGAGGACCTCCGGGACCGGCACGCCGTGGCTGGCGGCAAGGCGGTGGTTGCGCAGCTTGCGCGCCACCTGCAGCAGGGGGTGGCCGGCGCCCGGGTCCAGCGCGCGCAGCTCCTCCACCCCGCGGCGCAGCTCGTGCACGTGCTGCCGGAAGGAGGGCGCGGTGCTCCGGCCGGGCCGGGTCGCGTCCCGACGCGGCTCCTGCTGCCGTGCGAGCTGCTGCTCGACCTGCCGCAGCCTGCGGCGCAGCTCCTCGACCTGGGCGGCGCGCTCGGCCAGCCGCTCGTCCCGCCAGGCGATCCCCGGCACCGCCCTGCGCAGCGCCGCCCGCGCCCTCTCCACCGCCATGCCGCCTCCTCGTCTCGCCGTGGCCCGGGCCGGTAGCGCCCCGGGCGCGAGCGCCATTCTCCCCTGTCGGCGCGGGCGTGGTTGCCTCGCGTGCACCTGGTGGCTGATGATGGCGCCGTGCCGCCCCCTCCGGAGCGCCCGGACCCCAGCGTCGAGCGTCTGTCGAGCGTCTTCGCCGACCGGCGGCCCATGCACGTCGCCGGGCTCGCGCTGCGGACCCGGTCGACGACCGCCCGCGAGGCCCTGGCCCGCTCCGTGCCCGGGACGGACCTCGGCGACCAGGACCTGCTGCGGATGGCGCTGGCCGGGGAGCTGCCGCCCGAGCTGCTGCACGGCCGGCCCGGCCGCGTCCTGGCCGCGCTGGCGATGACCTGGGCCGGGCAGGCCCGGGGCCAGGATGAGCTCAGGGCCGCCGCGCTCGCCTACCGTGCGCTGTTCGCCGACGGCGCCCGGGACGACCTGGCACCAGCTCACCACCAGCTGGCCGCGCAGACGCTGATGCTCACCGGGCTGCCCGACGAGGTCCGCCGGCTGCTGCCGCTGCTGACCCGGCTGCCGGCCGGGATGCAGCCCTTCCTGGACGCCGACCTGGCCAACCCGTGGGCGCACCGGCCCGACGCTCACACCTCGCCCGCCGCCGGCCCGCCCGACGAGGAGGCCCGCCGCGCCTGGGAGGAGCTGCTCTCCGCCCCGTTCGTGGCGCACGGGCTCGCCCCGCTGCAGGTCCGCCCGCACGGCGACGACCTGCCGTTCGACCGGCTGGTCGTGCCGGACGTGGTCGCAGGCAGCGTCGACGGGCCGCTGGTGACGGTCGTGGTGCCCTGCTTCCGTCCGGACGCCGGGCTGCTCACCGCGGTCGCCTCGCTGGCCGCGCAGAGCCACGGTGCGCTGGAGGTCCTCCTCGTGGACGACGCCTCCGGGACCGACTACGAGACCTGGTTCGAGCAGGCTCTGGAGCTGGACGACCGCGTGCGGCTGCTGCGCCGACCGACCAACGGCGGGAGCTACCTGGCCCGCAACGACGCGCTGCGCGAGGCGAGGGGCTCGCTGATCACCTTCCAGGACGCCGACGACTGGTCGCACCCGGAGCGGGTCGCGGCCCAGGTGGCGCTGCTCGCGGAGCGGCCCGATGCTCCGGCCAGCCGTGCCCTGGCGGTGCGCGTGCACGACGACCTCACCCACCAGTGGCTCGGCTACCGCCCGGTCCGGATCAACGCCTCCTCCCTCATGGTCCGCGCCGACGCCGTCCGGCGGGCCGGACCCTACCTGCCGGTGCGCAAGGGCGCCGACAGCGAGTACGCCGAGCGTCTGGCCACCGAGCTCGGCGAGCTGGTCTCCACCCGCACCCCGCTCGGCCTGAGCCGGCTCCGGAGCGGCTCGCTGTCCCGCAGCGACTTCGCCCTGGGCTGGACCGCGCCGGAGCGCCTCGCCTTCCGCGGGACCTACCGCGCCTGGCACCGGGCCGGGCGCCGCCGGCCGCTGCCCGCGCCGCTGCCCTACGTCCGCGGCACCCACCAGCACCGGAGCGCGGACCGGCTGGACACCGCCTACCTCGCCGACCTCTCCGCCGACCCGGTCGTCGAGCCCGGGCGGGCCTGCGGGGTATGGCGGCTGCCCTCCGGGTGGTCCTCGGTGCGCACCGGTCTGTGGCACCTCGAGCGGCCGGAGGACGTCGGGGCCGAGCGGGCTGAGATGCACGACCGCTGGTTCGACCGGGTCGTCTCCGGGCCCACCTGGCAGGCGCTGAGCCGCACCGAGCCGGTGCACCTCGACCGGCTGGTGGTGCTCGAGCCCTCGGTGCTGCTCCTGCAGGAGGAGCAGGAGTGCGCGATCACCACCGACCGGGTCCAGGTGCACCTGCTGCCCGAGGAGGACGTGCTCACCGGCGCCGTCGCCGCCGTGGTCCGCCGCTGGTTCGGCCGCGACCCGGAGTGGGTGCGCACCCGCTGACGGGCGGCCCTCAGTCCGGCGCTGGAACGCCCAGCAGCACCCTGCGGTAGGCCTCACCCACCGCGTCGGGGTCGAAGAGCGAGAGCGCCTGCTCCCGGGCCCTCGCCCCCTCCTGCGCCCAGGCGCCCGGCGCGGTGACGCGGCGAACCCGCGCCTCGGCCTGGTCCAGGTCGTCCACCACCCACTCGTCGGGGAAGAGCGTGCGAGGGCCGCCACGCGAGGCGAGCAGGGGCCAGTCCCGGACGACCGGGACGGCGCCGGAGGCCGCGCCCTCGACGAGGCCCACGTGCCACGACTCGCGCACGCTCGTGGACAGGATCACCCCGATCCTGCGCAGCGGCTCGCCCACGTCGTCGACCTGGCCGACGAGGTGGACCCGGTCCCGCAGCCCGGGCGAGGCGAGCCGCTCCCGCAGCCGGGTGACGAACGGCTCGACCACCGGGTTGACCGACCGGGGGAAGTCGGCGCCGACGAGGACGAGCTCCCAGGCCGGGTCCCGCTCCAGCAGGTCCAGGGCCCAGTGGACGTCCTTGACGCGGCGGCCCCACCCGATCATCCCCAGGGTGGTGCGGGCGGTCTGCGTCTTGTCCCTCGCCAGGTCGGGCAGGCGGGTCACCGCGTGCGGGAGGACCTCCACCGGCACCGGGACGTCGCTCACCGCGGCGAGCAGGTCGGCGACGAGCGAGCGCAGCGGCTCGCTGACCGTCACCACCCGCTCGACCCGGTCCCAGCGCACCAGGTGCAGCCACGGGTCCAGCGCGTCGAGCGCGTGGACGCGCACGACCAGCCGGGTCGTCGGCGGGCACAGGTGGGAGACCCAGACCGTGGCCGGGTCCGCCCAGTCGGCAAGGACCACGTCCTGCCCCGCGAGCGCCTCCTCCACCGACGCCGCGACTCCGGCGACCTGCCGGGCGAGCCGGCGGTCCACCCACGCGGGCCGGTCCTCGCCGCCGCCACCCTGTGCGCCGACGCGCGCGATCAGGGCCGCCAGGGCCGGCAGCGTCGACGGGTCGAGGACCTTGGCGGAGAGCGCGTCGTGCTCGGCGGCCAGGTCCTTCACGGTCACCTCGGCGGCCTGCCGGAGCGCGGCGACGACGCCGCCGTGGAAGGCGCCGTAGGCACCGGTGACGACGAGCACGCCGGGCCGGTCGCCCGGCGGGCGACCTGCCGGCGCGGTGGGTGCGGCGGTCGGCTGCGCGGACGCGCCGCCGGGCATCAGGAGGGTCCGGTAGGTGCTCGACCCGCGCAGGGGCGCGAGGTAGACCGCCGGGTCCTCGACCAGCGGGCTACGGGGCACCTCGGCGTGCAGGGCGCGGTGGAAGAGCAGCGAGAGCGCGTCCCCGAGCCGGGCGAGGGCCAGGGCGGGCTCGTCGGCGGCGAGGGCCTCGTCGGCACCACGCACGGCGGCCCGTGCCACCGCCGCGAGCTCGTCCTCGTCCACCTCCTCCCACCGGAGCGTGCCCAGGGAGAGGTCGGCGGCCGTCCGGCGCCCGGCCAGGCCGGAGGCGCCGCGCGGGTCCTGCGGCCAGTCGGCGGCGTCGAGGGCGACGGCCGCCCGGTCGGCAGCTGCGGCGCGACGGCGCACCCGGTGGACCCGCAGGGCCTCGGTGACCGCGTCGAGCGGCCGCAGGGCGTCCGGCAGGCCGGCCGCGCTCAGGCCCTCGGCGGTCTCCCGCCAGCGGCGCAGGTCGGCCGGGGACACCCTGGTGCGTCCGCCCCGCGGTCGGGCCTCGACCTCCTCCAGCAGCCGGTCCAGCCCGGCCAGGGCGCGCCCGCCGGCCGGCCAGCTGGCTGCGGGCAGCACGGCACGGCCGCCCACGAGCTCGGGAGCGGTCGCGAGCGCGGCCTCGGTGCCGGCGTCGAGTGCCCACACCACGTCGGTCGTCCGCAGCAGGCCTGGCAGCTCGGTGCTGCTGCGCAGGTCCAGCGCCCAGCCGTCGCCGTCGCCACCGCGATCTGCCCGACCGGCGTGCCGCACCCGCGCGAGCGCCGCCCGCGCCAACCCACCCGCGCGGGAGGGACGCGCCACGGGGAGGTGGGTGACGTCATACCCGCGGGTGTCGCCGGCGGGACCGCCCGCGGCGGCCGTCCAGGGCCACCGGTGCGAGCCGGGGTCCCACGGCGGGTCGGCGGGCAGCGCGTCGACGCTCAGGGCGAGGAGCAGGACGCGGACGCGGACGACGGGACCGCCGGCGCGGACGGGTCTGCTTGGCATGGCGCCATCGTCGCAGGCGCCGGTCGTGCCCGGCTCAGGCGTCGCCGCGGATGAAGGCCTCCACCTCGGCCCGGCCCTGGTCGTCGGGCATCTGCACGGGCGGGGACTTCATCAGGTAGGCGGAGGCGCCGATGACGGGGCCGCCGTGGCCGCGGTCCAGCGCGATCTTGGCGGCGCGGACGGCGTCGATGATGATGCCGGCGGAGTTCGGCGAGTCCCACACCTCGAGCTTGTACTCCAGGTTGATCGGGGCGTCGCCGAAGGCGCGGCCCTCGAGGCGCACGTAGGCCCACTTGCGGTCGTCCAGCCACTGCACGTAGTCCGAGGGACCGATGTGCACGTCGCGGTCCTCGAAGCGGTGGGTGACGTTGGAGGTCACCGCCTGGGTCTTGGACACCTTCTTGGACTGCAGCCGCTCGCGCTCGAGCATGTTCTTGAAGTCCATGTTGCCGCCGACGTTGAGCTGGTAGGTGCGGTCGAGCAGCACGCCGCGGTCCTCGAACAGCTTGGCCATCACCCGGTGGGTGATCGTCGCGCCGACCTGGCTCTTGATGTCGTCCCCGACGATCGGGACGCCCGCGTCCTCGAACTTCTTGGCCCACTCCGGGTCGGAGGCGATGAAGACCGGCAGCGCGTTGACGAAGGCGGCGCCGGCGTCGATGGCGCACTGGGCGTAGAACTTGTCGGCCGCCTCGCTGCCGACCGGCAGGTAGGACACGAGCACGTCGACGCGCGCGTCGCGCAGCGCCTGGACCACGTCGACCGGCTCGGCGTCGGACTCCTCGATCGTCTCCGCGTAGTACCTGCCCAGCCCGTCGAGGGTGGGCCCCCGCTGGACGACCACGCCGCTGGGCGGCACGTCGGCGATCTTGATGGTGTTGTTCTCGCTGGCGTTGATCGCCTCGGCCAGGTCGGTCCCGACCTTCTTGGCGTCCACGTCGAAGGCGGCGACGAACTCCACGTCGCCGACGTGGTAGTCACCGAACCGGACGTGCATCAGTCCTGGCACGGTCGCGGTCGCGTCGGCGTCCCTGTAGTACTCCACGCCCTGGACGAGGGAACTGGCGCAGTTGCCCACACCGACGATCGCCACGCGCACCGAACCCATCAGGTCATCTCTCCTTGACTCACGCCTCGGGCGGCCCAGCCAGACCGCCCGCTTGAAGCACAACCATGCACGGTACCGCTTGATTCCGACGCTTCTCCCAGCGACCACCGTGCACAATGTGCCCGTGAGCCCCTCCACCCCGTCCCCGCGCACCCGCAAGGAGGCGCAGGCCACCCGCCGGCGCCGCCCGCCCGGCCGCTGGCGCCGTGCCCTGATCTGGCTGGTGGGCCTCGGCCTGCTCGCGGTCGCGGTCCTGGCCGCAGCCTTCGCCGTCGCCTACGCCCGCACCGAGGTGCCTGCCCCCAACGACTTCGCCGACGCGCAGAGCACGATCCTCTACTACGCCGACGGGCAGACCGAGCTGGCGAGGTTCACCGGCGGCTACGACCGGGAGGACGTGCCGCTCTCGCAGGTGCCCGACCACGTGCAGAAGGCGGTGCTCGCCGCCGAGGACCGCAGCTTCTACGACAACGAGGGGGTCTCGGTCAGCGGGACGCTGCGCGGGGCGTGGCGCACCCTCACCGGCGGGACCGTGCAGAGCGGGTCGACGATCACCCAGCAGTACGTCAAGAACTACTACCTGACCGCCGACCAGACGCTGACCCGCAAGTTCCGCGAGATCATGATCTCGATCAAGATCGACAACGAGCAGTCCAAGGACGAGATCCTGGACAACTACCTCAACGTCATCTACTTCGGGCGCGGAGCCTACGGCATCCAGACCGCCAGCGAGGCCTACTTCGGCAAGGACGTCTCCGACCTGACCGAGTCCGAGGGAGCCTTCCTCGCCGCGGTCATGAACGCCCCCTCGCTGTTCGACCCCGACTACGCCGACGGCAACCAGGAGCGTGCGCAGCAGCGCTGGAACTATGTCCTGGACGGCATGGTCCAGGAGGGGTGGCTGGACGCCTCCGCCCGCGAGGGTATGACGTTCCCCGACGTCCGCGAGCCCTCGCCGACGAGCGCCGCCCAGGGGGTCGAGGGGTACGTCGCGCAGGAGGTCCGCGGCGACCTGCGGGACCTGCTGGGCCTGGAGGACGCCCAGATCGACACCGGCGGCCTGCGGGTCACCACGACCATCGTCAAGAAGCACCAGGACGCCGCCAAGAAGGCGGTCAAGGCCTTCCGGCCGACCGGGGAGGGCACCGGCGACATCACCACCGCCCTCACCGCGGTGCGCCCGGGCGACGGTGCGATCACCGCGATGTACGGCGGCGAGGACTACCAGCAGACCCAGCTCAACGCGGCCACCTCGGCACGGGTCCAGGCCGGCTCGCTGTTCAAGCCGATCACGCTGACGGCCGCGGTGGCCGACGGCGTCGACACCCTCACGACCTTCGAGGGACCCAGCCCGATGACGTTCGGCACCGGGGACGGCGAGGTCGAGGTGCGCAACTTCCGCGACGTCTCCTTCGGCACCCTGGACCTGCGGATCGCGCTGGCCGAGTCGGTCAACACCATCTACGTCCAGCTCAACGAGCTGATCGGCCCGGAGAAGACCGTCGAGGCGGCGGTCGACCTCGGCATCCCGGAGGACACCCCCGGCCTGGGCACCGACCTGACCAACGTCCTGGGCACCGCCTCCCCGACGCTGGTGGAGATGACCAACGCCTACGCCACGCTCGCCGCGGAGGGCCAGCGCGCGGAGCCGTACCTGGTCCAGCAGGTGACCACCGCCTCCGGCGACGTGACCTACGAGGCCGACCCGCAGACCGAGGACGGCGTCGACGCCGACGTCGCGGCTGACGTCACCGACGCGATGACCTACGTGATGACGCAGGGCTCGGGCACGACCGCCGGCGACGTGGGCCGGCCGGTGGCCGGCAAGTCCGGGACCAGCGAGGACAACGTCTCGGCGTGGTTCGACGGGTTCGCCCCGCAGCTGGCCACCGGCGTGGTCATGTACAAGGGCGACGGCACCGTGCCGATGCAGGACGTCGGTGGCCTGGACCAGGTGACCGGCGGCACCTTCCCCGCCCAGGTGTGGGGCGAGTTCATGCGGCTGGCGATGGAGGGCGAGGAGGTCGTGCCGTTCCCGCCGCGCGTCGGCGTCGGCGACGTCCTGGCCACCACCGAGGCGCCGCAGGTGACCGGGACGGTCGACCAGGAGCCGGAGCCCTCGCCGACCGACGAGCCGACCCGGACCACCAGCGAGGAGCCGACCGAGACGACCAGCGAGGAGCCGACCGAGACCACCTCGGTCGAGCCGACCTCCCCCGAGCCCACCGAGACGGCGCCGCCGCCCACCGACACGGCGCCCGCACCCACCACCCCCGCGCCCAGCCCGCCGGCGCCCACCTCACCGACGCCGACGGATCCCGGCACCGGCGCGCCGCCGGGCCAGGGCGGAGGGCCACCGGGCCAGGGTGGCGGGCCACCGGGGCAGGG
Source organism: Ornithinimicrobium avium (assembly GCF_003351765.1). Taxonomy (NCBI): domain Bacteria; kingdom Bacillati; phylum Actinomycetota; class Actinomycetes; order Micrococcales; family Ornithinimicrobiaceae; genus Ornithinimicrobium; species Ornithinimicrobium avium. The sequence goes on from NZ_CP031229.1 coordinate 2,638,993, forward strand.
TGGCGGGCCACCGGGGCAGGACGCCCCGCGCCCGACCGGCTGAGCCGGACCTACCCTTGGTCCCCATGAGGGTCACCCGGGAGCGGACGCGCCGCGACGTGCCCTACCGCGTGCCCTCGTGGACCGACCCTGTCGTCGCCCGCGCCACGGCCGTCGTCGGCGGGCCGCTGGGCCGCTACGCGGTGGTCGGGGCGCGCGGGCTGAGCGGCGTGGCCGCCGCGCTGACCGTGCTCGGCACCGTGATGCTGGCGCTCGGCGTCTGGCAGAAGGGCCACTGCCTGACGAAGGGCTGGAGCACGCCCGACCAGTTCTGGCGGGCCTGCTACTCCGACCTGCCGGTGGTGCACGTCAGCTCGCCGCTGGCCGCGCGCCACCTGCCCTGGAGCGGCGAGATCCCCTCCGACCAGGCGCCGCTGTCCGGCCTGGTCATGTGGGTGCTGGCCCGGGTCTCCCCCTCGGCCGGTGAGGGCCTGGCCGCCCAGGACTGGGTGTTCGGCCTCTGGGCGGTGGCCTGCGTGCTGCTGCTCGCCGCGGCCACCCTGGCCGCGGTCGCGATGCTGCCCCGCCGCCCGTGGCACGCCGCTCACCTGGCGGTCAGCCCCGTCCTGGTCACCCTGGCGCTCGTCTCCACCGACCTGCTGGGCGTGGCCCTGACCCTCCTGGGTCTGTGGGCCTGGCGGCGCGGCCACGGATGGGCCGGCGGGGCGCTGCTGGGCCTGGCGCTGCTCGTGCGGCCCTTCCCGCTGGTCTGGATCGCCGCGATCGTCCTGCTCGCCCGGCGCCGTGCAGCGCTCGAGGTGCGGCCGCAGCGGGACGGCACGCCGGGAGCCACCCGGGACACCGCCGCCCGCACCGAGCTGCTGCGCGCCGGTCAGGTCGTCGTCGGAGCCGTCCTGGCGGCGCTCGCGCTGGTCGTCCCGCTCCAGCTGCTCGAACCGCGCTCGCTCACGGGGGCGGTGCAGTGGTGGGGCCAGGAGGCGGGCTACGGCGCCCTGCAGATGGTGCCCCGGCTCTTCGGCACCCCGCTGCTGCCGGTCACGACCACGGTGATCGCCGTCGCCGGGTGGCTGGTCGCGCTGGGTGTGGGCGTCTGGCTGGTGGGCCGGCCGGGCCGACGCCCGGGCGTGGTCCAGCTGGCCGCAGCGATGACCGCGGTGGTCGCGCTCACCGCGCCCTCGCTGTCGGTCCAGTCGGGGCTGTGGGTGCTGCCGCTGCTGGCCCTGTCGTCCCGGGCGTGGTGGGAGCACCTGCTGTGGGCCAGCGTGGAGACCGTCCACTTCCTGGCGACCTGGCTGCACATCGCCTTCGCCAGCGACCCGGGCCGGGGGCTGCCGCCGGAGACCTACGGCATGCTCGTCGTGCTGCGCGCCGCCGCGTGGGCGTGGGTCCTGTGGCGCGTGGCGGAGGAGCCCGGAGGGGCGCCCGACCGGCAGGCTCTCACCCCGGCCACCGACGAACCGGCGCGGAGTCCGAGCACCGCCTGAGCCGGTCTTCCCGGCCGTCGTCCCAGGGACCTGGTCAGTCCGTCGCGGAGGCCTGCGACTCGGGCTGCCGGGCCCACCACCGCAGCAGCTCCCGGCGCGCACCGTCCTCGCCGAGCGGACCCTGGTCGAGCCGGACCGCGAGCAGATGCTTGTAGGCGCGTCCGAGAAGCGGGCCGGGCGGGATCCCGAGGACCTCGCCGATCTGGTTGCCGTCGAGCTCCGGGCGTACCGCGCGCAGCTCCTCCTCGGTCCGCAGCCGTTCGATCCGCTCCTCGAGGTGGTCGTAGGTGGCCGCCAGGCGGGCGGCCTTGCGGCGGTTGCGGGTGGTGCTGTCCGAGCGGGTCAGCTTGTGCAGCCGCCCCAGCAGGGGCCCGGCGTCGGTGACGTAGCGGCGCACCGCCGAGTCGGTCCACTCCCCGGAGCCGTAGCCGTGGAAGCGCAGGTGCAGCTCGACCAGCCGCGACACCGCCCTGACGGTCTCCTTGTCGAAGCGCAGGGCCTTGAGGCGGGAGCGGGTCATCCGGGCGCCCACCAGCTCGTGGTGGTGGAAGCTGACCCCGCCGCCGGGCTCGAAGCGCCGGGTGGCGGGCTTGCCGATGTCGTGCAGCAGCGCGGCCAGGCGCAGGACCAGGTCCGGGCCGGGGACGCGGTCCTCCTCGGACGGGTCCTGCTCCGCGGGGGCCTGCGCACGGGTGTCCCCCGCGCCGGCGTCGTCCGGCAGGGGCGGGTCCTCCAGCGCGATCGCCTGGTCGAGCACCGTGAGGCTGTGCTCGTAGACGTCCTTGTGCCGGTGGTGCTCGTCCACCTCGAGGCGCAGCGCGGGCAGCTCGGGCAGCACCTGGTCGGCCAGGCCGGTGTCGACCATGACCTCCAGGCCGGCGCGGGGGTCGGCGCCCAGCACGAGCTTGACCAGCTCCTCACGCACCCGCTCGGCGGAGACGATCGCCAGGCGCGACGCCATACCCGTCATCGCCGCGAGGACCTCGGGCGCCGGGACCAGGCCCAGCTGGGCGGCGAACCGGGCGGCACGCATCATCCGCAGCGGGTCGTCGCTGAAGGACACCTCCGGGGTATGCGGTGTGCGCAGCGCCCGGCGGGCCAGGTCGCCCAGTCCGTCGTGCGGGTCGGTGAAGGTCAGGTCGGGCAGGCGCAGCGCCATCGCGTTGACCGTGAAGTCGCGGCGGACGAGGTCGTCCTCGAGGTTGTCGCCGAAGGCCACGACCGGCTTGCGGGAGTCCTCGTCGTAGGCGTCGGCGCGGTAGGTGGTGATCTCCAGCGTCCGGTCGCCACGGCGGGCGCCGATCGTGCCGAAGTCGCGGCCGACGTCCCACGTCGTGTCCGCCCAGCCGGCGAGCACCTGCTCGATCTCGTCGGGACGCGCAGAGGTGGTGAAGTCGAGGTCGGGCGAGGGCCGGCCGAGGAAGGCGTCGCGCACGGGACCGCCGACGAGGGCGAGCTCGTGCCCGGCGGCGGTGAACAGCTCGCCGACCTCGGTGAGCAGCGGCAGGGTCGGGCGCAGATGCTGCAGCGCACGCAGCAGCAGGGCCGCGTCGGCCGTGGGGGGAGTGGACATCGGGTCCATGGTAGAGGGGACTCGCGGGGCGGGCGTTCATCTGTGGGCGTCCCGCGCACCACTGGTTACAGTGTGGGGATGACCACCGCCTCGCACCGCCAGCCGTCGGTCAGACGGCTGCCGTCGGTGAGCGAGACCTCCGCGGGCGGGGTCGTGATCGACGTGCACGAGGGGCGGGCGCGGATCGCGATCATCGCGCGGCGCAACCGGTCCGGACGGGTGGAGTGGTGCCTGCCCAAGGGTCACGTCGAGCCGGGCGAGACCCTCGTGGAGACGGCCGAGCGCGAGGTCGCCGAGGAGACGGGGATCGAGGGGCGGGTGCTCATCACGCTCGGCACGATCGAGTACTGGTTCACCACCCCCTCCCACCGGATCCACAAGATGGTCTACCACTACCTGCTCGAGGCGGTCGGCGGCTGCCTGACCGTGGACAACGACCCGGACCAGGAGGCCATCGACGCGATCTGGGTGCCGCTGGACGAGGTGCACCGCAAGCTGACCTTCCCCAACGAGCGCCGCATCGCACGGGAGGCGTGGACGCGCCTGACCCGGAGCGCCTGACGACGTCGTGAGCGCCCCTGCCCGCCGAGCAGCGTGGGCGGCTCGCCCGAGGGCGGCCGCGACGCTCGTCGCCATCCTGACAGCGGTGACGACCGCCCTGGTGACGCCCGTGACGGCCGTCGCGGCGACCAGCACCGGCACGGCGCTCGCGACGACTCCCTCCGCGCACGCCCCACCCGACCAGGACGAGGTGGCCGTGGAGATCCGGGTGGTGCTCGACGAGGTGGATCCCACGGTCGCGAGGGTGGGTGAACCGGTCGCGCTGCGCGGGCGGCTCGTCAACGACGGCACCGTCAGGCAGCGGCTCGGCACGGTGCAGGTCCGGGCCTCCTGGACCCCGCTGGGGTCGCGGGCGGAGGTCGCGGACTGGGTCGGCGGGGGCGAGGGCCGGGAGGCCGGGTGGGTCCTGGCCGAGGACGCGGTGGGCCCGGTGCTCGCCCCGGGACAGACCGTGCCCTTCCGCGCCCAGATCCCCGCGGGGGCCATGACGGGGCTGCCCGAGGACCTGACCGCGCTGGCGGTCGAGGTCCGGGCGAGGGACGAGGACGGCGGGGGCGTGGCCCGGCTGCGGACCGTGCTCCCGGTCGCCCGGGCCGAGGCGGTCCCGACCCCGCTCGAGCACGCCTGGGTGGTCCCGCTGACGCTGCCGGCCGAGCCCGCGCTCGCGAGCACCGACGACACGGAGCGGCAGGAGGCCTGGCACGCCGCCGTGGGGCCCGGGTCGGCGGTGCGCACCTGGCTGGACGTCCTCGACCTGCCGGAGGTGAGCTGGGTGGTCGACCCCGCCCTGCTCGTGCAGCTCGACCCCGCCCCGGGCCTGACGCCGGCCCCCGAGGAGCAGGCCCCGCAGGACCAGTCGCCCTCGGACGCCACCGGGTCGGCGACGCCGACCGGGGAGGACGCGCAGGGGACGGCGCCCGCGACGGCGACGCCCGCCGGAACGGCGACGTCCACCGGTCCGGCGACCTCCACCGGTCCGGCGACGTCCACCGGCGGCCAGGGCGACGGGACCGGCGAGGGCGACCAGGCCGGCGACGTCCCCGACGCGGCCACGACGGCCGCGACCGCACCGCCTCCCCGCCGCTCCCCCGCCGACCAGGGCCTGGACGTGGGAGGCGGCCTCGGCACCGCCGGGGACGGCGCGCGGACCCCCACCGTGGTGACGCGGGACGTGGTCGAGGACGAGCTCGACGTGATCAGGGACCGTCTCGAGCGGGTCCCGGCGCAGCGGCTGTGGTGGCTGCCGAACGCGGACCCGGACGTCGCCGCGCTCCTCGAGCTCGGGGTGAGCGCACCGACCGCCCGGGCGGCGATGCGACTGCCGCTGGCCGCGCACCACGAGCGGGTCGAGAAGCTGCTGGACCGCGGCCGCCACGACGTGGCCTGGCCCGCGCTGGCGGCCCCCTCCGTCGACGACATGACCGGGCTGGACCGGCTGTGGGCCGGACGGCCGCGCGGCCCGGGCGGCGTCTCGGTCGTCGTGCTGCCCCTCGAGTCGCTCACCGGCGGGTCCCGCCAACCGGTCGGCACGGCCGCGGCCCCGGTGCTGGGCGTGCCGGACCTCACCGGCCTGGGCGTCGACTCCAGGGCGGCCGGCCTGCTCGCGACCGCCGGCGACACGGCGCTGGCCGAGGGGATCGGCGCGGCGGTCCAGCAGCTCCTCGCGGACAACCTCGCCGCCTACCTCCAGCAGCCCGACGCCCCCCGGTCGCTGGTCTACGGCCCCCGGCGGGGCACCGAGGTGCCGCACGAGGTGCTCGCGGCGCTGTCCGAAGGGCTCCGGGAGGCGCCGTGGACGGCCGCGGTAGGAGCCGACGAGCTGCTCGCGGAGGCCGGGCGGATCCCTCCCGTCGAGCTCACCGGGTCGCCCCCCGACCCGGAGGTGCTCGGTGGTCTCGCCGAGGCCGTCCTGCCGCAGCGCCCGGCGCTGGACGCCGGCCGGGTGCGCGACCTGGTCCGTGTGGACCGGCAGCTCCAGGGCCTGCGCCAGGTGTTCTCCGACGCGCCGAGCCTGGAGTCGTGGCCCCCCGTGCTCGCGCAGCTCTGGTCGACCCGGTGGCGCGGGGAACCGGCGGCCTGGCCGACCACCCTGCGCACCCTGCGCGGGCTGAGCGACGACGCGGCCGAGGGCGTCCACGTCAACCCCAGCACCGTCAACTTCCTCTCCGACAGCGGCATCATGCAGGTCACCGTGGTCAACGACCTGCCGGTGGACGTGGAGGACGTGCGGGTCCGGGTGGTCCCGGACAGGAGCCTGCTGCGCATCGTGGAGCAGCCCGGGCCGATCTCGATCGGCGCGGGCAGCCGCGCCACCGTCTCCTTCACCGCGCAGGCCGTGACGCGCGGGGAGACGACCGTCACCGCGCAGCTGACCGCCCCCAACGGGACACGGCTGGGCGACGACGCCAGGGTCACCGTGCGGGTGCGTCCGACCGGCGTCTGGATCTACTGGGTCCTGGGGTCCGCCGCCGGCCTGGTCCTCGTCCTGGGGCTGGTCCGCGCCCTGCGCCCCCGGGCGGGCGCGACCGCGCCCACCGGCCACGACGACCCGGGCCAGGCGCAGGGCCCCGAGGGAGGAGCGCGATGAGCGGCTCGCAGGACAGCTCGGCGTCACGGGACGGCGCGGCCTCGCAGGGCAGCGCAGCCTCCCTGGCCCGGTCCAGCCTGGTGATGGCCGGCGGCACGCTGGTCTCCCGCGTGCTCGGGCTGCTGCGCGTGTCCCTGCTCACCGCCGCGATCGGCCTGACCACTCCCGCGGCCAACGTCTGGCAGGCGGCGAACTCGCTGCCCAACACCATCTACGTGCTGCTGGCGGCCGGCGTCCTCAACGTCGTCCTGCTCCCGCAGATCACCCGGGCGCTGCTGCGCGGCGAGCAGGGCAAGGACTACACCGACCGGCTGCTGACGCTGGCGCTGAGCGTGCTCGTCGTCGGGACGGTCGTCTTCGTGGCGGCGGCCCCGTTCGTCACCAAGCTCTACAACCTGGAGTGGCCCTGGGGCGGTCCGGAGCTGAGCCTGGCGATCCTGTTCGCCTACCTGTGCATCCCGCAGATCCTCTTCTACGGGCTGCACACCCTGATGGGCCAGGTCCTCGCCGCGCACCACCGGTTCGCGGCGTTCATGTGGTCCCCGGCCCTCGCCAACGTGGTGGCGCTGAGCGGCATCGTCGTCTTCATGCGCCGCTACCCCGGCGCGGCCGTGCCGCCCACGCAGGGCGGCATCCCGCTGGACGCGTGGACGCCCGGCATGATCTGGCTGCTGGCCGGCTCGGCGACCCTGGGCATCCTGCTCCAGGCGGTCGTGCTGGTCCCGGCCGTGCGCAGCACGGGCTTCACCTGGCGCTTCCGGTGGGGCTTCCGGGGCGTGGGCCTGGGCTCGGCCTCGCGGATGGCCGGCTGGTCGCTGGCGGACGTGGGCCTGAGCCAGCTGGGCATGCTGTTCGTCTACAACGTGCTGGCCTGGGTCGCGGTCGCCGCGCCCACCGCCCCGGCCAAGGCGGCCTACGACAACGCCTTCCTCATCTACATCCTCCCGCACTCCCTGATCGCGCTGTCGCTGCTGACCGCGATCTACCCGGTGCTGTCCAAGGCCGCCGCGCGCGACGCGCTGGACGAGATGGCCCAGCACACGGCGCGGGGCATGCGGCTGCTGGTGACCTCGATGGTGCCGCTCGCCCTGGCGATGATCGTGCTCGCCCCCTACGTGGTGCGCGTGATCTTCCCCGAGAACGCCGACCCGCGGGACATGGCGCCGATCCTCACCGTGCTCACCGTCGGACTGGTGCCCTACGGGGTCTACCTGCTCTGCGCCCGCGTCTTCTACTCCTTCGAGGACGCCCGCACCCCGCTGAACTTCCAGATGGCGATCACCGGCGTGCTCCTCGTCGTCCTGCTCCTCGCCCGCCTCACCTCCCCGGCGACCGCGGCGGTGCTGGTCGGGGCGGGTCAGGCGCTGGGTCAGACGACCGCGGCCGTCCTGGGGGTGCGCGCCGTGCGCCGGCGCCTGCCCGGCGTCGACCTGCACGGCGTGCTCCGCACCGGCCTGCGCGCGGTGGCCGCGGCCGCCGCGGCCGCGGTCCCCACCTGGCTGCTCATGCGGGTGCTCGTGCCCAGGGAGCTGGTGCGCACCGCGAGCATCGGCCTGCCCGAGTGGCTCCAGGTGGTCGTCCCGCTCGCGGCCTGCGGGATCCTCTTCCTGCTCGTGTATGCCGTGTGCGCCCACCTCCTCGGGGTCGCCGAGCTCGCCGAGGCCGCCGCCCCGCTGCTGCGGCGGGTGCCCGGCGGGCAGCGGCTGCTCGCGCGGAGCACGTCCGGCGAGGGTTCGGGGGAGGCGTCCGGCCGGGGCGACGACCACGCGGGCGGCGACCGCGGCGACCCCGGGGGCGGGCGGGCACCCCATACCGAGCCGTCGGTGCCCCCGGGCGACGACAGCGGGGTGCTCCCGCTCCTGCCGTGGCACGACATACCCTGGGAGGGATCCGGGGAGGCGGCCGACGAGGACCATCCCTCGAGCGCGTCCCGGGCAGCGGAGGGGTCCGCTGCGGGCACACTAGGGTGGGACCGGCCCGCGAGCAGCGGGGACGGCGGGAAGGACGAGGACATGGACAGGCTCGAGGTGGGCACCGTCCTGGGGGAGCGCTATGCCCTCGACGAGCTGCTGGCCCGACGCGACGGCGGGAGCCTGGAGTACTGGTCCGCCCGGGACGTCACGCTGGGCCGGCTGGTGGCGGTCACGGTGCTGCCCGCCACCGGCGAGTTCGAGGCGACCGCCCAGGCCGCCCTCGACGGCGCGCGCCGCGTCGCCTCCGTGGACGACCCGAGGCTGGTCCGGGTGCTCGACGTCGGCACCGAGGACGGTCTGAGCTGGGTCGTCGAGGAGGGTCTGAGCGAGGCCGAGTCGCTCGCCTCCCTCGTCGCCGAGGAGCCGCTGGCCGCCGAGGAGGTCCGCCGCATCGTCGGCGAGGCCGCGGCCGGCCTGGAGTCCGCCCGCCGCCGCGGCCTGCACCACCTCTACCTCAACCCGCACTCGGTGCTGCGCACCAGCGACGGCACGGTCAAGATCTCGGGGGTCGGGGTGGCCTCGGCGCTGGAGGGGACCGACGACGTCACCTCCGCGGAGGCCTCGATCATCGACACCGCCGACCTGGTGTCCCTGCTCTACACCGGCCTGACCGGCCGGTGGCCCGGGGAGGACCTGCCCGGGCTGCGCCCCGCGCGCCGCCTGGCCGACGGGTCGCTGCTCGCTCCCTCGGAGGTCGTCGGGGGCGTGCCCGGCGACCTGGACGCGCTGTGCCGGATGGTGCACGGCACGGACAGCGCGATGGGCGGCCTGCCCCGCACCCCCGGCGAGCTGGCCCGCCAGCTCGCGCCGTGGTCCTCGGAGATGGTCCGGGGCACCCGTCCCACCTCCTTCAGCGCCCCCTCCGAGCCCTCCGACCGGGGCGCCGCGCCGGCGTCGTCGACGGCCAGTGCGGTCGCGGCCGCGACCCACCCGACGGACACCGAGCACCTGCCCGCCGGCGAGGGCGACGACCCGGACGCGACCACCCGGGTGCCCCGGCCTCCCCGCGAGGACGGCGCCCTCGGGCGCCACGACCGCGCCACCCACGGATCCGCGCGCGGCGACGACCGCACCGGCGGCATCTTCGGGGTCGGCGCCGACGACCGGGCCGCCGACCCGCTCCCTGACGAGGCGCGCGGACGACCCTCCGCCGCCGAGCTCCTGGGGGTCCGCAGCACCGGGGAGCGGATCTCCCCGCGCACCGACCGCCCCGTCCGGCCCGCCCCGCAGGTCGCGGACCGCGGAGCCGGCCCGGACGCCTCCGGCCTGCGCGAGGAGCGCGGCACCGGCGCGCAGACCGCGGCCATCATGCTCGTGCTCGTCGGTCTGCTCGGCCTGGTCGCCGTCCTGGGGTGGAGCGCGCTGCGGGGTCTCGGGGACGACACCCCACCGGCGGGCGTTCCCACGACGGCCTCCGCCACCGACGGCACGCGGTCGACCGCAGGGGCGGGCGCGGCCGGCGAGGGCAAGGACGGGCCGACCGGTTCCGCAGATGCGCAGGACACCCCGACAGCGGCCGCGCCGGCCGCCGGCGGCGGCCTGCCGGTGCTCGGCATCGACTCCTTCGATCCGCAGGGCGACGGCGACGAGAACGCCGCCGACGCCCCTCTCGCCGTGGATGGCGACCCGGACACGGCCTGGAGCTCGCAGACCTACCTCTCCCCCGGCTGGGGCGGCCTGAAGACCGGCACCGGCCTCGTCCTCGACCTGGGCGAGGGTGCGCAGGTCAGCGAGGTCGAGGTGCAGCTCGGCGAGGGCGACGTGGGCGTGACGGCATACCTCGCCGACCAGCCGACGATCGCGGGCGCGACCGAGCTCGGCAGCGACGACGCCGCGAGCGGCACCTGGACGGTGACGCCGGACGAGCCGGCCACCGGGCGCTACCTCGTCGTGTGGTTCACCCGCGCGTGGACCTCCCCCGAGGGAGAGGTCGTCAGCGTGCGGGAGATCACCGTCAGGTGAGCACGACGGGTGCGCCAGCCGTGACGAGGGACCTGACCGAGCTCGACGACCACACGTTGATCAGGCTGCACGTGGAGGGCGACGCGGACGCCTTCGGGGAGATCTTCCGCCGGCACCGCGACCGGATGTGGGCGCTGGCGCTGCGCACCACCCGGGACCGGGAGATGGCCGCCGACGCGGTCCAGGACGCCTTCCTCAACGCCTTCCGCCGGGCCGCCTCCTTCCGCGGCGACGCCCAGCTGACCACCTGGCTGCACCGGATCACGGTCAACGCCTCGCTGGACCGGCTGCGTCGCGTCCGTCCGACCGCCGACATCGAGGACCACGAGCCGGTGGAGCCCCGCGACGGTCACCACGCGGTCGACGTGCGGCTCGACGTGCGGGCCGCCCTGGCCGAGCTCCCGGAGGCGCAACGGCTCGCGCTGACCCTGGTCGACCTGCACGGGCTGAGCGTCGCCGAGGCGGCCGCGGTGCTCGAGGTGGCCGAGGGGACGGTCAAGTCGCGCTGCTCGCGGGGCCGGGAGGCGATGGCCAGGATCCTGCGTCCCACGCAGGGGCCGGGGGCCGAGGTATGAGGTGCGCCACCCTGCGCGGGGGAACCCTGCGGGCCGCCCGGTCGTCGTACCGGTGTGCGCCGCATCCGGCGCACCGGGAGCAGGCCGCCCGCCGCGCGGGCCCGACCACCGCTCCTGCACACCGCCACCGCGAGGAGGTCCCTGCGTGACGCCCAGCGAGGGCCAGAACCCCCTGCGCAGCTCCGGGCCGGAGGAGGTCGACCCCACCGGCATCCGTGCTCTCCTGCGGACCCTGCCCGACCCCGGCCCGATGCCGGACCATCTCGTCGAGCGGATCACCGCCCGGCTGGCTGCCGAGCACGCCCAGCGCCTGCAGGACACCGGCTCCACGGACGGTGGCGGGCGCGGGCGTGTCGTGGAGCTGACCGGGCGGCGCTCCCCCCGGAGTCCCGGGCGCACCCTGGCCTACCTGGGAGCGGCGGCCGCCGGGCTGCTGGTGGCGACCGTCGCGGTCGGCGAACTGGGCGGGGGCGGCCTGCTGGGCGGGACCGCGGCCGAGCTGGACAGCGCCGCCCAGGTGAGCACCCGCTCCCGCGTCGCCGCCGACGCGGGCGCGGCCGACGCGGGCGGGGCCGACAGCGCCGGGAGCGACGAGGAGGCGATGGACGGGTCGGCCGGTGGTGCCGCTCAGGACCTCCTCGCCCAGGAAGAAGCCGGGAGCGCTGCCGACTCCGCGGGGGACGACGCGGCGGCGCCGAGCGTGGCCGCTGCGGACCTGCCGGTCGAGGTGCTCCCGCCGCTGGGAGAGGTCAGGGCCGGCGCCGTGCGCTCCGACGTGCTCGCCGCCCTGACCAGCGAGGACTTCTCCTCCTCCGGAGAAGGCACGCTGAGCGTCGCCGGTGCCCAGCGCTGCTGGCAGACCGGTGGCGACGGGCGGTCCTGGCCGGAGCGCCAGGCGGCCGAGGCCCTCTACGAGGGCGACCCGGTCGTGGTGCTGGTCGGCCGCGACGGGGACGCCGGTTCGGCCGTCCTGCTCCCGGCCTCCTGCGCCCAGGGTGCGAGCGTGGACGCGCTGGAGGTGCTCGCCTGGGGGCCGTGACCTGGCGCGGTCCCGGGAACATCCGGCGTTTAGGATCGGTTGTCACAAGGACCCGCCACCCCTCGCCCGCGGCGCGCCGCCGGTGCGAGGCCCCCGCCCGCCGACGAACGCCAGGAAGGATGCCATGACGTTCCCCATCGAGGTCACGCCGACCACCCCCCAGCCTGCGGGCGACGAGGTGCGCGACGTCATCATCATCGGCTCCGGCCCGGCGGGCTACACCGCCGCGGTGTATGCCGCGCGCGCGAACCTCGCGCCCCTCGTCTTCGAGGGCTCGGTCACGGCCGGCGGCGCGCTGATGAACACCACCGACGTCGAGAACTTCCCCGGCTTCGCCACCGGCATCATGGGTCCCGAGCTGATGATGAACATGCGCGAGCAGGCCGAGCGGTTCGGCGCCGAGCTGCTGCGCGAGGACGTCGTCGCGGTCGACCTGGCCGGTCCGGTCAAGACGGTGACCGACGGGGAGGGCACCGTCCACCGCACCCGCACGGTCATCCTGGCGATGGGTTCGGCCTATCGTCAGCTGGGGCTGCCCGAGGAGCAGGTCCTCTCCGGCCACGGCGTGTCGTGGTGCGCGACCTGCGACGGAGCCTTCTTCCGCGACCAGGACATCGTGGTCGTCGGCGGCGGGGACTCGGCCATGGAGGAGGCCACCTTCCTGAGCCGTTTCGGACGCACCGTCACCGTCGTGCACCGCCGCGACGAGCTGCGCGCGAGCAAGATCATGGTCGAGCGTGCCCTGAACGATCCGAAGATCAGCTTCATCTGGAACTCCGAGGTCGTGGCCCTGCACGGGGACCCCAAGCTGTCCTCGATCACGTTGCGGGACACCGTGACCGGTGAGATCCGTGAGCTGGAGACCCCGGGCCTGTTCATCGCCATCGGCCACGACCCGCGCAGCGAGCTGGTGGCCGGACAGGTGGCCCTGGACGACGAGGGCTACGTGCTCGTGGAGGGCCGCGGCACCGCCACCAGCGTCCCGGGCGTCTTCGCCTGCGGGGACCTGGTCGACCACACCTACCGGCAGGCGATCACCGCTGCCGGGACCGGCTGCTCGGCAGCCCTCGACGCCGAGCGGCACCTCGCCTCGGTGCTCGCCCCCGTCTGACCCGGGGTGGCGCAGGCCGCCCGCCCCGTCCACCCGAAGAATCTCGCAGACCCGCCGGAAGGAAGAACATCCATGGCTATCACGCAGACCAGCGACGCCACCTTCACCGAGGACGTCCTCCAGCACGACGGCCCCGTGCTCGTCGACTTCTGGGCGCCCTGGTGCGGCCCGTGCAAGATGGTCGCCCCCATCCTGGAGGAGCTCTCCGAGCAGTGGGGCGACAAGCTGAAGGTCGTCAAGCTCAACACCGACGACAACCCGCAGACCACCCAGGCCTACGGCATCACCGGCATCCCGACGATCAACGTCTACTCCGGCGGCGAGGTGGTCAAGAGCCTCGTCGGCGCGCTGCCGAAGAAGAAGCTGGCTCAGGAGATGGAGCAGTTCACCGCCTGATCTGCGTCGCTCCACGGTTGTCCACCGGCCGTCCACACGGGTTGTCCACAGCCCTGTGGACGGCCGGTTTGCGTCCTGTGGAGAACTGCCGCTGCCGACCGGCCGACGACGGCCTCCGTCATTCTCCCGCGAGGGCCTGCAGGATGCGCTCCAGATCGTCCTGACCTGCGAACTCGACGGTGATGCGCCCCTTGCGCCGGCCCATGCTGACCTGCACCCGGGTCTCGAGCCGCTCGGACAGGTCGTGGGCCGCCTTGGCCAGCTCGGGGGAGGGTTCCGGACGGGTGCGCGACCGTCGGGCGGGGGCGTCCGTGACACCCACCAGGACGATCTCCTCCACGCTGCGCACGGACAGACCCTCGGCGACGATGCGCTGGGCCAGCCGCTCCATGGCGGCGCCGTCCTCCAGGCCGAGGAGCGCGCGGGCGTGGCCGGCGCTCAGCACGCCCGAGGCCACCCGGCGCTGCACGAGCGGTGGCAGCCGCAGCAGGCGGATCGTGTTGGAGATCTGCGGCCGCGACCTCCCGATGCGCCCGGCGAGGTCCTCGTGCGTGCAGCCGAAGTCGTCGAGGAGCTGCTGGTAGGCGGCGGCCTCCTCCAACGGGTTGAGCTGGGCCCGGTGGAGGTTCTCCAGCAACGCGTCCCGGAGCATGTGCTCGTCCTCGGTGCTGCGCACGATGGCGGGCACCGTCTGCCTGCCTGCTTGTCTCGAGGCGCGCAACCGGCGCTCGCCCATGACCAGCTCGAAGAGCGGCCCTCCCTCGTCGTCGGCCGGCAGCGGACGCACGACGATCGGCTGGAGGACACCGAGCTCGGTGATGCTGTCGACCAGCTCGCGCAGCTCGTCCTCGTCGAACACCTGACGTGGCTGCCGCGGGTTGGGCCGTACGGCGTCGACCGGGACCTCGGCGAAGCGGGCCCCCGGCACCGGGGCCAGCCCGTCCACGTCGCCCCCGACGAGCGCGGTGGTGCTCGCGCGGGAAGCGTCCGGACTCTCGCCTCCGGGTGAGGAGGCGTCGGCGTGGTTTCCCGTGAAACGTTCAGCTGACGCATCCGGCTCGGTGCCGTCGGGCACCGGCGCAGTCGTGGGGGCCCGGGGGAAGAAGACGTCGGAGGGCCGGTCACCACCCGGTCCGGCCGGGATGAGGGCACCCAGGCCCTTGCCCAGACCGCGTCGCCGTTCGCTCATGCTGTTACCTCCTGCTGCCGCATCTCTGCGGCGGCCTCGACATAGGACAGTGCTCCCGTGCTCGACGGGTCGTAGGTGATGACGGTCTCGCCGTGGCTGGGCGCCTCGCTGATCCGCACCGACCGCGGGATCGCAGCACGCAGCACCCGCGGGCCGAAGTAGTCGCGCACCTGCGACGCGACGTCGGAGGCGAGCCTGGTGCGCGCGTCGAACATGGTCAGCAGGATCGTGCTCACCTGGAGCCCGGCGTTGAGGTGCTGCTGGATGAGCTCGACGTTCTTCATCAGCTGGCTCAGACCCTCCAGGGCGTAGTACTCGCACTGGATCGGGATCAGCACCTCCCGCGCGGCGACGAAGGCGTTGACGGTGAGCAGGCCCAGGCTGGGCGGGCAGTCGATGAGCACCAGGTCCACGCGGTCTTCCTCACCGAGGGACTCCAGGTAGGTCGTGAGCGCCTTGCGCAGCCGGTTCTCCCGTGCCACCAGCGGCACCAGCTCGATCTCCGCGCCGGCCAGGTCGATCGTCGCCGGTGCGCAGAGCAGTCCCGGAACCTGCGGGCTCTCCTGGATGACGTCGGCCAGGGCGACCCCCTCGATCAGCACGTCGTAGATGCCGGCCGTGCCGCTCTGGTGCGGGATGCTCAGCGCGGTGCTCGCGTTGCCCTGGGGGTCGAGGTCCAGGACGAGCACACGCAACCCCGCTTCGGCCATCGCCGCCGCGAGGTTGACCGCCGTGGTCGTCTTGCCGACCCCGCCCTTCTGGTTGGCCACGGTCAGCACGCGCGTCCCCGACCACGAGTGGGGGGCGGCCCCCGACGCGTCGACGACCACGCCGGACTGCTGCAGCCGCCCGGCACCCTGACCGGTGCCCGCGTCGTGCGCCAGGGGCTCCTCGCGGACGCTCTCCGGAGCTTCGGCGGTCGTCGTGCCACGTGAAACGACGCTCGTCTCGGCATCGGAGCCAGCTACGACCTCCGGCGATGTTTCACGGGAAACCACCGCCGGAGGGCCGTCCGCAAGGTCCGACGCAGATGTTTCACGGGAAACAGCTGCGGCAGGTACGGTCCCCGCCTCCGTCGGGCCTGCCGGCCACCCGAGCTGCTCCTGAGCGGGTGGCCAGCCGAGCAACGATGAGCCGTCGAACCGATCCCCTCCCTGCGCGCTCGCTGTGCTCCCCTGCTGCTGCGGCCACCCGAGTGCGCCGTGGTCAGTCGTAGTCATGAGGCTCCCATCATCCCTGATGGCCCGCCTCCGCCCCAAGCCGGGCTCGGCTTCGGGTGTCCCCGTCGTCGCACGTTCCCCGTCACGACGAGCGGCTGGTGGGGCGAGGCACGACCAGGTGCTTCCAGGAGGGCCGGCCGGCCGGTCAACCCTCGGTGCGTCTCGCGTCCCGGCCACGACTCGCGCGCCCGCCCCGTCTGCGTCCCGGCCGGGACGGGCCGGTGTGGTCCGTCCCGGGAGGCAGGTGGTCGGGCCGCACGATCTCCACCACCCGCACCGGCTCGCTCACCAGCCCCTCGCCCACCACGTGCACCGTACTGGCCGGGACGCCCCACCTGCGCAGGAGCGGCTCCACCTCCTCCAGCTCGCGCCGGGCAGCCTCGCCCTTGAGCGCCAGCAGCCGCCCCTGCGGCTCCAGCAGGGGGAAGGACCAGCGGACGAGCTTGTCCAGCGAGGCCACCGCCCGGGCGGTCACCACGGGGACGGACATCTCCATCTCCTCGGCGCGTCCGCGGTGCACTGACACGTTCTCCAGGCCGAGCTCGGCGATCGTGCTCTCCAGCCAGGTGGTGCGCCTCAGCAGCGGCTCCACGAGGTGCAGCCGCAGGTCAGGACGCAGGATGGCCAGCACGAGCCCCGGCAGTCCCGCCCCGGAGCCGATGTCGACGACCTCCGAACCCTCCGGCACGAGGGCCGCGGAGACCGCACAGTTGACCAGGTGCCGTTCCCACAGCCGTGCTGCCTCGCGGGGGCCGACCAGGCCGTGCGAGATGCCGGTCGTCGCCAGCAGGTCGGCATAACGCAGCGCCAGGCCCAGCTGCCCGCCGAAGATCTCCTCGGCCTCGGCCGGCGGCGGGGGCGCGGCCGTGACGGGCGGCGGGACGTCGCTCACGGGTGGAAGGGGTCGCTCAGGCCGAGGGCTTGATGACGACGTAGCGCGACGGCTCCGCGCCCTCGGACTCAGAATGCAACCCGGCCGCGAGGACCTCGTCGTGCACGACCTTGCGCTCGAAGGCGGTCATCGGCTCCAGGTCCCGGGACGCGCCGCTCTCCTGCACCTCGGCGATCGCCTGCTGTGCTGCCTTGACCAGCGCGGCCCGACGGTCGGCGCGGTACCCCGCGACGTCCAGCATGAGCCGGCTGCGCTCCCCGGTGTCGGCCTGGACGGCCAGCCGGGTCAGCTCCTGCAGCGCGTCGAGGACGCTTCCTCCCGGGCCGACGAGGCGACGCGGCGCCACCCCGTCCTCGGAATCGACGATCGCCACGGCTGCCCGGTCCCGCTCGATGTCCACCTCGATGTCGCCGGCCAGGTCGGCGATGTCGAGCAGGGCCTCCAGGAAGTCGGCAGCCACCTCGCCCTCGCGGACCAGGTCCTCGGTGCGCGCGTCGTGCCGACGGTCCGGGCCGGCAGCCGCCGACGCGTCCTGGTCGTCCCCGTCCTCGCCGTCGTCCTGCGCCTGGTGCTGGTCCTCGAGGGTCTGGTCGTCCGCCTCGCGCAGGTCGGAGGCCCGCTCGTCCTTCTCGTGCAGCTCGGGCCTGTCCTGCTCGTCAGCTTCGACGGGGACGTCCTGGACCGGCGGGATGCTCTCGGGGTTCGTGCTCATGCTGTCTCCTGGGTTGCTGGGCGCGCGTGGCGCCGGCGGTGGCCAGCCTGCGGGGGGCCAGCCGGGGGTCTGGTGATCAGCGCTTCTTCGAGCGCTTCTTGCTCTTGGGCTGCGCGCGCTGACCACTGCCTCGGGGAGTGGTGCCGGCGTCGTCGCTGGCGGCCTCCCGCTCGGCGAGCAGGTTGGGGTTCTTCAGCTGGATGCCGGTCGCCTCGCGTCCCTTGCGTGCCATCCGCTCGCGGTACTTCTTCTCCGCGGGCGACCCGGGGGCGGGCATGTTGCGGATGACGAAGAACTGCTGGCCCATCGTCCACAGGTTGCTCACCGTCCAGTAGATGAGCAGGGCCACCGGG
This sequence comes from Ornithinimicrobium avium, assembly GCF_003351765.1. Taxonomy (NCBI): domain Bacteria; kingdom Bacillati; phylum Actinomycetota; class Actinomycetes; order Micrococcales; family Ornithinimicrobiaceae; genus Ornithinimicrobium; species Ornithinimicrobium avium. The sequence continues at coordinate 2,656,620 of NZ_CP031229.1, forward strand.
AAGTTCACGCCGGACACGGCGAAGACGACCGGCAGCACGTAGATGAGCATCTGCTGCTGGCGGGCCATCGGGCTGTTCAGCGCCTCTTCGGACATGTTCTGGCGCATCAGCTGGTGGCTGGTGATGAACTGCGTCGCGGACATGACCAGGATGAGCACGATCGACAGCACCTTGGCGGACATGTCCTGGTCGTGCAGGAAGGTCGAGGTCAGCTGGGCGTTGAAGATGTGCGACTCGGCCATCTTGGTGGCCAGCTCGCGGGAGAACAGCCCCAGCGGGTCCGCCCTCCCCTCCGACACCGCGGCGGCGCTGTTGAGCACCCGGAACAGCGCGAAGAAGAACGGCATCTGGATCAGGATCGGCAGGCAGGCGCTGAACGGGTTCGCACCCGCCTCGCGGTAGAGCGCGAAGGTCTCCTCCTGGAACGCCTTCTGCGAGGCCTGATCCTTCTTGTTCTTGTACTTCTTCTGGATCTTGGCCAGCTCCGGCTGCACCATCTGCAGGCGGCGCTGGCTCTTGATCTGCTTGATCATCAGCGGCGTCAGCAGCGCGCGGAGGGTGACGACCAGGCCGATGATGGCCAGCACCCAGGTCCATCCGCTGGTGTCCGACAGGCCGAGCTTGGTCAGCACCCACTCGAAACCGACCAGGATGGCGGAGTCGAACCAGATGAACGGGAAGAGGATCGTGTCGAAGATTCCCATGAGGTCCTCAGTCTTGTCGGTGAGCGCGGCTCACCGGTGCGTGTGTCGGCGCCGCGCCCGGAGGCTGGGTTCCGACATGGTCGTGGGTATGGGGTGCACCGGGGTCCGGCGCCCGGCCCCCCCGGCGTGGGGGCACGTGGTCGACACCGCCCCGGGCGAAGGGGTTGCAGCGCAGCAGCCTCAGCACCACCAGCCAAGTGCCCCGCAGCGGACCGTGCCGCTCGAGCGCGGTCACGGCGTAGGCGGAGCAGGACGGGTAGTAGCGGCACACCGGCCCCAGCAGGGGGGAGATCGTCCGCTGGTAGAGCTGCACGAGCCAGACGAGGGGAAGCGCGAGCACGCTGCGCCGCTCTCCGTCCGGCACGCCGCCACGGTGGACGTCGCGCATGAGTCCCTCCTCGGCCCGGCCCTGTCCGCGCGGGGCGCTCACCGGGACACCCCCACCGGTGGCAGGGCCCGCTCCAGAGCCTCGTCCAGAGCCGTTCCCAGCTCGGCAGAGCTCGCCGTCGCCGCGGCTGCCAGCGCCCGGACCACCACGTCCGTCCCGGCCGGCAGCAGGGTCAGCCGCTGGGCGACCAGCGCCCGCAGCCGACGCAGGACGCGGTGCCGGACCACCGAGTTGCCCACGGCTTTGGACACCACGAAGCCCACGCGCGGCGGGCGCGTGGGCAGGGACGTGGGCTCGGCCGGTGCGGAGGCTTCCGCGTCCGGCACCGAGACGTGCACGACGAGGAGGTCCGTGCCGGCCCGACGACGGCGCCGCCGGGCCTGGCCGCGCAGCACGGCGCGGTAGTCGGCCGGGCTCGTCAGTCGGTGTCGACGCGGGAGCATGCGGCAGCCGGAAGCGGCCGACGCTCAGGCGGACAACGCGGAGCGGCCCTTGCGGCGGCGGGCGGCCAGGATGGCGCGGCCCGCGCGGGTGCGCATGCGCAGACGGAAACCGTGCTTGCGGGCCCGACGGCGGTTGTTCGGCTGGAAGGTGCGCTTGCTCATGTGCGGTGCTCCGGTGACGGGGACCGCCCAGGAGCGGTCCGTGGATCAGGGTCGGCCGCCCTTTCCCTCACGGGTCGGGCGCCGGTGCGCGTCCCCGGCCGCCAACGAAAGCCCACACGCAGGACGTAGCGGCAGACCGTTACAGAAGGAGCGGTCCACCACGGTCACGCGTGGGCAGGCGAAAGCGGCCGAGGATGGCCTCGTGCAACGGTACGGGAGGCCCTCGCCCGGGTCAAACCGCGGCCCCCTGCCCGAGCGCCTGGCGGCGAACCGACCATGATCGGCGACGTGGCCGCTGGGACGGGCGCGACACGCCGACGACGCCGGATTGCTCCGCTTCAGCACTTGCCCGAGCGGCGCCCATGCTGTTAGCGTCGGGCTCTCCCGGCGGTTGTCCACCGCTCCGTCCACAGGTTGTGGATAATCCTGTGGACAGGATTCTGGACCATGTCGACGTTACAAGGGGATGACCACGCAGTGACGCACGATCCGTCCCCGGCAGAGTCCGACGCGGTGTGGCAGCGGGTCGTCGCAGAGCTGGAGGGTCAGGGGGTCACGGCCCGGGACCGGGCGTTCCTGCGGCTCACCAGGCTGATCGGCCTGCTGGACGGCACCGCGCTGCTGGCCGTGCCCTACCAGCACACCAAGGACACGCTGGAGACGACCCTGCGCCCGCCGATCGTCACGGCGCTCGCCGGGGAGCTGGGTCACGACGTCCGTCTGGCGATCACCGTGGACGAGTCGCTGCGCCAGGAGGTGGAGGCGCAGGACGAGGCCGCCCCTGCCACGGACGGCACGCCCGAGGGTGGCGCCACGCCATACCCCGCGCAGGAGCCGGCGGCCGCGACGACGGCACCGGCGGTGCCCAGGCGCGCGGCGGCCACCCAGGGCACCGGCCCGGACGAGGCGCGGCTGAACCCGAAGTACTCCTTCGACACCTTCGTGTCCGGCTCGTCCAACCGGTTCGCGCACGCCGCCTCGCTCGCGGTCGCGGAGTCGCCGGCGCGGGCCTACAACCCGCTGTTCATCTACGGCGAGTCGGGACTGGGCAAGACCCACCTGCTGCACGCGATCGGGCACTACGCCCGCAGCCTCTACCCGGGGGTGCGGGTGCGCTACGTGAACTCGGAGGAGTTCACCAACGACTTCATCAACTCGATCCGCAACCAGGAGGCGGGCGCGTTCCAGCGGCGCTACCGCAACGTCGACTTCCTGCTCATCGACGACATCCAGTTCATGCAGGGCAAGGAGCAGACGGTCGAGGAGTTCTTCCACACCTTCAACACGCTGCACAACAGCGAGAAGCAGGTCGTGATCACCTCCGACCAGCCGCCCAAGCGGCTCTCCGGCTTCGCCGAGCGGATGCGCAGCAGGTTCGAGTGGGGGCTGCTCACGGACGTCCAGCCGCCCGACCTGGAGACGCGCATCGCCATCCTGCGCAAGAAGGCGGCCCAGGAGGGGATGAACACCCCCGACGAGGTGCTCGAGCTCATCGCCTCGAGGATCACCACCAACATCCGTGAGCTGGAGGGGGCGCTCATCCGGGTGACGGCCTTCGCCTCGCTGTCCTCCGAGCCGCTGACGGCCGAGCTGGCCGCGCACGTGCTCAAGGACATCATCCCCAGCGGCGAGGCGGCGGCGATCGGCGTGCCGACGATCATGGCCGAGGTCTCCGACTACTTCCAGATCAGCATCGAGGAGCTGTGCGGCACGTCGCGCTCCCGCTCGCTGGTGAACGCCCGCCAGATCGCGATGTACCTGTGCCGCGAGCTGACCGAGCTCTCGCTGCCCAAGATCGGCCAGCACTTCGGCGGCCGCGACCACACCACGGTCATGCACGCCGAGCGCAAGATCCGCCAGCTCATGGGCGAGCGCCGCGCCCTCTACGACCAGATCACCGACCTGACCGGCATCATCCGCAAGGCGTCGGCCCGCTAGGAGCCTCGGGCGCTGCAGTTCCCACCGACTGTCCACAGCCTGTGGACGAACCTGTGCGTCGTGACCCACCGTTCACCCCCGTCACACCTGCCCCTCGTCCCGGCGTCGACGGCACGCTGCCCGGTTGTGCACAGCCTGTGGACCACGTGGGGAGGAGGCCGCACCGAGCTGGGGACCGCCGGCGCAGGTCGTGGGACGGCCTGTGGACGACGGATGTCCGTCCACACCCGCAGGGAGGTCGTGCCCAGCCCGGTCCACCCGGTGCGCACAGGGTCAGCACCCGCTCGATCCCCGCTCCGACCTGCGCGGACGTGGTCCCGGACCGGCGTCGTCCACAGTGTCCACAGGCCCGACGACAACGACGAGATCCATCACCATAGGAACCTCCTCCCCCGTCCCTGCTGGGCCTGGTCCGGGGGTGCGGGGACCGGGCATGGCACAGTGGGATCCACGCAGAACCACCAGATCCGGGGCGCGATGGACTGGCGGCGTGAAGTCGTGACATGCTGCACATCCGCGCGTCGCCCCCTGCGGTGACTGCCGCGCCTGTTGTCGTCGTCTCATCAGCCGAGGGGCCGAGTGTCGTGAAGTTCCGTGTCGAGCGCGATGTCCTGTCCGAGGCCGTGGCCTGGGTGGTCCGCGGACTCAGCAACCGTCCGCCCGTGCCGGTGCTGGCCGGGGTCCTGCTCACCGCCGACGAGGTCGGGACGCTGACGCTGTCGGCGTACGACTACGAGGTGTCCGCGACGGTCACCGTCGAGGCCGAGGTGAGCGAGGGCGGCCAGGTGCTCGTGCTCGGCAAGCTGCTCGCCGACATCTCCCGCAACCTGCCCGACCGTCCGGTCGAGGTCGCCACCGACGGCGCCAAGGTCCAGCTCACCTGCGGGTCCAGCCGGTTCGCGCTCATCCAGATGCCGGTCGCGGACTACCCCCAGCTGCCCACCCAGGCCGACGCCAGCGGCAGCATGCCCGGTGACGCGTTCACCCAGGCGGTCCACCAGGTCTCCATCGCCGCCGACCGCGGCGACACCCTGCCGATCCTCACCGGCGTCCGTGTCGAGATCGAGGGCGAGAAGGTCACCATGCTGGCCACCGATCGCTACCGCCTGGCGCTGCGCGAGCTGACCTGGAGCCCCTCGGCCCCGGACGCCAGCTACGTCTGCCTGGTGCCGGCCCGCACCCTGTCCGAGACCGCCAAGGCGTTGGGCGCCTCGGCCAGCGTCGACGTGGCCTTCGGCGACGCCCAGCGCTCCGACGGGCTGGTCGGCTTCGAGGCCGGCCGGCGACGCACGACCACGCGGCTGCTCGACGGCGAGTACCCCAAGGTCACCTCGATCTTCCCCTCCTCGGTGGACACCGTGGCGGTCGTGGACACGCAGGCGTTCATCGAGGCGGTCCGGCGGGTGGCGCTGGTGGCCGAGCGCAACACCCCGATCCGGCTGCGGTTCACCGACGGCCAGCTGACCATCGAGGCGGGCAGCGGCGACGACGCCCAGGGCAGCGAGGCGGTCGAGGCCTCGCTCACCGGGCCGGAGATCGAGATCGCCTTCAACCCCCAGTTCCTGCTGGACGGCCTCGGGGTGCTCAACGCCCCCCTGGCCAGGCTGGGCTTCACCCAGCCCTCGCGTCCGGCGGTGCTGTCGGGGCAGGCCGAGATCGACGGGGAGCCCGACGAGTCCTACCGTTACGTCTTGATGCCGGTGCGCTTCGCCGGCTGAGCGCGGAGCGGCCCCGGCAGACCACCTAGTCCGCCAACCACGAGGAGAAGCGATGAAGATCGGGATGATCGGCCTGGGCAAGATGGGCGGCAACATGCGCGACCGGCTGCGCAAGGCCGGTCACGAGGTCTTCGGTTTCGACCTGGACGAGAGCCTGCGGGACGTGCACACGCTCGAGGAGCTGGTGCAGGCCCTGGACGCGCCCCGCGTGGTGTGGGTGATGGTCCCGCACGGCAAACCGACCCGCAGCACGGTGGAGCAGCTCGGGGAGCTGCTCTCCGAGGGAGACCTGATCATCGAGGGCGGCAACAGCAAGTTCACCGAGGACATCGAGCTGGACGAGCTCATGTCCGCCAAGGGCATCGGCTACGTCGACTGCGGAGTCTCCGGGGGGATCTGGGGGCTGGAGAACGGCTACGGCCTGATGTGCGGCGGCCGCGCGGAGCACGTCGAGATGGCGATGCCCGTCTTCGACGCGCTCCGACCCGAAGGTCCGCGCGAGGAGGGCTTCGTGCACGCGGGGGACGTGGGCGCCGGCCACTACGCCAAGATGGTGCACAACGGCATCGAGTACGGCCTGATGGCCGCCTACGCCGAGGGCTACGAGCTGCTCACCGCCAAGGACTTCGTCAAGGACGTCCAGGGCTGCTTCCAGGCCTGGAGCCGCGGTACCGTGGTGCGCTCGTGGCTGCTCGACCTGGCGGTCAAGGCGCTGGAGGAGACTCCTGAGCTCAAGGGCGTCAGCGAGTACACCACCGACTCCGGCGAGGGCCGCTGGACGGTCCAGGAGGCCATCGAGATGGCCGTGCCGATGCCGGTCATCAGCTCGGCGCTCTTCGCCCGCTTCGCCTCGCGCCAGGAGAACTCCCCCGCCATGCAGATGGTCGCCGCGCTGCGCGGCCAGTTCGGCGGCCACGCGGTCAAGATGCTCGACGACGAGAAGAGCAAGGACGAGGGCCAGGTGGAGGTCCACGGCGGCGCCGAGCCCAAGGCGCAGGAGGCCGGCGAGCAGCGGCCGGGCGCCGAGAACGCCGAGCCGTCCTCGGGAGCGGAGACCGCCGGGCCGTCCTCGGGCACCGGCACCACCGAGCACGCCGACGGACCGACCTCGGGCAGCGGCGACACCGACCGGTGAACCCCGGGCGTCCGGCCGGCGCCCGGGCACGGGCAGCCCGGCCGTCCCCGTGCACCTGAGCAGGCTGGCCCTGACCGACTTCCGCAGCTATCCGGCCGCGGACGTCGAGCTCGCCCCTGGGGTCACCGTGCTGCTCGGGCGCAACGGGCAGGGCAAGACCAACCTCGTCGAGGCCGCCGGGTATGTGGCCACGCTCGCCTCCCACCGCGTCGCCCAGGATGCTCCTCTGGTCCGGGCCGGTGCGCAGAGCGCCGTGGTGCGGGCGACGGTCGTGCGCGAGGGCCGGGAGTCGCTGGTCGAGCTGGAGGTGGTGCCGGGCCGGGCCAACAAGGCCCGCCTCAACCGCTCCCCGGTCGCGCGGCAGCGCGACGTCCTGGGAACCCTGCGCACCGTCCTCTTCGCGCCGGAGGACCTGGCGCTGGTCAAGGGCGACCCCGCCGAGCGGCGCCGGATGCTCGACGACCTGCTCGTCGCCCGGCAGCCACGGTGGGCCGGCGTGCGGTCGGACTACGACCGGGCGCTGCGGCAGCGCAACGCCCTGCTGCGCTCGGGGGCGTCGCTGTGGCGCGAGCCGGGGCGCGGCCGTCGGGGCGGGGGTCCCCGGCTGGCCCCCGGGGAGGACCTGGAGCAGGCGCGCGCCTCGGCCCTGGCCACGCTCACGGTCTTCGACACCCACCTGGCCCAGATCGGGGGCGCCCTGATCTACGCGCGCCTGCGGCTGCTGCGCGACCTGCGCCCCTACCTCGCGCAGTCCTACCGCACGATCAGCGACAGCCAGACCGCCGCGGACGCGGCATACCGCAGCTCGCTGGCCGCCGGCACCCGCGCGGCCGAGCGGATCGAGGCGGGCGAGGTGCCCGAGCAGGAGGAGGTGGTGCAGGCGGTCCTGGACACGATCGAGCAGGTGCGTTCCCAGGAGCAGGAGCGCGGCGTCTCGCTGGTCGGGCCGCACCGTGACGAGGTGGTGCTCACGCTGGGCGACCTGCCGGCCAAGGGCTACGCCTCGCACGGCGAGTCCTGGAGCCTGGCGCTGTCCCTGCGGCTGGCCGGGTTCTCGCTGCTGCGTCACGACCTGGGGACCGACCCGGTGCTCGTCCTGGACGACGTCTTCGCCGAGCTGGACGTGGGACGTCGCGAGCGGCTGGTCGACCTAGTCGCCGACTGCGAGCAGGTGCTGGTGACCGCCGCGGTGGCCGACGACGTGCCGGACCGCCTGCTCGACGGGCCTGGTGGAGGACCGCGCGGGCGGGTGCTCGACGTGGTGCTCGGAGCGGTGACGCCGCGGGCCGCGTCCGACGACGGGACCGAACCGTGAACGGGCAGCCCCCCGACGTCCCGGCCGCCGGTGCTGCGGACCCGGCCCCGCAGGTTCCTCAGCCCGGGGCGGAGGGGACGAAGGCCGAGCTGGACCCGCTGCACGCGGCGCACGACGCCCTGGCCAGGGCCCGCCGCAACGCGCGGGCCAAGGGGCTGCGCCCGGGCTCGCCCGCCGGCGCCGGCCGGCGCCGCGCCGCGGGGCAGGCCCCGCCCAAGGAGGGCGACAAGCGTGATCCGCACCCGGTCGGGGCCGAGATCGAGCGCCTCGTCGCCAGCCGTGGCTGGGACGCGGACGTCCAGGTGGGCTCCGTCGTGGGCCGGTGGCCCCAGATCGTGGGGGCGCAGGTCGCCGCCAACGTCGAGGTGGTCGCCTTCGAGAGCACGGTCCTGACCGTGCGGGCGGTGAGCACCGCCTGGGCGACGCAGATGCGGCTGCTCCTGTCCAGCGTGCTGGCCAGGATCGAGACCGAGGTGGGGGCCGGCGTCGTCACCGAGATCGTGGTCCGCGGCCCCGGTGGTCCGTCCTGGCGCAAGGGGCCGCTGTCGGCGGGCGGACGCGGTCCGCGGGACACCTACGGCTGATCCGTGCGGGTCCGGCGGCCGTCCCGGTCCGGCCACCGTCCGCCGACGCGCCTGGACCGCCGTCTGGGCCGCTGAGGGGGTAGGAGACGTGTCGGGGGTGGGTCGTCGGCACGTCCTGCGGCCAGATCGGCGAAGAATGCCCTCAGAACGCCTGTGGATGACCGGTTCGGGCCCGCGGAACGGGTAAGATCGGGATGTTGTCCGTCGACGGTCGCCGTCGACACGTCCCCTACCCGAGGAGCACCGTGCCCGAGGTCGGTCCCGAGATCCCTGCCGAGCCCGCGATGCCGGAGCTGCCTGCGGCACCACCTCAGGAAGGGGAACCAGGGTCGCTGGCCACCGCGCCGGCCTACGACGCCTCGGCGATCCAGGTCCTGGAGGGCCTGGAGGCGGTCCGCAAGCGCCCGGGCATGTACATCGGCTCCACGGGTGAGCGCGGACTGCACCACCTGGTCTACGAGGTCGTGGACAACTCGGTGGACGAGGCGATGGCCGGCTACGCGACCCACGTCGAGGTCACCCTGCTGGCCGACGGCGGCTGCCGGGTGATCGACGACGGCCGTGGCATCCCCACCGACCTGCACCCGACCGAGAAGCGTCCCGCGGTGGAGCTCGTGCTCACCGTGCTGCACGCCGGCGGCAAGTTCGGCGGGGGCGGCTACAAGGTCTCCGGCGGTCTGCACGGCGTGGGCTCCTCGGTCGTCAACGCCCTCTCGGACCGGATGGAGGTCGAGGTCCGGCAGAAGGGCCACGTCTTCCGGCAGGCCTACGAGCTCGGCGTGCCGCAGGCTCCGTTGTCGAAGGACGAGCAGATCCCGGCCGACGTCACCGGGACGACGATCACCTTCTGGCCCAGCCCGGACATCTTCGACGCGGTCGTCTTCGACTTCGAGACCCTGCGCGCCCGGCTGCAGCAGATGGCCTTCCTCAACAAGGGACTGACCATCTCGCTGACCGACGAGCGGCCGGTCGAGCGGACCGAGGACGCCGAGGCCATCGAGGAGACCGCCGACGACGAGGCCAGCCAGGCCGACAAGAAGCGCTCGGTCAGCTACCGCTACGAGAACGGCATCCTCGACTACGTCAAGCACATCAACAAGAGCAAGCGGGCCGAGCCGATCCACGAGGAGGTCATCGCCTTCGAGCTCGAGGACACCGCCCGCCAGCTCAGCCTCGAGGTGGCGATGCAGTGGACGGCCGCCTACAGCGAGTCGGTGCACACCTACGCCAACGCGATCAACACCTACGAGGGCGGCACCCACGAGGAGGGCTTCCGCGCCTCCCTGACCCGGCTGGTCAACGACTTCGCGCGCACCAACAAGATCTTGCGCGAGAAGGACGACAACCTCACCGGCGACGACGTCCGCGAGGGCCTGACCGCGGTCGTCTCCGTCAAGCTCGGCGAGCCCCAGTTCGAGGGCCAGACCAAGACCAAGCTCGGCAACTCCGAGGTCAAGGGCTTCGTCCAGGCGGCGATGACCGAGCGGTTCGGCGCCTGGCTGGACGCGCACCCCCGCGAGGGCAAGGCGATCGTCAGCAAGGCCGTCAACGCCGCGCACGCCCGGGTCGCCGCCCGCAAGGCGCGCGACGCCACCCGCCGCAAGGGCCCGCTGGAGAGCCTCGGCCTGCCCGGCAAGCTCAAGGACTGCCAGTCCAAGGACCCGGCCAAGTCCGAGGTGTTCATCGTCGAGGGCGACTCGGCCGGCGGCTCGGCGGTCAGCGGCCGCGACCCGCACACCCAGGCGATCCTGCCCATCCGCGGCAAGATCCTCAACGTGGAGAAGGCCCGGCTCGACAAGATCCTGGCCAACCTCGAGGTGCAGGCGCTGATCAGCGGCTTCGGCACCGGCATCGGCGAGGACTTCGACATCACCAAGGCGCGCTACCACAAGATCGTGCTGATGGCGGACGCCGACGTCGACGGCATGCACATCCGGACCCTGCTGCTCACCCTGTTGTTCCGGTTCATGCGGCCGCTCATCGAGCACGGCTACGTCTACCTGGCCCAGCCGCCCCTCTACCGGATCAAGTGGTCCAACGCCGACCACCAGTTCGCCTACTCCGACCGGGAGCGCGACGCGCTCATCCGGGAGGGCACGACCAACCGGGGCTGGCGGATGCCCAAGGACTCCGGCGTGCAGCGCTACAAGGGTCTGGGCGAGATGAACCCGCAGGAGCTGTGGGAGACGACGATGGACCCCGAGACCCGCGTGCTGCTCCAGGTGACCCTCGACGACGCCGCGGCCGCGGACGAGATCTTCGCCGTGCTCATGGGCGAGGACGTGGAGTCCCGGCGCAGCTTCATCCAGCGCAACGCCAAGGACGTCCGCTTCCTCGACATCTAGGCGCGCCGGGCGGCGGGACGAGGCCGCCGCGCCTGCACCGCATACCTGACCTGAACACGACCGACCGAGGGAACGATGGCTGACGACGAGACCCCCGACCTGCCCACGGACGACACGGACGTCGAGGTGGAGAACCCCGACCCGCAGACCGCGCCCGTGGACCGCTCGCCCGGCGAGACCGACCGCGTCGAGGCGGTCGACCTCAACGCGGAGATGCAGCGCAGCTACATCGAGTACGCGATGAGCGTCATCGTCTCCCGCGCGCTGCCCGACGTGCGTGACGGCCTCAAGCCGGTGCACCGGCGCGTGGTCTACGCGATGTTCGACGGCGGCTACCGTCCCGACCGCGGCTTCAACAAGTGCGCGCGTGTCGTCGGCGACGTCATGGGTCACTACCACCCGCACGGCGACAGCGCGATCTACGACGCGATGGTGCGCCTGGTGCAGCCGTGGTCGATGCGCTACCCGCTGATCTCGGGGCAGGGCAACTTCGGCACGCCCGGCGACGAGGGGGCGGCCGCCCCGCGCTACACCGAGGCCCGGATGGCGCCGCTGGCCATGGAGATGGTCCGCGAGATCGACGAGGGCACCGTCGACTTCACCGACAACTACGACGGGAAGACCAAGGAGCCGACGGTGCTGCCGGCGCGCTTCCCGAACCTGCTGGTCAACGGCTCGGCCGGTATCGCGGTGGGCATGGCCACCCAGATCCCGCCGCACAACCTGCGCGAGGTCGCCTCCGCCGCCCGGTGGCTGCTGGAGCACCCGGAGGCCACCCGCGAGGAGCTGCTGGCCAAGACGCTGGAGCTGGTGCCCGGTCCGGACTTCCCGACCGGGGCGCTCATCCTGGGCCGCAAGGGCATCGAGGAGGCCTACCGCACCGGCCGCGGCTCGATCGTCCAGCGCGCCGTCGTGGAGGTCGAGGAGATCCACGGCCGTCAGTGCCTCGTCGTCACCGAGCTGCCCTACCAGGTCAACCCGGACAACCTGGTCCGCAAGATCGCCCAGCTGGTCAACGAGGGTCGCCTGGGCGGGATCGCCGACCTGCGCGACGAGACGTCCGGCCGCACCGGGCAGCGCCTGGTCATCGTGCTCAAGCGCGACGCCGTGGCCAAGGTCGTCCTCAACAACCTCTACAAGCACACCCAGCTGCAGGCCAACTTCAGCGCCAACATGCTGGCGCTCGTCGACGGGGTGCCGCGCACGCTGCCCGTCTCGGCGTTCATCCGGCACTGGGTCGACCACCAGGTCGAGGTCATCGTGCGGCGCACCACGTTCCGCCTGGACGAGGCCGAGAAGCGGATCCACATCCTGCGCGGCCTGCTCAAGGCCCTCGACATGCTGGACGAGGTCATCGCCCTCATCCGCCGCAGCCCCTCGGCCGATGAGGCCCGGGACGGTCTGATGGAGCTGCTGGCCATCGACGACGTGCAGGCCCGCGCCATCCTCGACATGCAGCTGCGCCGCCTGGCCGCGCTGGAGCGCCAGCGCATCATCGACCAGCACGACGAGCTGCAGACCCAGATCGAGGACTACCAGGACATCCTGTCCAAGCCCGAGCGGCAGCGGCAGATCATCATCGACGAGCTCGGGGCCATCGTCGACAAGTACGGCGACGCGCGGCGCTCGCGGATCGTCCCCGACGAGGGCGACATGTCGATGGAGGACCTGATCCCCGAGGAGGACGTGGTCGTCACCATCACCCGCGGCGGCTACGTCAAGCGCACCCCCGTGCGCGAGTACCGGCCGCAGAACCGCGGGGGCAAGGGCCGTCGTGGCGCCGCCCTGCGCGCCGACGACGTGGTGGAGCACTTCTTCATCACCAGCACCCACGAGTGGATGCTGTTCTTCACCAACACCGGCCGGGTCTACCGGGCCAAGGCCTACGAGTTCCCCGAGGGCGGGCCGACCGGCAAGGGTCAGCACGTGGCCAACCTGATGGCCTTCCAGCCGGACGAGCGGATCCGCCAGGTGCTCACCATCGCCGACTACGAGCAGGAGCCCTACCTGCTGCTCGCCACCCGCAACGGGCTGGTCAAGAAGTCCCGGCTGGGCGACTACGACTCCCCCCGCTCCGGCGGTCTGATCGCGATCAACCTGCGCGACGGCGACGAGCTCGTCGGGGCGCAGCTGACCTCCGCGCAGGACGACGTGCTCCTCGTCTCCCGCAAGGGCCAGTCGGTCCGCTTCACCGCGACCGACGGGGCGCTGCGGCCGATGGGCCGGGCCACCTCCGGCGTCTCCGGGATGAAGTTCCGCGGCGAGGACGAGCTGCTCTCCATGTCGGTGGTCCCCGAGGGCGAAGACCCGTTCGTCTTCGTCGTCTTCGAGACGGGTATGGCGAAGCGCACCCCGGTCTCGGCCTACCGGGTGCAGGGTCGTGGCGGTCTGGGCATCAAGGTCGCCAAGTCCACCGACAAGGGCGGCAACCTCGTCGGTGCGCTCACGGTGCACGAGGGCGACGAGGTGCTGGTGGTCATGGAACGCGGCAACGTGGTGCGCTCCAGCATCGACCAGGTCCGGGTCACCGGCCGGGACACCGCCGGGGTCCGGTTCGCCGATCCCGGCAAGCACGACTCGATCGTGGCCGTGGCCCGCAACGCCGAGAGCACGGCGCTGGAGGAGGTCGAGGAGATCGCCGGGCAGGAGGACGCGCAGGCGGACGACATACCTGCCGGTGACGGCGCGGAGGATGTCGCCGGTGTCGCCGATGGCGTACCGTCGGAGGAGCCGGACGGTGAGCAGCCGAGCGGTCAGACCAGCGACGCACCCCCGGGAGACGATGCATGAGCACCAGCCACGGCGCCCAGCCGGGCCCGTCGACCTCCGGTGACGAGACCGAGGTCCATCCTCGCGTGCAGCCGGAGGACGGGTCCGGACCGGACCGGGGGCCCGGGCGCGGGGTCGAGCGCGGACGGACGGTGACGGCCTCGGAGGAGGACCGTTCGACCGCCGCCCGGATGAGGGACGGGGCCCTGGCGCGCACCGCCCAGGGCCGGGACCTGGCGGCCCGCAAGGCGCGCGCGCTGCGGGGCGCCTCCGCCGGTCTGGCGTCGGGGTCGGCGGCCGGTGCGACCGCAGGACGCCCCTCGACCGCGCGACCGGCGGGACCGCGGACCGCCCCCACCAACACCGCCCGCACCTCCGACCCGGCCCGTGCCGGACGTCCCGCCCCGCGCCGGGGTGGTCCCCGCAGGGTGCGGCTGACGGCCCAGCGGATCGACCCCTGGTCGGTCCTGAAGATCAGCTTCCTGGTCTCGGTCGCGCTCGGCATCGCCGGCGTGGTCATGGTGGGCCTGCTGTGGACGGTGCTGTCGGGGATGAACGTCTTCTCCACCGTCAGCGACTTCTTCACCCAGGTGACCAGCGGCGAGTCCGGCGGGCCGGCGTTCGACCTGATGGACTACCTCGGCTTCGGCCGCGTGGTCTCGCTGACCGCGGTGATCGGCGTGCTCAACGTCTTCCTGCTCACCGCCCTGGCCACCCTGACCGCCTTCCTCTACAACATCTGCGCCGCTCTCGTCGGTGGCGCGCAGGTGACGCTCTCCGACGAGTAGCCGCTCCGGTCGGGGAGCTCGCCCAGGATTTGGGCGCGCTCGCCGCCATGCGGTAGTCTCGTGCGTCGCGTGAGCAACGCGTCCCCGGGCCTATAGCTCAGTTGGTTAGAGCGCTGTCCTGATAAGACAGAGGTCACTGGTTCAAGTCCAGTTAGGCCCACCAGCACCATCCACCTCGTCCCCGACGGAGGCACAGAATGAAGCGTCTGCTCATGCTCGCCGCGGCTGCTGCCGGCATCGCCGTGCTGAAGAAGATGCAGGACACCCAGGCCGAGCGCGACCTGTGGGCCGAGGCCACCGACGACGTCCACACCGTCGGCGGCCAGTGACCCTGGTCCGCCCGCACAACTGAACAATCCCCGGTCCCGGTCTCCCGACCAGCGGGCCGTCCAGGGGGCGTGGCGCAATTGGTAGCGCACCTGCTTTGCAAGCAGGGGGTTAGGGGTTCGAGTCCCCTCGCCTCCACCCCAGGTCAGAGGCCCTTCCCGCTCCGCGGGGAGGGCCTCTTTCGTGCCCGTACCCCAGCAAAGTACGGCTGCAAACGCGTCGATCATGGGCCTGACCTGCAGGTTTGGGGTGACGTGCGTGCTGCAACGCCGTCAGGCGCTGAGGAGGACGTCGAGGACGGCAGGGGCGAAGAAGCGGCGGCGGTAGGTCTCACCCGTTGACGAGAGGACGCCGAGGTCGACCAGCTGACCGACGAGGCCGTTGGCCCGGCCGTAGGAGAGTTCGAGGTCGCGTTGGACCTGCCGCACCGTGAAGGAGGGGTGTGCGACCGCGTAGTCGACGAGGGTGTGGGCCTTGTCTGCGCGCAGAGACGAGGCGCGGATCCTCTCCTTCAGCTCGGACTGCACGTCGACGAGCCTCAGCATCTGCCCATGGGTGGTCCGCGCCGATTCCTCGAGCCCCTGGGCGAAGAAGGAGATCCACTGGTCCCACTCGCCGGCGCAGCTCACCGCCAGGAGGCGGTCGTAGTACTCGCTGCGTCGTGCCTCGAACCAGGGGGACACCGTGAGGGTCGGCTCGCTGAGGACCCCAGAGGCGTAGAGCTGCAGGACGATGAGGAGGCGGCCGATGCGTCCGTTGCCGTCGTGAAAGGGGTGCAGGGTCTCGAACTGGTAGTGCGAGAGCGCCGAGACGACCACCGGGTCCATCGTCTCCTTGTGGTCCGCGGCCATCCAACGCACCAGGTCGCGCACGTTCGCCTCGAGGTCCAACCCGGGAGGAGGGGGGACAAACCGGGCGGCCTTGACCGGGAGCTCCCCGACGGCAGCCGTCCGGCGTTGCCCGATGACGACCTGGATCGTCCTGATCTGCCCGGACGAGGGGCTCTCCGCCGGGGTGCCGCGGACCAGCGTCTGCTGCAGCTCGGCGAGCATGGGGACGGACAAGGTCCGGCCTTGGTTCACCCAGCCGAAGGCCAAGTCGGCCATCGTCACGAAGTTGAGAACCTCGCGCATCGTGAGGCTCAGCGGGCCCTCGTCGTCGGCGGTCAGCACCGCGTGCAGGGGTTCGTAGGTGCCCTCGAGCGCCGAGGTGCTCTGGGCCTCCCTCTGCAGCGAGGGTCGCCGGAGCAGCTGGGGATTGGGCAGCTGACGCGCCGTGCTGTCCAGTGCCGCGAGGGCTGCGCGCGCGTCGGCGACCCGCATCCATGTCTGAGGACTCACGTCGGGCAGGTCCTCCGTCAGTGGCGCGGGAACGAATGCGGAGTGTGTCCACTCCCCGGATCGTGGGTCGACACCCGAGATCGGCACGAGGGTCCCGGTTCTGTTGTTCCCGAACATAGCGACGTCCACAATGTCAATCTACACACTCATGACAGACATTTGGCAGGTGGGATGTGCAGTGAGCGAACATGTCTCGCCCACAGCAGCAGGGATCGGGGCGTTCCCACCAAGAGTCCTGCTCACAGCCCTAGTCAGCCGAGTTCCGGGTGGCCTGAGACGCGCGTGGAAGGCGCGGAGCCCGCGGGTGGACCTGCCGAGCGACGGCACTGGCGACACGGCGGGCATCGTCAGCGAAGGGCGCGGGTGCGGCCTTAGCCGCTGCGAGGACGCTTCGGGCAGGCCTGTGCGCAGGCGCTCCACGCGGTCCACGGCCTCGGTCGCCTCCAGACCTAGGGAGAGACCGACGGCGACCCAGTCCTCGACGGTCACGTCGCGGACGAGCCAAGTGCGCCCCACCTTCATCGACCTGTCCGGCCAGGACGCCGTCGAGGTAGACGTCCAGGAATGCCGTCACGAGCCGCCCTCGAAGAGACCGGCAAACGGGTCATCGTCCGCGGCCTCGGTCACGGGGGTGGTGACCAGGTCGACCGCAAGTCCGAGCGCGGCAAGGACGTCGAGCACCTTGCCGATCTCGGCGGAGGGACCCTTCCCCGCTTCCACGCGGGAGAGCCACTGGCGGGAAACCCCCGCCCGGTCCGCGAGAGCCTGCTGACTGAGCCCGGCCTCCCGGCGTGCTCGGCGCACCGCCGCACCGACGTCTCGGACCGTCCTGAGCATGCGACCCACTTCCCCACCGTAGATGTCACATATCCGTGACATCTTGAAATGTCACGGTACCGCGACATGTGCCCTTGTCGTCGAACTGCGACATCTTCGTTCGGGGTCTAGCCAACCGAGCCGCCCAGTCGTCCGCCGAGCTGGCGCAGCGCCTCGCGCGTGGCCTGCGACGAGACCTGGGAGTAGACCTCCATGGTCATCGAGATCCGGCTGTGCCGGAGCACCGCCATCGCCACCCGCGGGTGCACGTCGAGCGCGACGAGCAGGCTCGCGCAGGTCCGCCGCGTTGCGTGCACGGGGATGATCGGGACGCCGGCCTTGCCCGCCCGGGTCTTGAACGCCGTGTGGAAGTTGCGCGGGTCGAGCGGATCGCCCAGACGGGTCGTGAAGACGAGGCCGCAGTCGCCCCACATGTCTCCGGCGGCGAGCCGTCGCCGGTTCTCCTCGGCCCGGTGCCGTTGGAGGGCCCGGAGGGCGATGTCCGGCAGCGGCAGCGGCGCGTCCGAGGAGGGGGTCTTGGTCCGCCGCCGGAGCAGCTGGCCGTCGACGCGCTGGACCTGCCAGGCGATGTAGGCCTCGCCCTGCTCCAGGTCGACGTCCTCCCACGCCAGGCCGAGCACCTCCCCCCGCCGCAGCCCGAGCACGAGGAGCAGCACGTAGGCCGCATACATCGCATCCCCGGCGTCGCGGGCTGACTCCAGGAACTGCCGGGCGTCGTCCACCGACCACACGGCCGATCGCTTCGCCCGGGGCACCGGCACGCGCACGAGCGCGGCCACGTTGCGGAAGACGAGCTCCTCGCGCATCGCCTGGGTGAGTGCCCCGCGGAGCACGCGCCACGCCTGGTGGACCGTCCACTCCGAGGCGACCTCGTGGCAGCACTGCCCACGCGCGCAGCACCGCGGCTCGGTCCGCGCGGCGTCCTTGCCCTGGAAGCAGCACTGGCACCGCACCCGCAGCTCGTTGACCCAGGTCTGGACGTCGCGGACCGACAGCTTCTCGAGCTTGCGATCCCCCAGGTCGGGGACGATGTAGAGCCGGGAGAACATCTCGTAGTTGCTCGCCGTGGCCGGCGACAGTCCTGGCCGGACGGTCTCGGTCAGCCACTGCTCGAGGAAGTCGCGGAGCCTGGGCGAGACCGGGACGACCGGTCCGCGCCGCGCCTGCTCGTGCAGCCGGAGCCACTTCTCGTGGACCTCGGCCCGGGTCTTGCCGTAGACGGACTTGCGCTGGCGGCGGCCCGCGGGGGTGGTGATCCACACGTGCGCGGCGAAGCCGTTGCGGTAGGGGTAGATCGACCCCTCCCCGTTGGCGCGGCGGCTCACCGCCAGTCCTCCTCCGCCTCGGCCGCCCGCCTGGCGACGTACTCGTCGACCCACGCCGGCAGGATGCGACGGGACCCGCCGTCCTTGAGCGAGCGCAGGTCGCCGGAGATGCACATCATCCGCACCTTCGTCGGCCCGTAGCCGAGCATCTCCGCCACCTCGGGCACGCTGTACCACCGCCGCTGCAGTGGCCCGACCGGTGCCTTGCTCCGCTGCTCCGGACTCCCGCTGGCCATCGTCGACATGTCCACTCCCTTCGTCAGGGACCGACCTCCAGTAGGCCAGATCCCGTGCGGACCAGGCAGGCACCCGACCGTCCCTGTGGATAACCACCCGACGACGAACCCGCCTACCCCCTAAAGCGGCCGAGACCACCCTCCGGGACTCATTTTCTTCAACTTTTTTCTGAGCAGCTCCGCGACCGACCGACGCCCAGCAGCAGCAGATCGAGGACACACCTAGTGCACTCGGCGAAACTCGTGAAACCCTGAGGCTCGTTCGGCCGCCTTTGGTATACGTGATGACGTTGCACAAGCTCGCCGCCGGCAGCGGGTACACGTACCTGACGAAGCAGGTCGCTGCCCACGACGCCACCGAGAAGCGGCAGGTCGGGCTCGCGTCGTACTACGAGGAGAAGGGCGAGGCGCCCGGCCGTTGGCTGGGCACCGGCCTCGCCGGGCTCGACCTGGCCGCGGGGGACGTCGTCACCGAGGAGCAGATGCGGCTGCTGTTCGGCCAGGGCCGCCACCCCCGCTCCGAGGAGCCGCAGGCGGCCGTGAAGGGGTGGGGTGCGTTGGGGCGGGCGTTCTCGACCTTCGACGCCACGACGCTGCGGCAGGTGACGGCGCGGGCGTTCAGCGAGCACAACACGTCGCGGGGCCTGGTGTGGAACGCCCCCATCCCCCTAGAGGAGCGGACGGAGATCCGCACCCAGGTGGCACGGGGCGCGTTCGTGCAGCGGCACGGCCGCGCGCCGGTGGACGAGGCCGAGCTGACGATGTTCGTGGCGAGGGCGTCGCGGCCGGCGCAGGTGCCGGTGGCGGGGTTCGACCTGACGTTCTCGCCGGTGAAGTCGGTCTCGGCGCTGTGGGCCCTCGCCTCCCCGGAGATCGCGCGACAGGTGGAGGCTGCGCACCAGGACGCGGTCCGCGCGACCCTGGCGATGCTGGAGCGTGAGGTCGCCTACACGAGGGTGGGCAAGGGTGGCATCCGCCAGGTCCCGGTGGTCGGGCTCATCGCGGCCGCGTTCGACCACCGTGACTCGCGCACCGGCGACCCGGACCTGCACACCCACGTCGTCGTCTCGAACAAGGTGCAGTCCCTGCCCGGGGAGTGCGGGCGGTGGTTGACCCTGGACGGGCGGATGCTCTTCAAGGCCAAGGTCATGGCCTCCGAGCACTACAACACCCACCTCGAAGCCGGCCTCGTCGACCGGCTCGGCGTCCGCTTCAGCGAGCGTCCCTCACCGGAGGGCAAGCGGGCGGTGCGGGAGATCGACGGCATCGACCCCGCCCTCCTGGCCACCTGGTCGTCGCGGCGGCAGGCGATCGAGACCCGGCAGCGCGAGCTCGCCGCCACCTTCCGGGCCGACCACGGCCGCAACCCCACCACGATCGAGGCGCTGGCGCTGGCGCAGCAGGCGAACCTGGAGACCCCCCCGGACAAGCACGACCCCCGCTCCGAGGCCGAGCAACGCCAGACCTGGCGGGCGCAGGCCACCGCCGTGCTCGCCCCCGCGGGACGCAACCCGGAGGAGATAGTCGCGAGTGCGGTGGGGGCGGGGTGGAGACGCCCCCGGGAGCCCAGCAGAGAAGTGGGGATCGTCGCAGGTCACGAGGTGGAGACGCTCCAGGGACGCATACCTACGCTCAGGGGTGGGGGCGCACGCCCCCAGCTCCTCGCCGCCCGCGTCGTGAAGGTGCTGGAGGGGTCGCGGGCGACGTGGCAGGTCTGGCACGTGCGCGCCGAGACGCTGCGCCAGCTCCGCACCGCCCAGGTGCCCCTGGCCCGGCTCGAGGAACACGCGCGTGAGGTCGAACGCTGGGTCATGCACCGTTTCTCGGTCCCGGTCGGCGTCCCGCTGGAGCTGGGCGAACCGGAGGTGCTGCGCCGCCCGGACGGACAGTCCGCCCACGTCGTGCACGGCAGCCAGACCTACACCTCAAACGCGATCCTGGCCGCCGAGCACGAGCTCCTCGCCCTAGGACTGCGTCGGGACGGCCGCCAGGCAGACCCAGTCGTCGTGGAGGATGTGCTGGCGGCCCAGTCTGCGGACGGGCCGGGTCTGGACCGTTCGCAGACCGCGATGGTCCGCAACCTCGCCACGAGCGGGTGCCGGATGCAGGTCGCCCTTGCCCCGGCCGGGGCGGGCAAGACCGCCGCGCTGCGGGTGCTCGCCCGCGCGTGGGAGACCTCCGGAGGCACCGTCCTCGGCCTGGCCCCCACCGCGGTCGCCGCCGACGAGCTCGGCCGCGCCACCGGCATCCACGCCGACACCCTCGCCAAGTACCTCCACCAGACCACCACCGGAGCCGGCCTCGCCGCCCCGAACCAGGCGGGAGGCCCGAACTGCCGCGTGGGACCGGGGACGTTGGTGCTGATCGACGAGGCCGGGATGGCCGGCACCCGGAACCTCGCGGCCGCGGTCCGCCACGTCGTCGACGCCGGTGGCAGCGTGCGGCTGGTCGGGGACGACCAGCAGCTGGCCGCCGTGGCGGCAGGCGGGATCTTCGGTGGCCTGGCTGAGCAGGGCTACGCGCACGGCACCACCGCCACGCTGACCGAGCTGCACCGGTTCACCGACCCCGCCGAAGGCGCCGCCACCCTCGCGATCCGCGACGGCGACCCCGCCGCCCTGGAGCACTACCTCGACCACGACCGCGTCCACACCGGTGACACCGGGGACGTGGTCGATGCGGCGTACGCCGCCTGGGCAGCCGACCAGCAGGCCGGGCTGTCCAGCCTGCTGCTGGCCGCGACCCGGGACGCCGTGCGCGAGCTGAACCAGCGCGCCCGGACCGACCGCCTCGACACCATCGGGCAGCCGCCCGGGCGCGAGGTGACCCTGGGCGACGGCACCCGCGCCAGTGCCGGGGACACCGTGATCACCCACCGCAACGACCGCACCCTGCGTGCTGGGGATGGGTCGTGGGTCAAGAACGGCGATCGATGGCACGTCCTGGAGGTTCATCCCGACGGAAGCCTCTCTGTCGAGCGCCACCGCGACGGTAGCGGGAGCAAGCGACCTCACGTCACGCTGCCGGCCGGGTACGCGGCTGAGCACGTGCAGCTGGGGTACGCCAGCACCATCCACGCCGCCCAGGGCGCGACCGTCGACACCACCCACACCGTCCTCACCGGGGCAGAGACCCGCCAGGCGCTCTACGTCGCCCTCTCCCGCGGCCGGCAGGCCAACCACGTCTACCTCGCCACACCAACCCCCTCGCTGGACGGTGTCGGACCCGAGGTGCAGGACACGGTCGTCGATTCGCGGCAGGTGCTCACCGACATCCTCGCCCGCGACGGCCGCGCCCACTCGGCCACCACCGTCGAGCGCGGTGACGCGGCTCAGCTGCTGCGCCAAGCGGTGCTGGCCTACCAGGACGCCCTACCGGTCCTGGCCCAGAACCACCTCGGACACGAGCGCATGGCCGCGCTGGACGACGCCCTCGAGCGATGGATCCCCGGCCTCACCGAGCAGCCGGCCTACCCGCACCTGCGCGGCCAGCTCGCGCTGCGCTGGGTCGACGGCACATCACCACAGAAGGTGCTCGAGGAGGCGACCTGGTACCGCGGCACCCAGTCCCTCACCGAGGCCGACGACCCCGCCGCCGCCCTCACCTGGCGCATCGCCGGCACCACCCCACCGTCCCACGGAGACGCACCCCTGCCCTGGCTCCCCGACATCCCGCCGGCGCTCCGGCAGGACACGGGCACGAGCGACTACCTCGACCGGCTCACCCGTCGGGTCGAGCATCTGGCCGAGCGCGTCGCCCACGAAGCCCGGCAGGCTGGTGCGTCCGACCGGGCGCCCTGGCAGCGAGCACTGCCACCGCACGTGGACAGCCAGCTCCTCGGCGATCTCGCCGTCTGGCGCGCCGTCCACGGCACCCCATCCACAGAGCCGAGCCCGACGGGTCTTCCCAGCAGAGATCCCGGCGGAGCCAGACACCAGACCCGATTGATCAGGCGCCTGAGCACGCCGACCTCTGTTCTCGGCATGCCGACGCCAGACCGTGACGGCGGGAGGCTGCGAGCCGGCCAGCGACGAGCAGAGCGTTACGCGCCCCATGAGGGTGCCTTACGCGAGGCACCGGGTCCCGCTCGATGAGGGCCGCGACCAACGCAGGCCATCTTGGGGCGCCGCGCGGTCGAGGCGTCGTGGAACTACCGAAACCGGATGTATTGAGACTGGCCCTGAAGGAACCTAACCGGCAATGCCCGGACCGCACGAAGGCCTGCAGCGGCCATCCGACGTAGACGTTGTGTGTGGGCCCGTTGACAAAGTTGGGCACCGGTCTGGGAACCCTTGAAACACGGTGTCGAAGCCCTCGGGAGAACCCCGGAACCATGTGCTGTTCAGCGGCTGATGGCTTGCCCGTCGACACGTGGGGCGCGGGGCCCACGGTTGGCCAGCCGCAGCAAACTCGCTCGGCGTGTTCTGCCGGACTAGCTTCTAGCCCGCGCAGCTGCCAAGCTGCGCAGGTGATCCAGTACCGTCGGCACGCACGTATGCCCGACGGCGCTCTCGAGCGGGCAGAACTCGAGCGGGTCGACGCTCTAGCTGAGCGTCTCATGGATCACTTACAGGCCGATGAGGGTGTCATCGCGCGGCTCCATATTCATGGGGCCCAATCCAAGGCGATACAAGGCCGGGTGGGAAGCCTGCTCGAAGCGGAACTGGGATTCGCGCCAGAAGTCGTCTTGACCCCCGACGAGGGTTTGGTAACACGAGCGCGTCCGGACTTCTACTACCCGTTGTCGCCGACAACGGGGGTGATCGCAGAGGTCGAGAGAGGCGGCACCACGGCCAACAATCACGATCTGAAGGACTTGTGGAAAGCCCACATCGCCATCAACGCCAACCACCTTTTCCTTGTCGTCCCCAACGAGCTCTTCAACGAGAACGGAGCGGTCCGGGAACGACCATTCCCCAAAGTTGTGCGACGTATGGGGGCATTCTTCACAACCCCGCGCACAGCTGTCGACGTGTTGAGCGTGCACATTTTCGGATACTGATACCCGCACTATTCCCCAACCCGGGAAGGACGAGGGCAAGAGCTGGCTTCGCTCGAGCGTCCAGCATGTCAACGGCGGGTGAAATCTGACCCCTTGGCGGCAGGGTGGTTTCCAGGCACTGTCGCAACGCTTCCCTAGAGTCCGGGAGTGTGAGGTCGTTGTCGCGACGTGTGAAGAAGGGGCCGGGACGGCGCCCGTTGTCGGCCAAGCGTGCTCGGTTCGTGCAGCTGCGGGAGAGGGGGTGGAGCATCTCGGCCGCGGCCCGCGAGGTCGGGGTATCGCGCAGCGCCGGCAACAACTGGGCACGCGGGACGAAGGTCTACCGCCGCGGTGAGGTCGTCGGCTTCGTGCCGCCGCTGGAGCGGCTGGCGGTGCGGCAGATCAGCACCCGCTACCTGTCGCAGGGCGAGCGGATCGCGATCGCGGATCTTCACCAGGCCGGCCTGACCGTCACGGCGATCGCGGCCCGGGTGGGCCGGGCGAAGTCGACGATCTCCAGGGAGTTGCGCCGCAACGCCGGCACGCAGGGGTACCCGTCCGTTCGAGGCGCACCGGGCCGCGACCGCTCGACGCGGCCGTCATCATCCTCGGCGGGTGGAGACCAACACCGAGCTGCGACGAGTGGTGGGCGAACTGCTGGCTCAGCGGTGGAGCCCGCAGCAGGTCAGCAGGCACCTGCGGGCGGAGTTCCCCGACGACCCCGGCATGCAGCTGTGCCACGAGAGCATCTACCAGGCCCTCTACCAGCCCGGGTCCACGCTCATGCGGCCCTCACCGCTGGCGCCGCACCGCCGTTCACCGCTGCGGACCGGGCGGGAGCACCGGCGCGCGCAGCAGCGTGTCGAGCGCCGGCGGCCCCGGTTCGAGCAGCCCATGCTGACGGTGCACCAGCGACCCTTCCAGCCCACAGACCGGACCGAGCCGGGGCACTGGGAGGGCGACCTCATCATCGGCCGCGACCAGCGGTCCGCGATCGGCACCCTGGTCGAACGGCAGACCCGGCTGCTGCGGCTGCTGCACCTGCCCTGCCGCGACGGTGAAGCCCTGCACCAGGCGCTGACGGCCCGCCTGGGTGACCTCCCGCCATACCTGCGACGCTCGATCACCTGGGACCAGGGCACCGAGATGGCCAGACACCTGTCCATCACCCGGACCCTCGGCACCTTGGTCTACTTCTGCGACTCCCACTCACCCTGGCAGCGCGGGTCGAACGAGAACACCAACGGGCTGCTGCGTGACTACTTCCCCAAGGGGACCGACCTCGGCATCCACACTCTCGAGCATCTGCTCGCTGTCGAGAACGAGCTGAACAACCGCCCCCGGATGATCCTGGACGACCGTACGCCGCACCAACTCTTCACCGCGCTGCTAGCCTCCGAAAGTCCGCCGGTGTTGCGACGTTGAGTGGAACCCGCCCTGCCGTCCAGGGGTCAGTTTTCACGTGCCGGCGACACAGCACCAGGTGAGCCGGATGTTAGCCGGTGACGACACGTTGTCAGCCAGGATGGTGCGTTCTTGAAGATCGCGTGGATTCGAAGTAGATCCCGCCGCTTACGCAGCAGGCAAGCCTCAGGCGCGTCCTAGGCGAGTCGCAGAGGCGGCGGTAACAACACGTAAGGCACCATCGCTCGGTTGCGCCGCGACAGTAGCAGATTCGATGACTGTGGCAAGGACGAACGAACCGCGGCTCCAAGCACGGATAGGATGGCGCGGGTGACGGATGCGATGCAGGCAAGCAAGGCAGTGTTGGAGGCGGCGGGCGGCGCCAGGGCTGCCTCCCTGAACCTTTACGTCACCGGAGATGGCCGTGTAATTGTCACCCAACAAGTAGATCAGTACGTGTACGTCCTCGGCGAGGACTTCACAGTCAGTCGGCATGGGCTCGATGCATGGCTCGCTGATGCTTGCCAGCCGGAACCTCAGGTTATCGACTGTTTCGATGCCGAGGGGGCCTGGGAGTTGCTCCGCTTCCTGCGTGGGAACTGCACGGTGTGGCAGTGCGGTGCCTGTGACGCATGGATCTTCACATCGGCATTGCCAAAGATCGGGGTGCTCCATTGCTCGACGTGCGGGGACGGCGGAGTTGACTTCCGGCATGCGGACCGACACACAGGAGAGGGGTAGGGGCAGGTAGGCCTGCCATCGCTCGAACGACACGGGCACCGGAGGCAGCTCAGCGCGCCTCAGATATTGTCCGGGTGTGACCCTTGACCTCCACTTCCAGCTCCCCCCCGACCGCGCGCGGGACAGCATCGTGATCGAGATGGCGCGGCTAGACCCGACTGGTGGGGCCACGGGACAGGTTCTGCGTGATACGTACGACCAGATCTACGACGGTGTGCGAACCCGCCGTTACCGCTGGGACCAGTTGTTCAAGACTGAGAAGACCCATTTTGGAACCCTGGTTGAGATCAACCTTCAGCGCGAGTTCAAGTATGCCGACGGGGCCAAGCTGGACTACTGCATTGCGGGCCACGACGTCGACGCTAAGTACAGCCAGAGTTCCGGAGGGTGGATGTTACCACCCGAGGCCATCGGGGAGCTGTGCATGGTGATTACGGCCAGTGACCAGACGTCGCGGTTCTCGGTTGGTGTCGTGCGAGCATCGGAAGACCTCCTGAATGTTGGCCGAAACCGGGACGCTAAGCGCACGCTCTCCGTTCTCGGCAGGTCGGCGATCAAATGGTTGCAGAGGGACGCCGACCTCCCCCCGAACACCCTGCTGCACATGCCAGAGGCGGACGTGGCCGCCGTCTTTGCGGCCCGGGGAGGGACCAGCCGCGTGTCCGAATTGTTCCGTCGAACCGTGGGGCAGGTCGTGGGCCGCGCAGCCGTGGCGACCGTCGCGGCGCAGCTCGACGTGACTAGGCGAATCCGAGGTGGACAAAGCGGGTCCCGGGATCCCTTAGCCGCCGAGGGCATCGTCATCCTGGGCGGGGCGTACGACTGGCAGCGCGCGGCGGCACGGGACCTCGGCCTCCCCGTGCCGCGCAGGACGGAGTACGTGGCCGGCTACGTGTGCCCCGCGGAGGCGGGCGAGGAGGGGCCCGTCGCGCTCGGTCCCTCGCGTCTGGCGCTGAGGGCGGCCACGGCCGAGACCCGCCAACCGTTCGGCACTTCTTGGTACGGGGAACGTGCCGCGGGCCGGTGACTGCCGACATCGTGGGTGGGCACCGGTGCGCGTCCCAGCCATGTCGGCGGTCCCTGCCAGAATGGTCGCATCATGGACAGCAACACGCACACTGCCGAGCTGACAGCGGTTGAGATCTGCGCCGGTGCCGGCGGCCAGAGTCTGGGTCTCCACCTCGCAGGCTTCCGCCACACGCTCGCTGTGGAACTGGACCGCGACGCAGCGACGACCCTCGAGCGCAACCTTTCCCGCCTTGCCTCCGAAGAGGGCCGCCCGCAGCCGGTGGTCGCGGTCGGGGACGTCGCGGACGATTCAATTTGGAGTCCGCAGGACCACCGAGGCGTCTCGTTGCTGGCGGGCGGGGTTCCTTGCCCGCCGTTCTCCGTCGCCGGCAAGCAGCTGGGGTCATCCGACGAACGGGACTTGTTCGCTTGGGCTGTCGAGGCAGCGGGCCAGATGATGCCGGACGCCGTGCTTCTCGAGAACGTTCGTGGTCTGTCCATGCCACGCTTCGCAGGCTACCGGCAGGCCGTCCTCGATCGGCTCGGCGAGCTGGGATACCACGCAGACTGGAGATTGCTGGAAGCCAAGGACTTCGGAGTCCCACAGCTGCGCCCTCGCTTCATCCTGGTCGCGCTGCGAGAGGAGTTCGCGCCGTACTTCTCCTGGCCCATGCCCACCCCTACCGTTCAAACGGTCGGCGCGGCGCTGTACGACCTTATGGGTGCGAACGGTTGGATGGGCGTTGAGGCATGGGCGAGGAAGGCCGACCGGGTTGCCCCCACCATCGTGGGTGGCTCTAAGAAGCACGGCGGCCCTGACCTCGGCCCGACCCGGGCGAAGCGCGCGTGGCGCTCGATGGGGGTAGACGGACTGGGCATCGCCGATGCTGCACCCAGCCGTGACTTACCCGAGGACTTCATCCCCAAGTTGACGAACGAGATGGTCGCACGGATACAGGGCTGGTCCGGCCCTGGGTACGAGTGGGACTTCGGAGACCCCAAGGGCCGCAAGACGGCCATCTACCGTCAGATCGGCAACGCTTTTCCCCCGCCGGTGGCGCGCGCCGTCGGGCTGGCGATCGCAGCCGCGCTGCGCAAGGAATCACTCCGATCCGACGATGAAACCGACGGCGGCCAGTATCAAGACGAGGTGTACCGAGCGATGCGGAATCACGGCGGCTTTATGTCGCTCGCGGGTCTCCGCAACGCTCTCGGACGCGCCCTCGCCGACGACGAGATCGTTCGCCGAATCAAGTTTCTGAGTCATGACTTCGATATCGAAGTGAGTGAGCGCGGGGGCGTACCCGTTTATCGCATAGGCGACTGGCATGCTTTCCGCGGACAGGAGGACCACGCCCGCCATGCGGCGTTTGCCACAAATCGTCTTCGCTCGAAGATCAGCTGAGCAGTGGCCAATGCTTCAGGTTGCCCACATGGGTGACCGCATGACCGTTGCGGCCCCGGACGACCAAGCGGCGCCAGGTGTGCATCGTGGAGCGACCGCGGAAGGTGCCTTTCGACACCGGATGTTCTGCACGAGCGAACGATGAGCGGGCGGCCACGGTCGAGCAAGCGCACCAGGCGGGTGGACTCCGAGACGACTTCGTATGCATCGACGTCTGGTGTCCGCAACCGTATGCAGCTGCAACGCACCCGCGACACAGCGCCGGAGTTGGCTGTGCGCCGCATTCTCCACGCCCGGGGTCTGCGGTACCGCGTTGATCGGCCACCCCTAAAGGGGTTGCGACGCCGAGCCGACATCGTTTTCGGCCCGGCTAAGGTGGCAGTGTTCATCGACGGTTGCTTCTGGCACGGCTGCCCTGAACACGGTCGCAAGGAAACCCAGGCGAACCCGAATTACTGGTCTGGGAAGATGGCGAGGAACCGTGAGCGCGACGCCGACACGGATGCACAACTCGCGGAGGCCGGTTGGGCTGTCGTCCGCGTATGGGAACACCAACCCCCCGTAGAGGTAGCGGACGTCATCGCCGACATTGTGGCACGGCGGCTCGGCAAACCGTCACGCTGAGGGGTGGTCCTGCGGCCCGCAGCTCTCGGCGCGCCAGCGCTCGGGTTGTAAGCGCGCCACCCTGCAGGCGAGACTGGGCGGTTGAGGCCCATCGAGTCGGGAGATCGTCATCATCATCCCTAGCTCTGACCTGGCGGATTGATCGACCCCGCCCACTGACCTGTGTGGCAGTTACAAGACTGCTACGCAAGCTGAGACGGGAGGCTGGCTATTGGCTAGGGAGCCGAGGATGCCGAAAAGTACCCCACACTCGGATTCTGCAGCGAACCGATGACAAGGCCCCGATCCAGGAAGCGATTGAACTCTTCGCAGCTGGTTTCGGGCAGAAGTGCACAGGCGTGGCATGCCGCCAAGTTACAAGAATCGGGGCCCTGGCCGCCCTCACCGGCTTCCATGCAGATGGGATCAGTTGAGCACCACTCCGCCGCAGCGATAGCTGCATCCCACACGCGTTCCAAGTTGCCTGGTTGGCCCATCCTGACGAGTCCGCCCATGGTCCCCTCCGAGTCGCCAGCGGCAGTATATATCAACACACCCGCCATGGGGCTCGGAGCTCCGGCGACGTAAAGCCGTTCCCGAAGGGAGGCGGAACTGTATCCGCACTCGAAGATCAATTGATTTATGAGCAAGTGTGCGATTGTGTGCATCAACACGAGACGGGGACCCAGCTCGCGTTCCGCCAAGCCTCGCGCTGCAACAACCGCTCCGTAGCGACGGGAAATCAGACTCGCGCGCTCAAGCACTTCGGGGCGGGCCTCCCAGGCGGCGAGGCGACTCTCGTCTAGTTCTAGGTAGATGCCTTCCCCGCGAACCTCGTATGCCGGGAGCCACTCGGTCGCGACTGATGGCATATTTCTCCACAGTCGCGCCTTGCCCTCCCGCAGCTTTAGGCCTCCAGAGTTGAGGCGCGTAAAACCCCAGAGCGCTCGGGTTTCTCGCAACGTCTCGATGAGTCGCACGCGAGAAAATGCCTCTGCGAGGATCGGGTCGAAGTCACTTGTCGGTGCGGTGACAGTGAGGTCGTTGTCAACTATTGCGTCCCGCAACAACGCGTATTCTGGGCGGCGCCATTCAGTTTGCGAGGTGTCATCGAGTGAGAAATCCTGATCTGAGACTGGCACGAATAGATCATCGACCGCTGCCTGAATCTCGTCGTCTTCGTAGCGCTCGAGTAGGCCGAAGGCGTCCGTCTTCCGCACGGCCGCCGGTGTCAGTTCACCCACTTCGCGGAGTACACCCAGCATCGAGAACTGCGGCTTTCGAAGGATCTGCATGAGATCTTCAGGTGCTGTTTGCTTCTGCGGCAGATAGATCGAGCTTTCAACGAGCGGGAAATAGACGTTCGAGGCGCCGCGTAGCGTTGCTCTCAGTGGCCGACCACAAGGCTCGCTGTGGTCACCAAGCCAAGGCTTCCATCCTGCGCAGTCATAGGTTTCTTCACCTCCGGCGAGAGACTGCGTGAGGATGGTGGAACTTTCGCCGGAGGAATCACGGGCGGTGTTGGTGATACCTGTTAGGGGACGTGACGCCTTGCAGCCATCACAGGACACGCGCTGGCCCGACAGCGATCCGCCACCACCTGACGTGAGACGCATGACACCCCGGCAGCTCGGGCGCAACGAGCGGTGCACCCATTCTCGCCAGGGGAAGTCTGCTAGGTGTCCTTCCTCGCAGGCGATAACGAACGGCACCTGCGCGAGTACGGGCCCTTGATTTCCCTTGCCTTCGTGCTTGGGGTCAGCGCAGCGGGCACGGCCCTGCAGAGCCAACGGGTGCTCATGCAGCCGCTTGCAGTATGGGCAAAAACTCCACCTTGGAAAACGAAGTCCGGGCACGGTCAACCTCAGGTTGGGTTCCTGCAGGCCGCGGCCACTCGACGTCCGATAGTCGGGCGGCAGGCGGAAATGACGCACCCCCAGCCGCTTTTCGAGACGCCATTCGTCGATCCTGTAGTCGTGCAAATCGACGTTCTCGCCGTCAAACCAGTGGTCAAGACCGGCCGTCACGACCGAAGATCCACCGACGAGGACATGCATAGATCCGACGCCAAAAGGTGAGATCAGCTGTGCTCGACGGATACCCCCGGTGGTCACTCCGAGACCTCCAGCGCGCGGTCCTCGTGGTAAGCCACAGTCACGCTTGTGCGGCACTCCGCGTCCACGTTTCGCATCGAAGTGGGGATCTCCCATGACGGAGTGGGTGGTTCTGCGGTACCGGGGAAGCGCATGAGACCGTTCAGGGGATCCCCGGTCAGGTAGTTCCCGTCCCACTCCGCCCTGCCCCAGTGCTGCCATTCACGGGCCGCGAGTGCCAGTAGCTCGGTCGCGGCCCCCATCTCGCTGGCATCGACGCGGCGCAATCTGGCGAGCAGGAGGGCACTCCCTCTCTCAGCGAGTTCCTGGGGGTACGGCCAAGGCTTGCTCCCCTCTGGACCGTACATGCGCACGTAGGCGACCAACGCGGCCCGGAGTGCGCGTTGCATGACCGGCTTGGCGAACGGTGTGACGCTCGTCGGTTCGACTTGTGCATACAGCTTCTCGTGATAACTGCGGAAACGCTCGTAGTGGCTCCGGTCTCTCGGCTTCGCAGCACCATACAATGTAACGACAAGCCCAGGCCGTTCCCACCAACGGCGGCCTACCCGTCCAGATACCTGAATATACTGTGCCGTCGTCTTTGGTTGTCCGACAATTGTCATCAAAGAGAGCCGTTCGATGTCGACGCCCACCTCAACGATGCTTGATGCGAGGCAGACGCTCACGGCGCCTCGAGCATCCTTGTCGCGGCCAGTGGTGGGCACACGTTTCCGTTCGAGTTGTTGGATGGCACGCGGGATCTCATCGTCCCGGCGGCGACTGGTGAGCTCAAGCGGCGAACCTGGAAAGCGGACCGCAGTCAGTTTGTCGCGTAGCCGGACCCCGACGATGTAGTCGGGGATATCCGACTGCATCAGCGACAGGGTGTTTCCCAATTCACGAAGGCTGTTGAAAAACCAGAGATTGGTCCACCAGGGATCTTGCTCTTCTGCTGAAGCTAGGAGAAGCGGCGCCTGAAGTAGCGACGCCCCGACCCGCACTTGCACGGACTGGGTCGACCCGAGCGAAGGGGCATGGACTCCGACATACCGCCGTCCCGGTAACAATTCGCCGGTGGCCGGATGCCTTGCCCATACCGCAAAGAACGCGTCTTGGACGTCAAGTCCCTGTGGGGGAAACAGGCGCACGGTTTGGCGGCCGTAGACAGCAAGTGCTTGTTCTTCGTAACGACGGATCGTGGCGGTTGACGCGACGATTTTGGGCAGGGTCGGTTCGCTCTGCCGATGATCCGTGCAAAGGTCTTCGATAACGCCCTCATAGAGCCCGACCATGGAGCCCAGCGGCCCTGAAATGAGGTGAAACTCATCCTGAATGATCAAGTTTGGTGGTGCTAGTTCTCGATCGCCGTTGCCGTTGATACCGAAAATTGCTCGAGCCTTGTCGCGCCAGGCGAGCATTGCAAACTTGTCGACAGTGCCGATCACAAGCGTCGGTCGTTTGGCGTAGATATCTTCGTCTACAACGTACAGAGGCAGCCCGCGGGCAAACGCACACTTGCGGTCCGGACACGCCAGGCGGACGACGTCGCGCTGCTTGATGTATCCGGGTACGGTCGGCTGTTGCCCGCGCCCGCGCCCGCGCCGGTGTTGCTGCTGCTCCTGGGTGGGGCCCATTGTCGCCGCGCACCATGGGCATTGCAGAAGGAGAAATTTGTTCGAAGCATTAGCGGGATCACGAGCCAAAGCGTTCCAAGTCTCGACCGCTTGTTTGTGCGTATTCGGCGTCGTGTCTCCACCGAGCCAGATGCCAACGCTGAACTCCGCGGTACCGAGGTTTTGGTCATCCTGACGCAGTTGTTCAAGCGCGCAGATCAACGATGCCGCCCTGAGGAATTGCTGTGCTGTCAGGAGCCGCAGTGTGTAGCGCATGAGGACGTCGGTGCCCGCTCCTCCAGTGATGGCGCTGGATGGCTGCGGTCCTAAGTCCGGACCGCCGGTCGCGCGCAGCCTACGGAGGAGCATGGAAAACGCAGCGAGCCCTAGATACGCCTCGGTCTTGCCTCCGCCAGTGGGAAAGAAGATCAACTCTATGGTTTTGCGCTCGGCGTCGTCCCCTAGCGCAGTGGATTTGAGAGCCGCTAGGAAAAAGGCGATCTGGAACGGCCGCCAGAAGCCGCGGTCCGGCGACAGCGACCCGTCCGGTGGAAGTCCCTCGACCTTGATTAGCCCGTTCGCATCGACCGACGTTCGTCGGAGCTCGGCCGAGGACCTGGCTTGCTGGGCCAGCATGGCAGCGTTGGCAAGGCGGAAAGCCTTGCGTATCAGTGGGTCTGTCCGAACTAGACTCCACCCGTCACGCATGCGGTTCAGGGCAAGGTCACATTGTTGCAGGTGGTCATCGGCTGCGGGCTGCAACTCCTGGGGGAGGTTGACGCGCTCTTCTCGACGGCGCGCGATCCATTCTTCATATGAAGCGAGCAGTTCTTCTACCTGGTCGGCAGCTGCAGTATCGTCGTCCCCGGCTAGCAGGCGCATGTCGACCTTGAGGACGGAGTTATCCCTGGCACGTATGTCGGGCGTCACGCTCGGTGCTTCGTACTGGGGAAGGCAAACGCCCCGTAGTTCGGTCACCGCGTCACCCGGCTCCCGTTCCCAGTCAGCCGCACAGCCATGGCCGATGCCGAAGGTCTGATGCCGCCGGTAGAGCAGAGCGATTGACTGTTCTTCACGATCGACCACCCGGTTCCCACGACGCTCGCGGTAGGGCAGGATGGCAGCCCCTTGCTCCGCCAGAACTGTCAAGCCGGCCTGAAATAGGCAGTGAGCGCTTCCCCGTCCCGAGCTGCGGTTGGTGACTGTCAAAGTAATTAGTCGTTGGCCGTCGATCAAGCGACTGAACGCTCGAAGTTCGAGCGTGGACGGGTCAACGCCTTCGACCGTCCACACATCTGGGGCGATGATGCGACGCCCCTGGTGCTCTGTCAGCCCCGCCGCGCTGAAGTAACCCACAGCCTTGACGGGTCGTCGGACCCACCAACGTGGTGTCGCGTCCCCGACGACGACTTCAATCGGAGCGTAAGCACCGAAGGAAGCGACCACGCGCAATCCTGAGCCCGCAGGCAGATCGGCGCGGAAGGACACGCCGACGGTGCTTTGCTCCCAACTGTTCGCCAAGCTCAAGTCAAGATCGTCGCCGTCAGCGGCGACCGATCCGGAGTCTTCGCTAGGACCGCCCCCCGCGTCCGGCGGTACCTCGCCGCTCGTCTTCTCAAGGCCCGGGACGACTACCTGGAGCGGGGAGTCAGCGACGTGCGCCGGATGCAGTACGCCTACGCCGTAGCGACGAACCGGTTCGGTGTCCGACAACACCTCCTGCAACGTCTTACTGCAATGGTATGGGCCCGCGACGGCCTCCCAGCTGTCAAATCGAACCCTCGTTGACAGGTCGAGGGGCATGCCTCGAGGCGCGTCCGATTGAGGCCCAACCAGTTCCTCCGCGAGGGCTCGCTGCACGATCTCCCGGGTAGCGGTGAGATCACTCATCGCGGCCCACCAAGATGCCAGCGAGCTCCTTCATAGCCTTGGCATCAGCCAGAACTACGAGGCGGTCACTCGCCCGGGATAGGGCAACATAGAAAAGGGACTGCGCGGCGGCGTCTCCCGCATTCTCGATGTCAGTCACGACTACGGCCGGGGCGTCGAGACCTTTGTAGGCGTGGATGGTCGTATAAGGAATCTTCTTGCCGTGATTCCCGTAAGGAGCCAGGCGAGGAGAGCCGTTTTCGGCGAGCACAGCCGCGGCCGAGTCTTCAGTCTTGGCGGACAGGATCACGATTTCGCTGCTCCCGTAGTGCTCGCTAGTCAGTGTGTCAAGGGCGGCCAATAGCTGCTGTTGCTGTTCAATTGCAGACGTGTAGGCTCGGAATATGGGGCGAACCCCGTCGTCTCGACGGCGATACCCCCGATAAGCGTTCATCGGCATGCCCGAGAGACGGCTTGCAGCCGAGCCTATTTGCGGCGTGTTACGGCAGTTGTGGCTCAGCGTGGGCTTGCTGAAGTGGCTGCACCTAGCGGCCAGCTCGCCTCGCCCGTCGTGACCGCCGCCATAAAGCATCTGCTTCTCGAAGTCGCCGAACATCAACCACCGTCCACTTCCTAGGCCACCCACGAGCGATGCGTCCAAAACATCTAGGTATGCCTGGTTGGATGCCACGTCCTGCACTTCATCCACGATGAGAACGTCGTACGGCTCCGAAAGTTCGAGTGCCGCCTCCAATGCAAGCTCCGGCAGAGTGGCTTGCCACCACTCCTGCGATGCTGCTTCCGGAACCGATACTTTGGTGGTGTGGATCATGTATGAGTGGAGGGTGCGCGCGGTTACCGTTGGCAGATCCGCGAAGGCGGCGGTCATAGTCCCGCCAAGGAGCCGGTTAAAGCAGACGAAGAGGACGCGCTCCCCGCGAGCTGTGGCTCGTCGTGCGGCCTCGGCAGCTAGCAAGGACTTGCCCGTGCCGGCGGGACCGGTAAAGAGAACGCGCGGTTCTTGTTCCATTAAATCCAATGCCTCGTACTGCTCCTCAACGAAGCTGAGCCGCTCAGCGGCTCGTTCCTTCGATACCTGCTTTGGGGTCATCGAGAGTTCGAAGCGGGGCCGTAGTTGAGCCGCCAACGCCGTAGCCAGCTCTTTACTCGGCTCGCTGCTATTGACGTCGAAGCGCGAAAACTTTTGAGCGAAGTGCTTCCGTGCATTGTGCATGACGGCGCCAAGCGACTGGGAGATGGGACGCCGCAAGTCGTGCCGATCCAGTAGTTGCCAGCTATGCCACTCGGGGGATTGGGGCACGTCCGCTGACGCGTGCGTGAACCATACGGCCGACCAAACGGGAACTTGGCGCAGGTCTAGCCTCTTGCGGCCGAGGTAGTCCAGGACGCCGTGCATGCCGCGTGCTGCCTGTGCAAACGGGCTCTTGTCAGTTGGGGGCTGGCTGCCTAGGCGCCATACCCCGTCCGGGCCGCGGTGAGCGCGTCTGTGTGACTTGACCTCCAGGCATAGGACCCCGGCCCCCGGCATGATGATCACGAAGTCGATTTCGCCCTCGGCAGCTCGGCGCACCTCGGCAAGGTGAAGGGAGTGCAGAACGATCCAGTCCTTGCAATCAGGGTCCTCCGCCAAGCGCTGGTAGATGAGCGTCTCGCCGGGCGGCGAGTCCGCTCCTATGATGGGAGGTATCATTCGAGCCATTGCGCTCCCTGCAATTCGAAGGTTCTCCGGGTCGCGCTGGACGGCACACTGTGAGTTTCGTGCTCTACGGCGATGACCCTGAAGGCCGTTAGTGTCGCTTCTACTGACTGGTTACTTACGTGCAACTGTTGACGCCCGCACGTTTCGAGTTCCGTGAGGTCCACTGATTCCAGTGCCGCTTCAAGTGCATGCGAAAGTTGCACCCCCGCCTTGTGGTGAGCTCCCCAGAGTTCTCGGCCCTCCAACAGATACGGTTCGGGGTCCGATATTCCTAAGTGGGTCAGCAGCACGATGAAGTCGCGATCGTATTGGGGCCTGATGTTTTCGTCATCAGCCCAGAATCGAACGTTTGCCGTCATCGAACCTTTTCGTCTTAGCTCTCGTTGCAGGGCAGACGGCCCGACGCGGTCGAGTTCCTGACGCAGCAGTGTTTTCCATTCCTGCTGTCGTCGCCGGATGGCCGTGGCTCGTTTCCCCAGGGCGGCGTCTGCCATGTCGGCGAGGGTGCCCGACACGCTCCCCCCTTCGCGCACCACGAGAACGGCATCGGACGCGATGGAAGAGGCCCTAAGGGAGACAACCCGCTCCCCAGGCGCCGCGCTTGTGTCGAGCCCGCGAATGCTCATCGCCTCTACGGGCAGCCACAGGCCATAGCCAGCCCCAAGCACCAACAGGCGCGCAAGGACCTGGTCGTCGCCAGTGCCGACTCGAGGAATCTGCTGCGTCAGAGCGCTCCACGGTGGTGCCGGGCTTAGTGCAGCTGCTCTGTCACTGTCGTCCTCCGCAGGGGAGCCGCTGCCGAGATCCGGCACGCTGCGGGTCCATGGTTGCGGATCCTTCACGCGCACGGAGAACGGGACTGTCGCGAAGCGTTCGAACGCCCCTTCGACTTGCTCTGCGTCCTTTAAGTGCGCGTGATGGACAAGCGTCAGAGCTTTCGCGCGTGGGCATGTGAACATTTGTCCTGGGAACCAGTCGGCTGCCCCGACAACGACCGCGAAATCCCAGCGCCGACCCGTCATAAAATCACGAGGCTTCATCACGGGGAACTCGAGCCCGCGGCTGTTCAACCAAGCGGAGATAGCATGTGCGGTGCGGCCGTTGACCGCGATCGCGCAGGTGTCGTCTGGGTCTCCATCTGCGAGACATTGCAGGATCGCGGAGGCGAGAGCGCTATTGTTCTCCTCTAGCAGCCCGGCTGCGGCCTCGGCCAGCCGTTGGAGGAGTCGCTGCGTTTGCCCCTCGACGAGTGCAGAAAGGGAGTCCGCCCGTCCAATTAGAGCCTCCAGAGGCTCCCGGGCGCCGCTGCTCGGAGCATCGAACGGTATGCCTTCTGCGCCCGCCCGCCAGCGTGCGGCCCGGCCACTACCGAGCACAGTGTCCCAAAGGGAATTCTCCGTCTCGTCCGCGAGAGTCCTCGTCAGAGTGTTCAACGCGAACGAAAAGTGGTGGGCCGGTGGGCAATCCACTCGATACCGCTCGGGTTGCACGTCCTCGGCAAGTGCGTACGCCTCGAGCGTGTCCTGGAGAAGTGTCATGCGGCCTCATCGAACGCGAGCACTTCACAACTAGTTGGTGCAACCCAGCCCAAGGCCGTCGATCCCAGTGGCTCCGCATAAGAGCGCGCCTGCATCAGCGCAGCAACGGCGGCCTCTAGGCCTGGTTCCGCGCGTCCGAGCACGGAGATCACACAGCCACTTGTAATCTCAGGCAGCCATCGGCTGGTGGCGTAGGCGCCGCGGAGGATTGTGAGCGCGGGCGGCGTCTCCCACGCGAGCCATGGCGGCTCTTCCAACTGCGCGGAGACAAGGACACTCTGGCAACCAAGCGGGGCATCTCGATCCAACGGCCGCACGATCTGTCGGATCGTGCCCATCGTGGCGTCGGGCGCGGCCGGCGCTATGCGTAGGTCAAGTTCCTGGTTCATCCTCGAGACCGAGCCAATCACGAGGAGCCGGGTGCTCCATGACGTAGCGAAGGCGAGGGGGTCAGTCGAGCGCAGCATCTGCTTCAAAAAGAGCTGGTCGACCCCATCGTGATAGTCCGCGGTTCCTTCCCGCCCCTGAAGCCAACCGGGCAGCAGTCGCACTTCAGTTACTGACGCCCGGCGGAAGTGACCGTTCGACGTACGGATATTGCCTGCGAGGTCGAACCCGAGAAAGCGTCCGGTGCGGACCGTGGCCCCTGCTCGGAACCACACCCAAGCTCCGGTCTCAAGCGATTCAGGCGCTATCGGGTGCAACGTTGCAGTGCCGGACCGAGCGAGGTAAGAAGCGCGAACGAACCCGAAGGACAGTGCAGCGGTCGCCAGTGCCTCGCTGGGTGCTGAGACGCCGATCACCCGGCGACTTGGTGTAGGCGAGGCGGTCCACTCCGCCGCCCGCAGGCCCAGCCTCACCCAGTCGACAAACCACGGCGGCGACGGCTGTGCCAGCTCGTCAGTGTCTGCGAGTTGGAAAATCGGCAAGCCGGTGGACCTCTCTGGCCGTAGGGACTCACTAACCCTAGCGTGACGACGGTCCAGGGGGGCCGCCGGCATCAACGCGTTTTCCTCCAGTGCATCAGGGGCCGGGGCCGAAAGCCAGCAACCCCACATACGGGGTCTTCAACTTTGAGCGTGGTCTGGGTGTTCACGCCGCGATCGGTCGGGGCGCGTATCCAATGATGCGGCATCGGTAGTTGTCGTGGTTGCGGTATCCCCGTCCGACGCGCTTGATCGTCTTCGCGGTCAGGTTCGCGGCCTCGGTGCGTGCGTTCGTGACCCTGGTGCGGCAGAAGGTGAGCAGCTCGCGCCGCCACGCGCGCAGGGTGCGCATGAGGCTGACGGGCTCGGGCAGTCGGGTGGCTCGTACGGCGCTCTCCAGGCGGGCCCAGTGCCGCTGGAAGGAGGCGGTGTCGCGGGCGGCGAGGAGCTGTCGGACGTGCTCCTTGATGCCCCACGCGACGGCCAGCTCGACGTCCTGGGCGAGGACTTCCTTGAGCCGCTCACGCTGCCGCACGCTCAGCCGGTCGCCGGCGCAGGTGAGCAGCTTGCGGTACTTCCACGGCGTGTCCGTGGCACGGCCGCGACGCTCGTGCAGCTCCCACACCCGGCGGCGACGGACCTTGGTGACCATGTCGTTCGCGAGCCGGACCACGTGCCAGTGGTCCACGCTCACTCTCGCCTTCGGCAGGGCCTTGCGGACCGCGGCGCGGAACTCGCTGGACAGGCCGAGGGCGACGAGCCGTACCCGCTTGCGCCACCACCGGGGCCGAGCACCCAGCCACGACTTGACGACCTTGCCGCGGCGGCCGTCGACGACGTCCAGGATCGCGCCGTCGTCCAGGTCGGTGAACACGATCGACCAGGGCTCGACCCGCTTCACGGTGTGGGTGTCGGGGTCGCGCAGGTACCGCACGGCGGGCGAAGCGGTGCTCGTCGATGTCAAGGTGCTTGACGTGGCGGCGGTCGACACCGCTGTCCAGGTCCAGGGTGCTGGTGAGCATCCGCATGACCGTAGGCCAGGCCAGGTGCGCCTCGTCGGCGACCCGGGACACCGCACGTGTCTCGGCGCGGCAGGCGGTGATCACGTGTTCGGCCAGCCGGGTCGTGACCCGGGCACGGGCGGGCAGCTGGTCTGTCTCCTCGGTGAACGAGCGCCGCGGACAGAGTTCTTCGGTGCAGGCGTAGCGGCGTTTGCGGACGACCACGTCGAGCCGCTCACCCCCGCAAGGAACGTCCTTCACGTGCTGGACGGGGCGGGCCTGGACCCAGCTGGAGAACACCCCGCAGGACGGACACGCACCCTCGCAGGCGAGGGTCTCGATCACCACCTGCCGGGGCTGCTCATCGGCGACGGCAGGGCTGGCCGACACGACCCGGTAGCCGGACAGGTTGAACAGGATCGACGCCGCATCGACGTCGAACGTAGGCTTGTGCACGCTCGCGGTCCTCGCTCTATGGATGCCTTGACAACACCCATCGTGGCGCAGGGCCGCGAGCCCTCGGTCAGGGGCTCACCACGCTGAAAGTTGAAGAGCCCACATACGCGCCGTTCCGAACGACGGGCGAAACCGGAGCTTTCAGGTTGGAGCGGGAGGTGCGAGCACCCAGCGCTGCGCCCGACCTTGGTTTGCTGCGAACAGTTCCATGGTTCTCTTCGACGCGGCCTTCCCGACGACGGGGACCAGCCGATCAAAGGCGGGCTGAAGGCGGCATAGCGGCCACTCACAAAACACGTAGCCGACAGGAACGCGATCACCTGCGCCTATGCAGACCGTTTCGGGCGATATGTGAAGTCAGCATACGAGGGTGAGACGCGCTATCGCGCCCTCCTTGAACCCTCCAGCATGGATGGGCCCGTCCACTAAAGGATCCAGCCCTCAAGGTCCGGTCACCGGGGCTTCGCCTGTCCGCGACATCCGTTCGGCGTTGCAGCGAAGTCACGCCCCTCTGTGCGGCTGAGCCCACTTGGCCGCGCCGTCCGCGCACCCCACGGGGGGCCAAAGCGTGGCGCCGGGTCATGGTCCGATTCCGCTGCGGTGAGGATGAGCCCTCCGCTACGTCACCTGCGGCAGTGGGACCGTACCCCAGATTAGTACTGCAGTGGGGTACGCGATCGGCGCGATCCGGTGTGCTCCGCAACGCCCTGAACTGCAGAAATGGGTTATCGCGTGCCCCATCCGTGGACTTTGCAAGCAGGGGTTAGGGGTTCGAGTCCCCTCGTCTCCACCCCACCAGGTCGAAGGCCCTTCCCGCTCCGCGGGGAGGGCCTTCGGCGTCGTGGCCGCATCGAGGTGCGAGGTGCCCGTCCCTCACCCGCAGGTCGTGCTCCCCGCCGCCCAGTCCAGCACCGCTGGCCCGCCGGCCAGCCTGGTCAGCCGCACCCCGAGTTCCCCGTAGGCCGCGTCCACCGCGGCCGGTCGGCAGCCCCCCTGCACCAGCACCAGCGGGCCGTCGTGGCGTGCGGCCAGCTGGGTGCCCGCCATGGCGTCGGCCGGAGCGATCCCCGAGGCGGCGACCGCGCTCGCCACCGTCCCGAAGGCGTCGTCCGCCACCAGCGCACTCGTCGCGTAACGGTCCGCTCCGCCGATCCGGTCCACCTGGGCGGCGGGCAGCAGGGCACGCACCTCGTCGACGACGGCTCCGCTCACCGCTGCCCCACCCCCGAGCACCACGACCCGCTCCGGCGCGAGCTCGGCCAACCGGTCGGCGCTCGCCGCCGGAAGTCGTCCGGGCCGGGTGAGCAGGACCGCGCCCGCGTGGTGCGCCGCGGCCGACGCGCCGCCCAGCGCGTCCGCCAGCTCCTGCCCGCTGGCCAGGTAGACCGTCCCCGGGACGCTCCCGTCGGCAGCGGCCTCGACCGAGAGGGCGGCGGCCACGGCATACCGGTCGGCGCCGGCGAAACGCGTCACGCGGAACCCCCGCGCCACCAGGTCGGCCTCGACCTCCGGCCCGACCGCGGCCTCACCGCCGACGATCCGCACCTGCGAGACGCCCAGGGACTCCAACGCGCCCAGCGTGGCCGCCGGCACCGACGTGGTCCGGGTGAGCAGCACCGCCGCGTCCTGCTCCGCCGCCACCGGCCCGACCGCGAGCGCGTCGACCAGCCCGACCCCCGACGCGAGGTATGCCGTGTCCGTCCCCTCGAGCAGGGCGCGCTGCGCCAGGGCCGCCGCGGAGGCGTAGCGGTCCTCCCCGGCGACCCGCTGCACCGCGTGCGTCCCCGCCGACTCCTGGGCTGCCACCGCTGCCCGCACCTGCTCGAACATCGAGTAGAGGTGCATCCCGGGGCAGGTCGTCGCGACCGCGTCGAGGTGCCCGTGCACGGCCCGCACCGTCCGGGTCCACCCCTCGCTGTCGTTGGTGTAGACGATCTCGTCGCCCACGTCGACGCCGTGCGTGTCGAGGGTCCAGGCGGTCAGCTCGGCCAGCGTGGCCAGCTCCGCGGGCTCGACCTGGGCGGTCTCGTGGTCGCCGAGCACGCTGATCCCGGCCCAGTCCCGGTTCATGACGTAGGCGTGCGCCAGCTGCAGGTTGTGCTCGACGCCGCCGGCGCGTCCCTCCCAGGCGCGGCCGAACCGGTCCACGAGGGTGCCGTAGCCGATGTCGCCCCAGGCCAGCGTCTGCGCGTGGTAGAAGTACACCGCCCGCAGCAGCGCCGGGACCTCCTCGGCCGCGTAGCCGTTCTGCGTGGCCGTGTGGTGCACGGTGACGCCCAGCTTGGGCCCGTCGTGCACCAGGGCCACCGGGTCGGTCCCGCGCAGCGACTCGTCCGCGCCCCAGTCCGCGCGCGTGCCGACGACCAGTCCCGCGCCACCGACCGGCAGGTCGGCCACCGCCTCGGCGTCCGTGGCGGTCGGCTTCGTCGTCCAGGTCTCCAGCGTCGCGTCCGCGACCGCCCCGCGCACGCGGACCTCGACGTCGACGGCGCCGATCACGACGTCGCCCTCTGTCGCCATCACGTCCGGGTCCAGGTCAGTCCCGCCGGTGGAGGTATGCCGTGCGTCCGCACCCGCGTCGTCGGTCGCCGCGTCGGCCGTGGCCCGCGCCGCCGCTGCCTCGGTCGCCGCCGCCCGGGCGACCACCGCCTGCTCCTGGGCGATGCGGCCGGTCTCGAGCACGCCGCCGAGGTCGTGCCAGGCGCCCCAGAGCCGGCCCGGCTCGCGCAGCCGCAGCTCCAGGTCCGACGGCGTGCCGCCGGTCCACCGCACACCGACCACGTGGACGCCCTCGCCGAGGGAGAGGGTCGCCGAGCTCACCTGCGAGGAGGACGGCCCTCGTGCCGACAGGCCGAGGCCGGCGGCGGCCGCCTGCAGCGGGACGCTGCGGTGGTCGGCGCCCGAGGTGTCGTCGGCGGTCGTGCCGGTGATGGCCGTGTCCGTGCCGGTCGAGGGGTGAGTGGCCAGCACGGCGGGCGACGCTGCGGCGCCGTGCGCCGTCGGGAGCCCGGCGCTCAGGACGACGGCGAGAGCCGGTCCGACGAAGCGGTGCAGGACGGTGCGCATGGTCTCTCCCTGGGAGGGGCGGCGGGCACCGGACGGCCCACGAGGGTCAGCGATCGGGCCACTCTAGCCGCGGCAACCCCACAAGCACCACTGGTCGCACAGCTGGTCGCCCGAGCGACGACTCGACGACGGTCCGGATAGAGAACGCCTGATACATCAGGCGTTCTCTACGCCAACCGTCGTGAAGTGCTCCGGTCCCGCAGACGCCCCTCTACAGGAACTGCGCCGGGTCGAACTCCTCGATCGGGATGATCCGCATCCGCGGCAGCTCGGTGTTGAAGGCGAGCGTGTCGTGCTCGAGGTCGAAGAACTCCATACCTCGGGAGATGAGGCTGTGGAAGCCGGAGTTGCGGAACTCCGCGAAGGCGATCAGCCCCACCCGGCGCTCGCCGTCCAGCAGCGGGGTCACCGAGTCCAGGAAGTCCCCGTCGTGGCTGACGAGCATGACGTCGTCGTCCCGTTCGCGGATCGCCTCGAGCATCTGCTGGATCGCCATGTCGACGACCGACTGGTCCGGCGTGCCCGACAGCGGCACCGGCGTGTAGCCCAGCGCCCGCAACGCCTGGACGAAGGTCATCGGCAGGCCGTTGCTGGCGTTGAGGAAGAACAACCCCTTGGCCGGCTGCCCCCAGGTGTCCTCGGTGAAGGTGAGCACGCGGTCCCAGCGGGGGCGCTCGTCGGGGTGCGGGCGTCGGCCCAGGATCGAGTTGCCGAGCGTGGCGTCGATGTTCTCGCCGTCGACGAGCAGGTAGGACATGGTCATGCCAGGCTCCCTAGGTAGATATCACGGTCTCTAGAACTATTCATAGACGAGCTTCTGCGGCCCGGGGAAGATCCACGACAGCCCGTCGCGCAACCGGTCGCGCCAGTTCTCCCACGAGTGGCCGTCCCGCGCCTCCACGTACCTGACCTTGGCGCCGGTCGACTCGAAGACCGGCACCATCGAGCGGTTGGGCACGATGAGCGGCTCGTAGATGCCGCAGGAGATGTACATCCGGTCGGCCACCCGGCGCGGCTTGGCCCGGTAGCGGTTCATGAACTTCATCACCGGGTCGAAGGCCGGCCCGCCGCCGTGGTCGCTGCCGATGTCGGTGAAGACGAACGACCCCGACTGCAGCAGCAGGTTGTCCCACGTCCCGCGGCTGCGGTATGCCGTGGACAGCGAGGCGACCGCCCCGAAGCTCGCCCCCATCAGGCAGCGCGAGTCCGAGCGGCGCACGACCGGCAGCTCGGCCTCGATCGCCGGCAGCAGCTCCCGGGTGATGTAGCGCGCGTGGGGGGCGTAGTTCGGGTACTCCTTGAGCCGGTCGCCGGAGTTGGTGAAGACCACGATCGTCTCGGCCATGTCGAGGTTGTGGATGAGGTTGTCCAGCACCGTCTTCATGGCCGAGTAGGTGATGTAGTCGTCCCCGTCGTGCACGACGAGCAGCGGGTAGTGGCTGGACCGGCGGAAGCGCGCCGGCAGGTAGATCCGGTTGTGCGTGGTGCGGCGCAGCGCCGTCGAGGGCAGGACCCAGTCGACCAGCTCCCCGGGGCGCGCGTCCGGCTGCGGCAGCACCCATGCCGGCGTCTCGTAGCCGCTGGCCTGCAGCACGCTGGAGGAGCCGACCGGCGAGTGCGCGACGTGCGGGTTGAGCG
This sequence comes from Ornithinimicrobium avium, assembly GCF_003351765.1. Lineage (NCBI taxonomy): Bacteria > Bacillati > Actinomycetota > Actinomycetes > Micrococcales > Ornithinimicrobiaceae > Ornithinimicrobium > Ornithinimicrobium avium. The sequence goes on from NZ_CP031229.1 coordinate 2,701,039, forward strand.
GGTCGTTGAAGGTCTCGACGACGGCGCCGACGCGCACCTCGATCTGGTACTCGACCCGCGAGTGCGCCGGCAGCTCGATGACCACGAACCACAGGTCGGTGCCCTCGATCCGCCGCATCGGCACGTGCTGCGGCTGGTTGACGATCCGGTGCCGCACCGCGACCGCGTCCACCTCGCCCCGGTAGAGGAAGGTGCACTTGGGACCCTCGACGATCGGGATGTCGCGGCCGGCCAGGAACTCCTCGACCTCCGCCGTGCCGAGCGGCTCGCTCGAGCGCAGCACGTTGATCGCCAGCTTGCCCTTGTGCTGGCGCTGGATCGGGTATGGGGTGGGCAGCGTCATCGGACCTCCTCACCTCCCGCGCCGGTCGGCCCGACCGCGAGGGGCGGCTCGGTCGGCGCCTCGTCGAGCAGGCTCTGGCGGTAGGTGGTCACGATGCCGTCGCTGCCCAGCACCCGGGCGTCGTCGGGCAGCCGGCCGTCGGCGGTGAGCGTCACCGTGGTCCGCTGGTCCAGGAGCACGCCGCGGCGGGGCAGGGCGCGGCGGGCGAGCACCCCGAGCCGGCGCCTGTCGCGCATGTCCAGCCGCTCCCGGGGCGAGGGCAGGGCGACGACGCCGCGGGTCAGGCCCAGACCGCCCATGAGGACCTCGGAGACGCCGGGGCTGGTCACGGCGTGGTCGTAGAAGAGCACGATCCTCTCGGTGAGCGCCATCGCCCCGGCCCCCCAGGCCAGCACCGGGCGCAGCAGCCTCGGCGGCGGCAGGTCGTCAGGGTCCGTGGCGCCCCGGAGGCCGGCGTCCTCGAGCGGGTCGGGGACCGCGGGCGAGGCCAGCGCGGGCCCGAGGTTGAACACGTGCATCGCCCCCATGAGCACGCCGACGTGACCACCGGTGATCGCGATGGCCTCGCAGTCGGCGACCGCGCGGCCGACCCGGAAGCGCCCCGCGACCACCGCGTCGCGGTGCTGGGGCTGGTAGCGCTCGTAGAAGTCGGCGTTGAGCTCGTCGACCCGGCTCACGTGCCGCTGGTCCAGGGTGCGCATGATGTCGACGACGTCCATGAGGGACTCCTTGACCACGCGCGGGTCCCGCGGCTCGTGCAGCCGGATCCGGCGGGCCGCCTCGTTGGCCTGCTCCAGGCCGATGAGGTAGAGCTCCTGCATCTCGGTGTGGACGGTGCGGCGCCGGTGGTCGGCCGCGGCCAGCTCGGGGTCGGCCTCCCAGACCTGCTGCATCAGGCCCCACAGGCCCAGGTTGACGGTGTTGCCGCCGAGCAGGTCGCTGAGCAGCGCGTCGTCGGTCTCGCGGTCGCGCCAGCCGGCGGTGATCATCCCGAAGCGCCGGCCGCGCAGACCCAGGTGCCGCACGACGTGCGGGACCCGCGGGGTGCGCTGCGGACCGAGGAACGTGATGCGGGGGTCCGCGTCCGGTGGCTCCGCCTCAGCCGGCATGGACCTGCACGGTGCGGCCGACGTCGTCGAGCATGCCGCGCAACTGGTCGTAGTCCGGGTGCTTCATCCGGATCCAGGCGTTGGCCATGTAGCCGGCCGAGACCGGCTGGGTGCCGGTGCCCGCCACCGGGATGTGCGCGTCGATGATCCACCGCCCGTAGCGGTTCTCGACCTCCTCCAGGCCGGAGTAGCCGCTGATCCGGCCGTCCCGGTCCGGGCGCAGCGCGATGATCCCCGCGGAGTGGCTGCGGCTGGGTCGCCTGGTCACCCTCCCGTGCACGATCGCCTCTGCCCAGGCGCCGTAGACGTCCATGTCGTTGCCGGCGTTGTAGAGGTCCCAGCAGCCCACGCCCGGCGGGCGGCAGCCGATCTCGGAGAAGACCAGGCCCTTGGGCCCGTGGAACCACTCCATGTGGGTGGCCGAGGTGCCGATGCCGAGCGCGGCGTTGACCCGCGCGCCCATCTCGCGCAGCTCCTGGTAGAGCCCGCCACCATCGATCCGGTTGGTCGCGATGAACTGCGGCGAGATCCACCGGGTGCGCATCGCCTCGAGCACCCCGGGGTAGTAGTGCGAGACGAAGTCCACGACCGGGTGCCCGTCGACGGAGACCGTGTCGTAGAAGCCCTCGTGCCCCTCGATGAACTCCTCGACCGCGATCGAGTCGTGGCCGCCGAGGTTGGACAGGGCCACCGCGAGCTCGCTGTCGTTGTCCACGCGGACCGTGCCGGCTGCGCCCGCCGCGTCCCGAGGCTTGAGGATCAGGGGGTAGCCCACCTGGGTGGCGAAGCTCCATACCTGCTCGGCGGTGTCCGCTCCGGTCGACCTGGCGACCCGGACGCCGGCCTGGCGCACCGCCTCCTTCATCGACGGCTTGTCGCGGCACAGCCAGGTGGTGCGCACCGAGGTGCCCGGGATGTCGAGCGCCTCGCGCACCTGCGCGGCCACCAGCTGGTGGGCCTCGATCGTGGACTCCAGCCGGTCGACCCACACCATGCCCTGCACCCGGCGGACGGCGTCGGTCATCTGCTGCAGGTCGGTCACCGAGCCCACCTGCTCGTAGTGGACCATCCAGCTCTTGAGCTGCTCGTCCAGGTAGTCCAGCGGGGTCTCCCCGATCCCGATGACGTCGGCGCCCGCCTCGGCGAGCGCCCTGGGGAACTCACGCTGGTTCCTGGGGAAGTGCGGCTCGACGAAGACGATGTTCACAGGGTCGAGCCTGCCACACAACCGCACCTCGGGTGAAGGTCCGGTGCGCACCCGTCGGTATGTGGTGCGCCCCGGTCCCCGGGCGCGCCCGCCGTGCTCAGCCGCCCCGGGCGGCGAGCTGGTCGAAGGCGGTGGCCACGACCCGGGCGTAGACGTGCATCCCGTCCAGGTCCGGGTGGACGTGGTCGGCCTGCAGGTCCTGCGGCTGGGCGCTGATCGTGCCGTGCCAGTCGCCGACCACCGCGTTGGGGTAGTCGGCCACGACCTTCTCGATCGTCGCGTTCGAGCCGTCGGTGAAGGAGGCGTTGACGAAGAGGTTCATGACGACCACGTTGCGCTCCGGACCGAAGGCCTCCAGCGCCGAGCGCAGCGCGTCCCCGTCGACCCCGGCGTTGGTGCCGAAGTGCAGGACGACGTTGCCGCGGACGGTGCCGTCGGCGAGCGCCTGGTCGATGACGGCGCCGGCCTCGTGCCACTGCCGGTTGGACTTGGCGACGTAGTTGATGCCCGGGAAGCGGTAGGTGAGGCCGTCCGCGCTGGTCACGACGAGGGAGTCGCCGATGGCCGTGATGGCCTCCCCGGGCGGCACGAGCAGGCCGTCGTCGTCCGCGCTGAAGGTGGTGCCGTTGACCTCGACGCTGCCGGGCGCAGCGGCCGTGGCGCCGTCCTGCCCGTCAGCGTCCTTGGCCTGATCGGCCTGCTCGTCGGCCTGCTCGTCGGCCTGCTTCGCGGCGTCCGCGGTGCCGGAGGGTGCGGCGTCGGGGGCGAGGTCGGCCAGGCCGAGCGCCGCGCTGAGGACCGCTCCAGGTGTGACCCCGGCGTCCTCGCCGTCGGAGCCGCCCAGCTCGGTGCCGGTCTGGGCGGCCTCGGCCGCGCCGTCCACCGTCGAGGCGACCGCCGCGCCGGCGAGCCGGGCCTCGGTCTGCTCGATCTGGCGCTGGGTGCTCGACTTGTCGGGGGCGGTGACCAGGGCGACGGCGGTGAGGACGACCATCGCGGTGACGACGCCGGCGGCGATCCGCGGGACCCTCGTGACCCGCCACGGCGTGCCGGCCCACCGGCCCAGCCGCGCCAGCGAGGCGCGCAGGCCGTCACGCCGCACGGGTGTCTCCACCAGGTGCAGCGAGATCTCCGAGAGCAGGAGGGTGACCAGGAGCGCGCCGCCCAGCACCAGCCACCCACGGGTCGTGCCGAGCGCGTAGGGCACCAGCGCACCGGCGAGGATGAGCACCGGCCAGTGCCACAGGTAGATCCCGTAGGAGCGCTCGCCGACCCAGCGCAGCGGCGCCAGCTCCATCAGCGTGCGCCACGGGCTGCGCGACTCGAGGAGGGCGGCGAGCAGCACGAGCGTGGCCAGGGAGGCGAGCAGGATCCCGCCGCGGAAGGTCCAGGGCGAGGACTCCCCCATCCACCGCATGAGGGCGCCCAGCACCGCCAGCGAGCCGAGCACGGCCGCCCAGCGCCAGCGACGCCATACCGGCGAGCGCAGCCCGGCCCGGTGGGTCGGGTCCGCCCAGGCGATCGCGAACGCGGCCCCGGCCATCAGTCCCATCAGGTGGGTGTCGGTGCCGTAGTAGACCCGGGTGGCGTCCGCACCGGGCGTGTAGAGCGCGGCCATCGCGACCGTCGAGGCCAGTCCGACGCCCGCGACGGCCAGGATCCGCTGCCGCGTGGTGCGGGTCAGCGCCACGGCGAGCACGAGCGTGAGCGGCCACAGGAGGTAGAACTGCTCCTCGACCGCCAGCGACCAGAAGTTGACGAAGAGGATCGGGCTGGTGCTGTGGAAGTAGCTGGCTCCCGCGGCGATCTCCAGCCAGTTGGTGGTGAAGGTCAGCGCCCCGAGGGTCTGCCTCCCGATGCCGACGAGCAGGTCGCCGCCGACCAGGCGCGCCGCGGTGACGCTGACCAGGACGACGAGCGCGAGGGCGGGCAGCAGCCGGCGGGCGCGCCGCTTCCAGAAGGCCGGCAGGTCCACCCGGCCGTGCCGGTCCAGCTCGCGCAGCAGGAGCGTGGTGATGAGGAACCCGGAGACGACGAAGAAGACGTCGACGCCCAGGTACCCGCCGGGCAGCACGCCGGGCAGGTAGTGGAAGACGAGCACGCCGACGATGGCGATCGCGCGCAGACCGTCGAGACCGGGGATGTAGCCGGGCCGGGGCGAGACGTCGGTGGGTCCCCGCCCGCCCCGGCGGCGACGCCGGGCAGCAGGCTCGAGGACCTCGGTGGAGGTCGTCGTGCTCAGCGGGGCGAGCGCGTAGCCGCTCGAGCCGTCGTGGTCCAGGTCGACGAAGGCCTCCGCCCCGCCCGGGTCGGGCGGCAGGTCTGCAGCGGGCAGCACCGACATGACCCTGGCCTCCTCACGCGCCGTGGCCGGGCGTCCTCCCGTCTCTGTCTGACGGGAAGGCCGGCACGCCCGCACCGGCGATCGGCTTCAGCGTAGGTGCGCCGCAGGCCGCGACGAGGGTCCTGCGCCGGTGTGTCGCAAGGTCATGGTGTGACGGGTGTGACGTGCGGGGGTCCCGCGTCCGGCCTTCGGGAGGGTGGTGCCCGGACCCGGACAGCCGCGACGGGCGCCGCCCCAGCGGGACGGCGCCCGTCGTGCGGACCAGGGATCAGCCGCGGGCGGAGTCCCCGTCGGGGGGCGTGGTGCCCGGGGTCTGCTCCTGGCTCTCCTTCTGCGACGTCGCGCCGAGGGAGTCGATCTCCTCGGGGTCGAGCATCCGCGGTGCGGCGGACTCACCGGTGGGCTCCGCCGTCGGGGTGGCGGCGGGAGCAGCGGTGGCCGCGGTGTCGGTGGGGACCGATGCGTCCGTGACCGCGGTGTCCGTGACGGCGGTGTCCGTGACCGTGGCGACCGGGGTCTCGGTGACGGTCGTCTCGGGCAGCGGCCCGTCGGTGACCGGGGTCACCGGCGTCCGGCTGGCCCACGGGTCCGCACCGGCCTGGCTGGCCCACGGGTCGGTGGCGGCGTGCTGCTGCTGGTTGAGGTACCAGGCGAGCCCGGCCCCTGCCGCGGCGAGCAGCCCCAGGGCGATGAGCGCCCCGCCCTTGCGCCGGCGCTTCTTCGGCGTGCCGGTGAGGGCGGCGGCGACGCCGTCGTCCTTGGTGAGCAGCCGGTCCTTGCCGGCCTGCACCTCGCCGAGCATCTCCTGCAGCTTGGGCAGGAGCTCCTCGTTGATGACGTCGCGCACGTGGTCGACCCGGGGGCCGACCGCGGCCACGCCCTCCTGGGCGCGGGGGACGGCGACGTCGAGGCCGTGGTCGACGCCCAGCAGCGCGCGGGTGCGGGTCTCGGCGGCCCTCTCCCGCGCCGCGGCGGCCAGGGCGCCGACGAGGGCGGCGCCGACGCCGGCCTTCTCGCGGGCCGAGTCGGCCAGCGGGCCGGTCCGGTCGGCGATCGTCTCACCGGCGTGGGCCGCCGACTCGCGGGCCTGCGAGAGACGCTCGCGGGCGCGGTCGGCCACGTCGGAGCGGGAGATGCGGTCGGCGAGCTGGTCGCCGGCCACCTTCGCGGTCCCGGCGGCGGTGGTCGCCGCGGCGGCCGCCTTGTGCCCGGCCGCGTCGGCCAGCGCGGCGATCGTCCCGCCGGCCTCCTCGGCGCGCTTGTCGGCCGCGGACCGGCCGTGCGCAGCCGCCCTGCGGCTGTGGGCGGCCGCCTTGGACGCCGCCTTGCCGGCGGCCTCGCGGTCCTGGCGCGCCGCCTTGACGGCCTTGGCCCGGGTGCGCTGCGCCTGCTTCTTGCCCTTGCGGTCGTCCGCTGGCGCGGTGACCTCGGCCAGCGTCGCGACGACGGCGGCCCCGAGGTTGCGGGCGCCGGACGCGGCGCTGCCGCCGGCCTCCCCTGCATCGTGGCGGGCCTTGGCCGCCTCGGCGGACGCCCGGTCTGCATCGGTCTTGAAGAACACTGCAGTTCCTCCTTCGTGTGGTCTGTCTCCCATCCTGCCCTGTTCCGGGCCTCGGTATCCAGCTGGGGCCGCACCCGGCACCGTGCGAGACTGGTGCGCATGAACGTCACGCTGCACACGAACCACGGCGACATCAAGGTCGAGCTCTTCGAGCACGCCGCGCCCAGGACCGTCGCCAACTTCGTCGGTCTGGCCACCGGTGAGAAGGAGTACAAGGACAACGCGGGGCGCACCAACCCCCAGCCCTTCTACGACGGCCTCACCTTCCACCGCATCATCCCCGGCTTCATGATCCAGGGCGGGTGCCCGGTGGGCGAGGGCATCGGCGGCCCCGGCTACGAGTTCGACGACGAGATCAGCCCCGACAAGAACTTCAACCAGCCCTACATGCTGGCCATGGCCAACGCCGGCAAGCGCATGGGCAAGGGCACCAACGGCTCGCAGTTCTTCATCACCGTCGACTCCACCACCTGGCTGCAGGGCAAGCACACGATCTTCGGCGAGGTCGCCGACCAGGCCTCGCGCGAGGTGGTCGACGCGATCGCCGCCGTCCCGACCGGGCGCAACGACAAGCCCGCCGAGCCGGTCGTCATCGAGCGCGTCTCCGTCGAGCGCTGACCGACCCGTCGTGAGCACCCACCCACCCGGACCGCCCGGGCGGGGCCCCGGTGACCCGGGCGGCACGCAGCCGCCCGGGACACCGCATACCTCGTCCCCACCCACCTGCCCGCGGCACCCCGACCGCGTGTCCTACGTGCGCTGCCAGCGGTGCGGGCGCCCGGTCTGCCCGGACTGCCAGCGCCCGGCGGCGGTGGGCATCCAGTGCGTGGACTGCGTCAAGGAGGGCTCGCGCGGCGCGCCGGTGCCGCGCACCCGGTTCGGGGCGGTGGCCACGACCGGCGCCCCGTACGTGACCTACGGGCTGGTGGCGCTGTGCGTGCTGGTCTACCTGGGCCAGCGCACGGTGCCGAGCCTGACCGGTCAGCTGTCCTTCGTGGGCGTCCTGGCCGGCAGCGAGCCGTGGCGGTTCGTCACCTCGGCGTTCGTGCACTCCCCCTCCAGCCTGCTGCACATCCTGTTCAACATGTACATCCTGTGGATCTTCGGTCCGGTCCTGGAGAAGATGCTCGGGCGGGCACGCTTCCTGCTGGTCTACCTGATCTGCGCGGTGGGCGGCTCGGTCGGCGTGCTGCTCATCGCCCCGCCGAACCCGGGGTGGATCACCCACGTCGTGGGCGCGTCCGGCGCGATCTTCGGCCTGCTCCTGCTCTACGTCGTGCTCGCCCTGAAGCAGCACCAGGTGCCGACCAGCCTGCTGGTGATGATCGCGATCAACCTGGCGCTGCCCTTCTTCCTGCCCGGGATCGCCTGGCAGGCGCACGTCGGCGGGGCGCTCACCGGTGCGGCGGTCGGCGGGCTGCTCATCCTCACCTCGGCGCCGGGCCGCTCGCCGCAGGCCGCGCGCCGTCGCGCGTTGTTCTGGCCCGCCCTGGGCGCGACCGCGCTCGTCCTGGCCGGCCTCGCCGTGTGGCGGATCCTGGCGGTGCTCGGACCGTCCGCCTTCTCGGTCCAGCTCTGATCCCCACCCCCCGACGAGTTGTCCACAGGGTGTGAGTTACACGGCTGTCATTTGTCCCCAGGCTGGGGACAGCCTGTGGACAACTCTCAGCGCCAGCGGGTGGCCATCATGAAGCCGGCCATGATCATCCCCATGCCGATCCCGAGGTTCCAGTAGCGGATCGAGCCGATCGGCCACTGCCCGGAGGTCACGTAGAAGGTCGCCACCCACAGCACCCCCACGATCATCAGCGCGCACATCACGGGGACGAACCACGAGGGGTTCGAGGGAATCTTCTGGGTCGTGGGCGCAATCTCGCTGGTGCGCCGGGCACGCTGCTTCGCACCCTCACGGCCGCGGGACTTGGGCACGGCGGTCTCCTTCGTCTGGTGGGTGCGGTCAGGATACGCGGCTACGCTGGCCGCCATGAGCACCGCACCGGCCGACGGCGAGGCGCCCTGCCCCGCCGCGGGCGGCGCTGCCCGTCGCCGGGGCGGGGTCATCGGGGTCACCGTGGTGTGCGTGGTGGCCGGTCTGCTCTTCGGCACGAGCGCCTCGCTGGCCAGGACCCGGCCGCTCAGCGGCGAGATCAGCGACCTCGTCGGGCTCATCACCGCCCGCGACCGCGAGGTGTCCCAGCTCAACGAGCGGGCCGACCGGCTGCGGACCGACGTGGCCTCCCTCCAGGACCGGGTGGACTCCAGCGAGGCTCGCCGACTGTCCCGCAGCGCCGACAGGGTCGCACCCCGGGTGGGCCTCGCCCCCGTCGCCGGTCCTGCGGTCCGGGTGACCCTGGACGACGCCGGCTACACGCTGCAGACCCTGCCGGAGGGCTACACGGTGGACGACGTCGTGGTCCACCAGGAGGACCTGCAGGGCGTGATCAACGCGCTGTGGGCCGGGGGTGCCGAGGCGGTCATGGTGCAGGACCAGCGGATCGTGTCGACCAGCTCGGTGCAGTGCGTCGGCAACACCCTCTACCTCCAGGGCCGGGTCTACTCCCCGCCCTACACCGTCACCGCGATCGGGGACGTGGGCAGCATGCGTTCCGCGCTCGAGGCCGACCCGGTCGTCGACGTCTACCGGCAGTGGGCGGACACGGTCGGCCTGGGTTACACCGTCGAGGACGTCGAGACCGCCGAGATGCCCGGCTTCACCGGCACGGTGCGCCCTGACTACGCCACGGCCGTGCGCGACCTCGAGCCGGGCGAGATCCTGCCGACCCCCCAGGACTGAGGCCCGGGACCGACGCCGTCGCCGACCGGGCGGCCGCGCTCACCCGTCGGTCGGCGGGTCCGTGCCGGTAGGCCCGGTCTCGGTCGGGCCGGTCGGGGCGGGATCGGTCGGCCCCGTCGGGCCGGTCGGGCCGGTGGGCCCGGTCGACGAGGGAGAGCTGGGCGACTCGCTGGGCGACTCGCTGGGCTCGGTGCTCGTGGTCGTGCTGGTGTCCGCCGGAGGAGGGTTGACGGTCGTGGTCTCGGTGACGAAGACCACCGGTTCGGCGGCCACCACCAGCACGATCTCGGTGCCGAGGGGGACCCGGTCGCCGGCCTCGACGGACTGGCTGAGCACCGTCCCGGCCACCACCTCGGCGGTGCGCTCCTCCTGGATGTCCCAGGTGAGACCGGCGTCGCTGAGGAGGACGACCGCGCTGTTCTGGTCCTCGCCGACGAGGGCGGGCACCTTGACCCTGCCGCTGGCGACCTCCAGGACGATGCGCGCGTCGGGCGCCACCTCCTCGCCGGCCGCGGGGTCGGTGCCGACCACGTGGCCCTTCTCCACGTCCTTGTCGTCCACCTTCTTGGCCTTGGCGACCACCTGGGTGAAGCCCTGCCGCTCCAGCAGGTCCCGGGCCGCCTGCTCCTCCATGTCCCGCACGTCGGGGATCGTGATCGCCTCCGGACCGGCCGAGACGACCAGCCGCACGGTCGAACCCTCCTCGGCCGAGCCGCCCGGCGGGTCCTGCTCGATGACGTCGCCCACCGCGGCGTCGCTGTTGCGCGACGTCGCGTCCGGGACCACGAAGCCCAGGCCGGTCAGCTCGGTCCTGGCCTGCGCCTCGGTGCGTCCGACGGTGCTCGGCACCGTCACCATCGTCGGCTGGTCCTGGCCGGGGCCGAGGACCTGGAAGAGCACCCAGGCGACGCCGGCGACCGCCAGCAGCGCCAGCGCCCCGAGGAGCAGCGCCGCGCCCCGGTGCCGGCGCTCGCGCACCGGCATCTCGTCGGTCCGCTCCCAGCGTTCCTCGTCGCGGCCCTCGAGGAAGGGGACCGGCCCGGTGGGGCGCAGGTCCTCCTCGTGGGGGTCGCCCCGGTCGGGACCGCTCGCGGCGGGCACCGCCTGGGTCGGGGCGGTGGCGGCCCGCGCCCGGGCGACGGCGGCCGCCCCCGCCCCGGCGATCCCCAGCGCGCGGGCGTAGCTGGACTCGGCGGCGGCGGAGACGGGTTCGTCGGCGCGGGCCGCGTTGAGGTCGGCGCGGAAGTCGGCGGCGGACTGGTAGCGCTCGTCCGGGTTCTTCTCCAGCGCGTGCAGGGTGATGGCGTCCAGCGCCTGCGGCAGGTGGCTCAGGTGGGTCGACGGCGCCTTGGGGGTCTCCCCGAGGTGCTGGTAGACGAGCGAGACGGGGTCGCCCTGGAAGGGGGTCCGGCCGGCGAGCAGCTCGTAGAGCAGGCAGCCCACGGAGTAGAGGTCGGAGCGTCCGTCGACGTCGAGCCCCTGTGCCTGCTCCGGGGAGAGGTAGCGGGCGGTGCCCATGACGGCCTGGGTCTGGGTCATGGTCGCGGCGGTGTCGGCCAGGGCGCGGGCGATCCCGAAGTCCATCACCTTGACCGCGCCCTGCGGCGTGACCATGACGTTGGCCGGCTTGATGTCGCGGTGCACCAGGGCGCGGTCGTGGGCGTACTCGAGGGCGGCCAGCACCGCCGCGGTGATGCGTGCGGCCTCGTCCGCCAGGAGCGTCTTGGTCCGGCTCTCGTTGAGCAGCTCGCGCAGCGTCTTGCCCTCGACGAACTCCATGACGATGTAGGGCACGTGCAGCGGGGCACCGCCGGCCTCGTGGACGATCTGCTCCCCGGAGTCGAAGACGCCGACGATCGAGGGGTGGTTGAGCCCGGCCGCCGACTGCGCCTCCCGGCGGAAGCGCGCGAGGAAGGAGCTGTCCCTGGCCAGGTCGGTGCGCAGGATCTTGATCGCGACCTTCCGCCCCAGCCGCAGGTCGTGGCCGGCGTGGACGTCGGCCATCCCGCCCCGGCCCACGAGCTCACCCACCTCGTACCGGCCGCCGAGCACGCGCGGCTCCTGCCCACGGTCCTGCGGCGGCGGGGTCGCCTGGGTCGGGTCGTCGGTCATGGAGCCACTCCTGCCTCGAGCATCGCCCTGGCGACCGGTGCGGCCACCTGGCCGCCGGTCTCCCCGGTCCAGTTGTCGGTGGCGGACTCCACGATCACCGCGACGGCGATCTGCGGGTCGTCCGCGGGCGCGAACCCGGTGAACCAGGCGTGTGCCGCCCCCGAGCTGCCGAACTCCGCCGTGCCGGTCTTGCCGGCGACGCTCACCCCGGGGATCTGGGCCAGCGTCCCCGAGCCGCCCTGCACGACGGAGACCATCATCTCGGTCAGCGCGGCCGCGGTCGAGGCGGACACGCTGCGCGACATCGTGCGCGGCCGGGTCTCGTGGATGACCTCCAGGTCGCGGTCGCGCACCGTCTCCACCAGGTATGGAGTCATCAGCGCGCCGTCGTTGGCGATCGCGGCGGAGACCATCGCCACCTGCAGCGGGGTGACGCGCACGTCGTACTGCCCGACACCGGTCAGCGCCAGCTGCGCGTCGTCCAGCTGGTCCGGGTAGCTGGAGGGGGTGACCTGCATCGGCACCTCGATCTGCTGGCCGAAGCCGAACTCCTGGGCCTGCTCGCGCACCGCGTCGGCGCCGAGCTGCCCGGCCAGCCAGGCGAAGGCGGTGTTGCAGGAGATCTGCACCGAGCGCGCCAGCGTGGGGCGGCCCTGCGGGTCGCAGGCCTCGCCGCCGAAGTTGGGCAGCTCGGTGCTCGTCCCCGGAAGGGTGTAGCGGACCGGACCGTCGAGCTCGCTGTCGGCGCGGTAGTCGCCGCTCTCCAGGGCGGCGGCCGCGACGACAAGCTTGAACGTCGACCCGGGCGGGTAGAGGTCGCCGGCGATCGCCCGGTTGACCAGCGGCTGGGCAGGATCCTGGGTCAGCTGCTGGTAGGCCTCGTCGACCGCGGTGAGGTTGTGGCTGGACAGGGCGTTGGGGTCGAAGCTCGGGCGGCTGACCAGCGCCAGGATCGCCCCGGTGCGCGGGTCGACCGCGACCGCGGCGCCCCGTCGGTCGCCCAGCGCCTCCGCCGCCGCGGCCTGCACGTCGGGGTCGATCGTCAGCTCCAGGCTGGCCCCGCTCGGCTGCTGGCCGGTGACCAGGTCCACGACCCGCTGGTAGAAGAGGCTGTCGTCGGTCCCGGCGAGCACCGCGTTGCGCGCCTTCTCCAGACCCAGCCCGGCGCCGTAGGTGAAGGACCAGTAGCCGGTCACGTGGGAATAGCGGGTGGCCTGGTCGTAGCGGCGCACCCAGCGCAGGTCGTCGTCGGTGCGCTCGGACCGGGCGACGGCGGTGCCGTCGACGAGGATCGCGCCGCGCTCGCGGCTGTAGGTGTCGATCAGCGTGCGCCGGTTGCCGGGGCGGTCGCGCAGGCCGTCGGCGGCGACGAACTGGATCCAGGTGGTGGCCAGCAGCAGCGCCGTGAACATCGCCAGGACGAGGAACGCCAGACGCCGGATCGGGGTGTTCATCGTGAGGTCACCCCCGGGACGCCGGGCAGGTTCACGGACGGGTCCGGCGCCCGCTCGGCCACCGGCCGGCGGGCGTGGTCGCTGATCCGCAGCAGGAGCGCCACGATGACCCAGTTGGCCAGCAGCGAGGACCCGCCGGCGGACAGGAAGGGCGTGGTCAGGCCGGTCAGCGGCAGCACCCGGGTGATGCCTCCGACGATGACGAAGACCTGCAGCGCGACGGTGAAGGACAGTCCTGCCGCGAGCAGCTTGCCGAAGCCCTCGCGGGCCCCGATCGCGGTGCGCAGGCCGCGCTCGACGAGCAGCGCGTAGAGCATGAGCATCGCGAAGACGCCGACCATCCCCAGCTCCTCCCCGAAGCTGGCGAAGATGTAGTCGCTGTTGGCGAAGTAGGTCAGGTAGGGATAGCCCTGCCCCAGGCCGGTGCCGAAGATGCCGCCGTGCCCCAGGCCCATCAGCCCCTTGGCCACCTGGTCGGACTGGCCGGCCGCGAACGGGTCGAGCCAGAGCGTCACCCGCGCCTGGACGTGGGCGAAGATCCGCCAGGCCATCACCGCCCCGGCCATGAACAGGGTCAGGCCGATGACGATCCAGCTGGTGCGCTCGGTGGCGACGTAGAGCATGGCGACGAACAGGCCGAAGAACAGCAGCGAGGAGCCCAGGTCGCGCTGCAGCACGAGGATGAGCACCGACAGCCCCCAGGCGACGAGGATCGGGCCGAGGTCCCGGGCGCGCGGGAACTGCATACCCAGGAGGCGGCGCCCCACCAGCGACAGCGCGTCGCGGGTGCTCACCAGGTAGCCGGCGAAGAAGACGGTGAGCGCGATCTTGGCCAGCTCGCCGGGCTGGAAGCTCAGGCCGCCGATCCGGATCCACAACCGGGCCCCGAACTCCTCGTGCCCGACGACCGGCAGCATCGGCAGGAGCAGGAGCAGGAAACCGACGGCCATCGCCAGGAAGGTCCAGCGGCGCAGCACCCGGTGGTCGCGCACCACGACGAGCGTCGCCGCCGCGGCCGCGACGGCCACGCCCGTCCACAGCAGCTGGCGGGTGGCCACCGAGCTCGACGAGCTGCCCAGGTCGATGCGGTGGATCATCACCAGACCCAGCCCGTTGAGCAGGGTGGCGATCGGCAGGAGGAGCGGGTCGGCATACCGGGCCCGCCAGCGGAGCACCACGTGCAGACCGAGCGCGAGGGCGGTGAGGGTGCCCAGGTGCCACCAGAGGTCCGGGGGCACCTCCTCGCGGACGGCCAGCTCGACGTTGACGTAGGCCAGCCCGACGACGACGAGGGCGAAGAGGGTGAGCAGCAGCTCGACGGTGCGCCCGCTGCGCACGCGCAGGCTGGTCACGGTCGAGGGCGTGGGGCCGGCGGGGCTCATGGGCACCCCCTCGGGTAGACGACGGTCACCGTGGGCCGCGCGGTCGAGGTGCCCAGGTCCACGCCGACGTCGAGCGGGTCGCCGGCGGTGGCGCGCGGGGCGGTGGTCGAGGTCCGGCTGCTGGTCGCCTCGGCCGCGTCCTGGGTGGGCCGGGCGGTGCCGGTGACCGCGACCGCACCCTCGGGCACGGTCGAGGTGGTGGACCCGTCGGGCAGGATCACCAGCGGCGCGCAACCCTCCTGCGCCATGCGCCGCAGCTCCTCGACGATCGTGTCGGCGCCGGCGCGGTCGTCGGCGGACAGCGTCCCGCGCACCCGGTCCTGGTAGTAGGCGGGCAGGGCCTGCAGGCGGACGTCGGTGCGCTCCTCGGGGGTGCTCAGCGAGATCGGTCCGAGGTCCTGGGCCACGCCCCGGAAGACCGTGACGACACCGTCGTCCTCGCCGACGAAGTACTGCTGCTGGCTCCACGTCCAGGCGCCCCAGCCGCCGGCGACGACGAGCGCGGCGGCGGCGGCGGTGAGGACGGCGCGGCGCAGCCAGCGCAGGAGCGGGCGGCGTGGACCCTCCTCGGCCAGCCTCGGTTCCTCCAGCGTCAGCCCCGCGGCCTCCCGGGAGAGCTGGGCGGCCTTCTCGGCGGGGGTGAGGGTGCGCACCGGCTGGGTGCGGCGGCGCTCGCCGGCGGCGCCGACCACCTGCGGCTCGGTGGTGCCGTGGCCGGAGTCCACGGCGTCGGCCACGACCACGGTGACGTTGTCGCGGGTCGAGGCGCGCAGGGCGACGCCGACGAGGTCGTCGGCCACCTGCCCGGGCGAGCGGTCGCTGCGGCCGAGCAGCTCGGCGACGGTGTCCTCGGCGACGTAGTCGGTCAGGCCGTCGCTGCAGATCAGGATCCGGTCGCCGGTGCGCAGCTCGCGCAGCGAGAGGTCAGGGGTGTCCTCGCTGCGTCCGGTGAGCACCCGGGTGACCAGGGAGCGCTGCGGGTGGTGCAGCGCCTCGTCCTTGGTGATGCGGCCCTCGTCGAGGAGGGACTGGACGAAGGAGTGGTCCTTGGTGATCTGGGTCAGCCGGCCGCCGCGCAGCAGGTAGGCGCGGGAGTCGCCGATGTTGGCGACCGCCAGCTTGGTGCCGGCCCGCATCATCGCGATGCAGGTGGTGCCCATCCCGTCGGAGTCGGGATAGACGTCCATCACGTCCGCCAGCCGGGAGTTGGCCTCCTCGACCGCCCGCTCGAGCATGCTCAGCGCGTCGTCGGCGCCGTGCGACTCGCCGTCCAGGTGGACCAGCTCGCCGACGACGAGGGAGGAGGCGACGTCGCCGGCCGCGTGACCGCCCATGCCGTCGCACAGCACGAGCAGCTCGGGCCCGGCGTAGGCCGAGTCCTCGTTGCGGGACTTGCTGCCGAGTCCCACGTCGGTGCGGGCGGCGTAGCGGAGGGCGACCATCGACTCTAGCGGCGCAGCTCGAGGACGGTCTGACCGATGCGGATCTGCGCCCCGGGGTCCAGCCGGGCGCCCTCGCCGATCTTCTGGCCGTTGACGAGGGTGCCGTTGGTGGAGCCGAGGTCGTCGGCGTACCAGGCGTCGGCGCCCGGATAGATGCGCAGGTGCCGCCCGGAGGCGTAGTCGTCGGTGAGCACGAGCGTGCACTCCGGGTTGCGGCCGATCAGCAGGCCCCCCTCGTGCAGCGGCACCGAGGTGCCGCGAAGGCGTCCCTCGGTGACGACCAGGTGGGTGGGCACCTCGCGGCGCCGTCGGCGCTCGGGGCGCACCTCGCGCGGTCGGGTGGCGGCACCGCCGCTGCGGGACAGCACGCGGGTGCCGTAGAGGTCGCCGCGCAGCACGCCCACCACGGAGAAGACGAAGGCCCAGAGCAGCACGATGACTCCGAGCCGCACCAGGTTGAGGGTGAGCTCTCCCATCAGCCCTCCAGGCGGAAGGTCAGGCTCGTGCGTCCCATCGTGATGCGGTCGCCCTCCCGCAGCTCCTCGTCGCCCACCCGGTCGCCGTTGAGGTAGGTGCCGTTGGTCGAGCCGAGGTCGCGCAGCAGCACCTGCAGGTGCGGTCCGTCGTTGCCGATCCGCACCTCGGCGTGCCGCCGGGAGATGCCGGGGTCGTCGAGCACGAGGTCGGCGGACTCGTCGCGCCCCAGGGTGGTGACCGCGGCGGTCAGCGGCACGCGGCGACCGTCGATCTCCAGGGCGGGGCGGGGTGCGCGGCCGCGGGACGGTCGGGCCGAGGGGATCTCGCGGGTGGGCTGCTGCGGGCGCTCCGCCGGCCGGTCCGCGGGGCGCCGGGGCTCGGGGCGGTATGCCGCGAGCTCGTCCTGGTCCTGCCGCTCGCGCCCACGGACAGGACGGTCCTCGCGCGGACGCCCGTCGGCATGCTCCCGGGCGTCGTTCCCCCGGGCGCCGCCGGTCCGGGCGTGGCGGCCGTCCTTGGCGGCCGGGCGGACCCGGAAGATGCCGGTCTCCAGGTCCTCGCCCGAGCTGAGCCGGACCTCGAAGGGACCGGGGGCCACGTAGCGCTGGGCGTCGGCGTGGTCCTCGGCCGCCGCGACGAGCTCGTCGGTGAGCGCGGAGGCGTAGGAGGAGAGGCGCTCGTAGTCCGAGCCCGCCAGCTCGATGGTGAAGACGTTGGGCACCATGGTGCGTCCCGGGCCGAGCACGGCGGCGCGGTCGTCCATCGCCCCGCGCATGGCCGAGGCGATCTCCACGGGCTGGACCTCGGCCTTGAAGATCCGAGCGAAGGGCTGCTTGACGGCACGCTCGAGACCGCGCTCGAGCCGGTCGAAGACTCCCACGGCTCTCTCCTTCCTCCTCCGGTGCTGCCCGCCGGTGCCGACGGCCCCGCCCTGCGATCGTACTTGCCGGGACTGGAGAGTCTCTGGACCTTGGCCGCTCCCGCGCGGATCCCCTGCGGCCGACGTGCGGATTGAAGGGTCCGGCCGGGATCGTGCTAGTCTTGCTCGGCACTCGCGCGAGTGGCGGAATAGGCAGACGCGCACGGTTCAGGTCCGTGTGCCCGAAAGGGCGTGGGGGTTCAACTCCCCCCTCGCGCACATGAAGGTAGTCTCCTGAGCTACCCGTTTCTGAAGACACGAAACTCCCGGCCGGATCTGATCCGGTCGGGAGTTTCGTCGTTGCGCTGACCGGCGGCACCGACAGAACTCGTCGGATCTTCCGGCAGGATGGACCCATGAGCTACGACATCCTTCTCTACCCGAGACGAGCCGGTCAGGACTGGACCGAGGTCGTCGAGGCCGACGAGCAGGAGACGCACGACGACGCCCTCCTGGACGAGGCCGCGCTCGCCGACGGCGTGGCCACCTTCGGCCGCATCGAGGCGCGGCTGCGTGAGCAGGTGACCGGGCCGGTGGAGACGTGGGTCGCCGAGGAGACCGGAGGCGACGTCTTCGGGGAGTTCTCGGCCACGGACACCGGCCTGCAGGTCGAGCTCTTCCACGGCTAGGCGGCAGTGAGCTTCCCCTACTGGGAGCACGAGGACCCGGAGGGATTCCACGAGCAGGTGCGGCAGGCGGTCACGATCGTGGCCCAGGAGACAGGCTACGAGGCCTACGACCCGCAGACGCAGGACGCGTTCGACGGGACGTTCGCCGACGAGGAGGGCCGGGAGGCCACCCGGGTGCTGAGCGGCGAGGTGGTCGACGAGGGCGGGCCGTCCCCGGCCGGCGGGCGGGCCGCGCGACGCGGCGACCCCCGCCAGGACCCTGCGTTCCTGCGCCGGCGGGGGATGCTCTACCTGGTCATCGGGGTGCTGCTCACGCTCTACGGGCTGTGGCGGCTCATGGGTGCCGGAGGCACCGGCTGGATCACCGTCGTCGTCCTCGCCATCGGCGTCCTCGACCTGCTGGGCGGGCTGATGATGCTCTCCCTGGCCCGCACCTCGGCGGAGCGGGACGAGGCGGACCGGGGGTCAGGTCAGCAGTGACAGGCCGGCGGCGAGAGCAAAACCCACCACCGTTGCCAGGCCGGCGAGCTCCCCGCCCTTCTTGCGCGCCTCCGGGATCATCGAGTCGATCAGCATGACGAGCAGGGCCCCGGCGGCGAAGCCCTGGATGCCCGCCGTCACGCCGTCCGGGGCGTGGGCCACCGCCACCGCCCCGCCCGCCGTGGCCAGCGTGCAGACGACGGCCACGACGCCCCAGAGCCCGAGGACGGTGGTGCGGGACCGCCCTGACCCCAGCATGTCGGCCGAGGACCCGATCGACTCGGGCAGGTTGGAGACGAAGATCGCCACGAGCAGCGCCACCGACACCGAGCCGCCGGCGGCCAGCCCGCCGCCCAGCACCACCTGCTCGGGGATGCCGTCGAGCAGCGCCCCCACCGCCAGCGGGAGGCCGGCGGCACCGGCCCCGCGAGCGGCATACCCCTCGACCGCGCGGTCCGCGAGCGCATAGGCGAGCGCCCCGAGAGCGAGCCCTGCCCCGACCGCGAGCGCCCCTCCGCCACGCACTCCCTCCTCGGCGAGCTCGAAGGAGACCGAGGCGATCAGCGCCCCGGCGCCGAAGCCGAGCACCAGCCCGACCGTGCGCGCGCTCCAGTCCCGCAGCAGCGCCAGCACCGCGCCGACGAGCAGGGACGAGGCCGCCAGCGCCCCCCACATGATCGTGGTCACCCTCAAAGACTACGCCGCCCACCGCTCGCGGCGGACTTTCATAGCAGAATTCCGGGCACGGCACAATAGGTAGTTTTACCGAGGGACATTCCTTCGTGGGGGCGGCATGATCGAGCGATCTGCAGGGTAATCCGGCTCTTCGCAGATCAGGGTGTAGGGGGCGCTGGCGCGTCGTGCCGGCGTAGGCGTCGAGGTCTTCCGATGATGGGAGTTCTCACGCAGCCCATCAGGAAGACCTCGACGTGCCCGACGCTACCTTCACGCGCCCTGACCTGACCACCTTCGCCCGCCTGGACGACCTCGGTCTGGAGGTCACCGGCCAGCTGCTCGAGCCGGACCGGGCGGTCCTCGCCTGCCGGGTGGTGGAGCGGGACGACTGGTGCAGGCGGTGCGGCTGCCAGGGCGTCCCCCGCGACACCGTGATCCGGGAGCTGGCGCACGAACCGTTCGGGTGGCGCCCCACCACGCTGATGGTCACGGTCCGCCGTTACCGGTGCGCGGAGTGCTCACACGTGTGGCGCCAGGACACCAGCAAGGCCGCGGAACCGCGGGCCAAGCTCTCCCGCGCCGGCCTGCGGTGGGCACTGGTCGGGATCGTCTGCCAGCACCTATCGATGGCCCGCGTCGCCGAAGGCCTGGCAGTCTCCTGGAACACCGCCAACGACGCCGTCCTGGCCGAGGGACGACGGGTGCTCATCGACGACCCGACCCGCCTGGAGGGCGTCCGCGTCCTGGGCGTGGACGAGCACGCGTGGCGGCACACCCGCAAGGGCGACAAGTTCGTCACCGTGATCATCGACCTCACCCCGGTGCGCGAGGGGACCGGGCCGGCACGGTTGCTGGACATGGTCGAGGGCCGGTCGAAGAAGGCGTTCAAGGACTGGCTGGCCGACCGGGACCAGGCCTGGCGCGAGGGGATCGAGGTCGTGGCCATGGATGGATTCTCCGGGTTCAAGACGGCCACTACCGAGGAGCTGCCGGACGCGGTCTCTGTCATGGACCCGTTCCACGTGGTCAGGTTGGGCGGGGAGGCCCTGGACGAGTGCCGGCGCCGGGTGCAGCAGGAGCTGCACGGGCACCGTGGCCGCAAGGGCGACCCGCTCTACTCGGCGCGCCGGACCCTGCACACCGGCGCCGACCTGCTCACCGACCGTCAGCACGAGCGCGTCGAGAGCCTCTTCGCCCGACCCGAGCACGTCGAGGTGCAGTGCACCTGGGGCATCTACCAGCGGATGATCTACGCCTACCGCGCCCCGGACCGGACTGCCGGCCGGGCGGAGATGGCCTCGGTCATCGAAGCGCTGAGCAGCGGCGTCCCCGCACGGCTGGTCGAGCTGCGCAAGCTCGGCCGCACCCTGGCCAGACGCGTCTGCGACGTCCTGGCCTACTTCGACCGGCCCCGCACCAGCAACGGTCCCAGCGAGGCGATCAATGGTCGACTCGAGCACCTACGCGGCCTGGCCCTCGGCTTCCGCAACCTCACCCATTACATCGCCCGAGCACTCCTGGAGGCCGGAGGCTTCAGACCGCGACTACACCGTCATCTGTGAAGAGCCGGTAATCCATCCTGCGGGACAGTCAATCGAGCCGGCAGCGTGCAGGCGCAGGCCGGGACGAAATGTCGGGGTGGTCCAGATGACCGTTGTATGGGGCAGTGCCTTCCTTCTCCTCACCGCCTTGCTCGCTCTCTGGGCGATCAGGGACAGGAGGCGGTTGCGCACGCCGGTCTCGCTCTTCGCGGCCGCCGCCGTGGTCCTCACCACGGCCGCGGCCGGCAGTGCGGGGGCCGCACCCAGCACCGCACCCACCACGGACTTCGCACCCTTGGCCACCGACGAGGACCCCTCCTTCGGCCTGATCCCTAGCGACCTGGAGTTCATCCTCGACCAGATCGAGATCTCCGAGGCGCACGCTTACGCGATCGAGCGCCAGGACCGCAGCTACAGCCTGCTGTGCCGCTCCAACCAGGACACCAGCGGCAAGTGCGTGCGCGACCCGATGCTGCCGCACGGTCTGCGCACCGTGGACGGCTCCTTCAACAACCTCGAGTTCGACACCACGATCGGCAAGTCCAACGAGCTCATGCCGCGGCTGCTGCCGATCCGCTGGCGCCAGGGCGAGACGCCGATGCCCATGGGCCCGACCGCCGGTGACACCTCCATGTGCGAGGACCCGAACGGCACCTGCTACGAGCAGTACGACGGTCTGGTCTACGACACCCAGCCGCGTGTCATCACCAACCTGATCGTCGACAACACCACCAACAACCCCACCGTCCAGGTCGCCGCGGACAACAACCCGGACGCCGTCATCGACCCCGACACCGGCGAGCTCTACCTGCCCAACACCACGGCCGACGAGGCGCTCTCGCCGCCGGTCAACATGTGGTTCGTCTTCTTCGGCCAGTTCTTCGACCACGGTCTCGACCTCGTCGACAAGCACCCCGAGAACGCGATCATCGTCCCGCTGAGCCCGGACGACCCGCTGTGGAGCCGGACCGACGACGACAAGAAGTTCCTGGCGATGAGCCGCGCCACCAACCAGCCCGGACCGGACGGGGTGGACAGCACCTCGGACGACGTGCGCGAGCACCAGAACCGCACCACCCCCTGGGTCGACCAGAACCAGACCTACACCTCGCACCCGGCCCACCAGGTGTTCATCCGTGAGTACGAGCTCGTCGGCACCCCGGCGCGACCGGTCGCGACCGGCCGGCTCCTCAACGGCCCGAACGGCGGCCTGGCCACCTGGGACGCGGTCCAGGAGCAGGCGCTCACCGTGCTGGGCATCGACCTGCGCGACCAGAGCGTGCTGAACGTCCCGCAGGTCGTCGTCGACCCCTACGGCCAGTTCATCCCCGGTCCCGCGGGCTTCCCGCAGCTCCTCACCCCCGGCGGGGCGGTCGAGGGCAACCTGACCACCCCGGTGGTCTCCACCGACGCGGTCCCGCTGCCGCAGTCCTTCCTTGACGACATCGCGCACGGCGCGACGCCGGCGCCGCCGGTGGACGACCCCGAGTGCGACACGGGCGAATGCCCGACGATCCCGGGCTACGACAACGTGCTGCTCGGCGAGCACTTCATCACCGGTGACGGGCGCGGCAACGAGAACATCGGCCTGAGCGCGGTCCACCACGTCTTCCACTCCGAGCACAACCGCCTGGCCGCGCACGTCCAGGACATCCTCGACGCCAACCCGGACCTGAAGGCCAGGTTCGAGAGCAGCGGCGAGGCCGACGACTGGACCTACGCCGAGCGCGTCTTCCAGGCCGCGCGCTTCACCAACGAGATGCAGTACCAGCACCTCGTCTTCGAGGAGTTCGCCCGCATCGTCCAGCCGGCCATCGACGCCGTGGTGTTCAACGAGAACGCCTACGACAGCACGATCGACGCCTCCATCAAGGCCGAGTTCGCGCACGTGGTCTACCGCTTCGGCCACTCGATGCTGACCGAGACGATCGCCCGGGACCTGACCCGGGCAGACGGTGCCGAGGTCACCGACGCCCGGTTGCTGGACGGCTTCCTCAACCCGCGGCAGTACCACTGCGCGGTGGCGCCGGACGCCAACAACGTCTGCCCCGCGGACGCGATCCTCGATCCCGAGGAGGCCGCAGGCGCGATCGTCAACGGCACCACGGACCAGGTCGCCAACCAGGTCGACGAGCTCGTCACCAGCACGCTGCGCAACAACCTGCTCGGTCTGCCCCTCGACCTGGCGACGATCAACATTCTGCGTGCCCGCGACACCGGCGTGCCCGGCCTGCAGCAGGCCCGGCGCACCTTCTACGCGCAGAGCGGCAACCCCCAGCTGGAGCCCTACAGCAGCTGGGTGGACTTCGGGCTGAACCTGAAGAACGGCCAGAACTTCGGCCGTGGTGCGAGCACCACCTCGCTGGTCAACTTCGTCGCCGCCTACGGCCAGCACCCGTCGGTGCTGGAGGCCACGACGCTGAGCGGCAAGCGCGCCGCAGCCTCGGCCCTAGTCAACGGGATCGGGACGGTCGACATCGTGCAGCGCATCGCCGGCGACGACCGCTACGAGACCGCCGCGGCCGTGAGCCGGGCGTTCTTCCCGACCGCCCAGACGGTCTACATCGCCAACGGCACCGTCTTCCCGGACGCGCTGACCGGTGGACCGGCGGCCGCGGCCGACGGCGGACCGGTGCTCCCGGTGCGGCAGAACGCCATACCGGTGGCGACCGTGCAGGAGATCATCCGCCTGCGGCCGCAGAAGATCGTCCTGCTCGGCGGCACCTCCGCGGTGAGCGAGCAGGTCGCCAACTCGCTGGAGACCTATGCCCCGGTCGTGGAGCGGCGTGGCGGCGACAACCGCTACCACACCGGCACCCTGGTCACCCGGAGCGCGTTCCCGGACCCCGCGGCCGTCGACACGGTCTACGTGGCCAGCGGCCAGGCCTACCCGGACGCGCTCAGCGGCAGCGCCGCTGCAGCGGCCGAGGGTGCACCTCTGCTGCTCTCCCGTCCAGGCTCCGTGCCCGACGAGGTGCTGGCCGAGATCACGCGCCTGGCGCCGTCCTCGATCGTCCTGCTCGGTGGCGAGACCGCACTGAGCCCGGCGGTGGCCACCCAGCTCGGGGCGCTCGCGACGGTCACCCGCATCGGCGGGAGCGACCGCTACGAGACGAGCGCGATGGTGAGCAGGTCGTTCGCCGCCGTGGGTGGCAGCGCGTTCCTGGCCGCCGGGACCAACTTCCCCGACGCCCTGGCCGGCGCGGCCGCGGCAGGCATGCAGCAGGCCCCGGTCATGCTGGTCCGCAGCGGCTCCCTGCCGACCCCGGTCCAGGATGAGCTGGTGCGCCTGGCGCCCAACAAGGTCTACGTGCTCGGCGGCGAGACTGTCCTCACCCCGGCGCTCGTGACGGCCGTCCAGGCCCTCTTCCCGGCGCCGACCGCCCCCGCCGACCGTGGGGCCTTCATGGCCAGCACGGGCGACTGGGCGAACGTGGACGGACGCAGCATCACCGGTCTGGAGGACGTCGACTTCTGGGTCGGCGGCCTGGCCGAGGCGCTCGACCCGTTCGGCGGCATGCTCGGCAGCACGTTCAACTACGTCTTCGAGCAGCAGCTGGAGGACCTCCAGTTCGGCGACCGGTTCTACTACCTGTTCCGTAACCAGGGCAACCAGCTCTTCGCAGCGCTGGAGGCCAACTCCTTCTCCAAGCTGATCCAGCGCAACACGGACGCGTCGCTGCTGCCGGCGGACATCTTCCTGTCGCACTCGCCGTACTTCGACCTGGAGAACCTGCCCGACCCGCTGCCGAGCGGCCTGAGCCAGATGGCTGACGGCACGTGGCGCTGGGACGGCGACGAGCACGTCGAGATCCACGGCGACCGCACGCTGGGCGACCGCATCCGCGGTGGTCAGGGCGACGACTCGCTGTGGGGCTACGGCGGCAACGACCGCATCGAGGGTGGGTCCGGTGACGACTCCATCCAGGGTGGCCCTGGCGACGACATCCTCACCGACTCCTTCGGTAACGACAACATCAAGGGTGGTCACGGCAACGACGCGATCGACGGCGGCCCGGGCGCAGACCTGCTCTTCGGTCAGTCGGGAGACGACTTCATCGCCAAGCCGTCCGACAACTCCGACGGGGCCACAGGCTTCTTCGGCACCGGCGACGACGTCTTCATCGGCGGGACCGGCCGGGACAACCCGTTCGGCAACGAAGGGGACGACTGGCTGGAGGGCGGGCTGCACGCGGACCTGCTCATGGGCGACAACGGTCAGCAGTTCCAGGACGACGTGGACGGCGGAGACGACGTCCTCATCGGAGGAGGCGGCTCGGACGACCACGACGCGGAGGGCGGCGACGACATCATGGTCGGCCAGGCCGGCGGCACGGACCGCTACCACGGGATGTTCGGGTTCGACTACGTCACCTACGACGGGACGGGCACCAACGTCGACGCCGACCTGAACTTCAACCTGCTGCAGCCGCCGGACGTCACAGCCATCCGCGACCGCTACCTGCAGGTGGAGTCCCTCTCGGGCGGTTCAGGTGACGACGTCATCCGCGGTCTGGGTGTCGCCCCCGACGACCTGTCGGCGGACGCGGTCAACCGGATGGACCCGGAGAACCTGGACCTCGTCGACGGGATGCGGGAGCTGCTGAACCCCGCCGGACACGAGCAGGACTACTCCATGCGGCTGCGCTCGGACAACCCGCTGCTCCAGGACACGGACGGGGTCGCGAACCTGCTGTTCGGCGGGGCTGGCGACGACATCCTCGAGGGGCGGTTCGGCGACGACGTCATCGACGGTGACCGGGCGCTGCGCGTCAGGCTCGTGCACACCACGACCGGGCAGCGCTACGCCAGCGCGGCCGACATGCGGGCAGCGGTGTTCTCCGGGGCCATCAACCCCGGCGACATCGACATCGTCCGCGAGCTCGTGGACGAGTCGGACGCGGGCGACGTCGACACGGCGGTCTACACCGACGCCTTCATCAACGACGTCGGCGACCCGAACTACACGATCAAGGCCCTCCCCGACGGCTACTGGGAGGTCGTGCACATCGGCGGAGCCGAGTTCGAGGAGTCCGAGGGCGCCGACATCCTGGTCAACATCGAGATGCTCCAGTTCGGTGACGGCGGCTGCTTCGAGCTGAACGAGGAGATGACGCCCTGCACCAACATGGGCTACGTCTCCTTCGGCGGGCAGACCGAGCCGCCGACCGAGGACCAGCCGATCACCGCGACGGTGCACCTCCTCGACCCGGACGGCAACGCCACCGTCACCGACCCGGTCGGCCTGCGGTTCAGCTGGCAGGCCGGCGAGGCCACGGAGGCCTGGGACCCCTCGCCCACCGAGGGTGGAGAGGTCACACCCGGCCCCGACCCGAACACCTGGCAGCAGGAGTTCGTCCCCGGTGACGGTGACGCTGGTGCCATCCTCCGGGTCGTGGTGACCTTCGAGGACGACAACGGCCAGCTGCGCCAGATCGTCTCCCCCGTCGTCGGTAACGGCGCCAGCGTGGTCAACATCAACGACAGCCCCACCGGGCTGACGCTGTCGACCACCACGCCGCAGGTCGGGCAGTCGATCCTTCCCAGCCCCTTCGTCGACGCGGACGGGCTCGAGGAGGCGGTGGCGGCCGGCATGACCTACAGCTGGCAGACCTCGGGCGACGGCTTCGCGGCCGACGTGGTGACGGTGGCGACGAAGGTCACGCCGGACACCAACCAGCTGGGCTATACCGTCCAGCCGGCGGACGAGGGACGCCAGATCAGGGTGGTCGTCGACTACACCGATGATCAGGGAACGGCGGAGACCTACGCCTCCGATCCCACGGACCCGGTTGCCCCGGCGGTGCCGGCCGGCCCCTGACGCAGGACCTGGTGGCGGGACGCCGACGGGCGGGTACTCAGTGCGAGTGCCCGCCCGCCGGCCTGCGTGCCCGTCGGCCTGCGCGGACCGACGGCATACCTAGCCCTGCCGCGGGATCGCGCGGAGCATCTGCGGGGTGGCTGCATCGACGTGTCCGGCGAACTCCTCGTGGGTGTTGACGTACTTCTTCACGTACGGACACACCGCGACCACCCGCATGCCCTCGTCGACGGTGCGCTGGAGGGCGGTGCCGACGACCTCGCCCGCGAGCCCCCTGCCGCCGTGCTCGGGGTCCACCTCCGTGTGGTAGAAGATGCGTCGCCCCTCGTGGTCCACGAACAGGGTGAACCCTGCAGCGGCCCCGTCGACGCTGATCTCGAACCGGTCGGGACCGGTCCGCCTGCTGACGCTGGTCTCCATGCCGCCACTCTTGCACGGTGCCGGGACATCCGCAGCACCTGAGATGATCGGGGCATGGCTGAGCGCAACGTCCTCGGTGGCGAGCTCCAGGAGTGCGGCACCGACCCGCTGACCGGGTTCACCCGCTCCGGCAGGTGCGAGGTGACCCCCGACGACACGGGCACCCACGGGGTGTGCACGGTGCTGACCGCCGACTTCCTGGAGCACCAGCGCGAGCTCGGCAACGACCTGGTCACGCCCCGGCCGCAGTGGCAGTTCCCCGGCCTGGCACCCGGCGACCGCTGGTGCGTGGTCGCGCTGCGCTGGTTGCAGTCGGCGCAGGCCGGACGGGGCGCCCCGGTGCTCCTGGCCAGCACCCACGAGGCGGTCCTGCAGGTCGTCCCGCTCGCGCTGCTCCGGCGGTATGCGGTGGACGTTCCGGAGGACGCGTCCGGGCTGACCGACTGAGGCGACGACGCGGGAGAGCCGCTGCTGCTCAGCCGGGGACGTTGCGCGCCCGCGCCGCAGCCTGTGTGCGGGTGCTGGCGCCGAGCTTGCGCAGGATCGCCGAGACGTGGACGCTTGCGGTCTTGTCGCTGATGAAGAGCTGCTCGCCGGCGACGAGAGCTCCGGCTCCGTCGCCAGCCGCACCGTCCTCGCCACCGCCGTCGGGACGGGGAGGCCCCAGGCCGGCTCGCGCCGCGAGCTCGTCGGCCAGCCGGACCGCCCGCAGCAGGCCGCACGCCTGCGCGACCAGGCGTGCCTGGCCCAGCGTCTGCCCGCCGCCCGTGCGGTCCCCGGCCCCCAGCTGCTCCTCGGCGCACCGCCGCAGGACGTCCACCCGGACGTCCACCGGGACCCGCCCCCGGGCCGTCGCCTGAGCCGCTCCGCCGCGTCGTCCGACGACTCGCCGGAGGGGTCCTGGGCGGCGGTGGACGGTGAGGCTGTCGGTCCGGCTGGTGTGCCGGACAGGTGTCCATGTGTAGAGGCCGGTGCCCTCGGGTCCCATGATGCGCTCCTGATGTTCCGTTCCCGTCGCCCTGTGCTCCGGGGGATGACGGCAACGCTCGTCCCTAAGGGGGCGGGTACGGATCGGGCAGATGCCCTCTTTCTCGAGCTCCCCGGCACGATCAGGGTGAGGGCAGGCGTCGGTCAGCGGAGACCGAACGGTCCGCGAGCGTCTCGCCGGCGCCTTCGTACAGGCGGATGACCGCGTCGATCCCGAGCTCCTCGAGCTCCTCGACGTCCTCCTGGTAGGACGCGACCGCCGCCACCGTGACCTGCCCGTAACCGAAGCTGCGCAGCTCGCGCAGGGCGTCGATGTTGGCGTGCTGGGCCGGCATGGCAAGCACGACGATGCGCACCGTGCCCGACCCCACCAGCCGGGCCCAGAAGTCGTAGTCCGTGGCATCGCCCTCGACGACGTTGACGCCACGCTCACGCAGCTTGTGCACCCGCAGCGGATCGTGTTCCACACCCAGCACCGCGTAGCCGTAGGCGTCGGTGAGCTGCTGATAGGTGGCGTGGCCGACCCGGCCCATGCCCAGCACGATCGCGGTCGACTCGCCGAGCTCGATGGGACGGTCCTCAGGGTGGATCTTGTGCGGCGGCCGCACCGGCAGGCGCTGGGCGAACCGCGAGGCGAGCGAGACGCTGCGCGGGTTCGCGACGGCCGAGACGACGAACCCCGCGGACACGGCGATCGACAGCGACAGCAGCCAGTGCGAGGAGAGCCACCCGGCAGACACCCCCATCGCCGCGATGATCAACGCGAACTCGGAATAGTTCGACAGCAGCAGGGCCGAGAGCACGCTGGTGCGGTTGCGCATCCCCAGCAGCCACAACAACCCCCAGTACACCAGGGCGTGCAGGGGGAGCAGCAGCAGCACCGCCGCCACCGTGACGTTGTGCCAGGTGGGCAGACCCTCGAACCCGATCGTGACGAAGAAGCCCACCAGCAGCAGTTCCTTGATCGTGAACAGCGAGTGCGACAGCTGGTCCGCCCCTGGGTGCGGGGCGAGCACGAGCCCCATCACCAGGGCACCGAGGCTGCCGGACAGGCCCAGCCACTCGAAGAGCGCGTACCCGGGGATCAGAGCCATCGCGATGCCGAACAGCGCCCAGGTCGCCGTGACCGAGCCGGTACCAGTCCCGGGTCGCCCGGTACAGCACAGGGATGAGGACCAGCAGGCCGAGCGAGTACACGCTGGGTGCCTGGCCGCGGGAGACCGAGATGACCACGACGGCCGCGATGTCCTGCATGATGAGCACGCCGATGCAGATGCTGCCGTAGAGAGCCTGCTCGTCGCCGCGCTCCTGCAGGATCTTGACCACGAAGATGGTGCTCGAGAACGACAGCACGAGCGCCAGCGTCGCGAGCACCTGCCACGACTCGGGGCCGAAGACCCCCAGAGCGCTCATCCCGGCCAGGAACAGGGTGCCGAGGCCGGTGAGAAGCACCATGTGCGCCCCGGCGGTGATCCACACGTGCTTGCCGAGCAGGCTGCGCAGATCGAGTCGCAGGCCGATCGCGAAGAGCATCAGCGTCACACCGACGTCCGCGAGCACCGACAACGCGTCGAGCTGCTCGACGTCGAGCACGTTGAGCACGAACCCGGCGCCGAGGAAACCGATCAGCGGCGGCAGCTTGACCGTCCTGGCGATCAGCCCGCAACCGAAGATCACCGCCAGATACGTCACCACCACACCCATGCGGGACATTCTTGCGCCCCGGGCGACACCCGGGGGACATGTCGTCCGGCACGCACCCCACGATCCGGCTTGCCGTCCGGCGCTGGGCGGGGCACGGTGGAGCGATGAGCCAGCATCCCGACCAGGACGAACCGATCACCTACAGCGAGGACATCGACGACCTCGACCTCGACGCGGAGCAGAAGGCGCGTGCCGACGTCGACCTGGACCAGCCCGACTCCGTCGACGACGTGCCCTGGAGCCCCCCGGAACAGCGGCCGATGGGCGCCGAGCTGCTCGAGGTCGACGACCGGGGCGAGGAGACGATCGACCAGCGGATCTACCAGGAGGAGCCGGAGGCCGGCACCGCCTACGGGGCGCCGGAGTCCGGTGCCGCGGCGCGCAGGGAGGCGGGCGAGGTCGACATGCTCGGCGGTGAGGACCCGGACGCGATCCCGGCCGAGCGGGACGTCCTGGACGGGCCCGCCTGAGCGCGGCGCGGCCGCGGCATACCCTCGCAGGGTGCTGCGCATCGCCACGCTGAACGTCAACGGTGTCCGGGCCGCCCACCGCCGCGGCTTCGGTGACTGGCTCGCCGGCAGGGGCTGCGACGTCGTCGCGCTCCAGGAGGTGCGTGCCCCGGTCGGGGCGCTGCCGCCGGAGGCGTTCGGTGACTACCACGTGGTCTACGAGCCAGGGCAGATCGCGGGACGCAACGGGGTGGCCGTGCTCACCCGGGAGCGCCCCGCCGGGGTGCGCACCTGGGACGCGGAGGTCCTCGTCCGGGCACCCGGGGAGGAGCACCTGCACACCCAGGCCGCACCGGACGGCGTGCCGCTGGCGCGGGGGCTGGGACGCCACGCGCACGAGGGGCGGTACGTCGAGGTCGACCTTGCCGAGGCGCCCGTGACGGTGGCCAGCCTCTACCTGCCCAAGGGTGGACTCCCCGCCCATCTGCAGGTCCCGCACCGGATGCGCGAGGCGCCCGACGGCGGGGCGAGGTACGAGCGGAAGATGCGCTTCATGGCCGCCTTCGCCCGGCAGCTGTCGCGGACCCGGCGGGCGGCGGCGCAGCGTGGGCGGGAGTTCCTGCTCATCGGCGACCTGAACGTCGCGCACACCTGCCTCGACGTCGCGCGCTGGCGGCAGAGCAGGACCTCCGAGGGATTCCTGCCCGAGGAGCGAGAGTGGATCGGGGCCCGGCTCTCGCCGCGGACGCTCGTCGACGTGGTCCGCGCGCTGCACCCGGGCACCGAGGGCCCGTACTCGTGGTGGTCGTGGCTGGGTCAGGCCTACGAGAAGGACGTCGGCTGGCGGATCGACTACCACCTGGCGACGCCCCGGCTGGCGCGCACGGCCGTCTCGGCGGTCGTGGACCGGGAGCACCGCGGCGTCCGCCTGTCCGACCACGCCCCCGTGGTCGTCGACTACGACCTGCGGTGACCGTGGGTATGCCGTGCGCTCCGTGGCCGGACCGCTCGCGGGATGGGACGCTGGGACCATGGACGACCAGCGCCCGCCCGGGCCGCGTGCAGTGGCGCTGACGGACGCCACCCGTGGCGCCGTCGGGCCGGCCGCTGCCCTCGTCCGGCGCGGAGCGGTGCGGTGAGGGTCCTGGCGCTCAGCTCGCCGATCTACGCGCACACCGCCAACGCCGCACCTTTCCTGGCCGGGCTGGCCACCCGGGGCGCCGAGGTGCACTGGGGGCAGGCGGACGAGCTGCGCGACCTGGCGCCCCGGTCCCCGGCGCACCGCTGGGACACCGGTCCGACCCGGTCGTTCACCTCCCGCGCCGGCCGCCTGCGGGAGGTCTCGCAGCGCTACTCCTGGTTGCTGCAGGACGCCTCCGGCCGGTTGCGCCGCAGCCGCGAGCTCGTCCGGTCCCTGCGCCCCGACGTCGTGCTCACCGACTCGCTCGGGTATGCCGCGGCCCTGGCCGCTGAGCGGGAGGGCGTGCCGTGGGTGAGCTTCGGTGACGGGCCGCTGCACTTCCCGGACGAGCACACGCCCCCCTTCGGCGCTGGCCTGCCCTACCGGACCGAACGGCCCTGGGTCTGGCGCAACAGGGTCGTCCAGGCGGCCAGCCGGGGGGTGATCATGCGCCGCACCCAGACGGCCTACGACGCCCTGCGGCTGGAGGTCGGACTGCCCCCCGGTCAGGTGCCGGTGCTGGAGGCGGTGCTCTCGCCCTTCCTGCACCTGCACTGCGGGGCACCGGAGCTGGAGTATCCGCGCCGGGCGCTCCCGGACCACGTGCACTTCGTCGGGGCGCTGCGCCCGCCGGCCCCGCGGGACTGGGAACGTCCGGACTGGTGGGAGGAGGTGGTCGACGGGGGGCTCGTGCTGGCCACCCAGGGCACCCTGCGGGCCGATCCCCGCGAGGTGCTCGCACCGGTGCTGACGGTGCTGGCCCGGAGCGGACGGCCCGGGGTGCTCACCACCGGCGCCGGCGATCCGGCCGCGCTGGGTGGGCCGGGCCTGCTGCCGCCGCCCGGACGGGTGACGGTGACGGACTTCGTCCCCTACGAGGAGCTCCTGCCCCACGTGCGGCTGTTCGTCACCAACGGGGGGTGGACGGGCGCCGTGCTGGCCCTCGGCCACGGGGTACCCGTCCTGCAGGTCGGGCGCACCGAGGAGAAGGCGGACGTCGGCCGACGGGTGGAGTGGGCCGGGGCAGGGATGCACCTGCCCTCGCCGGGACGGGCGGACGACCCACGTCCGCTCCGGCGCGCGGTGGAGCACGTGGCGGAGGACCCGGGGATCCGGGCGGGAGCCGCGCGGGTGGCGGCCTCCCTCGCCAGGCGTGATCCCGGGCGGGACGGTGCGGCGCTGATCGATGCCCTCGTGTCGCGGCTGGGGTGAGCTCCGGTGCGGTAGCCTCGGGCGCCGTGAGAGGTGGCACGGACGAGCAGGGGCGGGACGCGGGGGGTGACCTGGAAGGCCGCCCTGGTGGTCGGGCTCGGGACGGCGCTCCCGCCGCCGCCACGCTCGAGGCGGTCGACACGCTGCTGGCCGCGGAGCTGACCGCGATGCGTCGGGGCTGGGACGCCGTCGCGCCCGCCGGCGAGGTCGACCTGCTCGGCGGTGACCCGGGGGACCTGCCCGAGTGGCTGCACACCCTCCTGGCGGGTCAGGGCAAGCGGCTGCGCCCGCAGATGTGCCACTGGGGGTTCGTCGCCACCGGCGGCTGGCTGGGCACCCCGTGCCACGCGGATCTCGTGCGCGCCGCGGCCGCCCTGGAGATGCTGCACCTCTTCGCGCTGCTGCACGACGACGTGATGGACCAGTCCGACGAACGCCGCGGCGTGCCCTCCGCCCACGTCGTCGCGGCCAGGCGGCACCGGGAGGCGGGCGGTCATGGCGACCCGGTGCGCTTCGGCGAGAACATCGCCCTGCTGCTGGGCGACCTGGCCCACAGCGAGGCCGACCGGCTCGCCCACACGCTGCCGGCCGTCATGCGCGACTACTGGTACGAGCTCAACCTGGAGCTCATCGTGGGTCAGCGCGCCGACCTGACGGGGGCCGCCGCCCGGCGCTCGGACCTCGCGCACGCCGAGGCCGTGGCGGCGCTGAAGTCGGGCTCCTACACGATCGCGCGGCCGCTCCAGCTGGGCGCCCTGGCGGCGGGCGCCACCCCGCAGCAGCGCGAGGTGCTGGCCCGCTTCGGCTGGCACCTGGGCCGGGCCTTCGCCTGGCGCGACGACGTGCTCGGGGTCTGGGGCGACCACGCCGTGACCGGCAAGCCCTCCGGGGACGACCTGCGGGAGGGCAAGTCGACGCTCATCTGGGTGCTCGGCGCCGAGCGGCTGCGCGGCGAGGCGGCGGCGGCGATGGAGCGGGTCGGGACCGCTGAGGCGCTGACCTCGGACGTGCCGTTGCTGCAGCGCGCCCTGGACGAGGGCGGTGTGCGCCAGGAGGTGGAGGACCGGATCGCGGCCGAGATCGAGGCGGCCGGCTCGGTGCTGTCCGGGACGACCCTCGCCCCCGGTGGCGTCGAGGGCCTCCTGGAGACCGCCCGACGCGTCGCCTGGAGGTCGGCATGAGCCTCGGCCTGCCCCACCCGCACCTGCTCACCCTGCGGTTGGCGGCGACCCTGCTGCTCAGCGCCGTGGTCGGCCAGGCCGGGTGGGCGGCGGCGGTGCTGGGTGGGGAGCCCGGGTATGCGCGCTTCCACGAGGTGGGGGCGTGGGTGACCCTCGGTCTCTCGCTGCTCTGCGCCCTCGTGTACGTCGTGCTCCGCCGCTCCGCCGGCCCGGTCAACCTCTGGCTGGCGGTGGGCCTGGCTGTGGCGGTCTCGGTGCAGTTCGGTCTGGGGCAGGCCGGGCAGCGGGCCCTGCACATCTTCGGCGGCGTGCTGGTGGCGATGGTCGCCACCGCGCTGACCTCCTGGACCTACCGCCATCAGCTGCCGGCCACCGGGCGGCCCGGAGGGAGCTGAACCGTCGCGCCGGTCGATCAGGACAGGCTCAGCTCCATCCCGCGCAGGGTGTAGCCCTCGATCAGCTCGTCCCAGCCCAGCTCCGGCTCCCGCACCAGTCGGGGGCGGCGCGAGAGCAGCGCGTGCAGCAGCACGTCGGACTCCAGCATCGCCAGCGGCTGGCCCGGACAGCGGTGCTCGCCGTCGCCGAAGGCCAGGCCGGCCGGGTTGACCCCGGTCGGCAGAGGACGGCCCGGGCACAGGGCCAGCGGGTCGGGTCCGACCGCCTCCGGATCGGCGTTCGCCGACCGGATGCACACGTCGATGAGGTCGCCCGGGGCCGCCGAGGCGTGCTCCCCGACGGGGACCTCCGTCTGCGCGCGGCGGTAGAGGTGCCCGACGACCGGTTCCAGCCGGATGATCTCGTGCAGGATCGCCGTCCGCCCGGCCTCGTCGCCGGCCAGGTAGCGCTCCAGCAGCAGCTCGTCGGAGAGCAGGTGCCAGGCGGCCATCGTGATGAACTCCCGCGTGGTGACCATCCCGGCGGTGCCGTAGGTGACGCACTCGACCAGGATGTCGGTGTTGCTGTAGCCCTCGGCGATCAGGTGGCTGATGATGTCCCCGCGCGGCTCCCGTCGCCGGGAGCGCACCGCCGGGCGGACGTCGTGCCACCAGAAGCGCACCACCGGGACGAGCCCGTTGACCGCGGCCGAGGCCCACTGCCGCCCGGTCCGGCCGAGGTCGGCCCGGGTGATGTCGAAGGGGGGCTGGTTGAAGAAGGTGACCAGCCGCCGCGCCATCCTCGGCACCGAGGAGGCGGTCAGCCCGACGACCTGGGCGGTGACCTCGACCGTGTAGTCCAGGGCCAGGTCGTCCAGCCGGCAGCCGCCGGACCTCGCCGCCTCGCCCAGCAGCCGGTCGGCGGCGTCCTGCATCAGGCCCGGGTAGCGGTCCTGGACCACCTTGGGCGCCAGGAAGCGTCCCACCTTGCGCCGCTGCTCGTCGTGCAGCGGCCCGTCGGAGACCAGGATGGGGTGCAGCTTGAGCCGTCGCGGGATCTTCTCGGCGGTGAAGCCGGCCTGCGTGGTGGCGTGCCGGGCACGCAGCACCTGCCGTGCCTCGGGCAGCCCGCGCACCCGCCAGATCGCGCTCACCCCCGTGCGCCCGCCGGGGTCCTCCCGCTCCAGCCTCGGGGTGCTCGGCTCCTCCTGGCGGACGGCCCGGCGCCGCACGGTCATCGCACCGGCCGGGCGGCCTGCCGGCCGGTCCCGAGCCGCTTCCAGGCACCGGACCCCAGGGGTATGCGGTCGCGCACCGAGCGTCCGAGCCTGGCCACGGCCGAGCGCGGGCGGCGCAGCACGCCCTCCAGCGGCACCGTCCAGACGTCCTCGCCGCGCACTCCCCAGCCCCTCAGCAGCTCGTTGGCGGCCAGGACCCCGGTGACCGCGGCCCGTTCCATGAGGGCGATCGGCCAGTCGACCCGCAGCCCGTCGCCGGCGAGCACCAGGCCGGGGTAGGGGGTGCCGACGGTCAGCCGCTCGCGCCAGGCGCCGGTGCCGACCAGCCCGCAGTCGTCCTCCACGAGCAGCTCCTCGTGGACCACGCCGCGGTCGGCGGTCTCCGGGTAGACCTCGTGCAGGGAGGTCATCAGCCGCTCGCGCAACCGGCCGAGGTCCAGGCCGTGCGGGCTGTCACCGGCGAGGTCGGGGTCCCGCGCCGGGTCGACGGCGTAGGCGTGCAGCTCGACCACGGAGCCACCGTGCTCCGCCGCCCAGGCCGCAGCCCCGTCCTCGAAGCGCTCCAGCACGGTGACGTTGTCGAGCAGGTCGTAGCCGCTCGTGCCCAGGAAGGCGTCCCGCTCGGCCGCGACGGGAGCGTCCAGCCAGAGCCGCAGCACCGCGAACGGCGGCGCGTTGCGCCCCGCCCCGACCCGCCGGTGCCAGTCCTCGCGCGCGGCATCCCCGGCCGGGAGGTCGGCCACGAGGGCGCGGGTGCTGCGGGGGTCGGTGGCGAGCACCACCGCGTCCGCGGTGCAGGTGGCGCCCTGCTCGCCCGCGACCTGCACGTGCCATACCCCCCCGTCCCGCGTCAGGGAGCCGACCGGCTCGCCGAGTCGGACGTCGACGCCGAGCCCCTCCAGGTATCGCCCCAGCGGCGCCCAGAGAGCGGTGTCGTAGTCGTCGTCCGGCACGTCGAAGAGCAGGCCCTCGGAGCTGCCGGTGAAGTAGCTGTGGAACATGCCGACCAGCTCCCCGGCGCCGAAGTCGGCGGGGTGGGCGAAGAAGGACCGGGCGAAGACCTCCAGCGCCAGGTGCCGGGCGCCCTCGGGGAAGCGCAACCGGTCCAGGAAGTCCTGCGCGGACTCGCCGTCGTAGCGCTCGTGGCTGGCCGGGTAGGAGACGTCGATCAGCTCCAGGGCGCTGGGCAGGTGCACCGAGGGCAGCGCGGACACCGGGAAGGTGGGGCTGCGCGCGACGAAGGCCGCGAGGTTGAGCGGAGGGGTCGCCGGCAGGGCGGCGAAGGAGTCGGTCAGGCCGTCGCGGCGGCGCAGCGGGTAGTCCGGCACGGGCACCAGCCGCGTCAGGGTCGGGTCGGCGCGGCGCAGCAGCGAGCGCAGCGTGTAGTACTGCCGGAAGAAGGCGTGGAACCCGCGGCTCATCGTGCGGCCGTCGTCCAGGGGCCAGGCGCGGACCCGTCCGCCGAGCTGCTCGCACGCCTCGAGGAGGGTGACCTGCACCCCGCGCTCGGCGAGCACGGCGGCGGAGGCGAGCCCCGCGATGCCGCCGCCGACCACCACGACGTGCCGGGGAGCGGTCAGTCGTGCGGTGCCAGGGGCGGCAGGGTGGTGGACGGCGCCGCGGTCGCGGCCGGGCGGGTGGCTGGCGTTCATGGGTCCTCTGCTTCGGGTGCTCGGGGGGCGGGGCCTCCGGGGATGGACGGTGGGCGCGGCTCAGCCCGGTCGACGGGCCAGGACGGTGTGCAGGATCCCGCGCTGCCAGCCGCCGGCGGTGCTCCACGTCTGCTCGGTGAGGCCGGCCCGGTCGAGGCGGCTGGAGAGCCGGGCCGTGCTGTCGTTGTCGAGCACGCTGCGCCACAGGTAGCGGTAGATCGCCGGGTTGCCGCGCAGCACCACCGCCAGCGGCATCACCACCCCCCAGCAGACGAGGGTCCACACCGCGCTCGCGACGGTGTCGCCCTTGACGTGGTAGTCCTGCAGCGCCACCCAGCCGCCGGGGCGCACCTGGTCGTGGATCGCGGCGACGGTGGCGTCCCGCTGGTCCTCCGGGACGTTGCGCAGCAGGTAGGCGGCGAACACCCCGTCGGCCGGCCCGGCCAGCTCCTCGGCGGCGACCCGCGGCAGCTCCTGGGCGCGGGCCTGCACGAACCGGACGCCGTCCGGCCAGTCCTTGGTCCCGGCCTGCTCGAGCATCCCGGCGGAGGCGTCCAGACCGACGACCGTGACCTCCGTCCCGGCCGCGTCGAGCAGGGCCCGGGTGGACAGCCCCGACCCGCAGCCCAGGTCCCACAGGCGCAGCGGTGCCGAGCTGCCGCGCAGCCTGCTCACCAGTGCGGTGGCCGCCTCGCGCAGCGCCCGGTGGTAGCCGGGGTTCAACCTGGTCAGCACGTCGTAGCGCCCGGCGGCACGGTCGAACTGCTCGGCAAGCTGCATACCGTGCAGCCTAGTCGGGACCCCGCGCGGGCCTGCGTCCCGCAGCCTGGCTCCGGCCTGCCGCAGACCGGCTCACGGACCCAGCGTGGCCCGGGCCAGCTGCACCCGGGAGCGCGCCGGCATCCGGGAGAACATCCCCCACATCGCGGCGGCCAGGTCGGGGGCGTCCGCCGCTCGGGACCAGAAGGCCCGCTGCCGTTCCTCGGGCAGCCGGCCGAAGGCGTCGAACAGGTCGAGCATGCCGTCGGGACCCAGGCGCAGCAGGGCACGCAGACCGGCCTCCCGAAGAGCGTCCGCGGGTGTCACGGGGTCGACCCGGCGGGGCGGATCCCCCTCGACGATGCGTGCTGCCAGGGCGTCGGCGCGGAGCAGGGAGTGGGCGACCGAATAGCCGGTCACCACGTTGCCGCCGCGCCCGGCCGTGCCGACCGCGAGCACGCCGCCGACGGTGCGGGTCCCACGACCGCGCATCGGGATCCAGACGATCTCGCGGGCCACCGGGTCCTCGATCGCACCCGCCGTGACACCCCGCGCCATCAGCCGCGCCCGCAGCCTGGTCTTCAGCTCCTGGACCGGCAGACCAGGAGCCGCCGCCAGACAGGTCTCCTCCAGCAGCACGGTCCCGTCGCCCAGCGGGATGGCGTAGAGGAAGGTCGGCCGGGCGCCGTGCTCCGCGTGCCCTCCGGGGACCTGGTCGGGGCGCCAGTCCATGATCAGCCCCTCGGCCCCCTCCAGGGCGGGGGCGGCGTCCTCTTGCGCGAGGACGATCCCGAAGGCGGTCTGGGCAGGGGAGCGGTCCTGGGACCGGGCCGCGACGTCACCACCCGCCGGCCGGGCGCCGCGGGCGTCCACGACCACGGTGGCCTCCCGGCGCAGCGCGAGGACCTCCTCGTCCCCCAGCCGCTCCGCGCGCACCTCCGCCGCGCCCAGCGGCAGGGCACGCTGCACGGCGGCGTTGTCGAGCACGGCATACTCGCGCGGCAGCACGTGGTGGCCGCGGGCCCGGATCTGCGGACGCCGGACCAGGGAGCGGGTGACGTCGTCGGGAAGGCCCTCCAGGTCCTCGGCCCAGACGCCGTAGGTCGGGCGCCAGAGGGCGTCCGGCGCAGGGTCGACGGCGAGCACCGCGGCGCCTCGCGCCACCAGGCGCGAGGCGAGGGCCCGACCGGCTGGGCCGAGCCCGACGACGGCCGCGTCGAACCTCACCGGACAACCACGAGGGAGGACATGATGCCCGCCAGGGTAGCTGTCGGTGCCGCCGGCCCGCGGGACCCACGGGCGTGCAGGAGGCCTTCTCAGCCGGGCGCGCCGGGCACCTCGCCCGCCTGCTTCTCGGCGTCCACCTGCACCGCTGCCCCGCGGAACTGCGCCGCGTGCAGCCGGGCGTAGGCACCGCCAGCAGCGAGCAGCCCGGTGTGCGTGCCCTGCTCGACGATCCGACCCTGCTCCATCACCAGGATGAGGTCGGCGTCACGGATGGTGGAGAGGCGGTGCGCGATGACGAAGCTGGTGCGGTCGGTGCGCAGCCTGGCCATCGCCTCCTGGACGAGCAGCTCGGTGCGCGTGTCCACCGAGGAGGTCGCCTCGTCGAGGATGAGCAGCGAGGGCTGGGAGATGAACGCGCGCGCGATCGTGATCAGCTGCTTCTCGCCGACCGAGACCGTCGACCCCTCGTCGTCCAGGACCGTGTCGTAACCCCCCGGAAGGTGCTGGACGAACCGGTCGACGTAGGCGGCCTGCGCCGCTGCGTGCACCTCCGCATCGGTGGCGCCGGGTCGGCCGTAGGCGATGTTGTCCCGGATCGACCCCTCGAAGGTCCACGCGTCCTGCAGCACCATCCCGATCCGCTCGCGCAGGTCGTGCCGGGTCATGGAGGTGATGTCCCGGCCGTCCAGGGTGATCCGTCCGGCGTCCAGCTCGTAGAACCGCATGATGAGGTTGACCAGCGTGGTCTTGCCGGCTCCGGTCGGGCCCACGATCGCCACGGTCTGCCCGGGCTCGGCCACGAGGGAGAGGTCCTCGATGAGCGGCTCGGGACCGTAGGAGAAGGTGACGTCCTCGAACTCCACCCGTCCGCGGGACGCGCTCACCGGCGGGGTGTCCACCGGGTCCGGCACCTGCGGCTCCTCGTCGAGCAGCTCGAAGACCCGCTCGGCCGAGGCCACGCCCGACTGCAGCTGGTTGGCCATCGAGGCGACCTGCGTGACCGGCTGGGTGAACTGGCGGGAGTACTGGATGAAGGCCTGCACGCTGCCCAGGCTCAGCGTCCCGGTCGCCACCCGCAGGCCACCGACGACGGCCACGAGGACGTAGCCGAGGTTGCCGATGAAGAACATCGCCGGCATGATGACGCCGCTGATGAACTGCGCCCGCCAGGTGACGTCGAAGAGCTCCTCGTTGACCTCGCGCATCCGCGCCGTCACCTGCTCGCGACGCCCGAAGACCCTCACCAGCTCATGACCGGTGAACGCCTCCTCGACCTGACCGTTGAGCGTGCCCGTGTGCGCCCACTGCGCCTTGAACAGCTTCTGCGAGCGCGAGGCGATCAGCACGGTGACCAGCACGGAGACCGGGATGGTCAGCACGGCGATGATGGTGAGCACGGGGGAGATCCACAGCATCATGGCCAGGATCGCCACCACGGTGACGGCCGCGCTGAGCAGCTGTCCGAAGGTCTGCTGCAGCACCTGCTGCACGTTGTCCAGGTCGTTGGTGACCCGGGAGAGCACCTCGCCGCGCGGCTGCTTGTCGAAGTAGGACAGGGGCAGCCGGTGCACCTGGTCCTCGGCGTCGGAGCGCAGGTCGCGCACCGTCCACATCGAGATGCGGTTGACCAGTCGCACCGAGATCCACATGAGCAGGGCGGCGACCAGGTAGAGGGCCAGCACCTGCATGATCACCCGGGCCAGGGCGTCGAAGTCGATGCCCTGCCCCGGGACCAGGTATGGCGTGCCGGCGACCAGGTCGGCGAAGGTGTCCTTGCCCTGGGCCCGCAGCCCGGCGACGACCTCCTCGACGGTCGCCCCGGCGGGCAGGTTGCGCCCGATGAGCCCGGCGAAGACGTAGTCCGTGGCCCGGCCGAGGATCTTGGGCCCCAGGGTGGACAGCACGACACCGCCGATCGTGAGCGCCACGGAGATCGCGATGTACATGCGGTACGGAGCCAGCCGACCGACGAGGCGGCGCGCGGAGGCGCCGAAGTGGGAGGGCTTCTCGGCGGGTATTCCGAAGCCGGGGGGCCTCCTCCGCGCGGGCCGCGGGGCGGGCGCCGGGGGACGACGTCGGTATGGTGCTCCTCCTCCGCCGGTGTGCTGGGCCGGGGATCCTGGCCCTCGGGGCCGCCGGGTGCCCTGGTCGTCGTCCGCCCCGTCATGCCGCCGCTCCCGTCAGCTCCTGGGAGCGCGCGATCTCCTCGTAGGTGGGACAGGTCGCCAGCAGCTCGTCGTGCGTGCCGACCCCGACCACCCGCCCTGCGTCGAGCACCACGATCTGCTCGGCGTCGATGATCGTGGAGATCCGCTGGGCCACCACGACGACCGTCGCCTCCTGCGTCCGGGGACGTAGCGCCGCGCGCAGCCGCGCGTCGGTGGCGAGGTCGAGCGCGGAGAAGCTGTCGTCGAAGAGGTAGATGGTGGGCCGGGCGACCAGCGCGCGCGCGATGCACAGCCGCTGCCGCTGACCGCCGGAGACGTTGGTGCCGCCCTGCGCGACGGGGTGGTCCAGGCCCTCGGGGAAGGCGGAGACGAAGTCCTCGGCCTGCGCCACCCGCAGGGCCTCCCACAGCTGCTCGTCGCTGGCGTCGGGGTCACCGAAGCGCAGGTTGGTGGCGACCGTCCCGGAGAAGAGGTAGGGGCGCTGGGGCACCAGCCCGACCCGCGACCAGAGGTCCTGCGGGGACAGCTCGCGCACGTCGATCCCGTCGACCAGGATCTGGCCCCCGGTCACGTCGGCCAGGCGCGGCACCAGCCGCAGCAGCGTCGTCTTGCCCGAGCCCGTGCCGCCGACGATCGCCGTGGTGGTGCCGGGGCGCGCGCTGAAGCTGATGTCGTGCAGCACGGCCTCCTCGGCACCGGGGTAGGTGAAGTCCACCGAGCGCAGGTCGACCTCGCCGACCAGCCGGTCGGGGCGCTGCGGGTGCGCGGCGGCGGTGACGCTCGTCCCGGTGTCGAGCACCGAGACGATCCGCTCGGCCGACACCGACGCCCGCGGGATCATGGTCGCCACCATCGTGGCCATCATGATCGACATCAGGATCTGCATCAGATAGCTGATGTAGGCCGTGAGGGCGCCGACCTCCATCGCGCCCGACTCGACCCGCTGCGCGCCGAACCAGATGACGCCGACGCTGGAGACGTTCATCACCAGCATGACGAACGGGAACATGACCGCCATCAGGTCACCGACCCGCAGGCCGATGTCGGTCAGCTCGGTGTTGGTCTGCCGGAAGCGCGCCTTCTCCTCGGTCTCGCGGGTGAACGCCCGGACGACGCGCACACCGCCGATCTGCTCGCGCATGACCCGGTTGATCGCGTCCAGCTTCTTCTGCTGCGCCCGGAACAGCGGGACCATCCTGGCGATCACCACCGCCATCCCGGTCAGCAGCACGGCGACCGCGACCGCGATGAGCCAGGACAGGCCGACGTCCTGGCGCATCGCCATCCACACCCCGCCGATGCCCGTGATCGGGGCGGCGGCCAGCATGACCAGGGACATGAAGGTCAGCGTCTGCACCTGCTGGACGTCGTTGGTGTTGCGGGTGATCAGCGTCGGGGCACCGAACTGCCCCAGCTCGCGTGAGGAGAAGCTCAGCACCGTGTCGAACAGCCGCTCGCGCACGTCGCGGCCCAGCCCCATCGAGGTCCGGGCGGCGCCGCGCACCGCGATCACCTGGGAGACCACCTGCACGGCGCTCACCGCGAGCATGATCCCGCCGATCCGCCAGATGTAGGCGGTGTCCCCCTTCGCGATGCCGTTGTCGATGATGTCGGCGTTGAGGGTGGGCAGCCACAGGCTGGCGATCGACGCGACCAGCTGCAGGAGCAGGACGAGCACGACGGTCCCTGTGTAGGGGCGCAGATGCCTGCGCAGGAGTCGGATCAGCACCAGGCCATTGTGCGCCCCTCACCCGGGGTGAGGGCTACCTTCTTCTCTTTCCAGGGCCGCTGCGGTCCCGGGCGGCGGGTCGGGGGACAGGTCCGCCCAGCGTGCCGCCTCGATCTCCAGGTCGCCGACCGGGCGCACGACGGCGGCCGGGCCGGTGCTCGTCGTCCCCTGCTCGTCGTCGGCGTGCGGGATCTCGGCCGGCACGACGAGGAGGACCAGTGCTCCGCCGAGGTGGCTGCGACCGGCCACGACCCGGCCTCCGCGCGTCTCGACGATCTCCTGCACGAGCGTGATGCCCAGGCCGGTGCGTGCCCCCAGGCCGTCGGCACCGGCGTGCTCCGCGAGGTGCGCCTCGTGCGGGCGTCGTCCGTTGACGGCCGCGACCAGGTCGGCGTCCAGGCCGGGGCCCGAGTCGGCGACCGTCAGCCAGAGGTGGTCGGCGGTGCGCGAGCCGTGGAGGAGCACCACGTCACCCTCCGCGGTGTGCCGCACGGCGTTCTCGATCAGGGTGTCCAAGCAGGCGCGGAGCCGTTCGGCCGAGGCGCTCACGGTGCCGCCCTCGGAGCGGACGACCCAGTTCCGCTGGGCGACCGTCGACCAGCGGCGGGCGGTCTCCTGCAGGAGCGCATCGACGTCGACGGCAGAGCGCTCGAGGGGCTGGCCCAGCCTGATCATCCGCAGCAACCGGTCGCTGGCCCGGGCGAGACGGCCCAGCTCGTCGTGCAGCACCTCCAGCTCCTCCCGCAGGTCCGGCTCGACCGGACGCGCGAGGATCAGCTCCACGTAGCCCAGCGAGATCGTCAGCGGCGTCCGCATCTCGTGCGAGGTGAGCCGGGCCAGGCGCACCCGCTGGGCGGAGGACTCCGCGTCGCGCTCGGCGAGCAGGGTGACGGCGTCCAGCGCTGCGTCGCGG
The DNA here is from genome assembly GCF_003351765.1 of Ornithinimicrobium avium. Taxonomy (NCBI): domain Bacteria; kingdom Bacillati; phylum Actinomycetota; class Actinomycetes; order Micrococcales; family Ornithinimicrobiaceae; genus Ornithinimicrobium; species Ornithinimicrobium avium. Next base: position 2,744,522 of record NZ_CP031229.1, read on the forward strand.
CGCTGGACGTGCCAGATCACCAGCGCCGCGAGCAGGAGCATCAGCAGGATCTCGGAGGTCTCCTCCCAGGCGATCACCCCCGTCGCGGCCCGACGGACCAGGATCGCCCCGGTCGCGAGGGTGACCGCCGCCAGGGACACGATCGTGGGCCGCAGCGGCCAGGCCTCGAACCCGTAGGCGAGCGCGAAGCCGATCCAGACCAGGTGGAAGGGCACCACCTCGTCCCCGGGCGCGAGCCACATCCAGACGGTGCAGCCGACGGCGAGCAGCGCCCAGGCAGCGAACAGGCGGGAGCGGACGACGCCGTCGACCTCGTGCACCCCGACCACGTCGGCGACCTCAGGTGCCGGTGAAGCAGTAGCCCACCGAGCGGACCGTCTCCACGCAGACCTCGGGCACCTTCTTGCGCAGGCGGCGGACACACACCTCGACCAGGTTGCTCCCCGGGTCGAAGTCGAGCCCCCACACGTCGTGCAGGAGCTCGGTGCGGGTGCACACGTCGCCCTGCCGGCGGACCAGGTGGGCCAGCAGACCGAACTCACGCTCGCTCAGCACGACCTCGGCGCCGCGGACCCGGGCCAGGCGACGGTCCAGGTCGAGGCGCAGGCCGCCGGACTCCAGGAAGCGCCGGTCGTCGTACACCGGGCGACCGGGGGTGAGCAGGTGCCGGCGCACGCGCGCCACGAGCTCGGCGTTGTGGAACGGCTTGAGGACGAAGTCCACGGCCCCGAGGTCGAGCGCCTGCACCCGGACCGCCACGTCGTCGACCCCGGAGACCATGATCACCGGGGTGGTGATCCCCCTGCGCCGGAGCGAGGAGAGGACCAGCAGGCCGTTCGAGCTCGGCATGACCAGATCGAGGAGCACGAGGTCGACCTCGTGCTCGGCCAGCTGGCGCAGCGCATCGTCACCGTCCCCCGCGACCAGCACGACGTGCCCCTCGGCAGCGAGCACCTTGCGCAGCAGGGTCCGGGTCCGCTCGTGATCGTCCACGACCATCACCGTGCTCATGACCGGGAGATTACCGCTGGTTGACCGTCCGGTCACCTGTCCGCCCGATGCCCTCCGGAAGGGATGGACTGACCTCAAGGACGTCGGAGGGCGCCCTGCACGGTCGGCGACGGGCTCGCGGGCCGGCCAAGACAGGGAGATGTGGACATGAACAAGCATGTGGGGACTCGCCGCAGGATCGGCTTCCTGAGTGCCGGACTCCTGGTGGCCACGATCTCGGTGGGCGGCACGCTGGCCCAGGGAGCAGCTCCGCCGACCGCCGGCGCGGCGGTCGTCGCAGCGGGCGCGCCGAGCTCGCCGACGGACGAGTCCGCGGTCCCCCACTACTTCGGGCCCTACCCCAACTGGGCCAACAGCCCCTACACGCTGTCCACCGCCGACGTCGCCCTGGTGGACCCCGCGGGCACCGGAGCAGGCGCCGAGGCGGTGGCGGCGGTGGACCCCCTCACGGGCGGCATCTCCGCCATCACCGTCACTGCACCGGGCCACGACTACTCCCCCGCCACGACCGTCACCGTCGACGGCAGCACCGGGACCGCGGCCGCGGCGACGGTGAGCGTGAACCCCGCCGGTGGCGTCATCGGCCTCACGGTCGGCGAGGCGGGCTCCGGCTACGGCGCGCTCGGCCTGGCGATCACCGGTGGCGGTGGCAGCGGCGCGACGGGCACCGCCTCGGGGGGCGTCGACGCCGTCCACCTCGCCGACGGTGGCAGCGGTTACACCATGCCGACCGTCGACTTCGACCTCCCCGACGACCCGAACGGCTCGATCGCCAGGGCCCACGTCCCGATGATCGCCAGCGGCGATGCGGTCGACGGCATGGACGCCAGCGGCACGATCACGGCCGTCGTCGTCGACGACCCCGGCTCCGGCTACAGCACCGCACCCTCCGTCACGGTCCGCGACGGCACGGTCTTCGACCCGATCAGCGGGGCCACCCCTGCCACCGCCACCACCACGCTGAAGCTGGTCGGTGCGTCGGTGACCGCGCCGGGCACCGGCTACACGAGCCGGCCGGGCGTGCAGGTCAACGACCCGACGGGGACCGGCACCGGTGCCACGGTGACGTCCCGCACCGACCTGGGCTCGATCAGCGCGATCACGGTGGACAGCCCCGGCGACGGCTACCTGTCCCCGGGCATCAAGAAGTTCCAGGACCAGCTCCCGCTGACCTGCGACCCCGGCACCGACGGCTTGGGCTGCCCGCTCGCGCCGGACACCGCGTCCACGGGCGCGGCCGCGAAGTTCATCCCCACCGCCGTGCCCGAGGTCAAGACCTACGACGGGAAGGAGGCCGACGAGTACGTCATCGGCCTCGTGCAGTACCGCACCAAGTTCTCGACCGACCTTCCCGCCACGCTGGTGCGCGGCTACGTGCAGCTGTCCACCGCGGCGGTCCCGGGCCGGCAGGTGCCGCTCTACAACGAGCTGCTCGACGGGACCCGTCAGCCGATCGCCGGCTACACCGGCGTCGCCTCCCCGCAGTGGCTCGGCCCGTTCATCGGGGCGACCAAGGACCGTCCGGTGCGGATCGTCTTCCGCAACCTGCTGCCCAACGGTGCCGCCGGCGACCTTTTCCTGCCGACCGACAGCACGATGATGGGCTCCGGCATGGGCCCGATGGACATGGGCGCGCCGGCCGACGAGGGCAGCGTGCTCGACGGTGTGCGGAACCCGGACTGCACGGCATACCCCAAGTCGGACGCGTGCTTCAAGGACAACCGGGCCACGCTGCACCTGCACGGCGGCATCACCCCGTGGATCAGCGACGGCACGCCGCACCAGTGGATCACCCCGGCCGGCGAGGACACCGCCTGGCCGCAGGGCGTGAGCGTGGAGAACGTGCCCGACATGGTCACCGGATCCGGCGCAGAGGTCTGCGCCGCGGCCGACGACGGGTGCTCGACCTTCTACTACACCAACCAGCAGAGCGCGCGGCTGATGTTCTACCACGACCACTCCTGGGGCATCACCCGGCTCAACGTCTACGCCGGTGAGGCCGCCGGCTACAAGATCACCGACGACACCGAGAAGAAGCTGATCTCCGACGGCACCCTCCCCGGGGCGGACGCGACGATCCCGCTGGTCGTGCAGGACCGGACGTTCACGCCCGACGAGGCGACCCTCGCCCTGCAGGACCCGACCTGGGACGCGACCCGGTGGGGCGGCAAGGGCAGCTTCTGGTACCACCACGTCTACATGCCGGCGCAGAACCCGGGAGACCCGTCCGGCATGAGCGCCTACGGCCGCTGGATGTACGGGCCGTGGTTCTGGCCACCGGCCAGCGACGCGGTCCACGGACCGATCGCGAACCCCTACTTCGACCCGGCGTGCAACCTGGACGACCCGGCCACCTGGCAGTACCAGACCGACCCGTTCTGCGAGCCGCAGGAGATCCCCGGCACGCCGAACGTCTCGGCCGGGATGGAGCAGTTCAACGACACCCCGATCATCAACGGCGTCGCCTACCCGACCGTGACGCTGCAGCCGAAGAGCTACCGGCTCACGTTCCTGAACGCGGCCAACGACCGGTTCTTCAACCTCCAGTGGTACACGGCCGACCCGGACCAGGGTGACGGCACGACCGAGGTCGCGCTCAACGCAGACGAGCTGGCGGCGGCCCAGACCAACCCGAACGTCTCACCGACGCCGGTGGGGACGAACGACGACGCCTACGGACCCGACTGGGTCCAGATCGCCAACGAGGGCGGCTTCCTGCCGGCCCCCGCGGTGATCGACGGGCAGCAGCCGGCGACGTACATCACCGACCCGACCCGGTTCGACGTCGGCAACGTCGACCAGTCCTCGCTGCTGATGGCGCCGGCCGAGCGGGCGGACGTGGTCGTGGACTTCAGCAGGTTCGCGGGGAAGACGCTCATCCTCTACAACGACGCCCCGGCAGCCTTCCCCGCTCGGGTCCCGTCCTACGACTACTACACCGGCGCACCCGACCTCAGCCCCGTGGGCTCGCCCACGCCGCTGGCCGGCTACGGTCCGAACATCCGTACGGTCATGCAGGTCAGGATCGCTGACGAGGCGCCGGCGGCAGCCTTCAACCTCACCAAGCTGCGCTCGGCGTTCTCGCACAAGGCCAACGGGTCCGGCGTCTTCGAGTCCGGCCAGAACCCGGTCATCGTGGGCCAGGCGGCCTACAACTCCGCCTACGGATCCTCGTTCGCGGCGAGCAGCAACTGCAACGCACGCCCGGGTGTGGAACGGTGCGACGGCATGCTGCGGGTGCACGACACCGGCACCTTCGGGTTCAACACGCTGCGCTCGCCGGCGACCAGGGTCTCCCTGACGGTGGAGCCCAAGGCGATCCACGACGAGATGAACGCCTCGTCCTTCGACGACTTCGGGCGGATGACGGCCAACCTCGGCATCGAGGCGCAGCCGCCGACACCGGGGCTGCAGAACGTGACGCTCTACCCCTTCATCAACCCGCAGACGGAGCTGATCGACGGGACGAACCTGCCCACGGCGGATGTCAAGGTCACCCCGATCAAGGACCTGAAGGACGGCACGCAGATCTGGCGGTTCACGCACAACGGGGTGGACACGCACCCGATCCACTTCCACCTCTACGACGTCCAGGTGCTCAACCGGGTGACCTGGGACAACATCATCATCCCGACCAGCCCGGCCGAGCTGGGGTGGAAGGACACGGTCCGGATGAGTCCGCTGGAGGACACCATCGTGGCCCTGCGACCGATCGTGCCGACGGCACCGTTCGAGGTGCCCAACTCGATCCGGCCGCTCAGTCCGATGGACCCGCTCGGGTCGACGACGGGCTTCAACAACATCGACCCGCAGGGCAACCCGACCGCCCAGATCCTCAACAAGCTGGTCAACTTCGGCTGGGAGTACGTCTACCACTGCCACATCCTGTCCCACGAGGAGATGGACATGATGCGACCGGTCAGCCTGGCGCTGCCGCCGCTGCCCGCGGAGAGCCTGGCGAGCACGCTCGTCGGCACGGGCGCCGACCGTCATGTGCGACTGACCTGGACGGACGGGTCGATCACCGAGACCTCGTTCGTGGTCCAGCGCACGACCGACGACCTGACCTGGACCGACGTCGGGACGGTCGAGCGGCCGCTCGACCAGGAGAACACGAGAGGGAGCACGGTTGCGCTCACCGACACCACGTCGGACGCGACCACGACCTACCGTTACCGGGTCCAGTCGGTGAACACCGTCGGGTACGGCGGGGAGTTCCCCAGCATGTCGGTGCGGTCCACCTCTCCCGAGCTCGCGGTGGGCGCTGGCCTGGTGGGGCCGGTGGTCGACCGGGTGGCGGGCGCGGACCGTTACGCCACCGCCGCAGACCTCGCCCTGGCGAACTTCGACCCGGGTGTGGCGACGGTCTACGTCGGCAGCGGGCAGGACTTCCCGGACGCAGTCTCCGGCGGCGCGCTGGCCGGCACCGAGGGCGTCCCGGTCCTGCTGACCCGCAGCGGCTCGCTGCCGGCGCCCACCCGGGCGGCCCTGCAGACGCTGGCCCCGGCGCGGATCGTCGTCCTCGGCGGTCCCACCGCGATCAGCGCCGACGTCGAGGCACAGCTCGCGGCCTACGCCGGCACCGTGGAGCGTCTCGCCGGGAGCGACCGGTACGGCACCTCGGCAGCCGTCGCCGCGCAGTACCCGGCGGGCGTCAACGTGGCCTTCCTGGCCAACGGCTCCGGCTTCCCCGACGCCCTGTCCGCCTCCGCGGCGGCCGGGGTGCAGGACTCCCCGGTGCTGCTGACCCGGGCGGGCTCGATCCCGGCCGAGGTGGCGGCGCAGCTCGCCCGGCTCGACCCGGCCAGGATCGTGGTCCTGGGAGGCACCGACGCGGTCAGCGACGCGGTCATGACGCAGGCGCACGCCTACGCCACCGACGTGGTCCGGATCGGTGGTGCCGATCGGTACGAGACCTCGGCCAACGTGGCTGCGGAGTTCTTCACCGCTCCGGTCGCCCACGCGATGCTGGCCTCCGGCTCCGGCTTCGCCGACGCCCTGGCCGCAGCGCCCGTGGCCGCGAAGTACGCCAGCCCGGTCCTGCTGACGCGGCAGGCCAGCATCCCGGCACCGATCCTGGCGGCGATCATCGACCTGCGCGTGCAGAAGCTGACGATCGTCGGTGGGTACACCGCGGTGGCCCTGGCCGTCCAGCAGGAGCTGGAGGCGCTCGTCTACCCGTGAGGCCGACGCGTCGAGGGCCCCCGCAGCGACACCGCTGCGGGGGCCCTCCCGCGACCAGAGGCGCCTAGCGGCGCCCCCCGGAGAGCACGTAGGGCACGCCGCTGTCGCGCGAGAGCCGCTCGAGCAGCCGGCCGACCGACCTGCCGACCTCCCCGGTGCCCAGGACCGCGTCGGCCTCCTGCAGGAGGAGGACCGTGCTGCCGCTGGCGGCGGCCGCGAACTCCTGCTCCAGCCGCCGCTCGGTGTCGGCGCTCCCCCCGCCGAGGAGCGGCCGCAGGTCGACCCGCCGCACGACCGTGAGGTGCTCCTGCGCCAGCCTGGTGGCCGCCGCGACGGCGGCGGTCGCCGGTAGCACCGCCGGCCCGCTGGCCGCCGAGGTGTCCAGGTCGAGCCGGTAGGTCTCGAACTCGGCCGGACGCAGGACGGCCATCCCGAGCAGCAGCACGATCCGGCCGGCGGCCGCGTCGGCGCGCGTCGTGGTCGTGCCGTCGCAGCGCGCGAAGTAGGCATCCTGCGGCCGGGTGCCGGCCAGGGCGCCGCGCTGCCACAGGCCGTGCAGGAAGTCCTCGGCCCGACGTCGCACCAGGTCGCCGAGACCGGCGTCGGGACGGCGGTCGGCGACGAACCGCATACCCTCCTCGAGCGAGGTGAGCACGTGGTCGGTGAGCCGGCGCACCGGGAGGTAGCGCTCGGCGGGCACCGCGCTCTCCCGGGCCGCCAGGGTGCGCACGCCCCACACCCGCGGACCCGCGCCGGGGAAGGTGCGCAGGGTGTTGATCCCGTCCTGGGACAGGGTCCCGGTCGTCGCCTCGTCCAGCACCGCCGCTGCGCCGGTCACGCCGAGCAGCTCGGCGTCGGCACCGCTGGGTGCGCCCCAGACCCCCCGCCCCGCGTCCCGCGAGAGCTGCCCCGCCACCGCACCGGACGGGGGGACGGCCACCGGCCCGCGGTCCCCGTCCATCACCAGCCAGGGCAGGTATGCCGCCGCGCGCGACCGCTCCCCGCCCACCTGGGCGGTGAGCAGGCGGGCGGTCGTGGGGGAGGAGTCCGCGGGCAGGTCGAGCAGGAGCACGGACCGCTCCTGCTCGCACCGGCCCAGGGCGCGGGCCACGGCGAGCGGGTGCGCGGCGGTCACGCCGACGAGGACGAGGACGGCGAACGGCCCGGGCAGCGCGTGGAGGCCGCCGACGCCGCCGACCGGGACGACCTGCCCGGGCGTGGGCCCTGCGGCACGCACCACCACCGCGTCGGTGCCACCGTTGGCGAAGAACAGGCGCACGGCCCGGTCGAGGTCGGTCGGGTCGGCGCCGTCCGGGCAGAACGTCGCCCGGTAGTCCGCCAGGTCCGCCACGCGGACCGGGGTGTCCACCGGACCGTGGCCGGCGTGGCCGACGAAGGCCGTGGTGGAGGGGGCGGGCTGGACGGGTGCGGGATCGGGTGCCATACCCCATTGAAGCCCCTCACCCCTTCGGGTGGGAAGGGGGGCGTCGGGCCTCCATCGTTACCCGATCGTGACCTTGGGGGGCCCGCAGGGGGTCCGTTTTTTCCTAGGGTGACGAGGGTGTGCGCCACGCCGGCGTGCACGGACGGCATGTCAAGGGAGATAGTCGCGTGAAATCAGCAGACAGGGGCGGTCACGCCCGTCGCGCTCTCGCGGGTGTCGCCACACTGGCCATGACCGGGGCGTTCCTCGCCCCGATCGCCGCCAGCGCTGACGACATCAGCAAGTTCGCGGACGGCGCCACGGCGCCAGAGCTCAAGATCCAGGACAACGTGGTGACGGGGGTGCAGACGGCCCCCAACAGCTTCTTCGTGCAGTTCGCGAGCGAGCCGACCAGCAACGGCGGCTCGCTGTCGGCCATCAGGGCCGAGCGCTCGCAGTTCCAGGCCGACGTCGCCGACGCCGGGGTGGACGTGGAGGTCCGCCAGGAGTTCGGCACGCTGTGGAACGGCGTGTCCGTGGACGTCGAGGAGGACGAGCTGCTCGAGCTGGCCTCCTCCGGCGTGGTCGAGGCGATCTTCCCGATGGAGATCATCGAGGCGCCCACCGACGTGCAGACCCAGACCATCGACCCGGAGCTGTTCTCCGCGATCACGATGACCGGCGCCGACGTCGTCCAGAGCGAGCTCGGCTACGACGGCACCGGCATCAAGGTCGGCATCATCGACACCGGCATCGACATCGACCACCCCGACCTGGGGGGCAACGGCACGCCGGGCAGCACGGCCTTCCCCTCCGAGCGCGTGGCCTACGGCTACGACCTGGTCGGCGACACCTACAACTCAGACCCCTCGGACCCCGCCTACCAGCCCAACCCGATGCCCGACCCCAACCCCGACGACTGCCAGGGACACGGCACCCACGTCGCCGGGATCGTCGGCGCGGACGGCGAGGTGACCGGTGTGGCACCGGGCGTCACCTTCGGCGCCTACCGCGTCTTCGGCTGCGAGGGCTCCACCGAGGGCGACGTCATGCTGCACGCCATGGAGCTGGCGCTGCGCGACGGCATGGACGTGGTCAACATGTCGATCGGCTCGGCCTTCAGCAACTGGGCGCAGTACCCGACCGCCCAGGCCTCCGACGCCCTCGCCCGCGAGGGTGTCGTCGTCGCCGCCTCGATCGGCAACTCCGGCGATGACGGCGTCTACTCCGCCGGCGCCCCCGGCGTCGGCCGCGACACCATCGGCGTCGGCTCGGTCGACAACATCGAGTTCATGGCCAGCTTCTTCTCCGACGAGAACGGCGACCCCGTCCCCTACGTCCCGGCCACCGGCTCGCCGGCCCCTCCGACCGAGGGCACCGCGCCCGTCGTGGCCGTCGCCGAGCCGGGCACTCCCGAGGCGCTCGCCTGCGGCACGGACCCCTTCACCGACGCCCAGAAGGCCGTGATCGACGGCAACTGGGTGCTCATCCAGCGCGGCACCTGCTCCTTCTACGAGAAGGCCCGCAACGGCCAGCTCGCCGGTGCCGCCGGCGTCATCATCTACAACAACGTGCCCGGGCTGATCAACCCGACCGTCGAGGGTGACCCGCCGGTCACCGTCCCGGTCATCATGATCACCGCGGCCGACGGTGAGGCCCTCGTCGCCGACGCCCTCGCCGAGGGCAGCACCACGATCACCTGGTCCGCCGAGCAGACCTCGACCCCGAGCCCGACCGGCGGCCTGATGAGCTCGTTCAGCTCCTTCGGCACCGCGGCGGACCTCATGTACAAGCCGGACGTCGCGGCGCCGGGCGGTCAGATCTACTCGACCTACCCCCTGGAGAAGGGCGCCCACGCCACGCTGTCGGGCACCTCGATGGCCTCCCCGCACGTCGCGGGGGCCGCGGCCCTCATGCTCGAGGCCGACCCGGGCCTGAGCGTGCCGGAGGTGAAGACGAAGATGCAGAACTCCGCGGAGCAGCTGCCCCTCAACATCGCTCCCGCCGCAGGCCTGGAGGTCGTGCACCTGCAGGGTGCCGGCATGATCCACGTCGACAAGGCGATCCTGGCCGACGTGGAGCTCGAGCCGTCCTTCCTGCAGCTCGGTCAGACCTCTGATGCGGTCACCACGACGCTGACGCTGACCAACACCACGGACCTGACCGAGGTCTACACGATGTCCTTCGAGCCCGCGCTCGGCACCGCCGGCACGGCCAGCGACTGGGACTACTACTACGCCGACGCCGACGTGAGCTTCTCGGCGGACCAGGTGAGCGTCCCCGCGGGCGGCAGCGCCACCGTCGACGTCACCGTCGTGGGTCCCTACGACGCGGAGGAGGACATCGGCTTCCTCTACGGCGGCTACGTGCTGGCCACCGGGACCGACAGCAGCGTCTACTCCGTGCCCGTCGGCGGTGCCTCCTTCGACCTCCAGCAGGTCGAGGTGCTCACCGGCGCCGTGCAGGGCGAGACCGGCCCCGTCGAGCTGCCCGTCCTGGGCAAGCTGGCGTCCTGCACCATGTTCCTCGGCGTCGACTGCGTCGACCCCGAGGGCGACTGGAACCTCGCCGGAGCGGGCACGACGTACACCATGGACGAGGGCGACGTGCCCACCGTCCTGATGCACCTCGAGCAGCAGTCCCGCGCGATGGACTGGGAGGTCTTCAAGGCCCGCGCGGACGGTGGCAAGGGCGCTTCGCTCGGCCTGGTCAGCGAGGTGGACTACCTGGAGCGGACCCCCGGTCTGACCGTCAGGACGTGGGACGGCAAGGTCGTCGACGACAACGGGGCCCGCGTGCGGGTGCCGGACGGTGACTACGTCATCGAGATCACCATCACCCGGGCCCAGGCCTGGAACGACGACCGCGACGCCGTGACCGAGACCTGGACCAGCCCCGCCTTCGGCATCGCCTGGGCCGGCACCGGTCTGGTCGACAGCCCCACGGTGGACCGCGCCATGGGCCCGGACCGTTACGCCACCGCCGCCGAGCTCGCCGTCGAGAACTTCGACGCGGGCGTGGAGACGGTCTACATCGGCAGCGGACAGGCCTTCCCGGACGCGCTGTCCGGCAGCGCCCTGGCCGGCACGGAGGGCTCCCCGGTCCTGCTGACCCGCAGCGGTTCGCTGCCGGCGGCCACCCGGATGGCCCTGCAGACGCTGGCCCCGGAACGGATCGTCGTCCTCGGCGGTCCGACCGCCATCAGCGCGGGCGTCGAGGCCAGGCTGGCGGACTACGCCGGCACGGTCGAGCGCCTCGCCGGTAGCGACCGCTACGCCACCTCGGCCGCGGTCTCCGGCGAGTACCCGGTGGGTGTCAGCGTGGCCTTCCTGGCCAGCGGCCGGGCCTTCCCCGACGCCCTGTCCGCCTCCGCGGCGGCAGGCGTCGAGGACTCCCCGGTGCTGCTCACGCGTCCGGGTTCGATCCCGGCCGTGGTGGCCGCCGAGCTCGCCCGTCTCGACCCGGACCGCATCGTGGTCCTGGGCGGGAGGACCGCGGTGAGCGATGCGGTGCTGCGGCAGGCTCGCGCCTACGCCACCGACGTGGTCCGGATCGGCGGTGACGACCGGTACGAGACCTCCGCCAACGTGGCTGCCGAGTTCTTCACCACCCCCGTCGCCCACGCCGTGATGGCGTCGGGCTCCGGCTTCGCCGACGCCCTGGCGGCCGCCCCGGTGGCCGCGCAGAACACCAGCCCGGTGCTGCTGACGCGTCCGACGAGGATCCCGGCGGCGACCCTGGCGACGATGATCGACCTGCGGGTGCAGGCGCTGACCATCGCCGGCGGGTACAGCGCGGTGTCCCTGGCCGTCCAGGAGGAGCTGGAGTCGGTCGTCTACCCGTGAGGTCCCCGACCTCGCGGTGACGCCCACCGGTGAGAGACACGAGGAGCCCTGCACCGTCACCGGTGCAGGGCTCCTCGCCGTCTGCGCGCCCCGCCCCTCCTCAGTCCCCGGTGACGAGGACCGAGCCGAGGTCGCTCTCCACGCTGACGTGGTGCTCGGAGGTCGGTGAGGTCTCCACGCGCACGTCGGCCGGGTCCAGGCCCTGGGCCTTGAGGTCGTAGGCCACGCCGCCGGGCAGGGTCAGCGCGACGTCGCCGACGCTGGTCCGCAGGGTGACCCGGTCGGCCGGGGCGCCCAGGGTCGCGCTGACGTCCCCGACCGAGGTGCTCACCTCCAGGACCGCGGGCGACCCGGTGACCGCGATGTCGCCCACCGAGCTGTGCACGGCCAGGTCGCCGGTCAGGCCGTCGGCGTCGACGTCGCCGACGGAGGTGCGTACGACCACCGTGACGTGCGAGGGCACCGCCACGTCCCAGTCTGCGTAGCACTGTCCCACGGCGAACTCCGGGCAGTCCATCGTCACCGTCGTGATCCCGCCGGTGCTCTCCACCCGCGCAGCCGGCTCGCGGAAGGACCAGTGCTTGTCCGCGCTGATCCCCGTCCGTCCTCCCTCCGGCACTCCGCGCAGGTCCACGTCGCCCACGTCACCCACGATCCTCAGCTCCTGGGTGCCTGCGGGCAGGTCGAAGGACTGGACCTCGGCGTCGCGCACCATCTCCGGGACGGTGCTGACGGCGAGGCCGATCCCGAGCAGACCGACGAGGGCGGCACCGCCGATTCGCAGGCCTCGGTGCCGGGGGTCGTAGCGGGGGGCGCTCGTGGGACCCGGCGGCGGTGCCACCCGGTCCTGGGGCACGGTGGTGGTCGCCGGGGTCATCCCTCGGCCCCGTGCTCGAGCCACTGCAGGACGGCGAGCACCCGACGGTGGTCGTCGCCGGTGGGGGCGAGGTCGAGCTTGGTGAAGATCGAGGAGACGTTCTTCTCCACGGCGCCCTCGCCGATGAACAGCTCGCGGGAGATCGCGCTGTTGGTGCGGCCCTGGGCCATCAGGCGCATCACGTCCTGCTCGCGCGGCGTGAGCCGGGACAGCGGGTCGGTGTGCCGGGCGCGGGACATGAGCTGGGAGACGACCTCCGGGTCCAGCGCGGTGCCCCCGGCCGCGACCGTGCGGATGGCCTCGATGAACTCGCTGGTGTCGGCGACCCGGTCCTTGAGCAGGTAGCCGACGCCGCGGGGCCGACCGGCCAGCAGCTCGGTGGCGTAGGTCTCCTCGACGTACTGGCTGAGCACGACGACCGCCACGTCGGGCAGCTCCTGCCGGACGACGAGCGCGGCCTGGAGCCCCTCGGAGGTGAAGGTCGGCGGCATCCGCACGTCGACGACGACGATGTCCGGGCGGTGCTCGCGGACCGACACCAGGAAGGTCTGCGCGTCCGGGCAGGCGTCGACGACCTCGAGCCCGGCGGCCTGGAGCAGGCGGACGAGACCGTCGCGCAGCAGCACGGAGTCCTCGGCGAGGATGACGCGCAGGCGGTCGGCGGACCCCTCGGCGGCCCGGTCGGTGCTGGGGATGGTGGTCATCGTGTCCTCCGGGGTCGCATGGGCAGGCTGATGGTGACGGTGGTGCCCTGGCCGGCGGGCGAGCGGACGTGCAGGTCGCCGTCCACCGACGTCACCCGCTGGCGCAGGCCGACCAGGCCGGAACCGTGGCCGACCGTGGCGCCCCCCCGCCCGTCGTCGGTGACGGCGACGGTCAGCCGGTCGCCCTCGGGGCGGGGACGACGTCGAGCCGGACGCCGACGTGCCGGGCCCCGGAGTGCTTGGCCGCGTTGGTCAGGCTCTCGGAGACGCAGAAGTAGGCGATGGCCTCCACGGTCGGGTCCGGCCGGCGGGCCAGGTGCGCCTCCACGGTGACGGGTATGGGGCTGCGCGCCGCGAGCGCGGACACGGCCGCGTCCAGCCCCCGGTCGGTGAGGATGGGCGGCACGATCCCGCGCGCCACCTGCCGCATCTCCACGATCGCCTCCTTGCTCGAGGCGTGGGCCTCATCGATCAGGACGCGGGCACCCTCCGGGTCGCTGTCCATCGTGGAACGGGCCAGACCCAGGTTCATCGCGATGGCCACGAGCCGCTGCTGCGGCCCGTCGTGCAGGTCGCGCTCGATCCGGCGGCGCTCGGACTCGACCGAGTCGATGGTCTCCTCGCGCGAGGTGGTCAGGGTGGCGACCCGGCGGCTCATCTCCCGCAGCTGGCGCTGCGGGTCGTCGCCCAGCAGCCAGCGCGCCAGGGCGATGTCGACGCTGGTCATCCCGCGACCCACCCACGGGACCACGAGGAGGGTGAGGAGGCCGACGACGGAGCCGAGCGCATACCCGGTCGGTCCGGAGACGACGACGAGACCGAGCACGCGGCTGCCCTCGTCCGGTGCCCCCAGCCCGACGAGCGGGAGCGCCAGCAGGGTGAGGCCCTGGACGAGGAGGAAGAGCACGACGGAGCCGGCGAGCAGCCCCCACAGGCCGTGCAGGGCCGCCCACCCGAAGGAGCGCAGCCGCGGCTCGTCCAGGCCGAGCGCGCGGCGCCAGGTGGGCGCCCGGCTGGGCAGCGGCGGGCCGACCTCGACGCCTGCGAAGACCAGGAGCATGCCGTGCTGCAGCCGGCTCAGGAGCCAGCCGCCCCACAACGCGGGGACGAGCAGGAGGATCCCGGTGCCGACGGCAGGCAGGGAGAAGAGACCGGCGACGCCCAGGACGACGACGACGACGGCGAGGAGGGCGGTGAACAGCCCCAGGACCAGGCCGGTCGCCGCCCACCAGCCCTCCCGCCAGCGGCGCAGCGCGACCTGGACCGGTCGGGCGGGGCCGGGGGCGGGCGCGGGCCAGGGCGAGCCGGCCCCCGCAGGGCCGGCCCCGGGGAGCGGCGGGGGCGAGGTGAGGTCGCCGGGTCCCCCGAGGGGCGCGCTGCGCACGGTCATGCCCCCAACCGTAGTGACGTGCCGGTGCCGGCCGCGAGGGTGCGCTCCACCGGACGGCAGGGGGGACAACCCCCTGCCGGACGTGGAAGGGCGCGCCGGGCCCGTGACAGCCGGCGCGCCCTTCGGCGCGGGCACGTCCTCCCCTCCGAGGTTGCCGGCGGGTGCAGGGGGTCCGCCGGCGACGACGTGCGCGCTCCCGACGAGTCGGGGCCGGAGGGTCCTGGGGTGAGTGATCCCCGCGGCCGGTCGGTGACGTCGTCGGTCAGGAACGACGTTAGCCCGGGTTCGGTCAAGACGGGGTATGCGTTCGGTCAGGACTTGGTCAAGATTGTTGCGGGGTCCGTGTCGGCCGACGTGTGATCTGAGTCACTGGCGCTCCCGTGGGGCAGGGGGTAGCGTCTGCCCATGGGTATCGGTGGGGCAGGCGGGAAGAGCGGGACGCATCTGACGCGGGCGGGGGTGTGGGGCGCGCTCCTGGCGCTCGTGGCCACCAGCTTCCTCGGCCCCGCCGGCGCGGCCGAGGAGCAGCCGGACACGGTGGTGAGCGCCACCCACGGTGCGACCACCGACGGCACCGCCGACGCGACGGACATCGTCCCTTCGGGCCGCACGGGCGCGCCGATCATCAGGCTGGCGGGTGCCGACCGCTACGCCTCGGCCGTCGCGATCTCCCGCGACCGCTACGCCGACCCGGCGCAGGCCTCGGTCGTCTACCTCGCCGACGGGGCCGAGTTCAGCGACGCGCTCACCGCGGGCACCCTTTCCGACGGACCGGTCCTGCTCGTGCGCTCGCACTGCCGCGCCGTGCCGACCACCGTCCTCCACGAGATCGACCGCATCGACCCTCAGCGGGTCGTCGCGCTGGGCGGCCCTGCGGCCGTCTGCGACGCGACGCTGGCGACCGCGTCCGGCGGGCGCTCCACCGACCGGATCGGCGGGGCCAACCGCTACGAGACCGCGGCGCTGATCGCCCAGCGGCAGTTCCCCTCCGGCTCGGCCCGGGTCTACCTCACCCGCGGCGAGGTCTCGCCGGACGCCCTCGGCGGCGGCATGCTCAGCGACGGGCCGATCCTGCTGACCTCCCGCGACGGCGCCTCCGTGCCGGCCGCGACCGCGGCGGCCGTGCAGGCGATGGGCGCCACCCGGGTGGTCGCGCTCGGCGGCCCGGCCGCCGTGAGCGACGCCGTGCTGGCCGAGGCGGCCGACGGCCGGACGACGGGTCGTCTCGCGGGCCGGGACCGCTACCGGACCGCGATCGCGATCGCGAAGCACGCCTACCCCAGCCGCACCTCGCGGGTGTACCTGGCCCGCGGTGACGGCCAGAACTTCGCCGACGCCGTGGCCTCCGGCATGATCGCCGACGGCCCCGTGCTGCTGACGCCCGGTCCGTGCGAGCCGGTGCGCGCGGCGACCGCCGCCTTCCTCAAGGAGCGCCACCCCACCCGGGTCGTCGCGCTCGGCGGCGAGGACGCCCTGTGCACCTCCTCGATGCGGGGAGCCTCCCTGGACGCGCGCCCGACGGTGGACTGCGACGTGACCAGGTGCGTCGCGCTGACCTTCGACGACGGCCCCGGCCGCTACACCGGCACCCTGCTCGACACGCTGGCGGACTACCGCGTGCCGGCGACGTTCTTCCAGGTCGGTCAGATGGTCGACGCCTACGGGGCCTACTCACGCCGCGCCTACCTCGAGGGCCACGAGGTGGCCAACCACACCTGGGACCACACCCAGCTGACGCTCCTGACCAGGGCCCAGCAGCAGTGGGAGGTCGACGTCACCGACAACGAGCTCAACCAGCACGGGGTGCCTGACACGACGCTGCTCCGCCCGCCGTACGGGTCCTTCAACTCCCTCACCCGCCAGCTCGGCTTCCCGCTGGTCATCTGGGACGTGGACCCCCGGGACTGGGACAACTCCCCGTCCGCCGCCACGGTCCGCAGCAGGGTGATGTCGGCCGTGCGTCCCGGCTCGATCGTCCTCCAGCACGACATCCACCCCAACTCGGTCGACGCCGTCCCCCTCATCATCAGCGACCTGACGGCGCAGGGCTACACCCTGGTCACCGTCTCCGAGCTGGTGCCCGGTCTGCGCCCCGGCGACGTGGTCTACCGGCACGGCGACGTGCGCAGCGCCGGGACCGCCAGCAGCCCGGGCGACACCATCACGCTGCCCGACGGCACGGTGCTCGGACCGTTCCTCGACGAGGCCGGGGTGCCCGGCGTGGCGCCGTCGGTCCCGCTGCTGGAGCTGCTGGAGCAGCAGCGCTGAGCGAGCACCGAGGAGGTATGCCGCTCGCCCGGGTCATCGAGACCTCCGCCCGGGTGGCGGCCACCCGCTCGCGGACCGCCAAGGTCGAGCTGCTGGCCGCGACGCTGGGCGAGGCAGCCCGGGTCGCGGAGCAGCCCGCGCGGCACGCGGCCGTCGTCGCCGACTACCTCGCCGGGACGCTGCCGCAGCGCACGGTCGGCGTGGGCTGGCGGGGACTGCGCGACCTGCCCGCGCCGGCGGACCGGCCCTGCCTGGAGGTGCTCGACGTCGACGACGCCCTGTCCGCGCTCGGACGGCTCTCCGGGAGCGGCTCGCTGGCGGTCCGGGGCCGGATGGTGGGCGAGCTCTTCGGGGCAGCCACGGCTCAGGAGCAGCGCTGGCTGGTCGGTCTGCTCACCGGCGAGCTGCGCCAGGGCGCCTCAGAGGGCGTCCTGCTGCCGGCGATCGCCCGTGCCGCCGGGGTGCCCGAGACCCTCGTGCGCCGGGCGGTGATGCTGGCCGGCTTCCCCGGGCCGGTCGCCGCGGCCGCGCTGCTCGAGGGCGCGGACGCCCTGGACCGGCTCGGGCTGGAGGTCGGGCGGCCGCTGCGCCCGATGCTCGCCGGGTCCGAGCCGGACGTCGCTGCCGCGGTCGCCGCGGTCGGGGGCGGGGCCGAGGTCGCGGTCGACGCCAAGCTCGACGGCATCCGGCTCCAGGCGCACCTGGACCGGGCGGCCGACCCGCCGGTGCGGCTCTTCACCCGCAGCCTGGAGGAGATCACCGACCGGCTGCCCGAGGTCGTCGACGCCGTCCTTGCGCTCCCGGCCCGGGCCGCGGTCCTCGACGGCGAGGTGATCGCGCTGCGGCCGGACCGGCGGCCCGAGCCCTTCCAGGTCACCGGCGCCCGGACCGCCAGCTCGGCCGACCCGCAGACGCTGGCGCGGACCACCCCGGTGGCGACCTACCTCTTCGACCTGCTGCACCTGGACGGCCAGGACCTGCTGGACCGGCCCGCCGAGGAGCGCTGGGCGGCGCTGGACCGGCTCGCCCCCGACCTGACCGTCGAGCGGCTGCGGAGCGCCGACCCCGCGGCGGCCCAGGCCTTCTTCGAGGACGTCCTCGCTGCCGGGCACGAGGGCGTGGTCGTCAAGGATCCGCGCGCCCCCTACGCGGCCGGCCGGCGCGGCGCCGGCTGGGTCAAGGTCAAGCCCCGCCGCACGGCAGACCTCGTCGTGCTCGCCGTCGAGTGGGGCAGCGGCCGCCGGCAGGGGTGGCTGTCCAACATCCACCTCGGCGCGCGCGACCCCGGCTCCGGCGAGCTGGTCATGGTCGGCAAGACGTTCAAGGGGATGACCGACGCGGTCCTGGCCTGGCAGACCGAGCGCTTCCTCGCCCTGGAGACGCGGCGCGAGCAGCACGTCGTCCACGTCCGGCCCGAGCAGGTCGTGGAGATCGCCTACGACGGGGTGCAGACCTCGCGGCGCTACCCCGGGGGTATGGCGCTGCGGTTCGCCCGGGTGCTGCGCTACCGGGACGACAAGGCACCGGGGGAGGCGGACACGCTGGCGGACCTGCGCTCCTGAGGTCCTGGACCGTCGCGGCCCCGCAGACCGGTGGTCTGCGGGGCCTCCTCACGGCGTGCTGCGGGCAGGCCGCGCTAGTAGAGCCAGTTCGGCACGAACAGCACGATCTGGGGGAAGACCGAGAACAGCACCAGGGCCAGGGTCATCACCCCGATGTAGGGCATCGAGCCGAGGAGGATCTCCTTGAGCGGGATGTGCGGGGCGATGCCCTTGAGCACGTAGAGGTTGAGGCCCACCGGTGGTGTGATCAGCCCCATCTCCATGTTGATCGTCATGACCACGCCGAACCAGATCGGGTCGAAACCGAGCGCCAGGATCATCGGCAGCAGGATCGGGGTCGTCATCACGATGATCGAGACGGGAGGCAGGAAGCAACCCATCACCAGCAGCACGATGTTGATCAGCAGCAGGACCACCCAGCGGTTCAGCTCCGCGTCGCTGACCAGCGCGGCCAGGTCCTGCGGCACCCGCAGGTAGCTCAGGACCGTGGCGATGACGGCCGAGAACGCGGTGATCATCAGGATCATCGTGCTCTGGTTGGTGGACTCCTTGAGCACCTCCATCAGCGCACGGCCGCTGAGGCCGCGGTAGATGAGAGCGACCAGGATCCACACCAGCAGCACGCCGATCGCGGCCGCCTCGCTCGGGGTGGCGATGCCCCGGTAGAGCACGACGAGCACCACGGCGATGAGCGCGGCGAACGGCAGCACCTTGGTCAGGCTGGTGAACCGCTCCGCCCAGGTGTAGCGCCGCTGCGCCCGCGGACCGGAGAGCGTCGCCGCGCCGCCGGTGCCGTCCCGCGCTGCGCGCCGGTCCGACGCCCGGTTCTCCATGGTCTGGGCGATGAAGATCCACACGCAGAACATCAGCGCGAGGATGATGCCGGGCACGATTCCGCCGGCGAAGAGCTGGCCGATCGACTGCTCCGCGGCGATGCCGTAGAGGATGAGCGTGACGCTGGGCGGGATGAGGATCCCCAGCGTGCCGCCCGCGGCGATCGCGCCGGTGGCGATGCGTGCCGAGTAGCCCCGCTTCTCCATCTCCGGCACCGCGACCCGCCCGATCGCCGCGGCGGTGGCGGCGCTGGACCCGGTGAGCGCGGCGAAGAGCGTGGAGGCGGCCACCGAGCTCATCGCCAGACCGCCGCGGATCCGCGACAGCCAGGCCTCGCCGGCCTCGAACAGCTGCCGGCTGGCGTGCGACCCGCCGAACATGTTGCCCATCAGCACGAACAACGGGATGGCCAGCAGGCCGAAGTCGTTGAGCGAGTCGAAGGTCATCTTGCCGAACAGCGAGAACTGGTCCGGGCCGAGGAAGAAGACGATCGAGGCCAGGGCGGTGATGGCCAGGGCGAACGCGATCGGCATACCCGTCATGAACAGGACCAGGGCGATCAGGCCGATGATGCCTCCCTGGGTGAGCGAGCTCACCGGGGCTCACCTCCGTCGTCCCGCGCCGTGTCCTGGGGGTGCAGCTCCTCGGTCAGCTCGATCTCCGACCTCACCTGACCGAGCTCGCTGGTCGAGGTCATCAGCGACACCTTGTCCAGCGGGACCTTTCCGGCCAGCCCCATGATCCCCTCCACGATCATCGCGACGTACTGCAGCGCGACGAGCAGCATGCCCAGCGGCAGGATCGCGAAGGCGATCCACAGCGGGAAGCGGAACGCCGTGGAGGAGTGGTAGTTGAAGAGGTAGGCCTCGTGCCAGTCCAGGTAGGAGGTCCACATCACCACGAGCACGACCGCCAGGCACATCAGCGCCGTGATGATGCGGACCACGAGCTGCGGACGCCTGGGGACCATGTCGATGAGCAGGTCGACCCCGACGTGGGCGTGGTGCCGCAGCCCGTAGGCGGCGCCGACGAAGGTCACCAGCATGAGCAGGTAGATCGTCGACTCGGTCTGCCAGACGGTCGGCTGCCGCAGGAAGTAGCGGACGAAGACCCCGTGGCTGGTGATGAGCGTGGCGAGGACGAGCGCGATCGCCGCCAGCCATCCCGAGGCCTCCGAGAGCACGCCGACCCAGCGGACGATCGCCGGTGGTCGGTAGGGCGGCGCGGTGCCGTGGTGGGTGGCCGCGGACATCAGCCCTCGCGGACCTTCTTGGCCAGGTCCAGCAGCTCCTGACCGCCGTCGACGGACTCCGCGAAGGAGTCCCACTGCTCCTGCGCCAGCGGCAGCCAGGCGTCGAAGTCCTCGTCGCTCATCGTGACGACCTCGACCCCGGCGTCCTGGAAGATCTTCTCGACGCGGCTGTCGTCCTCGCGCGAGGCGGTGTAGGCGTAGTCCTGCAGGTCCTCGCCGACCTTCAGCACCGCGTCCTGCTGCTCGGTGCACAGCTTGCCGAAGGAGGAGGTCGTCATCACCAGCGGCTCGTACATGAACCAGAAGGTGTGGGTCGTCGGGGAGGTGTAGGACTTGACCTGCTCCTGCAGGTTGTAGGACGCGAACGAGCCGGTCGAGGTGACGGCCGCGTCGAGCACGCCGGTCTGCATCGCGGTGTAGATCTCCGAGCTCGGCAGCGAGGTGATGCCGGCGCCGGCAGCCTCGAGCATGTGCTCGACGTAGGTGCCGGCCGCGCGCATGGTCTCCCCGCCGGAGATGTCGTCGGGCCGCAGGATCGGGTCACCCTTGACGCCGATGGCGCCGGCGTTCCACACGTTGGTCAGCGCGACCAGGCCGTTCTTCTCCATGTTGTCCCGGACGGCGGCACCGATCTCGCCCTCGTCCCAGGCCTTGGCCTCGTCGTGGTCGCGGACGAGGGCGGGCATGAGCGTGATGCTCCACTCCGGGACCTTGCCCGAGGCGTAGTCCAGCGGGAAGACGGAGGCGTCGATCGAGCCGCTCATCATGGCGTCGTACTGCTCGGTCGCCTTGGCCAGGGTGCTGTTGGGGTAGACCGTGACGCTGACCTGGCCGTCGGTGGCGGTGCTGACCTCGTCCGCGAACTTCTTGGCGATGAGCGCGCGGAAGTCGCCGCCCTCGTCGCCGGTCGGCTCGGGCCACTGGTGGGAGAGGCGCAGCTCGACGTCGGAGCACTCGGCCGCGGCCGCGACCGTCGTGTCGCCGTCGTCCTCACCCCCGGCCTTGGTGCCGGAGCCGGGTGCCGCGCAGGCGGTCAGACCGACCGAGGTGGTCAGTGCCACGACGGTCAGGAGTCGGGATCGGATGGACTTCATGACGGTTCTCCTGTGGGGGTGGTGTCCTCGGCGGGTCCGGGGACGGGGGTGGTGCGCAGGGGTATGCGGTGTGCAGCGACCCCGGCCGCTCCGGCTCAGCGCATGCGTCGGTAGCGCTGGTGCC
The DNA here is from genome assembly GCF_003351765.1 of Ornithinimicrobium avium. Lineage (NCBI taxonomy): Bacteria > Bacillati > Actinomycetota > Actinomycetes > Micrococcales > Ornithinimicrobiaceae > Ornithinimicrobium > Ornithinimicrobium avium. Next base: position 2,766,090 of record NZ_CP031229.1, read on the forward strand.
GGGAGCGGAGTCGGTCGGCGGTCGGCTGGGCGATCAGCTCGCGCAGCTGCCGGGCGGTGGCGACCACGACGCGGTCGCAGAAGGCCTGGGGCTCCTCGGCGGCGTCCGGCAGCTCGGGGACGATCTCGTCGACGGCGCCCATCGCGAGCAGGTCGACGGCGCGGATCCGGTGGGCCTTCGCCATCTGCGGGGCGAGCTCGCCGGTGCGGTGGACGATGGCGCTGGCACCCTCCGGGGGCAGCGGGGCGATCCAGCCGTTCTCGGCGCACACCGTGCGGTCCGCGGGCATGAGGGCCAGCGCCCCGCCCCCGGTGCCCTCGCCCAGGACGACCGAGACGACCGGCACCTGCAGGGTGGCCAGCGCGCCGAGGCAGCGGGCGATCTCTCCGGCCATCCCCGACTGCTCGGCCTCGGTGGACAGCTCGGCGCCGGGGGTGTCGATGACGGTGACCACGGGCAGGCCGAGCTCCTCGGCCAGCTGGAAGCCGCGCTGGGCGACGCGCAGCGCCGCGGGACCCAGGTAGGCGTGCTGCTGGGCCCGCCGGTCCTGGCCGACGAGGATGCAGGAGAACCCGGGGAAGCGGGCCAGGCCGAGGATGACGGTGAGGTCGGACTCGCCGGAGCCGGTGCCGCGCAGGGCGACGAAGGTCTCGGCCGACCCGGCGAGCAGCTCGCGCAGCCCGGGCCGGTCCGGGCGCCGGGTCGCCTCGACCGAGGCCCAGGCCGCCCGGTCGGTCTCGACCGTCGCGGGCTCGGGGGAGGAGACCGCGGCGAGCAGCTCGGGCTCCTGGGGCGTGGTGAGCACGCGCAGGGCGCCGATCGCGACCGCACGCAGCCCCTCCAGGGGCACGACGCCGTCGATCACGCCGCGGCGGACGAGGTTCTCGGCGAGCTGGACCCCCTCGGGGAAGGGCTCGCCGTGGATCACCTCGCGCACCCGGGGGCCGAGGAAGCCGATCATCGCGCCGGGCTCGGCCACGGTGAGGTGGCCCAGCGACCCCCACGAGGCCAGCACGCCGCCGGTGGTCGGGTCGCGCAGGTAGACCAGGTAGGGCAGCCCGGCCTGCCGGTGGGCCATCACCGCCTGGCCGATCTTGACCATGTGCAGGAACGCGGGGGTGCCCTCCTGCATCCGGGTGCCGCCCGAGGAGGGCGAGCCCAGCAGCGGCAGGCCCTCGGCGGTGGCCCGCTCGATGGCCACGGTCAGCCGCTCGCTGGCCGCGGCGCCGATCGATCCCGCCAGGAAACCGAACTCGCCGGCCACGACGGCGACCCGCTGGCCGCCGAGCCGGCCCTCGCCGGTGATGACCGCCTCGTCGACGCCGCTGCGCTCCTGCGCGCGCGCCAGCTGGGCGGCGTAGTCCGGCCCGAGGTCGGGCTGCACCGGGGGCTCGTCCCAGGAGAGGAACGACCCCGTGTCCAGGACGGTGTCGAGGACCTTGCGGGCCGGGCGCCGCGTCATCCGCGTTCCTCCAGCCAGGCCCGCACCGCGGCACCGTGCTGGTCCAGCAGGGGCGGGCTCTGGTGGTCCGTGGGGGTGGTCTCGGTGCCGTCGGCGGTGAAGAAGCGCAGCGGCGGGCCCGGCAGCTCGACCGGCCCGAGGGTCGGGTGCTCGACGTCGACGACCAGGCCCTGGGAGCGGGTCTGGTCCCACTCGTAGACCTCCTGCAGGTCGCGGACGCGGCCCGAGGGGACGCCGGCCCCGTCGAGGCGGGCGAGCAGCGCGTCGCGGTCGACGTCGGCGAAGGTCTCCTCGAGGAGGCTGACGAGCTGCTCGCGGTGGGCGACCCGCTCGGGGTTGCTGGCCAGTCCCTCCGCCGCCGGGTCCAGCCCGAACTCCGCGCACAGGCGCTGCCACAGGCTCTCGTTGCCGCAGGCGATCTGCACGGCGCCGTCGCGGCAGCGGAACAGCCCGTAGGGCGCGATGGACGGGTGGTGGTTGCCCTGGGCGCGGGGCACCTCGTGGGCGACCGTCCACCGGGTCCCCTGGAAGGCGTGCACGCCGACGAAGGAGGCCAGCAGCGAGGTGCGCACGTGCTGGCCCGCCCCGGTGCGCTCGCGCTCGTGCAGCGCGGCCAGGACGCCGTAGGCGCCGTACATGCCGGCGAGCAGGTCCCCGATCGGCACCCCGACCCGCTGGGGGTCCTCGGGGCCGGAGCCGGTGAGGGACATCAGGCCGGCCTCGCCCTGCGCGATCTGGTCGTAGCCCGGCCGTCCGCCCTCGGGCCCGTCGTGGCCGAAGCCGGAGATCGAGAGCAGCACGAGGCGGGGGTTGAGCCCGAGGAGGTGCTCGGCGGTGAAGCCGAGGCGGTCGAGCACGCCGGGCCGGAAGTTCTCCAGGAGCACGTCGCAGCGTCGCACGAGGGCGGTGAGGACCTCGCGGCCCTCGTCGGACTTCAGGTCGAGGGCCACGGACTCCTTGTTGCGGTTGCACGACAGGAAGTAGGTGGCCACGTCCTCGCCGTCGCTGCCCGGCACGAACGGCGGACCCCACGAGCGGGTCTCGTCCCCGGAGCCCGGCGACTCGACCTTGATCACGCGGGCGCCGAGGTCGGCGAGCATCATCCCGGCGTGCGGGCCGGCGAGCGCGCGGGTGAGGTCGAGCACGACGAGGTCGGACAGCGGTCCGGACCGCGCACCCTGTGGCATGGGTCACTCCTCGGAGGGGGTCGGTTCAGTGGCCTAGCCAATAGGCAACCGAGCCACTTGTCAATAGACTCCGCCCATGAGTCCCCAGACCGTCGGTGCCGGGGGGCCGGCGCCGGGCCAGGATGCCACCCCGGTGCGCCCCGCCGCACCGGGCGTCCCGGTCCCGCCGCGCCTGCCCCGCCCGCGCCTCTACGAGCAGATCGTCCAGGAGCTGCTGGACCACGTGCGCACCCACGGGCTGGGCCCGGGGGACAAGCTCCCCGCCGAGCGCGAGCTCGCCCAGGCACTCGGCGTCAGCCGTGCCTCGCTGGCGCAGGCGCTCGTGGCGCTGGAGGTCGTCGGCATGGTCCACGTCCGGCACGGGGAGGGGGCGACGATCCTGCGCGGCGCCGACGAGGCGGACGTCCTGCTCTGCGCCGTGCGCGAGCACCAGGACTCGATGCCCGACATCATCGACGCGCGCTCGGCCCTGGAGGCCAAGCTCGCCGCGCTCGCGGCGCGGCGCCGCACCGACGAGGACCTCGCCGCCATCGACGCCGCGCTCGACCTCATGGAACGGCAGGTGCGCGCCGGCGAGCGGGCCCTCGAGGGTGACCAGGCCTTCCACGAGGCGGTCACCCGGGCGGGCCACTCGAGGGTCCTGGCCCGGCTGATGAAGGAGATCGGCGAGCTCATCCTGGAGACCCGGATCGAGTCGCTCTCCACGCCCGGCCGCCCGCAGAACTCCCTGGACAAGCACCGCGTCATCGCCGCCGCCATCCGGGACCGGGACCCGCTCGCCGCGGCGCGGGCGATGAGCGAGCACATCGACGTGGTCTCCGACGTGGCGCTCCTGCACGGCGGTGCCGGCGACCCGGGCGCGCACCAGGACCCGCTCGCGAAGGACACGAAGGACGCCAACGACGAGCAGGACGAGAACCAGGAGGACGACAGATGACCAACCGCGCAGCCGACAACCTCGCCCAGCTCGACGCCGAGACCGCGCGCCTGCTGGACACGGTGGCCGGGCTGGGACCAGACGACGTGCGCCGGCCGAGCCGGTGCCCCGGGTGGACGCTGGCCCACGTGCTCACCCACCTCTCCCGCAACGCCGACGCCCTGCTCAACCTGGTCAGGTGGGCGGCGGACGGACGGGAGCGCGCCGCATACCCCTCGGCCCTGGTGCGCGACGCCCAGATCGAGGACGGGGCGCTGCGGCCGCTGGAGGAGATCGTCGTCGACCTGCGCCTCAGCGCCGAGCGCTTCCGGCGCGAGTCGGAGGTGCTGACCGGTCCGGCGGGCGAGGCGCAGGTGCGCAGCCGCACCGGCACCCCGGTGACCGGCGCCCAGCTGGTCTCGATGCGCCTGCTCGAGGTGGTCTTCCACCACGTCGACCTGGACAGCGGCTACGGCTTCGAGGACGCCGACCCCGGCTGGGTCGCCCGGACGCTACGACGCGGGGCCCGGCAGTGGGACGCGGCCGGCGCGCCCGGGATGACGCTGCGGCCCGAGGGGATGGCGGAGATCGAGGTCGGCGGCGGCGGTCCGGCGCTCGCGGCCAGCCCCGCCCGGCTGCTGCTCTGGCTGGCCCGCGGCGTGGACGACGGCCTGGCGCTGGAGGGTGGGCAGCCGTTGCCCCAGCCGCCGCCGTGGTCGTGACGCCCGCGCAGCGGCTCGCCGCCGCGGGTGAGGACCTCCCAGGCTCGACGCCTACCGTGTCGGGGGTGACGACGCCGCTGCCGATCGATGACGCCCGGGCCAGGCTCGAGGACCTCGAGTCGGTCAACGCCGACGTGACCCGGCTGCTGATGGAGTACCAGTTCGGGATCGACGAGCTGACCACCAAGATCTCGATCCTGCACGACGAGTTCACCCACCTGCACGACAGCAGCCCCATCGAGCACGTCGACGCCCGGCTCAAGAGCGTGCGCTCGATCGTGGAGAAGGTGCGGCGACGGGGCTTCGAGCCGTCGATGGAGGCGATCCGGCGGGAGGTCACCGACATCGCCGGGGTCCGGGTGACCTGCGGCTTCGTCAAGGACGTCTACGCGGTCTGGGAAATGATCGCCCGGCAGCCGGACCTGACGGTCCTGCAGGTCAAGGACTACGTCGCCCGCCCCAAGGACAACGGCTACCGCAGCCTGCACGCCCAGCTCGAGGTGCCCGTCCACCTGTCCGACCGGATCGTGCCCGTCGTGGTCGAGCTGCAGCTGCGCACGGTGGCGATGGACTTCTGGGCCGCGCTGGAGCACAAGATCTACTACAAGTACGACCAGGACGTGCCGGCCGACATCGTGCACGACCTGCGCGAGGCGGCGACGGCCTCGGCCAACCTGGACGCGCAGATGGAGTCGCTGCACGACCGCGTGCACGGGTCGCACCCGCCGCGCTAGCGCTGGCGCTCCGACCGGACCACCACGCAGCAGCGGCCCTCCTGCGGCTCCAGGCAGGCGCAGGCTCCGCCGCAGCCGACCCCGTCGGCCACGCCCTGGACGAAGTGCTGGTTGAGCCCGCAGACGAGCTCGGTGTGCTCCTGCGCCAGCGCGTGGTAGGGACAGTTGGCCAGCACCATCGCGCCGTCCTCGTCGCGCGGCTCGTAGCCCAGGCCGGTCAGTGCCCGGGCGAGGTCCTCCAGCGTCGCCTCCGCAGCCCCGCCCTCGGGTCGAGCGGTGCTGCCCGCGGCCCGCCCCGCCTCGTGCGCGGCCTCCACGACGGAGGTCGCCAGCGGGTCGCCGGACATCGCCCGGGTGACGGCCGCGGCGAGCACGTCGCCGACCAGGTCGTAGCGGCGCGGCGGCAGCGACACCGAGACCTCCCGGTCCGTGCGCCGGTAGAGCTTGGCCGGGCGGCCCGAGCCGGGCCCCGTGCGCTCGGTGAGCCGCCGGAACTCCACGTCGAGCAGGCCTTCCTCGGCGAGCCTGTCGAGGTGGAAGTTGACGGTATGGGGTGCCAGGTCGAGCTCGCGCGCGGCCTGCTCGCGGCCCACCGCGCCGGGCTGGGACACGACATACTCGTAGAGCCGTCGCCGGGTGCTCTCCGCCAGAGCACCGATGCGGGCAGCGTGCGATCCAAGATCCATGGGGCCATTCTAAAACAGGATTCTGTTGACACAAGAGCGTGGTCGGGTCTAACGTCACAAGGGTCCGGCCGGGATCGCCTCGGCCCGAGGAGGGAGTCCGCTCGTGAGCACCGCAGTCGCGTCCGAACCGGCCGTCCAGCTCCTGCCGGAGCGCACGACATACCGCCGCCCGCGGATCGTCCCCGACCGGCCGAGCGTGGACTCCGCGGCCGCCGAGCGCGCCGCCGCCGACCTGCTGACCGCGCTGGGGATGGACCTGAGCCGCGAGCACCTGGCCGACACCCCGGGACGGATGGCGCGGGCGCTGCTCGAGCTGACCCAGCCCGAGGAGTTCGACCTGACGACCTTTCCCAACGAGGAGGGCTACGACGAGCTGGTGGTGGTCGGCGACATCCCGGTGCGCAGCCTGTGCGAGCACCACATGCTGCCCTTCGTCGGGGTGGCGCACATCGGCTACCTGCCCGGAGACCGGATCCTGGGGTTGTCGAAGTTCGCCCGGATGGTCGACCTGCACGCCCGCCGCCCGCAGACCCAGGAGCGGCTGACCAAGAACATCGCCGACCACCTCCAGGAGACGCTCCACGCCCGCGGCGTCGGCGTCGTGGTGGAGGCGGAGCACACCTGCATGACCCTGCGCGGCGCCCGCGTCCCGGGCACCCGCACGACCACGTCCACGGTGCTCGGCCGGCTGCGGGAGGACCCCAGCAGCCGCGCCGAGTTCCTCGCACTCACCAGGAGGAGCGTATGACCCAGCAGAACCAGTCGGAGAGCAGCCAGCCCGGGAGCATCGTCGTCGTCGGAGGAGGTCTGGCGGCGGCGAAGGCCGTCGAGGGCCTGCGCGAGCAGGGCTACACCGGGTCGATCACCGTGGTGGCTGCCGAGGAGCACCTGCCCTACGAGCGCCCGCCGTTCTCCAAGGGCGTGCTGCTGGGCAACGAGGAGCCGGACTCGGCCACCGTGCACGACCAGGCGTGGTACGACGAGCACGACGTCGAGCTGCTCACGGGCACCACCGCCAGCGCGATCGACCTGCAGGCCCGCACCGTGACCGCCGGCGACCGGACGATCGGCTACGACGAGCTGCTGCTCGCCACCGGTTCGCGCCCGCGGCACCTGGCGATGGCCGACGACTCCGGCGCGCCGGTGAACTACCTGCGCACCAGGGACGACTCGCTGGCCCTGAGGCCGAAGCTGGCCGAGGGCACCTCGGTGGTGATCATCGGCGCCGGCTGGATCGGCCTGGAGGTCGCCTCCGCCGCACGCCAGGCCGGGGCGGAGGTCACCGTCGTCGAGCCGGAGGCCGTCCCGCTGGCCAGGGTGCTCGGGGCCGAGCTCGGGGAGCGTTTCGCCCAGCTGCACCGTGACCACGGGGTCGACCTGCGGGTCAGTTCCGGCGTCGAGTCGATCGAGCACGGCGAGGGCGGGACCGACCTCACCCTCTCCGACGGCTCGCACCTGCACCCTGACCTGGTCGTCGTCGGCATCGGCGTGCTGCCGGTCGTCGAGCTGGCCGAGCAGGCCGGGCTCGAGACCGACAACGGGATCCTCGTCGACGCCTCGCTGCGCACCAGCGACCCGCACGTCTGGGCCGCCGGCGACGTCGCCAACCACGACCACCCCACCCTCGGGCGCATCCGCGTCGAGCACTGGGACGTCGCGCTCAACCAGGGCACGTTCGTGGCCGGCGCCATGCTCGGCTCGCAGGAGCCCTACCGCAACCAGCCCTACTTCTTCACCGACCAGTACGACTGGGGGATGGAGTATGTCGGTCACGTCGGCAAGGACGGCTACGACGAGGTCGTCACCCGCGGCGAGCCGGCCGAGGGGATGACCGCCTTCTGGGTCAAGGACGGCACGATCCTGGCCGCGATGCAGGTCAACGACTGGGACGTGGGCGACACCCTGCGTGCGCTCGTCGGCAAGCCGGCGCCGGAGAAGCTCGGCGACACCTCGGTGCCGCTGGCCGACCTGCTCTGACCGGCCGGGCGCGCGACGGTCCGGCCGGGCGCGCGCTCTGCGGCGCGGCGACCCCTAGGCTCTTGAGTCCATGAGCCGCTACCTGGTCGTGTGCGCCCCGCGCCCGGAGGCTGCATACGCCCCGCCGCACCTGCCCGTGGTCCTGACCGGCCTGGGCAAGACCGCCGCTGCCGTCGCGACGACCCGTGCCCTGCTCGGCACCGATCGGGAGGGGCTGACGGTGCTCAACGTCGGCACCGCGGGTGCGCTCCGCCCGGACCGCGACGGTCTCTTCCTGCCCAGCCGCGTCCTCAACCACGACATCAACGCCGAGGTGGTCCGCAGCCTCGGCGCCGACCCCCGTGAGCAGCTCGAGATCCCCGGCGGCGACGGCACCGTGCTGGCCACCGGCGACCTCTTCGTCACCGACCCCGGCGTCCGCGACCGGCTCGCCGCCCGCGCGGACCTGGTCGACATGGAGGGGTATGCCGTGGCGTTCGCCTGCGCCGCGCTCGGTGTCCCCGTGCGCCTCGTCAAGCACGTGTCCGACGCTGCCGACGCGGGGGCGATGGACTGGCCCGACCTCGTGGACGCGAGCGCCCGGGCGCTGGGGACGTGGCTGGAGGAGCACGCCGCGGACTGACGCGCGCCCCCGGCTCCGCCCTGCTCATCCCGGGTCCCGCCCTGCTCATCCCGGGTCCCTCCCGGGTCCCTCCCGGGTCCCTCCCGGGATCCGTGCGTGACCTGCATACCTAGATACAGGTCATACTTACATCCGTGACCGACACATCAGGTTGGCCCGCACCCTGGGTGCGCGCCGCCCTCGAGCTGGCCATCCTGGGCAGCCTGCGCACCGGCCCGCTGCACGGCTACGCCCTGGCGCAGTCGCTTCAGGAGCGGGGCTTCGGCCTGCTGCGGGGCGGCTCGCTCTACCCCATGCTCGGGCGGCTCGAGGCGGACGGTCACGTGCGCGCCGCCTGGGTCGAGGGAGCCGGCGGGCCGGGGCGGAAGGACTACACCCTGACGGCCGGTGGACGGACGCACCTGACCGAGGGCCTGGCCGCATGGCGCGGGCTGACCGACGAGCTGACGAAGGGCGGGGAGTGAGATGGGCAGGGAAGGGATGCTGACCGGGGTGCTCACGGCATACCGGGACGCGCGCGGGGATGAACAGGACCAGAGGTGGGCGCAGGACGTCGTGGCCCTCATGGTGCTCGAAGGGGTCGCTGGCGCCGCGACCCGCCGCGAGCTGGAGGAGGCGCTGACGCTGGTCCGCGAGTCGGGCGAGGGACCCGCTGCGCTCTACGGCGACCCGCGGGAGTGGGCGCGGACCCGGCTGCGCGAGGCGCCGGAGGAGGGGCGCGTCCTCGTCGACGGGACGCCGGACACCTCCTGGCGCGATGCGCTCGTCGTCGGCTGCGTCGTCGCCGCGCTGCTGACCTTCCTGGTGATGATCATGGTGCTGGTCAAGGACGGCTGGACGACGGACTACAGCTGGGGCTGGATGCTCTTCCCCCTCGCGTCCGGCCTGATGTGCACCCTCGCCCTGGCGACCTGGGAGCGCGCGCTCCTGCGCCGGCCCCGCTGGGTCGCGGTCGCCGCCGCCGGGGCCGTCGTCCTGGGCGGCGTCGCCGGGGCCACCTGGCTGGTCATGGGCGCGGACCGGGTGGTCGCCACCGCCAGCAGCTTCGCCTGGGCCGCCCTGGTGCTCGGGTATGTCCTCCTCGCCAGCCTCCTCGACCGCGTCCTTCCCGAGCGTGAGGGGCGGCGGACGACGCGCCCGCTGGACGACGAGGAGTGGGAGCGTCGCCTGGCCGGGACGCTGCGGATGCGGATGGACCTCGGCGAGGCGCGGGTCCGCGACATCGTCCACGAGGCGCGGACCCACGCTGCGGAGACCGGTCGGGCGTTGGCCGAGGAGTTCGGCGACCCGGCTGTGTACGCGGCCAGGTTCGAGCGCGACCGGCCCGCGCGGCTGCGGCGGGCGGCGTGGGCCCAGACCGCGATGGTGGCCCTGGCGGTCCTCATCGTGGTGCTTGCTCTGGTCGACGGCCCGCGCGACGGCTGGAACACCCTCATGTGGGCGGGCGGGCTGATGTGCCTGGTGAGCATGTGGAGCGCCGTCGACGCCTGGCGGAAGGTGCACACCGGGGCGCGGGTGACTGCCGCCGCACCACCTGGCGGGTGAGGGCCGCCGGCACCACCTGGGCGGCTGACAGCGCCACGTGATCCGAGCTCGCCGGACAGTCCCGACAGCGGTCGTGGTGACCTGGTGCTTCCTGTCGACAGCAGATCACCGCGACCGCAGTGAGCCAGGCGACACCAGGTCATCACGACCGTCCGGCCCTGCGGCGGTCGTGCCGCACCCCCGGCACCCCCGCACCCCCGACCCTTGCCGAGGGCGGCGGGGAGGACGAAGATGAGGAGCCGACGGCATACCCCTCCCGAAAGGTCGACGATGACCAACCTCGCCAACAACCTCGTCCGGACGGCCGAGCAGCACCCCGACCGACCGGCGATCATCCTCGACGACTTCCGGCTCACCTACGCCGAGCTCGAGCACTCGGCCCGGCAGCTCGCCGGGTGGCTGCGCGCGCAGGGGATCGGCGAGGGCGACCGGGTCGCGCTCATGCTGCCCAACCTGCCGAGCTTCCCGGTCATCTTCTACGCCGCGCTGCGCCTGGGCGCCATCGTGGTGCCGATGAACCCGCTGTTCCGGCGGCGCGAGATCCAGTTCTACCTGGAGGACTCCGGCGCGAAGCTGCTCGTCGCGATGCCGGGCGAGGAGGCGCAGGCCGCGACGGAGGCGGCCGGCGTGCAGCTGATGGCGGTCGGCCCGGAGGGGCTGAGCTCCTGGGTGCACGGCGAGGACGCCACCGACCCGGTCACCGAGGTGGTCGAGCGCGGGGGCGACGACACCGCGGTCATCCTCTACACCTCGGGGACCACCGGCCGGCCCAAGGGCGCCGAGCTGACCTTCGACAACCTGCAGACCAACCTGGACACCAGCAACGAGACGCTCCTGCACCTGGGCCCGGAGGACGTGGTGATGGGCTGCCTGCCGCTCTTCCACGTGTTCGGGATGACGGTGGCCCTCAACACCGCGGTCGCCACCGGCGCCGCCCTGACGATCATCCCGCGCTTCGACCCCGCCAAGGTGCTGGCCGTCATGGAGCGCGACCGCGCGACCGTCTTCGCCGGCGTCCCGACCATGTACGGCGCGATGCTCGCCGCCGCGGCCGCCTCGCAGGCCACGCCGGACCTGTCCGCCCTGCGCATCGCGGTGTCCGGCGGGTCGAGCCTGCCGCTGGAGGTGATGCGCCGCTTCGAGGAGGTCTTCGACGCCGCGATCCTGGAGGGCTACGGCCTCAGCGAGACCAGTCCCGTCGCCTCCTTCAACCACCCCGACCGGAAGCGCAAGCCCGGCTCGATCGGCACCCCGGTCCGCGGCTGCGAGATGAAGCTGACCGGCGACGACGGGACCGACCTCGACCCCTCCGACCCCGAGGCGATCGGCGAGATCTGCATCCGCGGCGAGAACATCATGAAGGGCTACTGGCAGCAGCCGGAGGCCACCGCCACGGCCATCGACGCCGACGGCTGGTTCCACTCCGGCGACCTGGCGCGCCGCGACGAGGAGGGCTACTACTTCATCGTCGACCGCAAGAAGGACATGATCCTGCGCGGCGGCTTCAACGTCTACCCGCGCGAGATCGAGGAGGTGCTCTACGAGCACACGGGGGTCGCCGAGGCGGCCGTCATCGGGGTGCCGCACCCCGAGCTGGGCGAGGAGGTCGCGGCGTATGTCGTGCTCGCCCCGGGCGCGCAGGCCACCGAGGACGACCTGGTCGCCTACGTCAAGGACCAGGTCGCTCCCTACAAGTACCCGCGCACCGTCACCCTGATCGAGGAGCTGCCCAAGGGCGCGACCGGCAAGATCCTCAAGCGGGAGCTGCGGGCGCGGTAGGACAGGCCCCCGGCTGCGCGGGCCGCTGGCGGATCCTGTCCCGGCCACCCCCGGTTTTCCGGCAACTGTTGCCGGACTGCCCGGGGTGCGCACCCCATACCCTCGACAGCACGTGCGTCACCACCGTCCATCCACGAGGAAGGCCCGCAACATGCCCGACCCGATCGAAGTGCGCAAGGTCCCGATCCACAGCGTCAGCGACGCGAGCGAGTTCGTCCGCCTGCTCGAGGACGGCGTGCTCGAGGCGGACCGGGTGCTGGCCATCATCGGCAAGACCGAGGGCAACGGCGGCGTCAACGACTACACGCGGATCATCGCCGACCGGGCCTTCCGCGAGGCGCTGGTCGCCCACGGGGTCGACGGCGAGAAGGTCAAGCAGATCCCGATCGTCTGGTCGGGCGGCACCGACGGCGTGATCAGCCCGCACGCGACGATCTTCGCCAGCGTCGACCCCTCGACCGTCGAGGCCACCGACGAGCCGCGGCTGACCGTGGGCATGGCGATGAGCGAGCCGCTGCTGCCCGAGGAGATCGGACGCACCGGCATGGTGGACAAGGTCGCCGCCGCGGTGAAGGTCGCGATGGAGCGCGCCGGCATCACCGACACCGCCGACGTGCACTACGTGCAGACCAAGACCCCGCTGCTGACGATCGACACGATCCGCGACGCGCACAGCCGGGGCGAGACGGTCTTCACCGACGACACGCTGACCTCGATGGACGTCTCCAACGGCACCACGGGACTGGGCATCGCGGTCGCGCTGGGCGAGATCGACGGGGTGAGCGACGAGGAGATCATGAGCGACCGCTCGAAGTACTCCGCGGTCGCCTCCTGCTCCTCCGGCGTCGAGCTGGACCGCGCCCAGGTCGTCGTGGTCGGCAACGCGACGGGCGTGGGCGGGCGCTACCGGATCGGCCACTCGGTCATGGAGCACGCGCTGGACCAGGACGGCATCTGGAACGCGATCAAGGACGCCGGCCTCGACCTGCCCGAGCGCCCGCACCGCGACGACCTGCAGGGCCGTCTGGTCAACGTCTTCCTCAAGTGCGAGGCGAGCCAGGACGGCAAGGTCCTCGGCCGGCGCAACGCGATGCTGGACGACTCCGACGTGCACTGGCACCGGCAGATCAAGGCGGCCGTCGGCGGCGTGACCGCCGCGGTGACCGGCGACCCCGCGGTGTTCGTGTCGGTGTCGGCGGCCCACCAGGGCCCCGACGGCGGCGGCCCGGTCGCGGCGATCGTCGACCTGGGCGAGGACCCGACCGGCTACGTGGCGCCCTGACCCGTCGTCGAGCGACGGGGCACCCGCACCGCCGACGGCCTCGCCCCTAGCCCGTCGACGTGCGCGCCCCGTCGGGTCAGCCCCTCGCCGCCCTGTACCTCGCCAGGGCCTCCCTGCGCTCCTCGGCGTGGTCGACGAGCCGCCGGGGGTAGCCGCGGGTGTAGCCCTCCTCGTGCTCCCACGGCTGGTGCACCGCCTTGCCCGGCAGGTGCGCCAGCTCGGGCACCCAGCGGCGGACGTACTCCCCGCGCGGGTCGAACCGCTCGCCCTGCAGCACCGGGTTGAACACGCGGAAGTAAGGTGCGGCGTCCGTCCCGGTCCCGGCGACCCACTGCCAGTTGTGGTTGTTGGAGGCCAGGTCGCCGTCGATGAGCCGGTCCAGGAACCAGCGCGCGCCGACCGGCCACCACACGTGCAGGTCCTTGGTCAGGAAGCTGGCGGTGATCATCCGCACCCGGTTGTGCATCCAGCCCGTCGCCAGCAGCTGCCGCATGCCGGCGTCGACGATCGGATAGCCGGTCCGGCCCTGCTGCCACGCCTCGATCGCGTCCTGCGGCTCGTCGTAGCGCAGCCCCGACAGCTCCTGCCGCAGGTCCGACCAGCCGGTGCGTGGATGGTGGTGCAGGACGTCGGCGTAGAACTCCCGCCAGGCCAGCTCGCTCACGAAGCGTTCGACGCTGCCGTCGCTGCGGCCGGACAGGTCGGCGAGCAGCGTGCGGGGGTGGACGGCGCCGACCTTGAGGTAGGGGGACATGAAGCTCGTCGACTCCTCCGCCGGCCGGTCGCGCCCCCGGTCATAACCGGCCAGGTCGTCGGCGACGAACTCCGCCCACCGCGCCAGCGCCGCCCGCTCGCCGGCCGGCGGCAGCTCGGGCAGGTCGTCGGCGGCCAGCGCCTCCTCCACGAGCCGGTCCGCGTGGGCGTTCCGCCCCAGGTCGGTCGGCACCAGGCCGTCGGGGTATGCCGCCGGCCCGGGCCACCCGTGGGCGCGCCAGGCCCTGCTGAAGGGGGTGAACACCTTGTAGGGGTCGCCCGAACCGGTGCGGACCAGGCCGGGGCCGACGGCATACGGCGTGCCGGTCTCGACCCAGTCGACGTCCTCGGGGAGGGCGCCGCGGACCTGCCGGTCGCGCCGGGCGCCGTAGGGGGTGGTCTCCCGGGTCAGGTGGACGGCGGTGGCGCCGGTCTCGCGGGTCACGGCAGGGACGACCTCGGCCGGGTCGCCGACGCGCAGGGTGAGCCGGCCCTCGAGGTCCTCCTCGAGCGCCCGGAGGGTGGCGGCGAGCCAGGCGGTGCGCACGGCCCCGACCCGGGCCCACAGCGCCGGGTCGACGACGAAGAGGACGGTCAGGCCCTCGCCGGCGGCCTCGTGGGCGGCCAGCAGGGCCGGGTGGTCGCCGAGGCGCAGGTCGCGGCGGAGCCACAGCAGACTGGGCATGGCGCGAGTCTAGGGCGGCGCGGAGACGGGCGGGTGGCGGGCAGTACGGTGAGGTGCCAGCGCCCACGACGAGACGGAGAGCCCGTGAGCACCACCCCGAGCGACGGGTCGCGCTACGCGCGGCTGCGCACCCTGAACTGGGTCGCCGCGGCGGTGCACGCCGCGCAGGCGGTGGCCGTCGTGGTCCTGGCGACCGACTTCACGCTGCCGGTGACCGCGACCTACCTGGCCGGTCCGCCCGGCACCCCGCCCGGGGACCAGGTCACCCTGTGGGACGTCCCCACGGCGCTGGCGATCGCGGCCTTCCTGGCGCTGTCGGCGCTCTTCCACGTCATCGTGGCCTCGCCGGGGTCGTTCCGGCGCTACCGGGCCGGCCTGGCCCGCGGCCACAACTACTTCCGGTGGGTCGAGTACTCCCTGTCCAGCTCGTTGATGATCGTCATCATCGCCCAGCTGGTCGGCATCTACGACGTGGTCGCGCTGCTGGCGCTCTTCGGCGTGAACGCCTCGATGATCCTCTTCGGCTGGCTGCAGGAGAAGTACCACCAGCCCGGGGACGGCGGGTGGCTGCCGTTCCTCTTCGGCTGCTTCGCCGGGGTCGTGCCGTGGGTCGGGGTCGTCGTCTACACGCTCGCCCCCGGGTCCACGACCGGTGCCGAGCCGCCCGGTTTCGTCTACGGGATCATCGTCTCGCTCTTCCTCTTCTTCAACGTCTTCGCCCTGGTGCAGTGGCTGCAGTACCGCCGGGTCGGCCGGTTCCGCGACTACCTCACCGGGGAGACGGCCTACATCGTGCTCAGCCTCACCGCGAAGTCGGCGCTGGCCTGGCAGATCTTCGTCGGCACCCTCATGGGCTGAGCCCGCACCAGGCGGACCGCACCTGTCCGCTGCACGGCATACCGTGGAGGACATGGCTGCGCCGCACCGCCTCACCGCCCGGGACGCCCGCCGGGTCGCCGTCCGTGCCCAGCTGCTCACCCGCGCGCGGCCGGGCGACGTCGTGGAGACCGTCCGTGAGCTCACCCACCTGCAGCTGGACCCTGTCACGGCGGTGGCCCCGGCCCAGCACCTCGTGCTGTGGAGCCGGCTCGGCAGCGCCTACGACCCCGGCGAGCTGGACCGGCTGCTGGCCGAGCGCACCCTGGTGGAGATCCTCGGCTTCGTGCGCCCGGCCGAGGACGTCGCGCTCCACGCCGCGCAGATGGCGGCCTGGCCGGTGCCCGCGCCCGGCCACGAGGAGCTGCAGGGCTGGCAGCTCGTCAACGCCGACTGGGTGGCGGCCAACGACCGCGCCCGCCGCGACGTCCTGGCCCACCTCGCGGCACGGGGCCCGACCCCGACCGGCGGCCTGCCCGACTCGACGCAGGTCCCGTGGCGCTCCAGCGGCTGGACCGACGCCAAGAACCTCGGCCGCCTCCTCGACCTCATGGTGGCCCGCGGGGAGGTCGCCGTCTGCGCCCGGGAGAAGGGGCAGCGGCTCTGGGACCTGGCCGAGCGGGTCTACCCCCACCTCGAGCCGCTGCCGGTCCAGGAGGCCGTCGCCGAGCAGGACCGGCGCCGGCTGGCGGCCATGGGCATCCTGCGCGCCCGCGGCCCGCAGTGCCCGACCGAACCGCTCGGCGCCGGGGACCAGGGCGAGGAGGCCGTGATCGACGGGGTCAGGGGCACCTGGCGGGTCGACCCCCGCTACCTGGACGGCACCCCCTTGGAGGGGCGGGCCGCCCTGCTCTGCCCGATCGACCGGCTGGTCTTCGACCGCACCAGGATGGGCGAGCTGTGGGACTTCGACTACGTGCTGGAGATGTACAAGCCCAGGGCCGCGCGCCGGTGGGGCTACTACGCGCTGCCGGTGCTGGACGGCGACCGGCTCGTCGGCAAGCTGGACGCGACGGCCGACCGCAAGGGTGGGGTGCTGCGGGTGGACGCGCTCCACGAGGACGGGGTATGGAGCGCCGCCCGCCGCGACCGGGTGGTCGCCGAGATCGAGGACCTCGCGCTGTGGCTCGGCCTCGAGGCGGCGCTGCCGGCACACCTGGGATGAGCAGGACCCCTGGCCGCCGCGACCGGGGTTCGCCTAACGTGGTGAAGATGGAAGAACTAGGACTCGAGACGTTGCTGAGCCTGGAGCGCAGGGGCTGGGACGCGCTGTGCAGCTCCTCCGGCGGCCGCTTCTACGGTGAGCTGATGAGCGAGGACGCCGTGATGGTCCTGGTCAACGGTGCCGTCCTCGACCGCGACGCCGTCGTGGCCTCCCTCGACGAGGCGCCCGCCTGGGACAGCTACGAGCTCACCGCACCGCGGCTGGTCCCGGTCACGGCCGAATCCGCCGCCGTCGTCTACCGGGCGGTGGCCCGGCGCGGCGACGAGCCGCCGTTCGAGGCCCTCATGGCCAGTGTCTACGCCCGCACCGACGACGGGCTGCGGCTCGTCCTCTACCAGCAGACCACGACGACCCACTGATCCCGTCGCCGGGCCTCAGCGACCCGGCGCGGTCCCCGCGAACCCGGTCGCCCGTTCGTAGACCCGCGCCAGCGCCAGCAGCCGCACGTCGGCTCCCGGCGCGGCGACCAGCTGCAGGCCGACGGGCAGCCCGTCCACGAAGCCGCCGGGCACCGACAGCGCCGGGCAGCGGGTGGCCGAGACCAGGCAGCAGGAGCGCATCCAGTCCAGGTAGGTCTCCAGCTGCACGCCGTCGATCCACGTGGGCCACGTCTGCTCGACCGGGAACGGCATGGTCTGCACCGTCGGGGCCAGCAGCAGGTCGTGCTCGCCGAACCAGCGGCGCACCGCCCGGTCCAGCCGCCGCCGCGCCTCGGCCGCCGACATCAGCTGCTCGGCGCTCAGCTCCAGGCCGCGGGTGACGTTCCACACCACGTCCTCCTTGACCGTCCCGTCGTCGCGGTGCCCGGCGACCAGGCGGCGCAGGTTGGTCGCCATGTCGAAGGCGCGGGTGACGTCGAAGACCTCGTCGGCGTCGGCGAGGTCCGGCGCGGACTCCTCGACGGCGGCGCCGAGGCCCTCGAGCACCCTGGCCTGCTCCTCGACCACCCGGCGCACCTGCGGGTCGACCGGCACGTCCTGGCCGAGACCGACGGCCAGACCCACCCGCACCCCGGTCAGGTCGGCCGGCCCGTCGTCCTCGAGCAGCGCGGCGAAGGCCGGCCCGTCGGCGGGGCACGCGGCAGCCACCTCCGGGTGCGGACCGGCGACCACGGACATCCCCAGCGCGAGGTCGTCGACGCAGCGCGCCATCAGCCCCTGCCGGCTCAGCCACGCCTCGGGGTTGGCGCTCGGCACGATCGGCACCACGCCCTGGCTCGGGCGCAGGCCGAGGACGTTGCACCACGCCGCGGGGTTGCGCAGCGAGCCGCCCATGTCGCTGCCGTCGGCCAGCGCCTGGACCCGCGCCGCCAGGGCGGCCGCGGCCCCGCCGGACGACCCACCGGCGGACAGCGCCGGGTCGTAGGGGTTGCCGGTCGCACCGAACAGCGGGTTGAAGGTGTGCGAGCCGGCCGCGAACTCCGGCGTGTTGTTCTTGCCGGTCGCGATCACCCCGGCGTCCCACAGCCGCTGCACGATCAGGTCGCTGTGGGTGGGCACCAGGTCGGCCGTCAGCGGGGACCCGCTCGTGGTGCGGATGCCCCTCGTGGCGTGGGTGTCCTTGTGGGTCATCGGTATGCCGTGCAGCACCGGCAGCTCCGCGCCGCCGGCCGCGCGCTCGTCGGCCGCGGCGGCCTGCGCCTGCGCCTGCTCGGCCACGAGGGTGACGACCGCGTTGAGGGCCGGGTTGACCTGCTCGATCCGGGCGAGGTGGTCGTCGAGGACCTCGCGCGCACTGACCCCGCGGGAGCGCAGCAGCCCGGTCAGCTCGACCAGGCCGAGCTCGTGGAGGGCGGTCACGCCGTCCCCTCCTCGTCGTGGCCGGTCCCGGCCGGCACCCGCTGCGCCAGCGCCGCCAGCGCGTCCACGAAGACCTGCGCCGGCGGCGTGACGAGCCCGGCACCGACCTGACCGGTGCCGGCGACCCGGCCGGCCATGCCGGTGTTGATCTGGGGCAGCACCCCGGTGCGGGCGACCGCGGTGGCGTCGATGGCGACCGGCGCCCCGCGGAACTCCAGGACCGGGACCTGCAGGGTCGGGTGCTCGCCGAGGGTGATCTCGTACATGGTCCGCGTCGTCGTCAGCGCGAACGCCACGTCGCCGCCGACCAGCCGGACGATCGCCGGCGCCGCGGCCATCACGAAGCCGCCCATGCCGGCGGTCTCGGTGATCGCCGAGTCGCCGATGTCGGGGTTGGCGTCCTCCGGCCCGTAGGAGCCCAGGAAGAGGCCCTCGGGGGTGTTCGCCGGCGCGGTGAACCACTCCTCGCCCGTCCCGGCCAGCTGGATCCCGAAGTCGGTGCCGTTGCGCGCCATCGTGACGACCACGGACGACCCGGGGATGTCCTTGGCGGCCGCCATCGCCAGCTTGCAGGCCGGCATGACCAGGTTGAGGGCGAAGTGGTCGTTGGCGCCGACGAAGCGGCATACCTCGGCGATGTCGTCGGCCGACCGGTCCTGGCGCACGATGTGCGGGAGCAGGTCGCGCAGGAACATGAGCGTGGCGCTGCGGTTGCGGTTGTGCCCCTCGTCGCCCATCTGCAGCATCTGCGGCAGGTAGGCCTTGACGTCGACCGGCCCGTGCGCCTGCACCGCCTCGGCGAGGACCGGCCCGAGCACGTCGCGCATCCAGGCCAGGCGCGTCTGCACCTCCTCGTCGAACGCGCCGTAGCGCAGCACCTTGCCCAGCCCCTCGTTGAGCGAGCAGCACGAGGTGGTCCCGTGCACCGGGTCGTGCAGCTCGAAGACCCACATCGAGGGGCTGATCACGCCCGCCATCGGGCCGACCGCGCCGCGGCTGTGGCACGGGGCCAGGGTGATGTCGGGCCCGGCGAGCTTCTCCTGCGCCTCCTGCGGCGTGGCCGCCAGCCCCTCGAAGATCATCGCGCCGACGAGTGCGCCCCTCATCGGCCCTGAGGCGCGCTCCCACGTCAGCGGCGGGCCGCTGTGCAGGAACTCGCCCGGCTCGAGGCCGAGCAGCTCGCTGGCCGGCGCGACCCGGACCAGCTGGGCCTCCGCGGAGGTGATCCGCTCCAGCGCGAGGGCGTTGGCCTCGGCCAGGCGCGGGTCGGCCAGCACCCGGGCGAGCGCCTCGTCGGCGCCCTCCAGCGGCGGGTGCCACTGCACGTCGGTGACGGGCACGGCCTGCTCGCGCAGCGTCCGGCTGAACAGCTCGGCGCCCGCGGCGACGACGACGGGGTCGCGGGTCAGCAGGCCGCGCAGCGGCTCCTGGGTCGGGGTGCTCATCGGTCGGTCCTTCGGTCGGTGGCGTGCGAGGTATGGGGTGCTCCGGCGCCCTGGTCAGGGGCGGGCGAGCAGCTGGAGCGCGGTGCGGACGGCCTGGGCGTGCGAGGTGTGGACCTGCGCGCCGGCCTGCGAGAGCGTGGCCGCGCAGGCCTTGAGCCCCTGCGGGTCGGACTCCGTGCCGACGAGCGCGACGACGACCGGCAGCTGGCGGCCGTCCTCGCGGGCGGCCGAGCGTGCGGCCGAGACCGCGTCGGCGAGCTCACGGGCGGGGTCGGGGTGCGAGCCGTGGCCGAGGACGAGGTCGAGCAGGAGCACGCCGCAGGTGGCGTCGGTGCCCTGCTCGCGAATCTTCTCCAGCCGCAGCGACGGGTCGATCATCGGGTGCGCCCGGCCCTGGGTCAGCTCGTCGTCGCCGAAGTCGATGACGGCGTGGCCGGTGAGCGGCTCGTGGCCGGAGACCTGCGGGCTGCCCTCGAGCGGGATGTTGGAGGCGATCGGGCCGAGCTGCTCCTCGGTGATGATCATCGCCTCGTCGGCGAGGGTGCCCCCGCAGTAGAGCCCGCGCAGGTGCTCGCCCTGCCCCGGCTCACCCGCGGGCCGCGGCTCGACGGCGGCCCACCACGGCCACTCCGGGACCGTGCCGCCGGCAGCCGTGAGCGCGACCTCCGTGGCGGCGGTGAGGTCGGGCAGGCCGCGGCCGAGCGTGGCCCAGGAGACTCCGACGCCGAGCTCGCCCGCCAGGGCGGTCAGCTCCTCGACGACGGCCGGGGAGGCCGGCTTGGAGACGATGATCACGTGCTCGGTGGCCTCGTCGGCGGCGAGTGCGCGCAGCGCCTGCTTCGCCGAGCGGCCGCCGACCGCGTCGGACAGGTCGCGGCCGCCGAGGCCCAGCACGTGGCTGACGCCCTCGCCGGCCAGGTCGAGCAGGCACATCACCTGCTGCGCGCCGGTGCCGGAGGCGGCGACGACCCCGAACCGCCCGGGCCGGGTGACGTTGGCGAAGCCGAGGTAGGCCCCGCCCACCACCGCCGTCCCGCAGTCCGGACCCATGACGAGCACGTCGGCGGCCGCGGCCGCGTCCTTGAGCCGGATCTCGTCCTCGACGGAGACGTTGTCGGAGAAGAGCATGACCGACAGCCCGGAGCGCACCGCGTCGAGAGCGTCGGCGACGGCGTGCCGGCCGGGCGTGGAGATCAGGGCGAGGTTGGCCCCGGAGCGTGCGGCGGCCGAGCCGACCGTGCGCGGGGCCACCTCCTCGGCGGTCCCCGTCCGCCGCGACCTGGCCCGGAGCTCGGCGAAGACCTCCTCCAGCCTGGCCAGGCCCGCGCCGAGCGCGCCCTCGTCGCTGCCGCGCAGCGCGACGACCAGGTCGTTGGGGCCGGCTGCACCGGGCACGTCGAAGCCGCCGTCCCGCATGAGGCCGAGGTTGAGCTCGGTCCCCATGCCGATGAGGGCGTCGGTGACGCCCGGCGTCGTCCTCACCTGCTGGGACACCTGCATCAGGGTCACGGAGTCGTGGTAGACGCCGCTGCGCACGTCGACTGTGTCGGTCACGTCAGTCCTCTCGGGGGACGGGGTCGGGACGGGTATGGACAGAGGTGGCGAGCAGGTGCTCGAGGGCAGTCCGGACACCGACGAGCAGGTCGGAGCCGGAGGAGTGGCCGATCCGGGTGACGGCCCGGGCCAGGACGGTGAGTCCGGCGCCCCCGTCCCCCGGCCCCGGGCCGTGCTGCGCTGCGGCGAGGAGGTCGCGCACGGGCGGCACGGCATACCCGTCGAGCGCGTCGCGCAGGAGCGTCGCCGAGAGCGCGGTGGTCCGGTGCAGGCTGCCCCGGACGGCGTCGGCGAGGGCGGCCCGGTCCGGATGGCCGGCGGCGCCGAGCACCAGGAGCATCCCGCACAGGACGTCGTCGCCCGACGGCGTGAGGCCGGGACCGAGCCCGACGAGCGCGGCGACGCCCGGGACGGGGTCGTGCAGGGCCTCCGCGGCCAGCGGCCCCAGGTCGGCGCGGCCGGGTCGCAGCGCCAGGCCGTCGAGGGCGGTCACCACCTCCGGAGCCGCTGGCCACGAGCCGGACGGGACGGGGCGCGGGAGCCACGAGCGGCGGACCTGCAGCTGGGCCCCCGAACCCTGCACCCGTCCCTCGCCGACGGCGACGGTGGCGCCGACGGCGAGCCGCAGCGCGGCGAGGTCGCCGGGACCGGGGACGAGGACGGCGCCCGGGAGGCGCAGGGCGTCGGGGGAGACGAGGGCCAGGACGTCGGCGGTCGGGCTCCCGGCCGGCGGTCCGGCCGGCGCCCCGGGGGGCATCCCGGGGGGCATCCCCACGGGCAGGAGGTAGGCGGCGCTCCCCGAGGACGCGAGGACCCGCGCGCCCACCGCCGGCCCCCACAGCCAGCCGGGTGCGCGCGTGGAGGCAGCAGCAGGTGCGCTCCGCCGCACCACCGCTGGTCCCATCCGTCCACCCTAGGCAGGGGCGGGCTTGCCAGGGCTGGCCAACGTTGACGACAATGCGGCGATGGAGCGCCAAGTCTTGCCAACGGAGCAGTCTTCCGCCCCCGCAGCCCCGGAGCCGTCCCGCCGCGACACCGGCCTGGACCCGACACCGACCGGCATCACCGTGCGGGAGGCCCTCGCCCTCGACGTCCTGGCGGGCGCCACCGTCCTCGCCGGCGCGCAGGGCCTGGACCGCCTCGTCACCCGGGTCAACGTCATGGAGGTGCCCGACGTCCTGCCCTGGGTCCGGCCCGACGAGCTGCTGCTGACCACCGGATACCCGCTGCGCCAGCACGGGGACCTCGTGGCGTGGGTGCGCGCGCTCGACGCACGCGGGCTGGCCGGGGTGGCGGTCAAGCTCCACCGCTACGTCGACCGGCTGCCCCCGGAGGCGCTCGCCGAGGCCGACCGGCTCGGCCTGCCGGTCCTCGCGCTCCCCGAGGAGCTGGGTTTCGACGACGTCATGAACACCGTGCTCACCCTCGTCCTCAACCGGCGCGCCGTCACCCTCGCCCGCGCCGAGCAGGTGCTCGACGACCTCGTCGGCGTCGTCATCTCCGGCGGCGACCTGGACCGGGTCTGCGAGGGCATGGTCCGCCACCTGGCCGAGGCCGCCCTGGTGACCTCGATGGACGGCCGGGTCCTCGCGCGGGCGGCAGCGAGCGAGGAGGTGCTCCAGGCGGTGCTCGCACTGCCGTGCTTCGACCCCACCGGCCGTTTCCTCGTCGAGGAGGAGGTGCCGGGTGTCTCCGTCGAGCACGAGGACCTGCACCGCATGGTCGCCCGGATCCCCGGCGGGGCCAGCGACCTGGGCCGACTGGTGCTGGTGCGCAGCAGCCGGTTCGCCGCCGAGGACCGGCACGTGGTCGTGCCGGCGACGACCGCGGCCGCCCTGGCCATCACCAAGCAGCAGGCGGTCGCGGCCGTGGAGGCGCGCTACCGCGCTGACTTCCTGCGCGACGCGCTGCTCGGCCGCGCGGGCACGCCCGACCGGGTCCTGACCCACGCCGCCGACCTCGGGTGGGACCTGGACCAGCCGCTCGCCGTGGTCGTCGCCGAGGTCGACGGGCCCACCGAGCACGAGGGTCTGGCCGAGCCCGAGCGCTTCCGGGCCGCCTGGCGCGGGGCCGCGGCCACCGACGACCCGACCACCGCGGTGGCCGGCTTCAGCCAGGAGGTCGTGCTGCTGCTGGGCGTCCCCGCCGAGGCCGAGCCGGCCCAGGTGACCGAGCGCGTGAGCGCCATGGCCCGGCAGGTGCACGGCCTCGGTGGCGGCGGCCGCCGGACCTTCTGCACCGGCATCTCCCGGACCCTCACCGACGTGGCCGACCTCCCGCGGGCCTACGCCGAGGCGCGCAAGGCCGTCCAGGTCGGGCGCCGGCTGCACGGCCCGCGGGCGACGACCCACTTCGACGCGCTGGGCGTCTTCCGGCTGCTCTCCCAGATCGAGGGCCGGGAGGAGGTCGACAGCTTCGTCGCCGAGACGCTCGGCCCGCTCGCGGCCGGCGGCGACCCCGACGCGGAGGACCTGCTCCATACCCTCACCGTGCTGCTGGACAACAACCTCAACGTGGCCACCACCGCCCGGGCGCTGCACTTCCACTACAACTCGCTGCGCTACCGGATCGGCAAGCTGGAGCGGATGCTCGGGCCGTTCACCACCGACCCGCGGCTGCGCTTCGCGATCATGCTCGCCCTCCAGGTGCGCCAGCTGCGCGAACCGTGAGCCGGGACCGGCAGGTCTTGCCGACGGCAGGGGTGATGCTTCGTCAACAACCACCAGAGTGACAGGTCGACCCCAGCACGTAGTCTCGCCTGGCAAGGGCGTGTCAGCCACCGTGGCTGAGCAGACGCGCCTGCATCCCACACAGGAGTGGACACATGGCCCTTGGATGGAAGCTTCACGGAGACGGCAAGACCCTCGGCCCCGGCGACGTGGTCGCGCCCGACGAACGGCTGAGCTGGGGACGCACCGCCGGGCTCGGCGCGCAGCACGTCGTCGCGATGTTCGGCGCGACGTTCGTCTTCCCGCTGATCATGGGGCTCAACCCCCAGCTGGCGATCATGATGAGCGGCATCGCCACGATCATCTTCCTGCTGATCGTCAACGGCAAGGTCCCCAGCTACCTGGGTACGTCCGCCGCGTTCGTCGGCGGCGCCGCCGCGGTCTACGCGCAGGGCGGCACGCCCCCGCAGGTGACCGGTGCGATCCTCGTCGCGGGCGTGGTGCTCGCCCTGGTGGGCGTGTTCATCCACTTCATCGGCGCCGCCGCGCTGACCAAGGTGCTGCCGCCCGTGGTCACCGGCGCGGTCGTCATGCTCATCGGCTTCAACCTGGCGCCGGTCGTCGCCAACATCTACTGGCCGCAGGACCAGTGGATCGCGCTGGCCACGATGACCGCGACGATCCTGCTGGCCACCATCCTCCCCGGCTTCTGGGGCCGCGTCTCGGTCCTCCTCGGCCTCGTCTTCGGGTATGTCGCCTCCTGGCTGGCCGACCTCGCCACCGGTCCGATCACCGCCTTCAACGCGGGCACCGGCGAGGTCGACACCCACAACCGGGTCAACTGGGACGGCGTCATGTCCGCCCCGTGGTTCGGCTTCCCGCCGGCGACCGACCTGGCCAACGGCGTCGTCGGCTGGCACACGCCGGACATCAAGCTCACCTTCGTGCTGCTCATGCTCCCGGCGGTCATCGCCCTGGTCGCCGAGAACGCCGGCCACGTCAAGGCCGTCGAGGAGATGACCGGCGCCGACCTCGACCCGATGATGGGCCGGGCCATCGCCGCCGACGGTGTCGGCACGATCATCGCCAGCAGCGTCGGCGGCTCGCCGACCACCACCTACGCCGAGAACATCGGGGTCATGGCCTCCACCCGCGTCTACTCCACCGCCGCCTACTACGCCGCGGCGCTCGTGGCGATCGTCTTCGGCCTCTCGCCCAAGTTCGGCGCCCTGGTCTCGGCCGTCCCCGGCGGCGTGCTCGGCGGCATCACCGTGGTCCTCTACGGCATGATCGGCCTGCTCGGCGCGAAGATCTGGGTGGAGAACCGGGTCGACTTCTCCCGGCCGATCAACCTCGTCCCCGTCGCGGCCGGCATCATCATCGCGATCGGCGACACCTCGCTGAACATCACCAGCACCTTCAGCCTGGCCGGCATCGCGTTCGGCACGATCGTGGTCATCACGGCCTACCACCTGGTGGCCTGGCTGATGCCCGCGTCGATGCGCGACGCCAACTTCGGCACCGCCACCATCGCCTCCCCGCCCGGCATCCAGAGCCTGGACAACCTCGGGTTCGCCGAGGACTACGGCCTGCGCGGCCGCCGCGTCCTGGGACGGACCGACGACGGTCACCTGATCGTCGAGGACGGCCCCCAGGCCGACGAGGACGGCGAGCGGCCCAGGGTCGACGCCTGAGCTGATCACGGTCGGGCGGGGAGCCACGACCTCCCCGCCCGGCGGTCAGGGCCTCACCGACCAGCACATCGCCCGCCAGCCGTCGAACCCCCGCCAGCACCAGGAAGGAGTGAGATGAAGCCGGCACCCTTCGTCTACCACGCACCGCGCGAGCTCGAGGAGGCCCTGGGCCTGCTCGCCGAGCACGGCCACGAGGGCAAGGTCCTCGCCGGCGGCCAGAGCCTGGTCCCGGTGCTCAACATGCGCCTGGCCGCCCCGGCCCACCTGGTCGACATCAACCGTCTCCCCGGCCTGGACCGGGTGGAGGTCACCGACGACGCCGTGCGGGTCGGCGCGCTCGTGCGCCACGCCGACCTGCTCGCCCACGAGGGCGCGGCAGCGGCCCAGCCGCTCCTGCGCCAGGCCCTGCGCCACGTGGCGCACCCGGTCATCCGCAACCGCGGCACGGTCGTGGGCTCCCTGGCGCACGCCGACCCCTCCGGCGAGCTGCCGGCGATCCTGGCGATCACCGACGGCTCGGTGCAGCTGCGCTCCCGCGGCGGGGAGCGCACCCTGAGCTGCCAGGAGTTCTTCGTCGGGCCGATGGAGTGCGCCGTGGAGCCCGAGGAGCTCGCCGTGGTGGCGGTGTTCGGGCGCTTCCCGGCCGGCACCCGCACGGCCTTCACCGAGACCGCGCGCCGGCACGGCGACTACGCCGTCGCCGGCACCGCCCTGGCCCTGCGGGTCGAGGACGGCCGCGCCACCCTCGCCCGGGTCTCCTACGTCTCGGTCACCGAGGTGCCCGCGGTGCTCGACCTCGTCCCGACCCTCGAGGGCCACGACCTGGGCACCCCCGGCGCCGCGGCGGACCGGGCCCTGCAGGACGCGCTGGCCGACGCGGTCGCCGCCTTCGTCGAGCCCGGCGACGACATCCACGCCTCCGCCGACTACCGCAGGCACCTGGCGGTGGTGCAGACCACCCGGCTGCTCGCCGAGCTGCTCGGCAGCACCGCCGCGACGACCGAGGAGAACTGATGGCCACCCAGCGTGTCCGGATCCGCCGGAGCACCCCGCCGTTCAACCCCAGCGAGGCGCCCGAGGAGCCCGAGGAGCTGCTCGAGATCACGCTGCGGGTCAATGGCACCGAGCACGACCTCGAGGTCCCCGGCCGCCGGCTGCTCTCCGACGCGCTGCGCCACGACCTGGGCCTGACCGGCACCCACGTCGGCTGCGAGCACGGGGTGTGCGGTGCCTGCACCGTCCTGGTCGACGGCCGCCCCTCCCGGTCCTGCCTGATGTTCGCCGCCACCGCCCAGGGCCACGAGATCACCACCGTGGAGGGCCTCGCCAGGCCCGACGGGACCCTCGGGCCGGTGCAGCAGGCGTTCGTGGAGTGCCACGGGCTGCAGTGCGGATTCTGCACGCCGGGCTTCCTGACCACGATCACGGCCTACCTCGAGGAGAACCCGGACCCGACGCAGGAGGAGGCGCGCGAGGCGATCGCCGGCAACCTGTGCCGGTGCACCGGCTACCAGAACATCGTGCGGTCGGTCTGTCGCGCGGCCGAGCTGCGGCGGGAGGGTGAGCAGCAGTGAGCACCCGCTCGGTCGGCGACCGCGTCCAGCGCAAGGAGGACCCTCGCCTGGTCAGCGGCCAGGGCCACTACCTGGACGACCTGTCCCAGCACGCGCTCGCCGCGGCCTTCGTGCGCAGCCCCCACGCCCACGCGCGGATCACCGACATCGACGTCTCCGGGGCCCTGGACGTGCAGGGCGTGGTCGCGGTGTGGACCTGGGAGGACCTGGACCAGACGCACGAGGCGGCGGGGCAGCCGCTGCCCATGCTCATCCCGCACCCGAGCATCACCGCGCCCTTCACGGCATACGCGCTGGCCAAGGAGACGGTCCACCACGTCGGCGAGGCGGTCGCGATGGTGGTCGCCACCGACCGCTACCTCGCCGAGGACGCCGCGCAGCGGGTCCGGGTGGAGTATGAGGTGCTCCCGGCGGTCGTCGGGGTGGAGACCGCGCGCGCCGCGGAGCACCTGGTCCACGAGGGTGCGCCGGGCAACGTCGGCGCCTACTTCGAGCAGGAGCTCGGCGAGCCGGGCCCGCGGATCGACGCCGCGCCGCACGTGCTCGAGCTCGACCTGGACATCCAGCGCAGCGCGAGCATGCCGCTGGAGGGCAAGGGCGTGGCGGCCCGCTGGGACCCCGAGCTGCGGATGCTGCGGATGCACTCCTCGACGCAGACCGCGACCGGGCTGCGCGCCGCGGTCGCCGCCAAGCTGGGCCTGTCCCTCTCCCAGGTCGAGGTCATCGTGCCCGACGTCGGCGGCGGGTTCGGGGTCAAGATCAACCACCCCTGGCCCGAGGAGATCTGCGTCGCGGCGGCCGCGCTGCGGATGCAGACCGAGATCAAGTGGGTGGAGGACCGGCGCGAGCACTTCATCTCCTCGGCGCACGAGCGGCAGATGCTCCAGCACGTGCGGGTCGGCTTCGACGACGACGGCGTGATCCTGGGGATGGAGGCCGACGTCTGGCACGACCACGGCGCCTACCTGCCCTACGGCGTGATCGTGCCGCTCAACACGGTCACCCACATCCCGGGCCCCTACCGGCTCAAGAACTTCCGGGTGAGCTTCACCTCGCTCTACACCACGACCGTCATCGTCACGCCCTACCGCGGCGCCGGCCGGCCGCAGGCCGCGTTCCTGATGGAGCGCACGATGGACGCGATCGCCGCGGAGCTCGGGCTGGACCGCACCGCGGTGCGCTCGGCCAACTTCATCCAGCCGCAGGAGTTCCCGTGGGACATCGGGATGCTGCTGCAGGACGGGCGGCTGGGGATCTACGACTCCGGCGACTTCCCGGCCAGCCTGGACAAGCTCAAGGCGCTCATCGGGTGGGAGGAGTTCGAGGCCTACCGCGAGCAGGCGCGTGCCGAGGGCCGCCAGGTCGGGATCGGCCTGGGCTGCTACGTCGAGGGCACCGGTGCCGGGCCCTACGAGGGTGCGCACATCGAGGTCGAGACCAGCGGCCGGATCAACGTGGCCACCGGGCTGACCACCCAGGGCCAGGGCCACCAGACCGTCTTCGCCCAGATCGTCGCCGACGAGCTCGGCGTGCCCCTGGACGACGTGCACGTGACCACCGGCGACACCCGGGCGATGGCCTACTCGGTCGGCACCTGGGGCTCGCGCGGGGCGGTGATGAGCGGCAACGCGATGCTGCTCACCGCCCGCAAGCTCAAGGAGCGTGCGCTGCGGATCGCCGCCGACGCCCTCGAGGCCAACCCCGACGACCTGGAGATCGTCGACGGGATCATCAGCGTCAGGGGCGCGCCCGAGGCGACGATCCCGCTGAGGACGGTGGCGGTCCTGGCCAACCCGCTGCGCTACGCCTTCGACGAGTCGGCCAAGGCCGCGACCCAGTTCGGCGGCAAGGCCGACGAGACCAAGCCGCCGATCCCCGAGGAGGACCGCCCCGGGCTGGAGGAGACGCAGTTCTTCTCCCCGGTGCGCACCACCTTCGCCAACGGGATGCACGCGGCGATCGTCGAGACCGACCCGCAGACCGCCGAGATCACGGTGCTGCGGTATGCCGTGGTGCACGACTGCGGTCCGATGCTCAACCCGATGATCGTCGAGGGGCAGGTCTACGGCGGCGTCGCGCAGGGCATCGGCGGCGCGCTCTACGAGAAGATGGAGTACGACGCGGACGGGCAGCTGCTCAACGCCTCCTTCATGGACTTCCTGATGCCGTTCTCCACCGAGGTCCCGCACATCGAGACCGACCACCTGGAGACGCCCAGCCCGCTGAACCCGCTGGGGATCAAGGGCGCCGGCGAGGCCGGGACCATCCCGGTGGCCGCCGCGATCGCCTCGGCGATCTCCGACGCCGAGGGCTTCGCCGTGACCCGGATGCCGATCTCGCCGAGCGACCTGTGGCACCTGCGTGCCAGCCGCCGGACCGACCGGACCGACCGGACCGACCGGACCGACCAGACCGACCAGACCGAGGAGTCCTGATGCAGATCTCGGGCAGCAACCACCTGTCCGCCGACCCCGCCACGGCGTGGGAGGCCTTCCACGACGAGAGCGTGCTCGTCGCCACCCTGCCGGGGGCCCAGGCGATGCGCGAGGTGGCGCCCGGCAGCTTCGAGATGACGGTCAGCGCCGGGGTGGCCGCGATCCGCGGCACCTACGACGGCACCGCCGTCTTCTCCCAGGAGGTGCCGCAGGAG
Source organism: Ornithinimicrobium avium (assembly GCF_003351765.1). Classification (NCBI taxonomy): domain Bacteria; kingdom Bacillati; phylum Actinomycetota; class Actinomycetes; order Micrococcales; family Ornithinimicrobiaceae; genus Ornithinimicrobium; species Ornithinimicrobium avium. Next base: position 2,795,926 of record NZ_CP031229.1, read on the forward strand.
TCCTTCGTGCTCTCCCTGGCCGGCGCCGGCGGGCCGGGCACGATCAACGCCGACGTGACCGTGAACATGGCCGCGGCCGACGACGGCGGCACCGACCTGACCTGGACCGCAAACGCCACCGTCGGCGGCCCGGTCGGCGGGGTCGGCCAGCGGATGCTCAGCGGTGTGGCCAAGCGCCTGGCCGGGCAGTTCTTCGCCAACATCGACAAGGAGCTGGTGCGGCGCGCCTCCGGCGAGCCCGAGCTCCCCACCCCGACCGGCGAGCTCGACCCCCCGACCGGCGACACGGTCGGTCCGGTCCCGTCCGGGAGCCAGCTGCCGCAGGCGGCCGGCAGCCCCGGACGCCTCGGTGCGCTGCGGGCCGCTGCCCTGCCCGGCGCCGCGGACGGCGACGACTCGTTCGCCAGGGGGATGGCGGTCGGTGCGGCCGTCGCGCTGCTCGGCGTCCTCGTCGGTGCCCGGGCCCGCGGGCGCAGCCGCTGACGCGCGCGCCCGGACGGGCAGATCCTGCTCGTTGAGCCTGCTGGCGTCGGCACATTCTGCTGACGAAAGCGCCACCCGCCTCGGCTTGAATCAACCTCGAGGCACTGTCCACCCGGGCCACCGACGCCCCTCCCGCGAAGGACGATTGATGACCACAGCAGCGCCCCGGCGCATCCGGATCGGCATCGACACCGGAGGGACGTTCACCGACGTGGTGGCCTTCGACGAGGACGCCGGGACGATCACGACGACCAAGACGCCCTCGACCCCGGGCAACCCGGCCGACGGCTTCATCAACGGCATCGACAAGGTCCTGGACGTGCTCGGCGCCACCGGGTCCGACGTCACGGCCGTCTCGCACGGGACCACGGTGGCGACCAACCAGCTGCTCGAGGGCAAGATCGACCAGGTCGGGTTCATCACGACCCAGGGCTACGAGTTCGTGCTGGAGATCGCCCGGCAGGCGGTGCCGGACGGCTACGGCAACTCCTACTTCTGGGTCAAGCCGCCGCGGATCACCGACGCCGACCTGGTGCGCACCGTGGGCGGCCGGCTCGACTTCGAGGGCAACGAGGTGCGCCCGTTCGACGACGAGGGCGCCCGCGCCGTGGCCCGCTGGTTCGCCGGCCGCGGGGTGAGCACCCTCGCCGTCAACTTCCTGCACTCCTACGCCAACCCGGCCCACGAGGAGCGGATGCGCGAGGTCATCCTGCAGGAGATGCCCGAGGCGGTCGTCTCCATCTCCAGCCAGGTGCTGCGCGAGTACCGCGAGTACGAGCGCTCGATGACCACCCTCGTCGACGCCGCCGTCAAGCCCCGCGTCGGCGCCTACGTGGCCAACATCACCGAGCGGCTGAGGGCCTACACCGGGACCACGGGGGACGCCTCGCACCGGGCGCTGCCCTTCTACATCATGAAGTCCAACGGCGGCGTGCTGTCGGCCGAGGAGGTCGTCCACCAGCCGATCACCACGGTCCTCTCCGGCCCGGCGGCCGGGGCGCTGGGCGCCGCGCTCATCTCCAGCCTGGCCGGCTTCGAGCGGGTCCTGACCTGCGACGGCGGCGGCACCTCGACCGACGTGTCGGTCGTGCTCGCCGGCGAGCCGACGCTGACCACCGAGGGGACGGTCGGGGACTACCCCTCCAAGATCCCGATGATCGACGTGGTCACGGTCGGCGCGGGCGGCGGCTCGATCGCCTGGATCAGCCCGGAGGGCTCGCTCAAGGTCGGCCCGCAGTCGGCCGGCGCCGACCCTGGGCCGCTGTGCTACGGCAACGGCGGCGCGGACGGCGCCCCGACGATCACCGACGCCCACCTGGTCCTGGGCCGGATCCCCCCGCACCTGCTCGGCGGCGAGATCCCGCTGGACGTCGGGGCGGCCCGCGCCGGCATCGAGGAGATCTCCGGCCGCCTCGGCCTGGACCGCGAGCACGCGGCGGCCGGCATCCTGGAGATCAGCGCCTGGAACCAGGCCAACGCCCTGCGCCAGATCTCGGTCAAGCGCGGCCTGGACGTGCGCGACTTCACCCTGGCCACCTTCGGCGGGTCCGGCTCCCTGCTGGCCTGCCGCCTGGTCGACATCCTCGGCCTCGCCGGCGTCATCGTGCCGCCCAACCCCGGCAACGTCTCCGCCTTCGGCCTGCTCACCGTCGACGTCAAGAACGACTACGTCCAGACGATGGTCACCAAGCACGCCACGCTCGACCTGGCAGCCCTCGACGGCGCCTTCGAGGAGCTGCGGACGCGGGCCGCGCACGCGCTCGACGTCGAGGGCTTCCCCGCCGACCAGCACCGCTTCCAGCGCACCGCCGACCTGCGCTACGTCGGCCAGGCCTTCGAGGTGCGCGTGCCGGTGCCCGACGACGGGCTGGACGCCGCGGCCGCCGAGGAGGTCGCCGAGGCCTTCCACGACGCGCACCGCGCGCTCTACGGCTACGACTTCCGGGGCGACGCCGCCCAGGAGGTCGAGTGGGTCAACCTGCGGGTGACCGGCATCGGGCCGATCACCCGCCCCACCCTGCCCACGATCGAGGCCGGCGACGGGGACCCCTCGGGCGCCCGCACCGGCGCCCGTCAGGTCTGCTTCGAGGCGGACGAGGGGTATGTGGAGACCTCCGTCTACTGGCGCCCCCACCTGCGTGCGGGGGACACCTTCGCCGGCCCGGCGATCGTGGAGGAGTTCGGCTCCACGGTGCCGGTCCACCCAGGCTTCGCGCTGCGGGTCGACGCGTGGGGCAATTTGATCATCACCCGGCCGTCCAGCAACGAGGAGCGCTGACATGACCACTCCCACCACCGCGCCGGCCGTCGACCCGATCGTCGTCGAGATCGTCCAGGGCACCCTGGCCTCGGTCGAGATGGAGGTCGAGACCGCGATCGCGCGCACCTCGCGCAGCCCGATGATCCGCGACGCGCACGACTTCCGCGCCGGCATCCACGACCGGGCGCTGCGCAAGCTCACCGGCCGCTCCTACAGCGCGCTGGTCCACCCGGTGGCCCGCGACTTCCCGCTGGAGACGATGCGCGAGGGCGACGTCTTCTTCCACAACGACGTCTACGAGTCCGAGGGCGGCATCGGCCACCTGCCCGACCTGTGCGTCACCGTCCCGGTCTTCCACGAGGGCGAGGTCGTCTGCTTCGTCCAGGCCTTCGGCCACCACGACGACATCGGCGGCGCCACGCCCGGCTCGATGCCGTCGGCGGCGACGAGCGTCTTCGAGGAGGGGCTGATGGTGCCCCCGATCAAGCTGTGGGACCAGGGTGTGCCCAACCGGGCGGCGCTGCGGATCATGACCCGCAACTCCCGGATGCCCGAGTCGCTGGCCGCCGACCTGGACGCCGAGTGCTCGGCCTGCCTGATGGGGGCCTCGCGCCTGTCGGAGCTGTTCGCCCGCTACGGCCGGGAGACGGTCGAGGCGGCGTTCCAGGCGATCCTGGACAAGACCACGCAGACCTACCGCCGGGAGATCCTGTCCAAGATCCCCGACGGCGAGTACGTCTGGGAGGACTACGCCGAGCACGACGGCGTCGACGCGCCGAGACTGCATACCCAGCGGATCACGCTGACCAAGACCAGCACCGGCGGGCCTCAGGACGGGCCCAAGATCATCATCGACTTCACCGGCACCGCCCCGCAGGCCAAGGGGCCGATCAACCACTGCGGGGACTACGCGGACGGCAACTTCCTCAAGAAGTGGCTCGCGCCGATCCTGCGCAACCTGGCCGACACCCCCGAGCGGATGGCCGAGCTGGACGTCAACGAGGGCGTGGTGCCGCTCATCGAGATGAGGTTCCCGGAGAAGGGCACGCTGCTCACGCCGATCTTCCCGGCGCCGACCAACGCGCGCACGTTCGTCATCCTGCGCCTGCTCGGCGTGCTGGCCGGGGTGGTCGCCAAGGCGGTCGACGGGAGGATGCCGGCGGACCAGGAGACGATCCGCTACACCGGCGTCTACGGCAAGGACCGGGACGGCAAGGACTACCTCATGCGCGAGGTGCTCGGCGGCGGCTCCGGCGGCCGCTACTACGCCGACGGCGAGGACACGATCCACGTCGTGCCCGACTCGCGCAACCTGCCGACCGAGTTCACCGAGTCCCGCTTCCCCTTCCTCGTCGAGCGGCTGGGGCTGGCGGTCGACTCCGGCGGGGCCGGGCGCTACCGCGGCGGGCTGGGGTACGAGAAGGCGATCCGGATGCTCAAGGACGCCCACTTCATGTCGATCGCGGACCGCTCGATCCTGGCCTGCTGGGGCGTCAAGGGCGGCAAGGCGGGGCACCCGTTCGAGGTCTGCATCGGCCCCGGCGGCCCGGACGAGAGGTATGTCGACGCGCTCGCCGACGCCGAGCCGGTCAGGGCCGGGGAGATCATCCGGATCCGCACCACCGGCGGCGGCGGCTGGGGCGACCCGCTGGAGCGACCGACCGAGGAGGTCGAGCGCGACCTGCGCTGGGGCAAGGTGTCCTTCGAGGGCGCGCGGCAGGACTACGGCGTGGTCGCCTCCGGCACCAGGGACGAGCCGGTGATCGACGAGGCCGCCACGCAGGCGCTGCGCGCCGAGCGCCGGGCGGCCCGGGGCGAGGAGCCGTTCTTCGACCGGGGGCCGGGCTACGCACGGCTCTCCGGCGGCGCCACCTCGGCCGACGTCGACTGGCTCTGAGGACATGCCGACGGTCACGGTCCTCGGCGCGACCGGCAAGACCGGCCGTGCCGTGGTCCGTGCTGCGCTGGCCCGGGGCCTGGCGGTGCGCGGCACCTCGCGGCGGCACGTCGACGACGGGTCCGGTGCGGGGTGGCTCGTCGCCGACGTGGCCAGCGGGCAAGGACTGGCCGAGGCGTTCGAGGGCGCGGAGGCGGCATACCTGCTCATGCCCAACGTGCACCCGGGCGAGACGGAGGCGATGGCGCGCGCCGCCCGACTGGCCCGCGGGGCCGGCGTGGATCGGCTGGTCTACCACTCGGTGGCCGACCCGGACGACGCGCGGATGCCGCACCACCTGCGCAAGGGCGGCGCCGAGGAGGCGGTGCGGGCGGTCGACCCGGGTGCCGTGGTGCTGCGGCCGTGCGCCTACCTGCAGAACCTCACCGGCGCGGCGCGCGCGGGGCAGCTGGCGGTGCCCTACCGGCTGGACCGGCCGTTCAGCCTGGTGGACCTGGGCGACGTGGCCGAGGTCGCCGCGGCGGCGCTCGCCGGGGAGCTGCCGGCGGGCACCACGGTCACGCTGGGCGGGCCGGAGGAGCTGACCGTCGCCCAGCTGGCCGCCCGGGCGGAGCAGGCTTTGGGCCGGCCGGTCGCCGCCACCCGCACCAGCGTGCAGGAGTGGGTCGCCGGACCTGGCGCGCAGGTGCACGGGTCGGCGCGGGAGGACCTGCTGGCGATGTTCGCCGCCTACGACGAGACCGGGTTCACCGCGGACCCCGGCCCGCTGGCCCGCCTGCTCGGGCGGCCGGCCACGACCTGGGCGCAGGCCCTGAGGCTGGAGGACCGATGAGGATCGTCGTCGCCCTGGGTGGCAACGCCATGACCGCCACCGACGGCAGTTCCACGCCGGACGACCAGCGCAGGGCCATCGAGGAGGCCTCGCGGCACGTCGCCGCGCTGGTCGCCGACGGGCACGAGGTGGTGCTCACGCACGGCAACGGGCCGCAGGTCGGCAACATCCTGCTCAAGAACGAGCTGTCCGCCGGCCACCTGACGCCCGTGGGCCTGGACTGGTGCGGCGCGCAGACGCAGGGCACGATCGGCTTCACCCTCGTCAACGCGCTCGAGCGCAGGCTGGCCGAGCGCGGCGTCTCCCGCCCGGTCACGGCGCTGGTCACCCGCACCCTCGTCGACCCCGACGACCCGGCCTTCGCCGTGCCCACCAAGGCCATCGGGCCCTACCGCCGGGCCGAGCACGCCGCGGCCAAGCAGGCCGAGGGACAGGTATGGCGAGACGAGGGCAGGCGTGGGTGGCGCCGCCTGGTCGCCTCGCCCGAGCCGCGGGAGATCCTCGACGCCGGAGCCGTGGCGGCACTCCTGGGGCCCGGCTTCCTCGTGGTCGCGGCCGGCGGCGGCGGGATCCCGTGCGTGCCCGACCCTCGGGGCGGCTACCGCGGGACGGAGGCGGTCATCGACAAGGACCTGACGGCATACCTGCTGAGCCGGATGGTGGAGGCGGACCTGCTGGTCATCGCCACCGACGTCGAGCACGCGGTGCTGGGGTGGGGGACGGCCCAGGAGCGGCCGCTGGGGCGGGTCCCGGTGTCCGACCTGCGCGGGTTCCTGGAGGCCGGCGAGTTCGGCGTCGGGTCGATGCTGCCCAAGATCGAGGCGGTCACCCGGTTCGTGGAGTCCGGCGGTCCGCGGGCGGTGGTGACCGCGCTGTCCAGCATCGCCGCGGCGGTGAAAGGTGGCGTGGGCACGGAGGTCGTGATCGACTGAGACCAGTGGGCAGTGCCGGCAGGCACGCAGCGCGGTCATGGTGAGCCAGAGTCCGTCAGCTCGAGGACCTCGTGCCAACCCGAAAACTTGCAGAGAATCCTTTCTTGTGTCAACCTCTTGAGGTAACTGCCCTCGGTGAAGGTGGGGTGGGGGGAGCTGCGGCTGTCGAACAGTCCGTCGCGAGAGTCGAAATGGGAGTTGTCGGACTTGAGGATGCACGAAGTGGCCGCTCGGGCGTTCTGGGCGCTGACCGATGCAGTGATCTGGGCGGTCGCGATCCTCCTCACTACCTGGGGGCGACTCAGTTATGTCTCTATCGGACAGTTTGCGGACACTCTCGTCTATGTCATGCCGGCCGCAGGGGTGCTGCACATCCTGATCGGCGTCGTCACGGGTCCGTACTCCACGAGGCACCAACGCGGTTCGTTCGACGAGGTCGTCTCTGTCGGACGGACGGTCACTCTCACTGCCCTGTTTTTCTTCGTCGTCGTCACGGTGGTCCAGCCGCCTCTTCTGGTGCCGCGCTCCGTGCCGCTCCTCGGGGGCGCGGTAGCTCTCGTTGGTATGCTGGCGGTCCGGTTCGTGGCTCGGGCATGGCGAGCTCGCCGCTTCGGCCGAAGAGAGGCCGAGGCCCGTGCCATCGTCATCGGGGCGGGTGTCACGGGACGCTCGCTGGTGCACAGCATGCTGTTCGGGTCGGGGCAGTACGTCCCCGTGGCCATCGTCGACGAGGACCGCGGTATGCGTCGCCAGCGGGTTGACGGGATCAAGGTTCTGACCGGTCTCGGCCACATCCCCCGGATTGCGGAGCGCAAGCGGGCCACACATCTCGTCGTAGCTCTGCCTGACGCCGATGCGCAGTACTTGCGGGAGGTCGCTCAGATCGGCGACGCGACGGGCCTGCAGGTCAAGGTGCTGCCGGCGATCGACGACATGTTCAACCGTGCAGATGTGCAGGACCTGCGCGACGTGGACCTTGAAGATCTTCTCGGTAGGCGTCCCGTCCTTCTGGACCAGGAGGCCATCGCGGCGCAGATCACGGGCCAGGTGGTGCTCGTCACGGGCGCCGGTGGCTCGATCGGCTCCGAGCTGTGCCGTCAGATCGCGCGCTACCGGCCCGCCCGCTTGCTCATGCTCGAGCGTGATGAGTCCGGTCTGCATGCCACTCAACTCTCCCTGACGGGCCGGGGACTGCTGGAGGGGGAGGACCTCCTCCTGGCAGACATCCGGGAGCGGGGTCGGCTGCACCAGCTTTTCCTTGAGCACCGTCCTGATGTGGTCTTCCACGCTGCGGCCCTCAAGCACCTCACGCTCTTGGAGAAGAACCCGTCCGAGGCCTGGATGACCAACGTCCAAGGTACCTACAACGTCCTGTCCGCGGCGGCTGCCTCGGGGGTGGGCGTCTTCATCAACGTCTCGACCGACAAGGCTGCCGCGCCCACGAGCGCCTTGGGCTACTCAAAGCGGATCGCCGAGCGGCTGACAGCTGAGTTTGCTCGCAAGCACGCCGGTCGTTACGTGTCGGTCCGGTTCGGCAACGTGCTTGGTTCCAGGGGTTCGGTCATCCCGATCTTCACGGAGCAGATCCGCACCGGCCAGCCGGTAACCGTGACGCATCCTGATGTCGAGCGATACTTCATGCTGATCCCCGAGGCCTGTCAACTGGTCCTCCAGGCCTGCGTCATGGGCGGCGACGGGGAGGCGATGGTCCTGGACATGGGAGAGCCCGTCAAGATCGCTGACGTAGCCAGAACCCTGATGAGGATGGCGGGCCAGGAGGTCCCCATCCTGTACACGGGTCTGCGACCCGGTGAGAAGCTGTCCGAGGACCTGTTCACCGACTCGGAGCATCGTCGGGAGACTGGGCATCCACTGGTACGGTCCGTGGACGTGCCTCCCATCTCCGGTGACTTCATCAACTCTTCCACGTATCCCGACTCGGTCGAGACGCTGAGGCGCCTGGCGCTGCATCCCGTGTCGGAAGCAGTTATGCGTGAGGGGAGCCGGTGATCCACCTCTCTCTCGCCGATATCACGGAGACGGAGGAGCGGCACGTCATCGAAGCGTTGCGTTCCGGGTGGGTCGCGCCACTAGGTCCAGAAGTCGAGCTGTTCGAGCAGGAGATGGCCGCCCGGGTGGGAGTCGCGGGCGGACTCGCCCTCGCATCCGGCACCGCAGCCCTGCACCTGGCACTGCTGGGCGTCGGCGTGGACGATGACTGCGTGGTCGTGGTTCCGACGATGACGTTCGCAGCCTCGGCGTTTGCCGTCGCCTATACAGGCGCCAAGCCGGTCTTCGTCGACGTCGAGGAACACGACGGCAATCTGGACGTCGATGTCCTCCTCGGTGCGGTCGACGAGCTCGTCGCGGAGGGGGTGCGGGTCGGCGCTGTCATGACCGTGGACCTGTATGGCCGGACGGCCGACTACGCACGCTTGGCGCCGGCCCTCGCCGAACGGAGGATCCCGCTCGTCGAGGACGCGGCGGAGGCGCTGGGCGCGGTCGACGAGAACGGGCGAGCGGCAGGTAGTTTCGGCATGGCGGCCGCACTGTCGTTCAACGGGAACAAGATCATGACGACTTCTGGCGGAGGCATGATCTTGTCCGACGATCTTGCTCTGCTAGAACGCGCCCGCCACCTCTCGACCCAGGCCCGGCAGCCCGTGCCGTGGTACGAGCACCAGGAGGTCGGGTATAACTACCGCCTCTCCAACATCCTGGCGGCGCTGGGACGCGGCCAGCTGAGCCGGTTGGACGAGATGATCGCCCGCAGAAAGCAGATACACATGCGCTACCGAGCGGCGCTGGGAGGGCTGGACGGCGTGCGCTTCCTCGGTGACGAGGCTGACGGTGGTAACTGCTGGTTGACTTCTGCCGTCTTCGACCCTGCCCGTCTCGGACGCAGCGGCCCCGAGCTCGTCACAGCGTTGAACGCTCGCCAGATCGAAGCCCGGCACCTGTGGAAGCCCATGCACCTCCAACCGGTCTTCGCCAGCTCCCGCCGCGTGGTCACCGGTGCCGCAGAGCGACTCTTCGGGCACGGCATCAACTTGCCGAGCGGATCTGTCCTCACGGACGAAGAAGTGGATCTCGTCATCACGACCATCGGCGACGAGCTGGCCGCGGCTTGAGGGCGCCCCGCAGGGCCCAACGGGTCCTAGACCTGGTTATCGCGGTTCCCGCGCTGACCATCAGCGCGCCCCTGCAGATGATGACCGCTGTCGCCGTCCGGCTGACGAGCGGTGGCCCGGTCTTGTTCCGTCAGCAGCGGCCGGGCTTGCACGGGGTACCGTTCGAGTTGGTCAAATTCCGCACGATGAGGCCGCCTGCGCCCGGCTTGACGGATGACGCGAGCAGGCTTACCCGGCTGGGCGTTTTCCTGCGCTCGACGAGCCTGGACGAGCTTCCGACGCTGTGGAACGTGGTCAAAGGTGACATGAGCCTCGTTGGTCCTCGCCCCCTGCTCATGGCCTACCTGGACCGTTACACCGCTGAGCAGGCACGACGTCACGAGGTGCGTCCCGGGTTGACCGGCCTGGCCCAGATTTCGGGACGCAACAGCCTGGGCTGGGACGAACGGCTGGCGCTGGATGTCTGGTATGTCGACCGAGCTACCGTCGGTCTCGACCTGAGGATCTTGGCACGCACCGTCCTGACGGTCCTGCGTCGAGAGGGGATCAGCGCGGAGGGGGAGGCGACCATGCCCGAGTTCATGGGCGGCGAGTGATCCCCCCACCCACCACCCCACCGATCGTGGTCGGCGCCGGAGGCTTCGGGCGAGAGGTCGTGACCTTGTTGCGTCGGCTTGCCCTCGACGACCGGGTCTGGGCTTGCGGAGAAGTCGTGGACGACGCTCCTAGTCCGGCGAACGTCCATCGGCTGCGACGCCTCGGACCGATGATTCTCGGGAGGGTCTCAGATCTTCTCGACCGCGACGGTCCGCTGTCGGTTGTCGTGGCAGTCGGTGATCCTGACGGGCGCCGCCAGTTGGTGGACCGCCTGAGCCAGAACGCCCGCACAGACGTCTCCTTTCCGATCCTTGTCCATCCGGACACCACCATCGGTGCTGACGTCCGGCTGGGAGAGGGCACGGTGGTGGCACCGGGTGTCCGACTCAGTGCCTCGATCGACGTCTCGCGGCACGTCCACGTAGACCAGAACGCCACGGTGGGCCATGACGTGGTGCTGGACGACTTCGTCCGTCTCAACCCGGCCGCCTGCCTTTCCGGTGACGTACGAGTAGGAGCGGGGGCCCTCATCGGCGCCAACGCGACCGTCCTGCAGGGTCTGACGATCGGGTCAGGGGCAGTCGTAGGAGCCGGCGCTGTCGTGACACGGAACGTCGAGCCCGGACGCACGGTCGCTGGCGTCCCGGCGCGAGTGACCGGCTAGAGGGACGGCCCCACGACACGGTGGGCGTCCCGAGCCTGCCGCGACTCCGAGCATCTTGGGCCGAGAGCGTCTACTCGCTCCAGCTCCGGACGACCTGCTGGATGGCCGCTGCCGCCTCCGCTGGCGTCGGTTGCGGCGGCAGGCCCTTGATATCGCGGAGATCGACGACCGGAAGGTCGTTCCTGGCGGCCCACTCGGCCAGGGGCTCCACCAGCTCGGACGCTGCCCAGCCCGGGGGCGAGAGCACAACGGCGGTCGGGACACGGTCCCCAGCCGCCTTGGCGAGAGCCGCTGAGAGGTCGTCCAGGTCGCTCTCATCGCCCTCGCCGGCCACTGAGATCAGCACGAGGTCGGGGCGGGTGCCTTCTGAGACAAACTGAGGGACCATCTCGGCCGCCGCAGCGAGCGAGGTCCCCTCACGCGCCGCCGCCCACACCACGAGGTCCGCCCTGCCTGAATCCTTGCCGCGCCGGACCGTCTGCTCGTAGTGAGTGTCGCTCGCCTCCTGCCAGAAGTGCACGTCGACGGCGCGAGAACCCTGCATCCCAGCCCACTCGGTGAGCCATTCGTCGTCGTTGTTCACCGTGTGGTCTCCGACGACGAGGAGGTCGGCTCTCGGCGACTGGAAGGCGTCCCACCACACTTCTCGTGGATCACGTGGACCCTCCTTTGACGTGGCCGCAGCCCTGGTGGTGGGCGTGACCGCCGGCGCCCCGCCGCTCTCTGCGTCATCGCTGTGGTGCGCCGGAGCGGATGTTGAGACAGCCACCTCGTCAGGCTGGTGGATCGGCAGGCGTGCAAAGGCCAGCCATGCCGCCGCGACCGCGACGACGGTGGCAACGGCGATCAGGATGTCGAGCGTCCGCGCCGATCTCATCGAGTGCCTTCCTCCCGCCGATGCCACGACTCAGGAGTCGCGCGCCCCAAGCCTAGAAGAGATGTGCCGACGCCCCAAATGGGATTGATACGCTGTCGCTTCAACTTCCTACCCGGTCAGGGGGACTAGAGTGACGCTCGCATCGTTCCTGGACGTCGCGCGCAAGGGCTGGCGCGGCGTGCTGCTAGGTGCGCTCCTCGGCCTCATCGTAGGCGCCGCGATGAGCCTGCTGCAGCCGGTGCGCTACGCGTCCTCGACGGAGATGTTCGTCTCGACGAGCGTAGGCGACGACGCGGCGGGCCTGGTGCAAGGCGTGAACTACACCCAGAACCAGGTCCTCACCTACTCGCAGGTGATGACTCAGCCGATCGTGCTGGACCCGGTCATCGAAGAGCTCGGGCTCCAGAGAGACGCCGCAGACCTCGCGCACGACCTGCGTGCCAACGTCTCCTCGGGAACGGTGCTGCTCGAGCTGACGGCCTACGCACCTTCTGCTCAAGAGTCAGCGCAACTGGCGAATGCTGTCGCTGAGCAGTTCACCGAAACCATCCAGGAACTGGAGTCCGTCCGGTCGGCCTCGTCCCCCGTCAAGGTCAGCGTGACTCGTGCCGCGGCGGTACCAAATGCTCCGATCAGCCCGCAGCCAGGGAGGAACTTGCTGCTCGGAGGACTTGTCGGCGCGCTCCTTGGTCTGGTGATCACCGTCACCAGGGTCGTCACGAACACCCGGATCGTGGACGCGTCCTCCCTTCCGCAGCGGGAAGACCTCCCGCCGCTGATCGGGACCATCGGCTACGACAGGCACGCGGTCAAGCATCCCCTCCTGACGCAGGCAAGTACGCAGCACCCACGCGCCGAAGCGTTCCGCGTGATGCGGACCAACCTGCGCTTCATCGACCCCGAGAACCCTCCGCAGGTCATTGTCACGACGTCGTCCGTGCCGCACGAGGGCAAGAGCACGACGACCGCCAACCTGGCTCTCGCTCTCGCCGCCGACGGCAGCAGGGTGCTGCTCATCGAGGCGGACCTGCGCCGTCCGAAGCTCCTGGAGTACATGGGTCTCGTGGGTGAGGTAGGGCTGACGACGGTGCTGATCGGAGACGCTGAATTCGACGACGTCGTGCAGCAGCACGGCCAGGAATGGCGCATCGACGTCCTGGGTGCTGGTGAGTTGCCACCGAACCCGAGCGAGCTCCTGGGGTCGCCGCGCATGGCTGGCCTGCTGACGGAGGTGCGCGACCGGTACGACTTCGTGGTGATCGACGGGCCACCGTTGCTGCCGGTGACAGACGCCGCCGTGCTCGCGAGCCAGTCCGACGGCACCATCGTGGTCGTTGGGTCGGGGGTGGTCCGCCGTGCACAGTTGCACTCGGCGATGGACGCTCTCCACAGCGTCGGGGCGCATGTGCTCGGCCTGGTGCTCAACAAGGTCCCGGCTCGCGCTGGGGCGACCAACGGCAACTACTACCATGCCTACGCCCGGGAGCAGGCAGACGAGGACGTCCTGAGCGCCCGCTGACTACCCCTTGGCGATGCCGAATCCCGACCGGGCGAGCGCGTCCCACACGACTTCGGCCGTCTCTTCCCCGGCGCGTTGCCAGGTCATGGTGGCGCCGGCCTCGGTTGCGATGGCCGCACGTTCCGCTTCCTCGGCGCGGACGCAGTTCGTGAGGGCTTCGCACAGGGCGGGGACGTCCCCGTAACGGACCACGCCGCAGCGCGGGAACCTCGCCAGGATGCGGTCCTGGTCCGACAGGGAGGTCCCGACGACCGGGACTCCCAGCATCAAGCTCTCCACGGCTTTGAACGGGAAGCCCATCACCTCGTTACGGGGGTACGCGGGAGACTGCAGGCTGACGCTCGCTGCAGCACCGGCCACGATGGCGTGCGTCCCCTCCTGCGCGAGGCGTCCGAGGGACGTCAGCAGACCCGCCCGGGCTGCAGCCTCCACCTCGGGGCGCAACTGCCCGTCCCCGATCACGACGAGCTTGAGGCCCTCCGGCCAGGTGCTGGAGCGGCGGGCATCCAGGAGGAAGCGCACCCCCTGTCGGTCGGCTAGTTCGCCGAAGTAGACGACGTAGGGGGGGTGTTCCGGCGGTCGTCGGTGTCGCTGGATCTTGGGGAAGGCCCCGTTCTGCACCGATTGCGGATCGGTGTGCCCAGCTCCCTGCCGGTCCGCCCAGCCAGCCAGGCCGGTCGACACCGTGGTGATGCGAGTCGCGCCACGCAGCTGCCACCGGGCGAGAGCCTCGAGCAGAGGACGCAGCGGCCGGACGACGGGATGAGCATGAATGACGTCGTCGACCGGCCCGTTGATCTCGAGGACATAGGGCACGCGCCGGGCGCGCAGGGCGATCATCGGCAGGACGTCGGCGACGTGCCAGCGCAGGTAGGCCGCATCGGCCCCACGCAACGCGCGGATGAATTGGATCCCGTTGGCGACGAGACGGACCGGCAGGGGGTGCGTCGGGTCCGCCCACGTGCGACGGACGGTCAGTCCGGCTCGGTCGAGCCCCTCCTCGATCGCCGAGAGGTGGACGAGCGCGGCCGAGCCGCGGCGTGCCGGTTCGGTACTCTGCATGACGATCACCGGCGAAGGCGACCGGCGCTCCTGGCGAGACCTGCTCACGCGTCTCTGACCCGCGTCGTGGCCGCGCCGGGAGTCCGGTGGACGGTGGGACGACCCTGGATGGAGCGGTCACGCCAGAACGGTGAGCGGACGATGGACAGCAGCCCTCTCGCAGCCAGCGGTAGGACGAGGATCGTCGCCATGTCGCGCAGCCGCATCATCGTGCCGTAGTTGCCCGAGACGAGGGCGAGGCCGAGGAGGATCGAACCCGCCGGGCCGGCTAGCCACAGACCGGGCAGACCGAGGCGGCGGAGTCCGATCAGGGTGAGAACCAGGATGCCGATGGCAAAGGCCCCGAAAGGCAGGAAGATGAGCCCGAGCGAAGGGACCTCCCAGGGAAACGGACCGCCTAGGACACGCGCGAGCGTGACGAGGACCTGGCCAGTGACGAAGCCAGACTCGGCGCGTGACTGGTCGTTGCGGATGAGTTCGAGGTCATCGGAGCGCTCCACGGTCTCGGCCAGGACCGCGTTGAAGAAGAACAACGCTCCAGCTACTACTCCCAGCCCGAGCAGGGCTCCGCGCAGCTTGTTGGCGGAACCGATGAGCAGGACCGGGGCGAGCCCCGCAAGGATGAGCAGCACCAGGGTTCCACGTGCCGCGACGAGCAGGCCGCAGAGCGCGAGGAAGCCGACGGAGGCCACGATCGAACCACGGCGGAGGTGGACGAGGCAGAGCGCGATGCCGGCGCAGATCGTCCACACCAGTCCTTCACGCACGGCGAACGACCCCCAAATCCACCAGCTGGGCATCAGGAAGAGCAGGAGCACGGCGTACCCCCCGGCCCGCGGGTGGAGAGTTGCCGCGGTGCGGTGGACGAGAAGCACGGTGATTCCCGTGAGGAGCGCGTTCGCCACGATGCCGAGCTGCAGGTTCGGCTCGATCCAGCGGTACATCCAGGAGAGGAGGACCGGCCAGGCCTGCTTGCTCTCCTGCCAGATGGGGGGATTTCGCCCGTCGGCCAGGGCGAGTGCCTGCGCGTGGTAAGTCTCCTGGTCGGCGATCGCGAACCAGGACCACAGGACGTTGCTGATCCCCAGCCCCCCGTGGAGGACGAAACTGGCCACGGCGGCGACCTTCACCCCGAACGGGCCGCGGTAGAAGGTGCAGGCCAGCACCAGCAGTGCCGCGGCCGCCAGCGCGACGGTGAGCACCGCGAAGGTCAGCGCGTTGGTCGGTTGTGTCACAGGGGCTCCACGTTCACCAGGCGGTCACGCTCACGCCAAGGCGGCGCTTCAGGTAGAGATGCCCGGCCAGTCTATTGGACGACTGGGAGACCGCGGTCGCTACGGCCGCTCCGGTGATCCCGCCGATCGGGATGAGCAGGAAGCACAGGACGATGTTGAGAACGACGCTTCCGGCGGTGATCCAGAGGGCGACGAGCCGGTGGTCCCCGATCGACAGGACTGTCGTGGCGACACCGAGGGCCGCGGTGACCACCTGACCGACGGCTAGGACGACGAGCGCGTCACGGCCGGCGACGAACTCGGGACCGAACACGCTGAGAAGGAGGTCGCCCCCGAAGACGCACACGACGACGACCGCGAGCGCCAGCGCGGTCAGTGCCCTGGACATGAGACGGCACCGTCGGACGAAATCCTCGGTTGGAAGGCTGCCGGCCTGCCACTCCGCGATCGCGGGCAGGAGCAGCGACATCAGGGCCAGCATCGCGTAGGTGACGATGTTCATGACGTTCTGCGTCGAACTGTAGACACCGACGGCTTCCGTCGTGGCCAGGAGCTCGATGACGAACCGGTCCAACTGCTGACCCGCCGCCGTGAGAAGAGCCGTCACCATGTAGATGAAGCCGTGTCCGAGGGAGTCTCGGCCGAGGACGGATGCACCCACGTGCTGCGAGGAGGACGCCGGGTGCACAGAGCCGGGGGATACGGCGCGCGTCCGGTAACGCCTGGTCAGGACGAGGGCGCTCATCCCAGCCAGGAGCGCGAGAACACCGAGGGACCCGAGCAGAGCGGTGTTGACGACCAGGGTGAAGTCCAGGGCCAGGACGAAGCCCATGACGACCAGGAGCCCCACGAACAGAGCGGGACGCAGCACAGACTCGAGCGACGCGGCCATGACCTGGCGGTGCTCAGAGACGAGGAAGCTGAGGAACAGGGTGGACCAGGCCATGAACATCACGGTGCCGCTGGCCCAGAACAGCTCGGGAACGATGTACCAGGCGACCAGCGCGCAGAGCGTGGTGGCAAGTGCCCCTGTGAGGGTCACCACACCCAGCAGCGAACGCAGGTACGCTCCTACGGCTCGGTCGGCGTCGGCGCGCATCCGCAGCCGGGGTAGCCGCTCGAGGAGGAGGGTGTTCATGCCGAACACCCCCAGGATCCCGCCCAGGTTGGTCAAGGTGAGGAGCAGGGCATAGACCCCGAGGCCGTACGGACCGTACAGCCGGGCGATGATGATTGAGGCGGCGAGCAGCAGCGCCCCGTACGAGACCCGTGCCGCATAGAGGAGGCCTCCGCGCAGCAGCGCCCTAGAACCCATTGACGACCCTCAGGATCTGGTCGCGCAAACCGCTGGCTTCGAGGACCGACGACCACCGGAACGTTTCGGGGTCGGCGTTGCGCAGCGGCATCGCAGCCAGTTCCTCCGGGGTCGGCGGCCGGTCTGGGTCGAGTACCGCGAAGCGGGCATCGTGGTCGGCCTGGAACCGGCGCACCCAGGGATAGTCGTTCGTCAGGATCTTCAGCCCAAGGGCGGAATACTCCAGGACCTTGGTGGAGGTCTGGTGCTGGTAGGGGGTGACCGGAGGCACGTAGTTCAGCCCGTACGTGCAGGTGCGCAGAGCCTCAGGGACGTCGTCTTGCCGGAGCCTTCCTGCGAACGTGACGTTCGGGTATGCCGCGAGGGCGCTGCGCAGCTGGCTGTCTGGTTCTCCGACCAGCAGGAGACGGAACCCTGACGCAGCGAGCGACGTCAGTGGCCGCACAAGGCCGCGCGCCACGGTCAGGCTGCCGGCATAGCCCATGTCGTGCTCTTTGCCCCCCACCGGTGAAGTGGCGAAGAAGGCGTCCGAGACGCCCATGTCGCGCAGCACCCAGGGACAGCCGTCCCGGAAGTCCATGTGCTCCTTGACGAAGCAGGAGAGGAAGCTGCGGAGAACGGGGCGGATCTGGCCGGAGCGTTTGATGCGGTCCTTGAGCGGCGCCCAGGGCGGAGTCGACAGCGACGAGTAGTCGTGGATGCGGGGGGTCCGTGCACGCCGCCACCGGCCCTCAAAACCCATGACCACGTGGGCCAGGTCCAGCTCGACGCAATCAAGATCCTCCTTGTCCTCGACGAGGACGTAACGCACGTCAGGATCGTTCGCGAAGTGGTGGACGAGCGCGAAGATCTCTGGCCCGTAGAAGCGGGTCGGACGCGCGATACCGACACGGATCATGCCTCCTCCAGGAGGAAGCGCGCCCAGCAGTCGCGCACCTGCTTCTGATCGAAACGAGCGAGCGCACGCGATCGTGCCTGCTGGGTCAGCGAGAGGCGACGACCCGGGTCCGCGAGCAGATCGAGGACAGCGTCGACGAACGCGCCGTCGTCGCCCCACGGGACCAGGACTCCCGTGACGTCGTGCTCGACGGCGTCGACTACACCTGTCACCGCGCAGGAGACCACCGCCAGTCCGCTGAACTGCGCCTCCAGGATGACGTTGGGCATACCTTCGCGCCGGGTGGGCTGGGCCAGGACGTCGGCGGCCCTGAGCCACGTCTCGACCTCGTCCGAGCGGCTCTCGTGCCGTACGGCGGGGCTGGCTGTGAGGAGGTCGACGAGACCTTCCTCGGTCGCCGTTCGCGGCTCGGGCTCGCCGATGAGCACCAGCACCGTGTCGGACCGCGTCTCGAGCACCGCGGCGAGTCGCACGAGTGCACTCAGGCCCTTGTCGCCGGTCAGACGCCCGACGAAAAGGACCACGTGCTTGTCCGCCGGAAGGCCCAGTCGGCGCCGCACAGCCCGGCTCTCGTCGGCCGTGGCAGGTCGGAACCGAGAGGGGTCGACGCCGTCGGCAGATCCGTGCGCGATCACCCTCACCCGACGACGAGGCAATGGCGGAAGGAAGGACCGGAGCGACGCCGCGACCGACGGACTGACGGCGACCGTCTGCGTGGCTCCGGACGCGACCAGCACCTCGAATGCCTGGAAGACGCGTCGACGCCACCCGGTGAAGCCCTCGTACCGCAGACCATGCACGACGTAGATGCGACGAGGAACGCGGGTCGCGACGGCCGCGAGCATACCCAGCAGTCCGGCTTTGGGTGTGCCCAGCACGACAGTGTCGGGGCGCAGGCGACGGAGGATGCGGGTCAGGTCTCGGGCGGCCCGAAGGTCAGCCAGCGCAGAGGGCTCGCGGTCGACCGTCCAGGGCTCGAACGAGGGGAACTCCTCACCGATAGTGCCGTCATCGCCGCAGACCAGGGTGGTGCGAATACCGCGGCTCTCCATGTGCTGCAGATGCCCACGCAGAAAAGCACGTGCGGTCACAGGACTGGTGACGCACCACAGAACATGCGGCATGCAGACCCTCCAACCACCCCGGGCGCTAGGCGTCGTCTCGCTTGGTGCGGCCTCACACGTTAGCATCAGGCCTTCACGGGGTCCTCGGGTGCCACGGTCGCTCGTCGACCGGTTGACGCCCGGTCCGCGGGACGAGCCGTCTCGGGAGCGCCCACCGGACAGGAGCGGGGAAAGGTGATGGCTGGAGCAACCTTGACCCAGCCCGTGACGGATCGGACTGCCGCGGTGGCCAGACGCCGGAGGGCGGACATCCAGTGGCTCCGGGCGCTGGCGGTGCTCTCGGTCGTGGTGTTCCACGCCGGTGGCGCGGGGATCGCACCAGGCGGATTCGTCGGGGTCGACGTGTTCTTCGTCATCTCCGGCTACCTCATCCTGCGGGGCGTCGGCCAGGAGCTCGACCGAAATCACCACTTCGACGCTCGTGCGTTCCTGGCGAGGCGGGTGATGCGCATCCTGCCGATGCTGCTCCTGGTCATCGTGCTGACGGCGCTCGCCTCCTGGCTGATCCTGGGCCCGATCGACGCCTGGACGGCCCTGCAGGACCTGCAGTCGGCCGCGTTGCACTACGCCAACGTCCATCTCGCGGCCGCCCCCTCGGGCTACTTTGCGGCGGACCAGACATCGCCGGCGCTCCACCTGTGGTCCATCTCGGTGGAGGAGCAGTTCTACTTCTCCGTCGTGCTCCTGGGACTCTTCATGAGGACGACCACAGCTAAGCCGTGGATCGCGGTGATCGCCGGGATCGTGATCGTCTCCTTCGTCCTGTCGGCCACCGACGGGTCCGAGCAGGCCTACTACTGGCCCTGGACGCGCGCTTGGGAGCTCGGCGTCGGAGCGCTCCTCGGGCTGACCACCCGCGGACGCGTCCGCCCCTATCCGGCGCTGCTGCGCCACGGGGGACGAGCAGTGGGGGTGGGAATGATCCTTGTGGCCGTCATCCTGTACGACGCCTCCGTGCGGTTCCCGGGATGGGCAGCTCTCCTGCCGGTGCTCGGCGCGGCCCTGGCTATCCTTGCCGGTAATGGGTCGGACGAACAGCCCTCGGGCGGTGGCTCCGGGGCGATCGCTCGCCTGACTTCTCCGGGGCTTGTCCTGGGCGACGTTTCCTACTCGCTCTACCTCTGGCACTGGCCGGTCCTGGTGCTCTCCGCTGCCGCCCTGGGACGGAGCACCATCGGTGGTTCGTCGGCCATCGTGGCCGCCCTCGCCTCGGTCGTGCTCGCGGTCCTCTCGTACCACCTGATCGAAAGGCCTCTTATGACGAGTCCGGTTCGCAAGACCCAGCCCAGTCTGGTTATCGCTTACGGCGTCGCAGCATTCCTCGTCGTGGCTGCCTTGCTGGCACTGATGTGGTCCAGCATCAGGACGAGCGGTTCCGACGCCCCCGAGCCGTCGGGCTCGGTCACGGCGCCGCCGCGAACCGATTGGGTCGTGTCCGTCCCTGCTGACGCCGTGCCGGCAGACCTGACTCCGAGCCTGACGGAGGCTTCGTCGGCGCCGGTCTACGACGGGGACTGTCTAGGCGTCATGAACCTGACGGATAAGCCTGTGTGCTGGGCCGGTGATACCGGCTCGGAACGTGACGTCATCCTCTTCGGGGACTCGCACGCGGCCCACTTTGTGCCGGCGCTGGACACGATCGGCAAGGAGAGGGGGATGCGCGTGATGCCCATGGTGCTCAACGCTTGCCCATCCTTGCTGATACCCGTGGACCACCTGCCCGACGGCACGGCCAACCCTTACTGCGACAAGTGGCGGGAGCACCAGCTGGAGATCCTCGCGGACTCCGATCCGGAGGTCATCATCCTGTCTAACCAGACCCACCTCTACGAAGATCTGACGGCGGATCCGGACGCCGACCCTGCCCAGCTGCTCGAGGAGGGATTGTCCGGCCTGCTGGACCGTCTGCCGCAGGGAGTTCCTGTCGTGCTCATGAGTGACTCCATCACCTGGCCCGAGACGCCCGTCAACTGCCTTGCTGAGCACCTTGACGACGCCACAGCCTGCTCGTTGCCGCGTGATCACGAGCCTCTTTACACCGCAGCGTCCTATGCCGAGTTCGTGGGGGGTCGTGAGAACGTCCGGGTCGTCGACACCCTCGACCTCACCTGTGCGGATCAGTGCTACGCGCTGACCGACAGCTTGCTCATCTACCAGGACACCGACCACTTCAGTCAGGCCTTCGTGAAGTGGCTCACCCCCGCCCTCGAGGGCGCCATCTTCGGGAAGTGATGTGCCAATGAACATTCTCATCACCGGCGGAGCCGGTTTCATCGGCAGCAACCTGGCTCGCCAGGCGCTGGAGGCGGGGCACGACGTCAGTGTGCTGGACGACTTCTCCACAGGACTTCACAGCAACCTGGAGAATTTGGACCTGCGTCTCATCGAGGGCAGCCTCCTAGAGCCGACGCTGCTCGAGCGGGCCATGTCGGGCACCGATGCTGTCGTCCACCTCGCGGCTCTCGGCAGCGTCCCTAGGAGCGTGCAGCGGCCACTGCCGACGCACCATGCCAACGCCACCGGCACGCTGGCGGTGCTGGACCGCGCGGTCCAGGGGGGCCAGCACGTGATCGTCGCCTCTTCGTCATCCGTCTACGGAGCGAACCGCAAGCAGCCCAAGCAGGAGCACGACTGGGTGGCGCCGATGAGCCCCTACGCAGTGAGCAAGCTCGCGAGCGAGCACTATGCGCTCGCCTTCCAGGAATGCTACGGCTTGCCGGTGCTCCCGTTCAGATTCTTCAACGTCTATGGTGGGGCGCAGCGCGCCGACCACGCGTATGCGGCTGTCGTGCCGCTGTTCATCGACCGCCTGCTACGGGGTCTTCCTCTGCCGATCAACGGTGATGGGTCGCAGTCACGCGACTTCACCTACGTGGGATCCGTCTGCCGGATCGTCCTGGACGCGATCGAACGGCGGGTGACCAGCACATCACCGGTCAACTTGGCGTTCGGCGGTTCCACCACGATCTTGGAGCTTGCTCAGCTCCTTGGTGAGCTGGCGCAGGTCGAGCCAGTGCTGGAGCATAGGCAACCCCGCGCGGGCGACGTCCCGGCATCGCAGGCTGACGACGCGTTGCTGAGGGCGCTCTTCCCCGAGCAGGAGCCCGTGGAGTTGCGTGCCGGGCTCGAAGCGACCCTGCAGTGGTTCAATGCGGAGTTGGAGGCAGAGCGGCGGGTTCCCGGCCAGCGGTCGTGACTTTCAAGTAGCGCCCGATGCTGTCACGATTCCCCTGTGAAAAAATTCGGCCTGCTGCCGCGCATCGTCGTCGCCATCGTCCTGGGGATCGTGGTGGGGCTGTGGAGCCCGGACTGGTTCGTCCGGATCTTCGAGACGTTCAACGGGATCTTCAGCAGCTTCCTGACGTTCATCATCCCGCTGATCATCGTCGGGCTCATCACGCCGGCGATCTCCGAGCTGGGCAAGGGCGCGGGCAAGTGGCTGGGCATCACCGCCGCGATCGCCTACGGGTCCACGCTGTTCGCCGGGTTCCTGGCGCTGGCGGTGTCCATGACGGTCTTCCCGCGCATGCTGCAGCCGGGCTCCTTCACCGAGGTCGTCAACCCGGCGGAGGCCCTGCTGGGCCCCTACTTCACCGTCGAGATGCCGCCGGTCTTCGGCGTGATGACCGCCCTGGTCATCTCCTTCGTGCTCGGCGTCGGCATGACCCTGCTGCAGACCGACACCATGCACAAGGGGTTCGTCGAGCTGCGCTCCATCATCGAGATCGTCATCTCCGCGATCATCATCCCGCTGCTGCCGCTCTACATCTTCGGCATCTTCGCCAACATGGCCGCGGCCGGCCAGGTGTGGGACGTCGTGACCACCTTCGCCAGCGTCATCGTCCTCGTGCTCTCGCTGACCGTGGTGCTGCTGCTCATCCAGTACTTCGTCGCCGGCGCGATCGCGAAGAAGAACCCGCTGACCTCGCTGCGGACGATGATGCCCGCCTACGCCACGGCGCTGGGCACCTCCTCCTCGGCGGCCACCATCCCGGTCACCCTGCGCCAGGCGGTGAAGATGGGCGTCAGCCGGCCCGTCGCCTCGTTCGTGGTGCCGCTGTGCGCGACGATCCACCTGGCCGGCTCGACGACCAAGATCGTCTCCTTCTCGCTGGCGGTGATGTTCCTCGCCGACGTCCCGGTCAACATCCCGGTCTTCATCGGCTTCATCTTCATGCTCGGCATCACGATGGTCGCGGCGCCCGGCGTGCCCGGCGGTGCGATCTTCGCCGCCTCCGGCCTGCTCACCTCGATGCTCGGGTTCACCGAGCCGCAGGTCGGCCTGATGATCGCGACCTACATCGCGATCGACTCCTTCGGCACGGCCACCAACATCACCGGTGACGGCGCCATCGCCATGGTCGTGGACACGCTCAGCGGCGACGACCTGGAGCGCGACCTGCTCGTGGAGGACGAGGAGGGCCGGCTCATCGCCGTCCCGGACGAGGGCGAGCCCTACCTGCAGGACAAGGACTGACCGGCCGGTCTGCGCACGTCCGTCCGCCGGGCACGGCAGAGTAGGGGGCATGCGCGAACGGCGAGCGGCACCCCAGAGCCCCGAGGACGCGGTGCGGGCGTATGCCGCCGCGCGCCCGCAGGTGGAGGCGGCCACCCAGGGGTATGTCGAGCTCGTCACCACGCTGCTGGACGAGGCCGGCATCGACTACCTGACGGTGACCGGCCGGACCAAGAGCGTCGAGTCGTTCGCGGGCAAGGCCTCGCGCACCGTCGACGGCAGGCCGGTCTTCTCCGACCCGCTCACCCAGATCACCGACCAGGTCGGGCTGCGGGTGGTCACCTACGTGCTGGCCGACGTGGACGCCGTCGCGGACCTGCTCGCCGCCCAGCTGCACGTCATCGACGACCGCGACATGGGCCTGGAGACCGCGCAGGCGGGCGGGTTCGGCTACCAGAGCCGGCACGTGCTCCTCGAGCTCGACGCGGAGCGCACCGGGCGGCAGGAGTGGTCGGCGCTCGCCGGCCGGACCGCGTCGGTGCAGGTCCGCACGGTGCTGCAGCACGCCTGGGCCGAGTTCGAGCACGACACCCGCTACAAGGGGACGATCCCCGAGGAGTACGCCCCTGACCTGGACCGGCGCTTCACCTTGGCCGCGGGGCTGCTGGAGCTGGCCGACCGGGAGTTCGTCACGATCCGGGACCGGCTGCGGCAGAGCGCGCCGGGGCAGGCGGACGAGGCCGACGAGGACCCCAGGATCAGTGCGCGGGACCTGGCCGCCTTCCTCGCCGGACGCTTCCCCGACGCCGGCTGGTCGCGCACCGAGCACTACGGGTGGACCTCGGCGCTGCTGCTCGAGCTGGGCATCACCTCGCTGGCCGAGCTCGGCGAGGCACTCTCGACTCAGGACACCACCGCACTCAACGCCCGGATGGACTACCGCTACCCGCCCGGCGCGGTGCGGCGCCTCGACGACGCGCTCCTGGCGCTCTACGGCGAGCGGTATGTCGCGCTCACCGGCAACGCGCACCGGCTCGCCCTGCTGACTGCTCGGCTGGAGCGGATGCGGCAGGAGTGAACGCGGTCGGAGAGCCTGGGAAGGAGGGTCGGCCGGAGCAGACCCCTTGCGCATCGACCCCCTGCGCGCGGCTGATGTCGCGGATCGTCGACGACGCACGGGTCGTTCGGTACGGTTGCTCGGCACGGTCGCTCCGCGCGGGTTGTCGCAAGCAGCGTCCGACGACTCCGTCGACGATCGGCGACATCGCCAGCGAGGGGCGGGCGGTCTGTTCTTGTCCTCAGTTCCCCAAGGCTTGTTCTCCGGCTGGTCGCACCTCAGATCATCAGGAGCTAGGCGGGTTCGGTCCCCAGCTCGACGCAGGGTGGGTCCGGGGCGAAGAGATTAGGGTCCTCCTCCGGCCCGGGCCTCGGGACAGGATGGATGCTGGGGATGTGGGCCCACCCGAAGACCTCGCTCACCTCGCCCATGACCGCGGCGATCGGTGTTCCTGCGGGGAGGTCTGCGTGCAGACGGATATCGTCGAACTCGTTCTCCAGCCCCTCGACGACGGGACCTACCGCCCACACGCGCGTGGCGCCGTGGCTGCGCAGGACGGCGACGACCTCGTCGAGGTGCGCCAGGAGGACCTGTCCCAGCGGTCCTTGCAGCTGGTCGGCCGCCAGCACCCGACGGACCAGGCAGATGGTGGAGACGTCGAAACCCAGCGGCGCCAGGAGCCTGCGCAGGGTCTGGATGGACGGGTCCCGCGCGCCGCGCTCATAGTCGGAGAAGACGCTGCGGGCGATGTGGCAGCGGAGGCTGGCGTCACTCTGGGTCATGCGGGCGAGGGTGCGAGCGCGCTTGAGGATGACGGAGGCACGGGGACCCACGACCTCGGTGGAGACGATCTGCATGGCCTTATCGGAGCAGAACGAGCCGGGACGCGTCTGGTTCTGTCCACAGGGACGCTAGACCTCGACGAGGCCACGACGGCGCAGGTAGCCGAGCGCGGCGCGCTGGCCGCTGACCATCGCCCCGTCGAGGGAGGCGGTGTCCATGTGGTCGCCGGCCAGGATGAGACCGTCCGCGACGGCCAGGTCCGCACGCTCCCGGAACGGGGCGGGCTGCAGGGGCACCGAGTAGGGGATGTCGTCGCGGCGCAGCAGCCGCCAGGCCGTGGTGTTGGTCCGGTAGATCTGGCGCAGCTGGCGCATCACGGTGAAGTCGTCGACCGGCTCCTGGCCCGGTGCCAGGAGGGTGCTGGCCTGCACCAGGTGCCAGCCCTCGGGGGCGTAGCCGGGAGCGACGTTGCTCAGCACCGCGGAGCTGACGATCGGACCGCGCTCCTCACGGACGTCGACGATCACCGCCGCGAGGTCCGTGGGCGGCTCGGGAGCGGCATACCAGTGGGTGGTCTGCCCCTTGCCGGTGGCGACCGGTCGGTCGGTCAGCCGGCCGGCCGTGGTGGGGTCGGTGGCGACGACGACGAGGTCGGCCCGCACGCGTTCCCCGGCGGCGGTGCGGACCGAGCCGGGCGAGACCTCGACCACCTCGGTGTCGAGCTCGACGGGCACCAGCAGCTGCGCGGCGAGCTGCTCCGGCACCGCCTGCATGCCCTGCGCGGGCAGGACCGGCGTGCTGGACATGAGACTTCTGACGACCCGGCGCGCGAACCGCGTCGACGTGCTGCCGTCGTCCTCCAGTAGGATGCCGGCCAGCAGGGTGTCGACGAGGCGACGCAGCGGGCCGTGCAGACCCGCCTCGTCCATCGAGCTGCTGCGCTCGAGGTCCACCGAACCGTCGGCCGGCGACGCGTCGCCGGTCGAGATCCACCGGGCCAGCGCGGTGACGCTGGCCGGGTGCAGCTTGCCCGAGCGCAGGGTCTGCGCGAGGAACTGCGGCTCGCGGCGAGGATCGGCCACGACGAGCAGCTCGTGGGTGCGGTCGGAGCGCACCCCCACGCCGGCCGTGAACTTGCGCGGGTCCAGCTCGGCCAGGTCCACGTGCGCCTTGACCATCGGGTAGCCGGGGTTGAGCACCTGGAATCCCCGGTCCAGCAGGAAGCCGTCCACCCGGTCGGTGCGCACCCGGCCGCCCACGGCGTCCGAGGCCTCGAGGACACGGACGGGGACGCCGTGGCTCTGCAGGGACAGCGCGCAGGTCAGGCCGGCGAGGCCTGCTCCTACGATGACGACGTTACTCTCCCCGGGCATGGGTTCAGGCTAGGTGCACGCGTCCGCGACCGCAGGTCGAGCGCGGGGCGGGCACGTCCGGCCGGGCAGCCCCGCCCCGGGTGGCACCATGGGGGCGTGCGGACGCAGGGCGAGGCGCGGGTCGAGCTGACGGCCAGGATCGAGCTGTGCCACGCCGCGCTCCAGCACCTCGCCGACCGGGTCGGTGCGGACGTCCTGCACGTCAAGGGCCTGGCCTTCGAGCCGCAGTGGCGCTCACGGGGCGCCGGGACCGACGCCGACCTGCTCGTGCGGCCCTCCCACGTGCGCCGCCTCGTCGGGGCGCTGGATCAGGCCGCCTGGCACCGACGCTCGCGCTTCCACACCGGGTCGCCGTTCGGGCACGCGCAGACCTACTGGCACGACCACCTGGGCTATGCCGACGTGCACCGGTTCTTCCCGGGGATGTCCGCTGACGAGGCGACCTTCGACGTGCTGTGGGCCGACCGTGAGGTCGTCACGCTGGGCGGCGTGCCGAACCCGGTCCCCTCGCAGGCGGGTCAGGCGCTGGTGTTCCTGCTCAACGAGACGCGCAACGGGGCCACGGCGGACGACCAGCCGCGGCTGGCTGCGCTGCGCGACTCAGCCATGGGCGCGCAGGTGCGTGCGCTCGTGCCCCGCGTCGGCGCGGAGGTGGCGCACGCCGCGGCGCTGGGGGAGCTGGACCGTGTGCGGGACCGTCGCGAGCACGACCTGTGGAGGGCCATCACGACGGGCTCGGGCCGGGTCGAGGAGTGGCGGGCGCGGGTCAAGGCGCAGCCCACCCTCGTCGGCAAGGTCGCCACGGCGCTGCGCGCCCCGCTGGTCAACACCGAGCACCTCGCCAACACCCGTGGCCACGACCCGTCACCCGTGGAGGTGGCCGTCGAGTTCGTCGACCGGGGGCGGCGGGGGCTGCTCGAGCTCTGGGCTGCGCGGGGCGCGGGCCGCGACGCTGGAGGCGACGGGTGAGCGGCGCGGGGGACGCGAAGGAACAGACGTCGACGTGGCAGCGGGACCCGGCCTGGGGTGTGGCTGACCGGCCGGAGGAGGGCGACCACGGCGGACGGGTCTACGTCGCGCCGCTGGACACCGGCATCATCCACGTGCTGGCCGGGCCGGCGGCCGTCGTCTGCCGCGGCGCCCTGGCCGGGCACGACGTGGACGCGATCCGCGAGGTCGCGGCGCGGGAGCTGGACGTGGAGCGGGACGACGTCGACCCGGCAGCTGTCCGCGAGCTCCTGGACGAGCTCGTCAGCATGGGGCTCCTGCGGCGAGGCTGAAGAGGCTCAGCCGCTGCCGTTGCGGCGGTCCAGGCGCTGACGGGCGCGGCTCCTGAACTCCAGCGCCTCACCTCCGTCGACGGCGCGCTCGGCGCGCGCGCTCGCAGCAGCCTCGGCGTGGGGACGCGACTTGGACATGCGCTTGTCGCGCTTGCCCTGGCGCCGCTTGCGCTTGCGCGGGCCGTCGGGGCGGGTGGAGGCGTGCTCGCCGCCGTAGTAGCTGTAGTAGGCCGACGGCTGGGCGGGCGCCTTGGTCAGCACGAAGCCGGCGACGTGGGTGCCGGTGGTCTCCAGCACGCGCATGGCCTCGGAGACGTGCCGTTTGCGGGTCTCCCCGCTGGCCACGACCATGAGCATGCCGCCGGTGAGCTTCTCGATGACCATGGCGTCGGTCACGGGCAGCACCGGCGGGGTGTCGACGAGGATGAAGTCGTACTGCTCGCTGAGGCGCTCGAAGAGCTCGTGCATCTTGCTGGAGCCGAGCAGCTCGCTGGGGTTCGGCGGGACCTCGCCGGCGGTGAGGACGTGCAGGTTGTTGCCGCCCCAGGGCTGCACGACGTCGTGGACGTCGGCGTCACCGAGCAGCACGGTCGTCAGGCCGACGCCGCCCTCGAGGCCGAGCGTGGTGCCCACCGACGGGTGGCGCAGGTCCGCGTCGATGAGGAGGACCTTGGTGCCGGCGTCGGACATCGCCAGGGCCAGGTTGACCGCCGTAGTGGTCTTGCCCTCGCCGGGCAACGTGGAGCTGATGACGAAGGAGTGCTTGCCGGTGGTGACGTCGACGAACATCATGTTGGTCCGCAGCTGCCGGACCGCCTCGGCCTGCGGGCCGAACGGGTCCAGCTCGAGGTAGATCGAGTGCGCGTCGTCGGCCTTGCGCATCGGGATCGTGCTGAGCACCGGGCGGTCGCTGATCGCCTCGACGTCGGCGGTCCCGCGGACCCGCTGGTCCAGCGCCTGCCGGGCCAGCGCGAAGGCGACGCCGAGCAGCAGGCCGGCGAGGGCTCCCAGCGCGAGGTTGCGCTCCGGGTCCGGCTCGACCGGACGCCCCGGCACGGCGGCGGGCACGACGGTCTCCGCGGAGACCGCGCTGCCGCTCATCTGCAGCATCGGGGAGAAGTTGCGCGCGACCGCGGCCAGCTGCTGGGGCACGGCCGTGGCGGCGTCGGCGGCGACCTGGGGGTCGTGGGCACGCACGGTGACGTCGATGAGCGGGGTGTCGCCGGAGCGGCTGGCCTGCACCTGGAGCATGGTGCCGGGACCGACCCCGAGCTGCTCGCGCACCGGGTCCAGCACGATCGGGGAGGTCGCGACCTGGATGACCGTGGCCAGCTCGGCGGCGGGCATGTTGTAGACGTTGGTCGACTCGGTCTGGTTGTTGGCCAGCAGGTAGACCCGTGAGCTCGACTGGTAGACCGGCTGGATCTGCAGGGTGAGGTAGGCGGTCGCGGCGACGACGACGAGCATCGTGGCCACGACGATGCGCCACCGCGTGCGCAGCGTCAGCAGCAGGTCGCGGACGGTCACGGGGCCCTCCTCCCGCTCAGGTGCATGGTCGACCACCCGTAGTCTATGCGCATGAAGGTGCTCCGCCTGTTCCACAGCGGGGTGATGACCGCATGGAGACAGCGTGAGCGTGGGCTGAGGGGGCTCGGCCACGACGTGCTGCTGCTCTCCGCGCGCCGCTGGGACGAGGGCGGCTCGGTCGTCACCCTCACCGGCGACCCCGCGGACCCGCTGGAGCCGGAGGGGTCCGTCGAGGCGGTCGCGACGGTGGGCCGGCACCCGGCCCTGTTCGCCTACGACCCGCGGCCGCTCTGGCGGGCGATGGGGCAGCGGTGGGACGTGCTGGACCTGCACGAGGAGCCCTTCGCGGTCAGCACCCTCGAGGCGCTCGTGCTCCGGGCGCTGCGGCGCCAGCGGGCGCCCTACGCCCTCTACTCGGCGCAGAACATCGAGAAGCGCTATCCGGTCCCGTTCCGCTGGTGGGAGCGCTGGGCCCTGCGGCACGCCCGGGCGGTCGTCGCGTGCAACGAGCGGGCGGGGGAGATCTGCGTGCGCAAGGGGTTCCCCGGCGTGCCCGACATCGTCCCGCTCGGGGTCGACGTGGAGCGCTTCGCCCCCGCCGACCGCGAGCCGCCCGCGGCCGTCGACCCCGTGCAGGTCGGCTACGTCGGCAGGCTCGCGGCGCACAAGGGTGTCGGCGTGCTCCTGGACGCGGTCGCGGCCTACCCCGACCTGCGGCTGACGGTGGTCGGCGCGGGACCGCAGGAGGAGCAGCTGCGCGAGCGCGCGGCATACCCGGACCTTGGCGACCGGGTGAGCTTCGCGGGAGCGGCGACGCAGGAGGAGCTGCCCGCGCTGCTGGCGGGGCTGGACGTGCTCGCGGTGCCGTCGTTGACGACGCCGGGGTGGGTGGAGCAGTTCGGCCGGGTGGTGGTCGAGGCGATGGCGGCGGGGGTGCCGGTCGTGGCGAGCGACTCCGGTGCGCTGCCCGAGGTCGTCGGGGACGCGGGCGTGCTGGTGCCGGAGGGCGACGCGGCCGCGCTGGGGGAGGCGCTCCTGCGGGTCGGCCGTGAGCCCGGACTGTGGGAGCGGCTGCGGAGGGCCGGGCTGGAGCGGGCGCAGGAGTGCTCGTGGGAGAGGGTCGCCGCGCGCTACGACGAGGTCTACCGCCGGATGACCAAGGTGGCCCGCAGCGAGGCGGCCGACGCGGGCGACCCGGAGGTGGTCGTGGTGGCGTACGGCTCGACGGGGCTGCTGCGCGCGGCGCTGGAGCCGGTGCGCGAGCTCGACGTGACGGTGGTCGACAACTCCTCGCTGCCGCAGGTCCGCGCGCTGTGCGAGGAGCTGGGCGTGCGCTATCTCGACCCCGGGTGGAACGGCGGGTTCGGCGCGGGCGTCAACCACGCCCTGGCGCGCCGGCTGCGCCCTGGTGCCGACGTGCTGCTGCTCAACCCGGACGCGGTGGTCCCGGTCGAGGGCGTGCGCGCGCTGCACGCGGCGCTGCGGGCAGAGCCGGACCTGGCGAGCGTCGCGCCGGCGCAGGTCGACGGGGACGGGTGGCCGGCGAGGGTGGCGTGGCCGTTCCCCTCACCGCTGGGCTCGTGGCTCGAGGCGGTGGGGCTGGGTCGGGTGAACGACCGGCGGCCGGACTACGTCATCGGGTCCGTGCTGATGCTGCGCGCGGAGGCGCTGGAGCAGGTCGGCACCCTGGACGAGGCCTTCTTCCTCTATGCCGAGGAGACCGACTGGGCCAGGCGAGCGGCGCTGATGGGCTGGCGGCACCGGCTGGTGCCCGAGGTGACCGCGACGCACGTCGGCGCGGCCACCTCGAGCGACCCGCAGCGGCGGGAGACCCACTTCCACGCCGGGCAGGAGCGCTATCTGCGCAAGCACTTCGGCGACGCGGGGTGGCAGGTGGCGCGCGCCGCCCAGCTGGCCGGGGCGGCCGTGCGCTCGGTCGTGCTGCCGGGCGGGCGCGGGCGCGCCGCCAGGGCACGTGCCGGGCTGCTCGCGCGGGGGCCCCTGTCCGTCGAGCGTCAACACTTCCCCCGCGGGGCTCGACCTGACCACCCCCGTCGCGAGAGGGTGGACGCATGACGACGACCTGGCGCGACATCGTCGGCCGCGTGGGCATCGGTGCCCTCGTGGTCGCCGCCGTGGCGCTGACCCTCGGCGTCGCCTGGCTCGTGCCGCAGCAGCCGCTTGTCGCCGTGGGCGTCGCGCTGGTCGTGCTCGTCGCGATCGCGGCGCTGGTCAACCCGGTCACGCTGCCGCTGCTGGCGATGCCGCTGATCGTGGTGGTGGCGCGCGTCGGCGGCGGCGGTGTGGACCTGACGCTGTCGGACGTGATGCTGGCGCTCGCATTCTGGCCCGCGGTGCTGCTGTCGCCCAGACCGTTCAGTAAGGAGCTGCGCGCTCTGCTGTGGCTCAACGCGGTCTATCAGGTGCTGACGCTGTTCACCCTGATCGCCAACCCGTTCCTCGCCAACACTGTGGACTGGTTCCACAACTGGCTGCTCGTCTCGGGGGCGCTGATCGTCGGCTGGGCGGTCGGGCGGTCAGGTGCGGGTCGTACCGGGACGCGGCTTTTCCTGGCCGCCACGGCCGTCCTGGCCGTGCTTGGCCTCGTCGAGGCTGCGACCTACTACGTGAGGGGAGACTTCGCACCCCTCTATCCGACCCGGCCGTTCGATATGCACAAGAACTACTTCGGATCGCTGATGTCCTTTGCGGCGCTGATGCTCTACGCCCGCCCGGCCTGGCTTGGGCTGTCGAGGACTGTCGCCCATGCCGGTTTCTGGCTCTGCGTGGCGGCGCTGGGCGTTTCGCAGTCCAGGCAGGCGATCGTCGCGCTGGCCGTTGGCCTCGTGCTCGTGGCCTTCAAAGGGCGCCACGAACGGGGCCGCGGTTGGCTGAGCATCTTCCTGGGCATCCCGGCGCTCGCGGTGGTGGCTACCCTCGTCCGTGACCAGATCGCCTCGGGCAACCAGCACAACTCCTACTTCCAACGCCTCGAGTGGTACGACCAGAGCATCGCCAACTGGCAGACATCCCCGTGGTTCGGTCTGGGGCTTCGCTACTGGACCGAGGGACGCGGACTGCACAATTTCCACCCGCCGCAGGTGTTCCTCGAGGTGCTGGCGACGACGGGCGTCGTGGGCCTGCTCGGCTTTGTCGTGATGGCCGTCGGCATGATCGCCGTGCTCTGGCGCGTGCCGGGGGTCAGCGGTGCCCTCGCCCTGTCGACCCTGGTCGCTCGACTGGTGCAGGGCCAGTTCGACATCTTCTGGTTGAGCCCCACGACAAGCATCCCGTTCCTGCTGATCGGAGTGTTGCTGGGAGTCCTGGCTATGAGCCGGACCGACGAGCTGTCCGAGCGACAAGTAGCCGGTCCAGCACAGGTCACCGCATGAAGATCCGCCACCTTGTACTCACTGCATCGTTCGCTGGAGCCGAGCAGCACGTCTGCGGGCTCGCGAACGCCCAGGCGCGTCACGGTCACGACGTCGAGGTCTGGGGAGGCGACTCTGCCGCGATGCGCGAGCGGCTCGCCGGAAACGTGTCGTTCGCGCCCTGCCGCGGCATAGGGGAAGCGCTGCGGCTGTCCCGACTCGCGAGCCGGGTCGACATTCTTCACGCGCACATGACCAAGGCGGAGGTTGCGGCGACGGCGGCGGCCCGGCTCTTCACCCATCCTGCGCGCGTCGTCACCACGCGCCACTTCGCCGCCGTGCGAGGTGCGAGCCTTCGGGGCCACATGGCGCGGCCCTTCTTACGCAGGGCGGTGGCGACGCAGATCGCCGTCAGCGCATTCGTGGCGGCGAACATCGATGGCGATTCGACGGTCGTCTACGCTGGCGTCGACCCGCAGGTTGAGGTGACTCGACCCCGGGAGGACGTCATCCTGGTCGCCCAACGGCTGTCTCCTGAAAAGCGCACGCTTGATGCACTGGATGCCTTTGCGGCGTCAGGTCTGGCCGCACAAGGGTGGCGGCTCGAAATCGCGGGTCGTGGGTCCCAGCACGACGCGCTGGTCGCTCGGGCGACGAGCCTGGGTCTGGGAGAGCAGCTCGTCTTCCTGGGTTTCGTCGACGACCTGGCCGATCGGATGCGTCGCGCCGCGATGGTCCTGGCAACGGCAACGGCGGAGCCGTTCGGTCTCACCGTCGTCGAGGCCATGGCTCATGGCACTCCTGTGGTTGCCTCAGCCAGCGGTGGACACCTTGAGACCGTGGGGCTGGTCGGCGACCGCTTCCTCTTCGCGCCAGGCCGCACTGACGAAGCTGGGCACATGCTCGCCGTCATGGCGGCCGACGCCGCGGCGAGCTCCGTATATGGGCGAGAGCTTCGCGCCGTGCAGCGGGAGCGGTTCACGCCTGATCGCCAGTACACCGACACCCAGACCGTCTACGAAAAGGTCCTGGCAACGTGAGGGACGTTGTAGTGATCTCGCTCGAGGTCTGGGACGAGGTCTGGCGCCGTAACCAGCACCTCGTCGCCGGGCTGCTGCGCGCCGGGCACGTGCGGCGGGTGCTCTTCGTCGAGCCACCGGTCGACGTGGGGCACAGCCTGCGCGGCGGACGCCTGCCCGGCCGCTCCGGCCTGCGACGCATCGCAGTGGAGGGCACGGATGCGAAGGTCTGGGCGCTGCGCCCCACCAAGTGGTTGCCCCGCAGGATCGACGCAGGCGGTGACCGCCGGCGCGCCGGGCTGGTCGCGCGGACTGCTCCCCGACTGGGCATGACGGACCCGGTGCTCTGGGTGAACGACCCGGGCGGCGCCGAGGTGCTGGCCGTCACCGGATGGCCCGCGCTCTATGACATCACCGACGACTGGCTGGTGGCAGACCGCCCTGCGGCAGAGCTGACACGCCTGCGACGGCAGGAGACGTATCTCTTCGACCACTGTCGGGAGGTCGTCGTCTGCTCCGAAGGACTGCGACGCACGAAGTCGGCACTGCGGGAGGTCGTTCTGATCCCGAACGCGGTCGACCTGGAGCCCTACCGCACCCTCCAGCCGCGGCCGGAGGATCTTCCCACGGGCCTGGTGGCGCTCTACCTGGGGACGGCCCACCGGGACCGCGTCGACGTCGACCTGTGCGTGGCGACCGCCCGAGCGCTGAGCCACCCACCTGGTGGCCGCCCCGGGACGGTCGTCCTCGTCGGTCCGGCCCCGCTGCCGGCCCCGGACCTCGCGGCTCTCCGCGCCGCCGGGGTGCAGGTCCTGGGTCCCCGCGCGAGCGAGCAGGTGCCGGCCTACCTGCAGCACGCGGACGTGCTCCTCGTGCCGCACGTGCTGACCGACTTCACCATGTCGCTGGACCCGATCAAGGCCTACGAGTACAGGGCGGCGCGGCGTCAGGTCGTCGCGACCCCGGTGGCCGGGTTCGTCGACGTCGACGATCCTCTCGTGCAGGCGGTGTCCGCGGCGGCCTTCCCCGGGGCCGTGACGGCCGCGACCGCGGACGTGGTGCCGTGGTCGCCCGACCTTCCTGACGACATACCCTCCTGGACGATACGGGTCGAGCAGATGGCGGACGTGCTGGACCGCGTCGCCGGAGGTCACGAGTGAAGAGCCACAGCATCATCACGTTCGTCTCGCACACGAACAAGCCAGGGGGCGGAGAGCTGGCGTTGCGCCGCTATCTCGAGGCAACCGAGCTGCCCGTCCGCCTCGTCACCATGGAGCCCGGGGGGGTCTGGGAGGGGCTCGGGCGTGAGACGGTCCACGCGAAGGGTGCGCTGGGACTCCGGAGGGCACTGCGAGGGGGCGGCCTCGTCGTGGCGAACTCGATGCGCGCCGCCTTCCTCGTCGCCCTGCTGGCGCCGCGGCGGACCCGGCTCGTCTACTGGGTCCGGGACGGGCTCACCGACAGCGCCATGTCGCCTCTTGCGCTCGCCCTGACCAAGCACGTGACTGCCCGGAGGGTGAGCCACTACGTGGCGAACTCGCGGTGGACCGCGGGCACCGTCCAGGATGCTCTCGGCGTCAGCGATGAGCGGATCGACGTCGTCTACTCGATGTGCGGGGTCACCCAAGAGATGCTGGACCGGCCTCCGCGGACCGAGCCGCCCGCGCCGCTGAGGCTCCTCTTCCTCGGGCGCATCTCACCGTGGAAGGCGCCCGACGTCGCTATCAGGGCGCTGGCGCCGCTGCGTGAGCTCGGGATCGAGGCGACGCTGACCGTCGCGGGAGGGTCGCACTTCGGCGAGGACGAGTATGCAGCGAAGGTCGCGGCGCTCGCCGGGGCCGAGCCAGGTGTGCGCCTGCTCGGGCACGTCGACGACGTCCAGGCGCTGCTCGACTCGCACGACATCCTCGTGCACTGCTCGATCGTGCCGGAGCCGTTCGGGCAGGTGATCGTGCAGGGGCTGGCGGCAGGACTGCCAGTTGTCGGCACCGACCACGGTGCTCCTCGCGAACTCCTTGATGCGGCACCAACATGCGTGCTTTACCGGGAGGGTGATCCAGTCGCACTTGCAAATGCCCTTGGCTCGTCGCTGGCACATTTCGAGGGCTTGAGGGCTTGGGGTCTGCGCCGGTCAGCGGCCTTCACTGATCAACGGGCCGCCATGCGGGCTGATTCTGTTCTCGATTCCTTGCGCATCAAAGGTCTCTAGAGCTATGTGAGCAGGTCATCACAACTGACGATGCTCCGTAGAGACCAGTATCGACATGAGCGGACGAAAGATGGGACGAAACCGGAGGGGAACTGCCTGAAGGATCGCATCTCGATCTCCGGTCTTTAGACCGAGTCGCAAGAACCGTACGAGAAGCACCAGGCCGGCTATTCCAACCATGCCAGTACCCATGCCGCGTAGCACGGGAGTATCGGCGACCCACATGGAACCAATCCAAAGTGATGCTGCGATGAGCGAAGCGAGGAAGAGCGGTGCGCCGGAAAAGAGCGAATCTCTCCGAGAAATCCTCAAATGTCGCGCCTCGTGGATCCATAGCATCGCGGTTCTGACCGTGATAGCACAGGCGCTCGCGAGAACCGCGCCCCACGCCCCTAACCAGGCAATTGACGCAAGGGCAATGGCGACCTTTACGGAAAGCGACCAGATCTCGATTTCAAGGATCAGACGGCCTCGGAGGCGGGCATAGATGAAGGCCGTGATTGGGCCCGCAATAAGCCCTAGCGCGGTGAAAATGCCCAACACCAGTACCATGCTCGCCGCCGCGGAGAACTCGCGTCCGTACAGCAGCGGCACCAAGGAGGAAAAGGCAGGGAGGAGGCCCGCAACAAACAGGCCGGCCACGATGGCGCTGCAGCGGAGCACCCGTAGAAACGCCGGTCGTAGCGCCTGCGGATCGACCTCGGCCAGTCCGGAGACCGCGGGGATAAGCGGACCGATGAACGACTGGGCCGGGGCGAAGATGTGGGCGGCGAGCCCGAACGCCAAGCCGAAGAGCCCGACGGAGACGGGGCTCGACAGCCATTGCAGAAGAAGTACCTCCGAGCGAGAGGTCACCAGAGTCCCCACGACGCTGGCCAGTCCGGTCGGTATGGCGAATCGCCAGAACTGCTTCGAGAGTCGAAAAGGGTTCCCTGGCGTGAGGACTGCGCTCCGATATGGCTGGCTGATGAAGAAGAAGAGGAGCGTAACGACGAGCGCCGAAGCGATTGTTCGACCCGCCCAGACCGCGTCGGCCGTACCGATGGTGAGAACGATGGCAACTACAGATGCCTGAGTGAAGAAACTGCCGATCAGTGCCGCCTGGGCGCCTTCGGCCGTTTTCTGCTCGATGTTCAGGGCGATCCCCAGCCCGCCCAGGACGGCGGGGAGCCACACACCGAAGACTAGGACGAGGACCAAGAAGGATGGCTCGAGTCGGACGAAGGCGAGGACGACGAGCGTGACGATAGGTGCACTCACAAGCAGACGCCATCCGGATCCCGCCCGGAGCAGTTTCCGCACCTCGTCCGTGCGTCCAGCCGTGTGCGCCTTCGCCCCAAACTGGAGCACGCTGGTCCCTACTCCGAGCGCCGCGATCGTTCCAGTGACGGTGATGAGCATCGTCAAGTAGGTGAGGCGTCCATAGTCGACCACACCAAGCACGCGGGCGAGAAGCAGGTTGACCAGGAACGCGACGGGCAGCGAGACGAAGGTGTGGATGGCTGTCCACGCAGCTCCACGGATCGCCCGCGATTGCAGGCCAGCCCGGTCGAGATCAGGGTGCTTGTCGGAGGTCACGAGCAGCTACGAACCTGGTCGACGCCATCGCGATAGTTGGGTGAGGAGCTTGTGGCCGTGCTTGTAGGCGGGGGCTACTGGTCCGAGCCGTCGCCGCCAACCTTCGACGAAGGAGCGATAACGATCAGCTTCGGCGATTGCGTCGTCTGCCTGGCGGGCAGCGCTCAGGTAAAGTTCGGCAGCCCTGTCGGGAAGTGCCTCGACGATGTGGCGCCGCGCGTTCTCCTTGCGCTCCACCCCTCGGTTTACCGAGTTTCGCGATCCCGGCCGGACCCGATAGAAGAAGCGTGCTCCTGGCTCCTGGACGAGGCGCCCTCCGGTGCGTCCGAGCAGGACTCCCCAAAAGTACCAGTCCTCGGAGCAGTCGTTGAAGGCACCGTACCCTCCTGCCAGCTCCCACTGGGACCGCCGGAACAACGTGTTCGCCACGACCCGGTTGCGGACCGCGATGTCCTGAAGCGTGACCGACGGCGGTGCAGGCATCAGGCCCGACCGTTCCCCCCTGAACTCCACGACCGGGTAGACGCCGACAACATCGGGTCCGGCGCCGCGAAGCCTACTGAGCAGCAACTCCACCATGTCTGGAGCCATGTAGTCGTCCGCGCCCAGAGGGAGTACATACGTCCCGGTCGCTGCCGCGATGCCGGTGTTGAAGGCAGCACCCGGGCCTGCGTTTTCCTGCTCCAGAAGCACTACCCCGTTGAGTGACCTCAGTGCCCGCAGGGTCGACTCTTCGTTCGATCCGTCGTTCACCACGATCACCTCGACATCCGCATGCGTCTGTCCGGCAGCGGAGTCGACGCACTGCCGCAGGTGTTCGGGAGCGTCGTTGTAGCAAGGGATGACGACCGACACGCGCTGTGAATCCATGGACCCTCCATCATTGGGCGCGGAAGTGCGTACACCCAGCCGCGCCCAGCGTACAGCTGGCAGTTACCGACGCGGCACAGCCCGCGCTACTGTTCGGCGGTGGCATCAGACTCTGGTCCGCAGGCGGACGCGGTCCACTGGGCAGCCCTAGACGGCCTCCGTGGCGTGGCGGTCGTCGCCGTGCTGCTCTATCACGCCTTCCCTCAGCTGGCCCCTAACGGATTCGCTGGCGTGGACGTCTTCTTCGTTCTTAGCGGATTTCTCATCACCTCACTGCTAGTGCGAGAGCGAGAACGCTACGGGCGGGTATCGCTTCCGAACTTCTACATGCGTCGCATCCTGAGGCTTTACCCTGCCCTCCTGCTCACGGTAGGTCTGGTCCTCGGGCTCCAAGCTGGTCGAGGCGAACTGCGCGAGGCGGTCCCTGGCGCCGTTGCTGCCGTGCTATACGTCTCGCACGTAACGATCGGTCTCGGCATCGACTCCGGTTTTCTCTCCCACACCTGGACGCTCTCGCTCGAGGAGCACTTTTACTTGTTCTGGCCAGTCGTGCTGCTTGGGTTGCTGGCAGGACGGCTAAGGCGCTCACTGGCTGTGATCGCACTGCTGATGCTGGGTCTGGCGATTCTGCCCGGCGTTCTGCCTGGCACCGTTGGGGCCATGTACTGGCGTGGACTACCCATGCTCGTCGGAAGCTGCATCGCTCTTGTGCTTCCCCGCCTCCCGCCCAGTACGGTTTGGTGGGGCAGGTCGGGTCTTGTCTCTCTGGCGGTCCTGACCGTCATCCTCATGACTCCCGTTGCAGTACCTGCGGTGCTCATGCGGGGACCGTTCGGGATCCCCACGATTCTGTCGGTCGTGGTGATCGTCGGGTTCGTCGTGGCAAGAAGGTCGCTTGGGGCCAGGTTCCTCTCTGTCGTCCCGCTCACCTGGCTGGGCGTCCGTGCCTACGGCCTGTACCTATACCACTTCCCTATCGTGCTCTCGCCCGTGGTCTCCAAACTGATGTCGGTGCTCGGTGTCGAGATGCTTTGGCTGGGGAACATGCTTCTGGCCCTCGGCATCACAGTCGTCTGTGCGGGCGCGTCCTACCGCTGGGTGGAGGCTCCGTTCCTGCGCTTGAAAGACAGGTTCCGCATCCGGGAATCACGTGACCCAGCGGCGGCGGCGTCGATCCGAAACTGACTTTCGCCGGAGCGCTAGGTCGTAGATCGTGCGCAGTCGCGGAGCCTGAGATCGTGCGGAGAAGCGCTCGTTGAAGCGTTGCGCGGCAGCGGTGGAAGCACTGTCCCACTGGTCTGCATCCTCGAGCAGCCGGAGCATGCTAGCGACGAAGGCGTCTACGTCCCCGGCGGGGCAGACCGTCCCAGCGTCATCCCCCACGAGGTCGGGGAGGGAGCGGTAGTCCGACACCACTGCCGGAATGCCCAGGGATAGTGCCTCCATCGCGCTGTACGGAACCCCCGTGTCGAAGTGAGAGGGGTAGACCAACACATCGACCTGGGGAAGCACGTCCTGCAACAGTTCCTCTCGACTCACTTCGCCCATCCACGTGATGCCGGCTGTGGGGGCGTCGGCAGGTGGAGGTGACCCTGCGACCAGCAGGCGCAGGTCGGGTATGGAGTCTCGCAGGCGGGCGAATGTTTCCAGTACCGTGTGGCCGCCCTTGGCATCGAAGTCGCGGGCTACAAATCCCAGGGTGGGTGTGTGGGCGGACCGGGGAGAGGCGGACCCGCCCGGCGGCGGGACCAAATAGTTGGGCTGGACAACGATGTCGGAGGGGTTCCAGCCTCGTGCGAGGAGCCAGCGCTGGAGGTAGGTGCTCGGGGCGACGAACAGGTTGGCCTGACCGAGGCGGCGGCCGCATAGGGTGGCGTTCCAGGCGGCCCCAATCAGGGTATCGACAGCGTCGGCGATACGCAGACGACGGTCTGACCAGCCCCACGCGTCGCCATAGACCCATCGGAGCGGTCCCCCCGCGCTGGCTAGCACTGGAGGTCGGGTACCGAGGAAGAGGTGGCTGAACACGTGGACGTGGACCAGGTCGAAGGCGTCATTCTGCACGCGGAACACACGCACTGGCTCCCGGTACGTCAGACCGGAGCGCCTCACCACGTGCTCGGCCTTGCGAGCTGCTGCAACGAGCAGTTGACCGACGCGCGCCAGGCCTTGGGTCGTGCTCACGGCCGACCTGGATCCCACTTCGACGAGGGTTCCGTCGTCCAGCGCTTGGTCGTAAGTGGTGTATTCGACGCCCGGAGGCGGCGACGCCAGGAGCTGACGCGTGTACGTCACGTCCCCCGACGGAGGGTCGCGGTCGGGAACCGGGGAGATCAGAAGCACTCGTGTCACGCTCACGGCTTGGATCCTCCTGCCTCGTGCCCAAGCAGGTGGGCGTTGTCGTCCCGGGACGTCAGTATATTGATGGCCTGGGGCGAAGCAGGTATTGGAGGCGTCGATGTCCGTAGGGCTGATAACGAACGTGTATGAGCGCACCTATCGCGCAGTCCTCCAGCCCGGGTACGTGCAGGGTATCGTCGATTCGCAGCGGCGAACGCTGGATGAGGTCGTCGTCCTCGTCAACAACGTCGCCGACCAGGCGGACGCCAGAGAACGGGCCGAGGCCCTGGTGAGGTCGGGTGAGCTGAGCGGCTACGCCTTCGTCTCCGACCATCTCGAGGCTGCTCTGCGCGCGAAGCGCATCTCCCGTAGGTCTCTGGGGAAGCGTCCCTATCTCGTAGACTTCGGGCTGGTCATGCCACACGTTCTGAGGACACGCTGGCTCCTGGGCTGGGACGCGGAGACTCGACTAGTCGATCCGCAGAACTGGATCGATCCCGGACTAGAACTCCTACGCGCCGACTCACGCGTGTTGCACGTGTCGCTGAACAGGCCCCCTCGGACGTCGTTCGAGCCTGTCATCGAACGAGAGGCTGTGACCAGGGTCGGCGACTTCATCCTGACGCACGGCTTCAGCGACCACGTCTTCTTAATCGATCGTGAGCGCCTGATCCGGGCCCCCTTCAGGAGCCTCGCCCCTGCGGCGGTTGTGCGTCATGCTCCGCATCCCTACACCTTCGAATACCGGATGGAGAGTTACCAGCGTGCGGCACGTCTGTTCCGCGCCGTGAATCCAACGATCAAGTACGACACCAACACTGACCCACCGGGTGTCTTGCTGAGGACGGGCGGTCGGAGCTGGGACGACGTCCGTATCCAGGCACTCTGGCAGTTCGGCTGGACCGTGCTAGACCGGCTGCCGGAGGGGGCCGGACCACGGTTCAAACGCTATCCGCACGGTTGGCCGCGCAAGAATCACGGTGGCGAGCCCGCCACTTCAGCGCACTGAGCGCCATACCTGGGCATGAGCTCGTGCTGACCGGTCCCAGGTGAATTGCGCGGCGCGCACACGAGCAAGGAACGTCAACCGCACGATCTCGTCGCTGCCGGAAGTGACGTGCTCGAGTCCTGCAGCCAGAGCCTCCGGGGTGGGCGAGACCAATGTGCCGGTCTCACCGACCACCTCGGGCAGGGAACTTCGATTGCTGCAGAGCAGAGGCGTGCCCGCCGCCATAGCCTCCAGCGCGGGAAGCCCGAAGCCCTCATACAGCGAGGGGACGACCACCGCGTCCGCGCTGGCGATGAGGCCGGGCATCAGTTCGTCGGCCAGACGCCCGAGATGGACCAATTGCGGTAAGCCGAAGAAGAGTTTCGAGCGCGTCGGGGTGGTCGGACCCGCGAGCGCGAGCGACCATTCGGGCCGGACTCCCGCAATCCGGCGCCACGCGTCAGCGAGACTGGGTAGGTTCTTGCGCGCAGCCGACCCCCCGGCGTACAGGACGAAGGGCTTACGGAGCCCGAGCGCGTTGAGAGTCTCGACGTCAAGTGGCTGTGCATCGAAGTAGTCCTCGTCGACACCGTTCGGGATGACGACTGGATCCTTAAGTCCGAGCAGCTCCGTCGCCTCATCGGCGGTGAACTGGGAGACGCAGATGACCGCGTCGGCAGCGCGAAGCTCGTGGGCGGCGGCCTTGACCGGCGCGGACTCGTCAGAGAACTTCCACGAAACCACGTCATGCAGCGTCACGACGTCCGGCCCTGGTGGGGGTGGGAGGAGGAGATCCATTCGATGAACCAAGGACCTGCGCTTGTAGATGAGCCCTCCCAAGATGCGACGCTCCAACCGGGTGGCCTTGAAGAGGCGACCCGTCGGGATGCGCCTGTCTCCTGGGAGGGGAGAACGCAGGGATCGTGACACCACTCGTTGGACTTGCCACTGCTCGCCCTCCGCAGCCAGAGCGGCGTGTGCACGGGAGGTGATCTCCGTCTCGTACTTCTGGGCCCCCATCGGTGTGGACGTCGCGGTCGTTGCGATCACCAAGTGCTTCACGCCACCCCTATCGTTGGATCCGGCAGTGATCAGCACGGTACCCGGGGACGGGCACCGACTATCCTGCTACCCGTGGGTGCTCACACGACGGTAGGCGCTGAAGCGAGATCTGTGGCCCTGATTCCGAGCTCATACCATCCTCATTTCGGCGG
Organism: Ornithinimicrobium avium; assembly: GCF_003351765.1. Classification (NCBI taxonomy): domain Bacteria; kingdom Bacillati; phylum Actinomycetota; class Actinomycetes; order Micrococcales; family Ornithinimicrobiaceae; genus Ornithinimicrobium; species Ornithinimicrobium avium. The sequence continues at coordinate 2,838,817 of NZ_CP031229.1, forward strand.
AGTGGAGGAACATACCCGGCACGTCGCCCGCGGGCTGCAGGAGCGAGGCGTTCGTGTGGAGATCTGGACCCCAGACCGCGGAGAACGTCTCGGCATGCAGGAGGTCGACGGCATCCGTGTGCGTTACCTGCCGACGCCTCTGCCGGCGCGCAAGCTGTCGTCTCTCTCGTCCTTGGTGGTGCAGGCGCCTGCGACGGGAACCGCGTGGTTCGAGGCGTGGCGAGCGTTTCGACCCGACCTTCTACATGTCCAGTGCTTCGGCCCGAACGGGACCTATGCCCTCGGTCTTGCGCTGCTCAGCCGACGATCATTGGTCCTGAGTAGCCACGGCGAGACGTTCATGGACGACCACGACATCTTTGAGCGCTCGGCGTTGCAACGCCGAGCCCTTGCGATGGCGTGTGGCCGGGCGGAGGTGGTGACGGGATGCTCGACGATGGTTGCTCAGGACCTCCAGCAGCGGTTCGGTGCCGGCGAGGTGCAGGTCGTGCCGAACGGGGTGGTCCTAGACCCGGTGGCTTCAAGTCGTCCAGCCACGCAGGAAGAGCAGGTCGTGCTGGCGGCTGGACGCGTGGTGGAGAAGAAAGGGTTCGACCTACTCATCCGTGCAGCCCAGGCGTTCCCTCCCCACGCTCGCGTGCAGATCGTGGGTGAGGGCCCGGGGCAAAAGGGTCTTGAGAAACTTGCGACAGAGCTTGGGATCAGAAGCAGGATCGACTTCCTCGGTCGCAAGGACGCGGGCGAGGTGCAACGGCTGATGGCCAAGGCTGATGTCGTCGTTGTGCCGAGCCGCGTAGAGGCGTTCGGCATCGTTGTTCTGGAGGCGTGGGCGTCAGGCACACCGCTGGTCGCCACGACCCGGGGTGGCCCAGCGGATCTGGTCACCGACGGAGTTGATGGCCGTCTTGTCGATCCTGAGGACACCACGGCTCTGGCTAGAGCTGTTGTCCAACTTTTGAGTGATCGCGAGAAATCGCGGCGGATGGCGACGCGCGGGCTAGAGACCGTGAGGAGATTCACCTGGGACCGGGTCGTCGACGCCTACATGCAGATCTACGGGTCTGTGCAGTCCGGTCGCTAGGCTTCCAGCATGCGACTTCTCGTGACTGGTGGGGCCGGTTTCATCGGTTCCAACTTTGTCCACTTTCTGCTCGAGCACACCGACGTTCGCGTGGCCGTGCTGGACAAGCTGACGTATGCGGCGTCGCGTGAGGCGTTGGAAGGTCTGCCGTGCGACCGTGTCGAGCTGGTGGTCGGGGATGTCACGGATGTGGAGCTGGTGGATCGTCTCGTCGGTCGTCTGACCGATGACGGTGACGCGGTGGTCCACTTCGCGGCGGAGTCCCACAACGACAACTCCCTCCGCGACCCCAGCCCTTTCGTGCACACCAACATCGTGGGGACGTTCACGCTGCTGGAGGCGGTGCGAAGGCACGGGGTGCGCCTGCACCACGTGTCGACCGACGAGGTCTACGGCGACCTCGAGTTGGACGACCCTGAGCGGTTCACGGAGTCCACTGCCTACGCGCCCTCCTCACCGTACTCGGCCAGCAAGGCGGGGGCGGACCACCTGGTGCGGGCGTGGGTGCGCTCGTTCGGGGTGCGGGCGACGCTGTCGAACTGCTCCAACAACTACGGGCCCTGGCAGCACGTGGAGAAGTTCATCCCCCGTCAGATCACGAATCTCTTGGACGGGGGCCGGGTCAGGCTCTACGGCAGCGGCGCGAACGTGCGGGACTGGATCCACGTGGACGACCACTCCTCGGCGGTGTGGACGATCCTCAACCACGGCCGGGTGGGTGAGACCTACCTCGTCGGTGCCGACGGGGAGAAGGCCAACCTGGAGGTGGTGCGCCTGATCCTGGAACTGATGGATCGTAACCCGGACGACTTCGACCACGTCACCGACCGGCCCGGGCACGACCTGCGGTACGCGATCGACCCGACCAAGCTGCGGACCGAGCTGGGCTGGGAGCCACGGTTCACCTCCTTCGAAGAAGGCCTGGTACGCACGATCGATTGGTATGCAGCGCACCGGGACTGGTGGGGCCCGAAGAAGGCTGCGGTCGAGGCCGGCTACGCGGCGAAGGGTCAGTGAGCGTGACCGCCGAGGTGCGCGTGCGCCATACCCCGATCCCCGGGCTGCTCAGCGTGGACCTGCCTGTCCATGCCGATGCGCGGGGCTGGTTCAAGGAGAACTGGCAGCGTGCCAAGATGACCGCTGCCGGGCTGCCGGACTTCGGGCCGGTGCAGCAGTCGGCGGCGCACAACGGTCGGGCGGGCGTGACGCGGGGGATCCACGCGGAGCCCTGGGACAAGCTTGTCTCCGTCGTGGCCGGGAAGGTGTTCGGGGCCTGGGTGGACCTGCGCGAGGGCCCGACGTTCGGGACCGTGCACACCCAGGAGCTGGACGAGCACGTCGCGGTCTTCGTCCCGCGCGGGGTCGGCAACTCCTACCAGACCCTGGTCCAGGACACGGTCTACTCCTACCTGGTCAACGAGCACTGGTCCCCGGACTCCGCGTACACCATGCTCAACCTCGCCGACGGGACCGCCGCGATCCCCTGGCCCATCCCCCTGGAGCAGGCGCAGGTCTCGGACAAGGACAAGAACCACCCGACCCTGGCCGACGTCACCCCCGTCCCGCCCCCGCGCACGCTGGTGCTCGGCGCCGGCGGCCAGCTCGGCAGGGCCCTCGTCGACGCGCTGCCCGGGGCGGAGGCGTTGGACCGGGACGGGCTGGACCTGGCCGATCCGGCCGCGGTCGCCGGCTTCGACTTCACCGGCGTCGGGACCGTCGTCAACGCCGCGGCCTACACCGCGGTCGACGCCGCGGAGACGCCCGAGGGGCGCCGCGCCGCGTGGGCGGCCAACGCCACCGGGGCCGCAGCACTGGCCAGGGCCGCGGTGAAGCACCGGTTCACCCTCGTGCACTACTCCAGCGACTACGTCTTCGACGGGACCCAGGAGGTCTACGGCGAGGACGACCCGATCGCGCCGCTGTCGGTCTACGGCGCGTCCAAGGCCGCCGGCGACCTGGCCGTGTCCGTGGTCCCACGGCACTACCTGGTCCGCACCTCCTGGGTCGTCGGGAAGGGCAAGAACTTCGTCACGACGATGGCCGGCCTCGCCGACCGCGGGGTGTCCCCGTCGGTGGTCGCCGACCAGGTCGGCCGGCTCACCTTCACCGACGACCTCGCCCGCGCCACCGTGCACCTGCTGACCACAGGCGCACCGTACGGGACCTACAACGTGACGAGCACAGGGAACGCCTCTTCGTGGGCCGACATCGCACGGCAGGTCTATGAGGCCCGAGACGCCGACCCCGCCTTGATAACGGAAACCATCACCGCCGAATACCTAGCGGACCAGGACGGACCGATCGCACGCAGACCGGCCCGTTCTGTGCTCCGGTTGGGCAAGATCGAGGCGGCAGGCCACGAGGTCGTCGACCAACGGAATGCGCTAACGAAATACTTGGAAGGTCTGGAGCCCTTTGGGTGGTAGTGAAGCGCGGGCCGGCCTGCCTGTGCTAATAACCGCCAGTCCGTGACCCTGGTGCAGGCGCGGGACGTTGCGAGGGGCTGGGGAAAAGCCTTCGACCCAGTTGGTGCGTGGGCAGCTCGACGTACCGATACATCAGGGCGGCGAACGCTGTGACCAGCAGAAACACCCCGGTGCCTCCGACCACGAGCTGGACTGGCCATCCTGGAAGCAGAGCGACGACCGGACCGAGGACTAGCAGAACAGGCTGGTGAAGGAGGTAGAAACTGTATGCGCGTTCACCGAAGCGTTCGGAAATTTCGACGGTCTGACCCGTTGGGCGAACTGCGCACATCAACAGGACCAGGCACGCACCGAGCCCGCCCCATGCCAGGTGGATGATGACCTCGTTCAGCTGGATCGTCGACGCCAACGTTGCGGCAGCGCCGAAAACGAGCATGCCGAGCGCCCAGTGCCGCGTGTTCAGAGGCTGGGAGCTCACCAGTCGAGTCGCACACCACATGCCAGCGACGAATTGCAACAACCTCGAGGGGAGTGCGTGGATGCCGCCCAGCCCGAACCCAACTGGCCCGCTGACTCCCAGGCTCTGCGACCACGTCCAGACGGTGGCCAGTGCAACGCTCCCGACGAGGAGCGGTGTCATCCCCCAGCGCCGCCAAATCGCCACCAGCACCGGGAATACTAGGTAGAGGTGCAGCTCAAGAGAGATGCTCCACAGCGACCCGTTGATTGACCCGAGGGTGCCGGGAAACCAGGTTTGAATACCGAGGATATGAAGGACGAGCTCGGGGAGAGTCGCCTGTCGGGCGACCACGAGATCCCAGGTGCGTGGTCCCATCGCGAGGACCGCAGCGATGGCGAGCGCCAAGTAATAGGCGGGCAGGATGCGCATCGCGCGCCGGCCGTAGAACTGCTTCGAGTCGAGGTGTCCCATCGCTCGCACGACGGGGAGGAACAGCACGAAGCCGGAGATCACGATGAAGATGTCCACCCCATGTGCGCCGAGAGCCATCAGCTGTGGCATCTTCCACGGGAGGCTCATGAACGTCCAGTACCCGGCGATGTGGCACACAAGAACAGCCACGGCAGACAGGCCCCGCAGCGTGTCGATGCCCGTGAGTCGACCCGGCGGTGGTGAGGGGGATGTCACGGTGCCTCCCAAAAATTAGGTTCCCCAGCCTGCGCGGGCAGTGTATAGCGATGGTTGCGGTGCCCGCATACCCTGAGTCTCATGCGCGGCATCATCCTGGCAGGCGGCACGGGCTCACGGCTGCACCCGATCACCCTCGGCGTGAGCAAGCAGCTGGTCCCGGTCTACGACAAGCCGATGATCTACTACCCGCTGTCCACCCTCATGCTGGCCGGGATCCGGGACGTGCTGGTCATCACCACCCCGCACGAGGCGGACCAGTTCGCCCGGCTGCTGGGCGACGGGTCGCAGTTCGGCATCACCATCACCTACGCCCAGCAGCCCTCGCCCGACGGGCTGGCGCAGGCGTTCCTGCTCGGCGCGGACCACATCGGCGGCGACACCTCCTGCCTGGTCCTGGGCGACAACATCTTCTACGGACCGGGCATGGGCACCCAGCTGCGCCGCTTCCAGGACCTGGTCGGGGCGGCCGTCTTCGGCTACCGGGTCGCCGACCCGAGCGCCTACGGCGTCGTGGAGTTCGACGAGGACGGCCGTGCCGTCTCCCTGGAGGAGAAGCCCGCCCGCCCACGGAGCTCGTATGCGGTGCCCGGTCTCTACTTCTACGACGACCGGGTCGTCGACTACGTCCGCGAGCTGAAACCGTCGCCGCGCGGCGAGCTGGAGATCACCGACCTCAACCGCCGCTACCTCGACGACGGCGAGCTGCAGGTCGAAGTCCTGCCGCGCGGGACCGCCTGGCTGGACACCGGCACCTTCGACTCGCTCAACGACGCCTCCAACTTCGTCCGCACCCTGGAGGCGCGGCAGGGACAGAAGATCGGCTGCCCCGAGGAGGTGGCCTGGCGGATGGGCTTCCTCACCGGCGAGGAGCTCCTCGAGCGCGCGGGACCGCTGCGCAAGTCCGGCTACGGTGAGTACCTGCTCGGGCTGCTCGACGCGGGCTGACCCAGGCCCGCGCGGATCCGCGCCCCGACCTCGACCCGCACCACCGCGAAGCGCGGGTGCGTCTGCAGCGTCCTCTTGACGAACGGCAGGCCGGCCTCGAGCAGCCCCTTCCACCCCTCCAGGGGCAGGTCTGCCTCAGGTGGCAGTCCGAGCTCTTCGTGCGTCCAGCCGACGTCGCGGGTGAGGCCACCCTCGTCGATCGTCCGCGTGAGGCCGAGCTCGTAGGTCAGCACCACCTCACGCTTGGAGCGGGCCGGCCCCACCCTGGCGAAGAAGTCGCGCAGCGCCGGGCCGCCCAGCACGCCCCGACGGAAGGCGAGGAGATAGCTCTGCAGGTGCTCGACGGGCCGCCGCCTGGCCGTCGCCGCCCAGACGTCCGCCTCCGTCGCCCCGATCTGCGCAGCAGCTCGTCCACGGGCGCGAGCGGGCCGACCAGCGAGTCGTTGGTGAGCACGACCAGGTCCTTGGCGGCCAGCTGCGGCCACGTCGCCAGCGCCCACGCCCAGGACCCGAAGTCGTAGGCGGTGTTGCCCCGGCGTGCGACGGCGACGCCCGGCGGGACCGGCCCGGGGCGCAGGGCCGCCCACGGGTCGCGCGCGCCGACCACGAGCACGCCGAGCCCGGCGTCGGCATACGCGCTGGCGGCACGCCGCGCGTCCTCCCGCAGCCGCGGGCCCCGTGCCCACTCGGCGAGCACGGCGACGCGGTCGCGTGCCAGCACCTCCTCGACGTCCCCGGCGACGACCCGCTCGCGCCCCGGCACCAGCCGGTTGGCCCGCGCGGTGAGGTCCCACCCGGCCTGCCGCAGCCTGGTGCGGGCCTCCCGCTCCCACTCCTGCACCCGGTCCGTCACCGTCGGCGCGCCGTCCTGCTGCGGCCGCTCGTGCGTGCCGCGCAGCGTCCAGGCCGTCGCCTCCGCCCACTTCGTCAGCTCGCCCGGATGCGCGGCCCACAGCCGCGCCAGCTGCCCGAGGTGGCTCACCTGCCCGCGCAGGAGGCGCGCCCGACCCGGGCGGGCCTCATACCCCAGGTCGATGCGGAACCGCTCGTCCACCACGCGCGGGTCGACCCGCACCCCGTTGACGATGTTGGACAGGTTGGTGCCGTGCAGCACCTGCGCCCACATCACCGGCGCCCTCACCTCCCGCAGCGGTGCCAGGCTGCGGGCGCGGGCGTGCTTGGCGGCGTAGACCGTCCGCGGCGGCCCCTCGTCCCGCCGCTCGACCAGCGAGAGGAACGGGCTGGACAGGACGTCGCTGCGGTAGACCGCCCCCGACCTGTCGATCTGCACACCGCGCGCGAAGTTGACGAACATCAGCTCCTGCCGCTCGAACTGCCCCTGCACCGCGGCCATGAGGTCGACCGCCATCGCGTCGTCGCTGTCGATCCGCGTGGTGATCAGGTATGCAGCGTCGCTCCGGTCGACGACCGGGCCGGCGAAGCTGTCCCGCCGGAACGGTTCGTGACTCCACAACGGCGTGAACGCACCCTCGGCGAGCTCCTCCACCTGCTCGCGGAAACCGTCCGGGCAGCGGTCGTCGAGCAGCACCAGCCACTCGAACGGCTGCGCCCCGCGCTGGGAGAGCACCGACGGCAGGCACGCGTCGAGGAAGAAGGCGAGCCGGTAGTAGAGCCAGTCCTCCTCGGCGGGTGGCTGCCCTGGGCACAGGACGGCGCTGAACCGGGTCAGCAGGAAGTGGTCGAACCCGCTGCTCGTGCATGTCTCGTCCACGGTGCCAATCTAGGACCGGGGCTGTGCTTCAGACACGTCTCCTTCGGGCATCACCGTCGCCGCCAGCACCCCACCCAGCTCGGTGCAGCCGGCCAGCGCCTCCTTGTCAGGGGTCCCCAACACCTCCAGCACGGGCGCGACCGGCTCCCAGCCCAGCGCCGAGGTGATGCTCCGCATCGCGCGCACGGCGCCCTCGAGCCCCTCGTTGCCGTGCACGTAGGCGGCGTAGGGCCGGCCGCGGGTCGCGTCGAGGCAGGGGTAGTAGACCTGGTCGAAGAAGTGCTTCATCGCCCCCGACAGGTAGCCGATGTTCGCCGGCGTCCCCAGCAGGTAGGCGTCCGCCTCCAGCACGTCCACCGGCCCGGCGACCAGCGCCGGGCGCAGGACGACCTCGACGCCCTCGATCTCGTCGTCGCGAGCACCGGACAGCGCCGCCTCGAGCATGGCCTGCATGCCCGGGGACGGCGTGTGGTGCACGACGAGGAGCCTCGTCATGCGGCGGCTCAGGCCTGGTCGCGCCAGTAGTCGTTCGCCGCCGCGATCGTCTGGAACTCGATCGCCACGACCTGCGCCGCGTGGGTGAGCGAGTCGGCGTTGTTGGCGTAGTCCGGGCGCAGCTTCTTGCGCGTGTCCGCGTCCGTCTGGATCGCGCCGACCGACTTGCGCGCCATCGCGATCGCCAGCTCGCGACCCTCCTGCGGGGTGGCGGTGATGAGGGTGTTGCCGGGGACGAGTTCCATGCTTCCTCCTGTGGTTGCGCCCACCGGAGACGGCGGGCGCTTCATCATCTTTACCATGGTGGGCCGGCCTGATAAAGCATCGATTTGGGCCTGACCAATGCTGCGGGTATCTTGACCTCGGGTGACGAGCGTCGAGGAAGTGGGTATGGAATTGGTCATCAAGGTGAAGTCACCAAGATGAAGGTGGCGATCGCGCACGATTATCTCACGCAGCGGGGAGGTGCGGAGCGCGTCGTGCTGGCGCTCAGCCGCGCCTTTCCCAAGGCGCCCATCTTCACCACCCTGTATGACAAGAAGGGCACCTTCCCCGAGTTCCGCGAGCGGACTGTGGTGGCCGGGCCCCTCAACCGCATCCCTGCGCTGCGGCAGAACCACCGCCGCGCGCTGCCGATGCTCGCCCCGGCCGCCGGCTCGACCCGCGTCGACGCCGACGTCACGATCGTCTCCAGCAGCGGCTGGGCGCACGGCTTCCGCACCTCGGGGCGTGCACTCGTCTACTGCCACAACCCGGCACGCTGGCTCTACCAGCCAGAGGAGTACCTCGGTGGCGCCGGTCCGGTGGCCCCCCGGCGCCTGGCGCTCGCCGCGCTCACCCCCGCCCTGCGGCGGTGGGACCGCGCGGCGGCCCTGCGCGCCGACCGCTACCTGGCCAACTCCGGCGTGGTCCGGGACAGGATCGCCGCGGCCTACGGGATCGACGCCGAGGTCGTGCCCCCGCCCCCGGGCATCGACACGACGGGCGAGCAGGCGGCCCCGGCGCAGATCTCCGGGTGGGAGGGCTACTGGCTCGTCGTCTCCCGGCTCATGGCCTACAAGAACGTCGGCGCCGCCGTGGAGGCCTTCCGCGACCGCCCGGACGACCGGCTCGTGGTCGTGGGCGACGGGCCCGAGCGGGCGCGTCTCCTCGCGGACCTGCCCCCCAACGTGCGGATCCTCTCCGGCATCAGCGACGCCGAGCTGCGCTGGACCTACGCCCATGCGCGGGGGCTGCTCGCCCCGAGCCGTGAGGACTTCGGCCTGACGCCGCTGGAGGCCAACGCCTGGGGCCTGCCGGTCGTCGCGCTGCACGAGGGCGGCTACCTGGACACCGTCGTCGACGGCCGCACCGGCGTGTTCTTCGAGCACCCTGTGTCCGGCGAGATCGCCGAGGCCGTGGACCGTGCGGAGTCCCGCGAGTGGTCGCCCGAGGTGCTGCGCGCACACGCGGACGGCTTCGGCGAGGCCGGGTTCGCCGCGCGCATCCGCCGCGAGGTCGAGGCGCTGCGCGACCAGGGCACCCCGCAGACTTAGGTCATGACCTCGATGCACGACCTTCCGGACGCGGTCTCCGTCGCCGGCGCCGTCCGGGCCGGCACGACGTCCGCGGCCGAGGTCGTGGACGCGCACCTGCGCCGGGCCGCCGGGTCCAACCCCCGGCTCAACGCCCTCACCGTCGTCTTCGGAGACCGCGCGCGGCGACGCGCGGACGAGGTGGACCGTGCCGTCGCGCAGGGCCGGGACCCCGGGCCGCTGGCCGGGGTGCCGGTCAGCGTCAAGGAGAACATCGACCTGACGTGGTCGGCGACCACGCAGGGGTGGCGCGGCGCCGCCGACGCCGTCCCGACCAGGGACGCCACGGTGGTCGAACGCGTCCTGGCCGCCGGCGCCGTCCCGGTCGGGCGGGGCAACATGTCGGACTTCGGGATGCGCTGGGACACCGACAACGACCTCTTCGGCCGGACCCTCAACCCGTTCGACGAGACTCGCACCGTCTTCGGCTCCAGCGGCGGCGACGCCGTCGCGGTCGCCACCGGCATGTCGACGCTCGGCCTGGGCAACGACTTCGGAGGGTCGGTCCGGCTGCCGGCGTCCGCGCTCGGGGTGTGCGGGCTGCGGCCCAGCCTGGGGCGCGTGCCCCGGTCGGCGGTGGCCGAGGACCCGGTCGCCCTGACGCTCCAGCAGTTCTCCGTCAACGGCTTCCTGGCCCGCAGCGTCCGCGACCTGCGGACCGCTCTCGCGGTCACCGAGGGCTGGGACGGGCGCGACCCGGTGTCCCTCGACCTGCCGCCGGTCGGCAGCTTCGACGGTCCGCGCCGGGCGGCGGTGGTGCGCGACCCGCTCGGCTGGGGCGTCGACGAGCAGGTCGGCGCCGCCGTCGACCGGGCGGCAAAGACATTGAGGGCGGCCGGCTGGGAGGTCGAGGAGTCCGAGCCGCCGCTGCTGGAGGAGGCGGCTGTCTTGTGGCGGCGCCTGGCCGTCACCGACGTGGCCTGGTCCCTCGACCCCGCGCGCCTGCCGGTCCCGCTGGGCCGCTCGGCCGCGCAGTTCCTGCGGGACAGCACAGCAGTCACCCGGCCCTACGAGAGCGCCGCCGACCTCGCCCAGGCGTGGGCCCGGCACCCCGTGGTCGCCGCGGCGTGGCGCAGCTTCCAGCACGAGACGCCGCTCGTCCTCGGCCCGGTCTTCACCGAGCGCGTCCCGCCCGTCGACTTCGACCTCGGCGGCCAGCAGGCGGCGGAGGACGCCTGGCGGCGGTTGCGCCTCGTCGTGGCAGCCAACTTCCTCGGCCTCCCGGCCGTCTCTGTCCCGATGGGCACCGATGCCGGCGGCATGCCGCTCTCCGTCCAGCTGATCGGGCCGCTCCAGGGCGAGGCCGCCGTGCTCGCCGCCGCCACCGCCCTCTGACGACCGGGAGCGTGCTCTGCACCCGTCCCCTGCGACCGGGAGCGCACTCTGCACCCCGTCCCGTGCGACCGGGAGCGCGCTCTGCACCCCGTCCCCTGCGACCGGGAGCGCGCTCTGCACGTTCCGCCCTGCGGCCGGGAGCGCGCTCTGCACCCCGTCCCGTGAGAGAGCGTCCCGTGGAAAAGCGGCGGGGCACGGCATTCTCACGGGACGCTCTTCCACGGGACGCAGCGGGCCACGCTCTCGGTCGGGCTGCAGAACGCGCTCTCGGTCGCCCTGCACAACGCGCTCTCGGTCGCCCTGCACAACGCGCTCTCGGTCAGGCTGCAGGACGCGCTCTCGGTGAGGCTGCAGAGCGCGCTCCCGGTCGTCAGAGGGTGACGATCACCAGCTGTCCGGTCGCGCGCGTCATCGAGACGTAGCGGTCCACCGGACCCTCGACCCCGTCGCCGAAGCTCTCTTGCTCGACGATCACCACGAGGTCGAACTCCAGCCCCTTCACGAGCTCGGGCGAGAGCCACCTCACCCGCGGCGACCCCACCACCGAGGCGAGCGGCTCGCCGGTGGAGGTGACGACGCACGCCATACCCTCCTCGTGGTCCGCGAGCCACCCGGTCAGGACCCCATCCAGCTCCGCGGCACCGACGTGACGGACCGGGACGCCGGTGGAGCGGATCGAGACCGGCACGTCCGCGTCGGGCAGGACGGCGCGGATGACCGGCTCGGCCGCCGCCATCACCTCCGCCGGCGTGCGGTAGTTGATCGTCAGCGTCCGCCGTTCCACCCGCTCCAGCCCGACCCGCCTCAGACGCTCCTCCCAGCTCTCGGCGAAGCCGTGCCGGGCCTGCGCACGGTCGCCGACGATCGTGAAGCTGCGCGAGGGGCAGCGGCGCAGCAGCATCTGCCACTGCGCGTCGGTCAGCTCCTGCGCCTCGTCGACGACGACGTGGAGGAACGGGCCGGCGAGCCGGTCGGGGTCCGCGGCCGGCGCGACCGACACGTCGTCCAGCGCCGCCCGCAGGTCCTGCCCGCGCAGCATCGACATGACCTGCATCTCGGAGTCGTCGTGCGCGACGAGGTCGTCGACGACGTCGGCCATGCGCCTGCGCTCCTCGGCCAGCGCCGCCTCCTGGCGACGCCGCCGGCGCGCCTCCGCGGTGTCGCCGAGCCGCTGCCGTGCGGCGTCCAGCAGCGGCAGGTCGGACACGGTCCACGCCTGGGGGGCGTCGCGCTGCAGCAGCCGCACCTCCTCGACGGTTAGCCACGGGGCGCAGCGGCGCAGGTAGGCCGGCACGTCCCACAGGTCGCCGACCAGGTCGGTCGGTTCGATGAGCGGCCACGCCCGCTCGACCGCGCGCCGCAGCTCGCGGCTCGAGTGGAGCGACTGCCGCAGCTCGGCCGCGTCGGCGCCGACGCCGTCCTCGTCCACCCCCGCCTCGTCGACCAACCGGTCGACGAGCACGTCCACGAGCTCGTCGAGCACCTCTTCGCGCGCCAGGTTGTGGGGCGTCGCGGGGTCACGGGCGCCGAATGCCTCGGCCCAGTCGTCCGGGGTCACGACGACCTCGGCGACCTCCGTCGTCACCACCGTCGCCTCGGTCGGCGGCTCCTCGTGGAGCGCGACCGCCGGCTCCACCGCCCGCACCATCTCCGCCGACGACTTGAGCCGCGCCACCTCCGCATCGGTCTCTTCCACGGCCGCCGCCCCCTCGGGCAGCAGCGTGCGCAACGTGCAGGTGCGCACGCCCTCCTCGCCGAGGCTGGGCAGGACGTCCTCGACATACGCCAGGTATGGGGTGTGTGGCCCCACGAAGAGCACCCCACCACGGTGGTGGCCCAGGCGCGGGTCGGCGTAGAGGAGGTAGGCGGCGCGGTGGAGCGCCACCACCGTCTTTCCCGTCCCCGGCCCGCCGTCGACGACGAGCGCCCCGCGCGAGTCCGCCCGGATGATCGCGTCCTGGTCCGCCTGCAGCGTCCCCAGCACGTCCCGCATCCGCGACGACCGCGCCTCGCCGAGCGAGGCGATGAAGGCCGACTGGTCGTCGAGCGCCGCGTGGCCGTCGAGCCCGTCGGCGGTGAAGACCTCGTCCCAGTAGTCGACGACCCGGCCCCGCGCCCAGCGGTAGCGCCGCCGGCTGACCAGGCCCATCGGGTCGGCGTGCGTCGCCGCGAAGAACGGCTCCGCAGCGGGGGAGCGCCAGTCCACCAGCAGCCTCTCCCCGTCGCCGTCGCTCAGGCCGAGGCGCCCGACGTAGACCGGCTCGTCCTCGCCGGCCAGCACCATCCGGCCCAGGCACAGGTCCTGGCCGTAGCGCTCCAGCACCCGCAGCCGCGCGCTCAGCCGGTGCACCTGCTGGTCCCGCTCCAGCGCCGTCTGCCCGCCTCCCGCCGGAGCCCGCCGCTCCTCGGCGAGCCGGTCCGCCAGCTCCTGGACCGTCTCCTCGAGCCGCTGCGCCACGGCGGCCAGGTGCGCCTCGTCCTGCTCGACCATGCCCGGCGCGGCCTTGGCCTCGCGCCCGGCCAGCTCGAAGATCCCCGTCGTCGTCATCGTCCCCAACCCTTCCCGGGCGGCGGTCGCCCGTGCGACCAGCGATTGTGGGGCACGACCGGGGCCTTGCCGCAAGCCCCCCTGTGCGCTCTAGACTGGAGGTGGAGGGGACGACCGCGGGGGGTCTGGACGCGCGCAGCTGCTAGCGGAGGCTCATCCGTCGGCGCAGACCCAGCAGGACCAGCGCCGCCGCCGGTGCGTAGATCAGGACGAGCCACCCGCCCAGCGACACCGCCGCGACCGTCACGAGCGTGGGGACGAGGACGGCGACCAGCAGCGCGTCGGCCTGCCACGCCGCCACCATGAGCCCGGACATGTCGCCGGCAGCGGTCGGCACCGGGGTGAGGAGGAGCAGCGGCATCGGTCCGCGCGCTGCGTCGTAGGCGCGCACGGCCACGCAGAAGAGCCCGCCCACGACGACGAGCAGCGCTCCCACCGGGTGCACCCCCGTGAGCGGCACCGCCACCAGGGCGGCCGCCGCGCCGAGGACCAGCACGACTGCCAGCGGCAGCGCGGCGTGCAGGCCGACGAGGTGGTGGTCGGGCACGCCGTAGAGGGTCGGCGCCGCGCTCGCCTCGACAGCGTGCCGGAAGCCGTCGCTGACGACCCCGAGCCGGACGTGGACCATCGCGAACGCCACGGCGAGCACGGCCCACGACGGCCCGGAGGACAGGGTGCTGACCACGATGCCCAGGACGAGCGCGAGCAGCAGCACCGAGATCCCGACCAGCAGCCGCACCGGCGTGCGCGCCGCACCGACGAGGTCGCGGCGCAGGAAGAGCAGCGGCAGCGAGCCGCCACGTCCGACCGCGTCCCACCGGCCGTGCCGCGACGGGACGGGCCGGTAGGTGGCGGCTGCGCCCGCCAGGTCGCCGGCACCTCCTGCCGTGGTAGCGCCCTGCCACCTCGTCGCCTGCTCGAGCAGGACCGGTCCGCGCAGGCGGTCGAGCAGCCCGGGCACCACCGTCAGCCCGGCGACGAGCAGGACCAGCAGGAGCAGCACCGTCACCGGCGACGTCCACCCGGGCGGCAGCGCGGCGGGGCCGACCAGGAGCAGCGTCGCAACCAGACCCGCGCACACCGGGACGAGCAGCGCCGCGCGCCGCACGCCCCGCCGGGACAGCGCCTGCCCGGCGAGCCATCCGGCCGCCGTGACGCCACCCACGCACGCGCCTGTCATCGCCCCACCCAGCGCGGTGGTGCCGGCACCGCCAGCCCCGAGGTGCAGCAGCGCCAGTCCCGGCACCGCGCCGAGCGCCGCACCCGCCACGACCAGCACCAGGAGGCGCCTGACGAAGGACCCCCGCAGGCTCATCCGCCGCGGCTGTGGTCCGCCGGCCAGCACGTGGATCCGCAGCGGGCTGCCCATCACCGGCCCGTGCGTCGTGCCGACGGCCAGCGCGCCCCAGACCAGCAGCCCCGCCGCGGCCGCGACGAGCGCCGGGAGGTCTTCCCTCGCCAGCACCTCGCCGAGCCCCGGGACCGCGACGACCACGGCGAGGGCCCGCAGCGACGGGCCCACGACCAGCGCCGTCACGAGCACCAGGACATAGACGCGGTATGCGGTGCCGCCCGCCCCGCGCCGTCCACCTCCCCCTCCGCCACTCACGCCGCGCTCAGCTCCAGGACCTCGGCGCCGAGCCCGTCGACGAACCGCGGGTCGTGCGTGGCCAGGACCACAGTCATGCCCGCCTCGCGCCGCGCCCGCAGCGCGGCGAGCACCGTCCTGACCCGTCCGTCGTCGAGCCCGTGCTCCGGCTCGTCCAGCAGGAGCACCGAGCTCGGTCGCACGAGCGTGAGCGCCAGCGCGAGGAGCTGCACCTGACCCGTGGACAGCTGGTGCGGGAAGCGGTCGGTGAGCTGCTGCATACCGAGCTCGCAGACCAGCCCGTCGACCAGCCGCACCGCGTCGCCGGAGCCGGCGCCCCACGTGCGGGCCACGAGCAGCAGGTGCTCCTCGACGGTGAGGTCGCGGGCGGCCGGCGGCGGCCCGACGAGCGCGGCGACGTCCCGGCGGAAGGCCGCGTCCCGCTCGTCGCAGCGGCGACCACCCACGTGCGCGGACCCGCCGGTCGGCACGAGCAGGCCGGCCAGGACGCGCAGGAGCGTGGTCTTGCCCGCCCCGTTGTCGCCCACCACGCCGAGGCACCGCCCCGGCGCCACGGAGAAGGAGACCGGCGCCAGCGCGGCCCGGCCGTCGATGTCCACGCGGGCGTCCCGCACCTCGACCGTCATCGCCGGCCAGTATGCCGTGCCGCGCACCGCGGTCGGCGGGCTACTTCACCGAGCCGGCGAGCACGCCCTGCTCGAAATACTTCTGGAAGCTGAAGAACACGACCAGCGGCACGACCAGCGACAGGAACGCGCCGGTCGCGAGGATGTCGATGTTCGCGCCGAACTGGCGCGCCTGGGACTGCAGCGCGACGGTCAGCGGGGCGGCACGCGAGTCGGCGAAGACCAGCGCCACCAGCATGTCGTTCCACACCCACAGGAACTGGAAGATCCCGAGCGAGGCGATCGCCGGCAGACCCAGCGGCAGGATCACGCTGCGGAAGATCCGCCACTCACCGGCGCCGTCCATCCGGGCCGCCTCGAGCAGCTCCTTGGGGATCCCGGCGAAGAAGTTGCGCAGCAGGAAGACCGCGAACGGCAGCCCGAACGCCACGTGGAAGAGGATCACAGACAGACGGGACCCGAAGATGCCCAGGTCGCCGAACAGGCCGGCCACCGGGATCAGCGCCACCTGCACCGGCACGACCAGCAGGGCCACGACGGCGATGAACAGCGCGTCACGGCCGGGGAACTCGATCCAGGCGAACGCATAGGCGGCCAGCGAGGCGAGGACGACGACCAGCAGCGTGGCCGGCACCGTGATCCAGACCGTGTTGAAGAAGGCGTTGACCATGCCCTCGTTCGACAGCAGCCGTTGGTAGTTGTCGAGGGTGAGCTGCGCAGGCTGGGTCAGCGCCGTCCACCAGCCGGAGGTGTTGTTCTGCTGCGGCGTGCGCAGGGAGGCGATGAACAGCCCGAAGCTCGGCATCAGCCAGAACATCGCGACCGCGGCGAGCACCACCGACACCAGGCCCCGCCCCAGGGCGCTCTGGACGCGCGAGGCCATGCCGCGCCGCGGGGGTCGGGTGCTCGCCTCCCGCCCGGGAGGTATGGGGTCCGCCGCGCCGTGGGCGGTCGCCGCCGTCACTGCTGCTCCTGCTTGAAGCGGCGGATGTTGAACAGCATCGCGGGCAGGACGAGCAGGAAGAGGAAGACGCCCAGCGCGCTGCCCATGCCGAAGTTCTGCCCGCCGCCGAAGGAGACCGACCACATCTCGACGGCGATGACGTTGGCGGCCTGCGCCGACGATCCGGGCGCCAGGATGTAGACGAGGTCGAAGATCTTCAGGACGTTGATGATCATCGTCACGAAGACCACGGTCAGCACCGGCGAGAGCAGCGGCACCGTGATGTGGCGGAAGACCTGCCACTCGCTGGCCCCGTCGATCCGGGCGGCCTCCAGGGCGTCCCGCGAGATCGCGGCCAGCCCGGCGCCGATCAGCACCATCGCGAATCCCGCCCACATCCACACGTAGGCGAGGATGATCGCCGGCGTCACGAGGGTGGGGCCCAGCCAGGCCACCCCGCGGAACGGGGTCGTGAAGTTGTCCGCGGGCAGTGCGACCGTCACCGGACCGTCCACTCCCTCGATGACGTAGCGCCCCTCCTCGTCGGTGCGGTCCTGGCCCACCACCTCCCCGTCGCTGAGCGCCTGCACCTGCACGCCCGGCAGCGCCACCTCCGACGGGTCGATCTCGCCCGGCGTGCCGCCGCCGCCCCGGGTGAAGTCGAACCACACGGTCCCGGTGATGGCGTCCGCGGCGGCCTGTTCCGGAGGCTGCGGCGTCACCGGGTCGGCGGGCACGTACTCCGCGCCGACGCCGACCAGTGGCAACGGCACCGTCGAGCCCGGATCCACGTCGGCCGCCGTCGCGTAGCCGCCGGCGCCGTCCTCGACCAGCAGGTCGCCGGGCCGCGGGCCGGCCCCCGGATAGCTGGCCTGCTGGGTGAAGACCTCGTAGACGCCGGTCACCACCGCGTTGGCCAGGCCGACCTGAGGGTCACGCTCGTAGACGACGCGGAAGATGATCCCGGCGGCCAGGAACGAGATCGCCATTGGCATGAAGACGATCAGCTTGAACGCGGTGCCCCAGCGCACCCGCTCGGTCAGCACCGCGAAGATCAGGCCGAGCACGGTGACCAGCGCCGGCGTCACGAGCACCCAGATGACGTTGTTCTTCAGCGCCGTGAAAGTCGCGGGGTCGGTGAACATCCGCGCGTAGTTGGCCAGCCCGACGAAGGTGTCGCCCCGTGCGTCGAACAAGCTGCGCCAGATCGAGTAGCCGATCGGGTAGACGACCAGCGTGACCAGCATCGCCGCGGCGGGGCCGAGGAACAGCCACGCCACCCAGGCATGCTCGCGCGAGGGCGGGCGCCGCCGCTGATGCTGGGGGCCCGCCGCTCGCGCGGCCGGTGCGGTGGTGCTCACGGGTCGGGTATGGAGTGGTGCTCCGGTCCGCGTCTCAGTCGCCGTAGGCCTTGGCGGCGTTGGCCTCCAGGCTCTCCATGGTCTCCTGCACGCTCGTGGGGTCGCGCAGGAAGTCGGTGAGGTCCTGCCACATGCCGGCACCCGGGGTGCCGCCGAACTCGGGCGGCATCTGGTCGGACATGTCGAAGCGGAAGGCGTCGCCTGCCGCGATCAGGCTCTCGGCGATGCCGCGCGAGATGTCGTCCGGGTAGAGCGCGGTGTCGACGTTCTTGTTCGGGGAGGTGAAGCCACCCTCCTGCACCCAGATCTCCGCCGACTCGGGCGAGGCCAGCCACTCCAGCAGCGCCATCGTCGCCTCGCTGTCGGTGAAGCCGACGGCGACGTCGCCGCCGCCGACGACCGCGGGCTCCTCGCCGACCGCCGGGAAGGGCCAGAAGTCGGCGTCCTGGCCCACGACGGCGTCGGTCTCCGAGCCGATCACCCCGGCCACGAAGTCGCCCTCGTAGACCATGGCCGCGTCGTGCGAACCGAAGACCGTGGTCACCGAGCCGGGGAAGTCGGTCTGCAGCGCGCCGGGCGCCACCCAGCCCTCCTCACCCCAGACCTCGGCCAGCGTGGTGAGCGCCACGTCCACCGAGGGATGGGTCCACTTGATCTCGTGGGCCGTGAGCTTGTCGTACAGCTCGGGACCGGCCTGGGAGAGGTAGATGTTCTCGAACCAGTCGGTCAGCGTCCATCCGTCGGCGCCGGCGACCGCCCACGGGGTGACGCCGGAGTCCTCGATGGTCTGGGAGATGTCCTTCAGGTCGGGCCAGTCCCAGTCCTCCGGCGGGGTGGTGCTGATCCCCGCCGCCTCGATCGCCTCGACGTCGTACCAGATCGTCGACTTGTTGGCGGCCTTGAACCACACGCCGTAGAGGTCGCCGTCGACGGTGCCCAGGTCTTTCCAGACCTGTTCGTAGTTCGCGTCGATGGCCGCCTCCACGTCCGGGCCGACCGGCACCAGGGCGCCCTGCTCGGCGAACAGCGTGAGCAGCCCGGGCTGGGGCAGCATCGCCACGTCGGGCGGGTTGCCGCCCTCCACCCGCGGGGTCAGCACGGGCGCGATGTCGTCGCCGGTGGAGGTGTACTGGACGGTCGCTCCCGTCTTCTCCTCGAAGGCGTCCAGCACCAGGCCGAAGCTGTCCTGCTCCGCGCCGGTCCACACGCCCGCGACCTCGAGCTCCTCGCCACTGAGGTCGGGCAGCTCGAGCGCGGCCGCCTCGCCGGAACTGGTCATCGAACTGTCGTCCCCGGTGGCGGCTGCGTCGCCGTCCGCGGTGCCCTCGTCGGTGGCGGTGTCCTCCGCGGTGGTCTCGTCCGCCGGCGTCTCCGTGCCGGTGTCACCGCCGCAGGCTGCCAGTCCCAGCACCATCGTGGCCGAGCAGGCCAGGGCCAAGGTCCTCTTCATGGTTCGTGCTCCTTCGCGCAGACTCTTGAAGTCATGGACCTCCTCAACCCTACGCCGGTCGCCACGGCCTCGCCGGTCGAACGTGGACCCACGCGGCCCGGGGCGGGTCAACAGCCTGGCCGCTCCCACCAGTCCATCACCCGCAGCACGCCGAGGTCGTCGAACGGCCGCCCCACCAGCTGCACCCCGAGCGGCCGCCCGTCCGCGGTGGCCCCGGCCGGCACCGTGCCGGCGGGCTGGCCGGTCATGTTCCACGGCACCGTGAAGTTGATGTGCCACAGCCCGCGCCCGTCGGGATAGGGCATCGGCTGCTCCGCCGGGAAGGCCGCGCACGGCGCCACCGGCGAGACCAGCAGGTCCGGGTCGCCGGCCGCCGCCCACGCCGCGACCGTGCGCGCCTGCAGCAGCCCGAACGCGTGGTAGGCGTCCACGATGTCGGTCCCGCTCGCCGCCGACCCGCCGCGCACCCACTCGGCGATATAGGGCAGCACCCGCTCCTGCCGCTCCGGCGTCAGCCGCACGAAGTCCGCCCACGAGCGCGCCCGCCAGAAGAGGTCGATCCCGTCGAGCACGTCCTGCGTCAGCCACGGCGCCACCTCGACCACGTCCGCGCCCGCGTCGGCGAGCGCGTCGGCGACCGAGCGGGTGGCCGCGACGACCTCGGGGTCGGGCTCCACGCCATACCCCGCGGTGGTCCACACGCCCACCCGCAGCCGGCGGACGTCGGTCCCCAGGTGCGTCCAGTCGGTGGGCTCGGCCGGCAGGCTGGTCCAGTCGACCGGGTCGGGCCCGGCCAGCACCGACATGAGCAGCGCGCAGTCACGCGCGGTGCGGGCCATCGGTCCGGCGGCGCGCCCGAGGTACGGAGCGTGCAGCGGCACGCGCCCGGCGCTCGGCTTGAGCGTCGCGAGCCCCAGCCAGGTGCCGGGAAGCCGGATCGACCCGCCGATGTCCGTGCCCACCGCGAGCGGGGCGTAGCCCGCGGCGACCGAGGCGCCCGCCCCCGAGCTCGAGCCGCCGGTGGTCCACGCCGGGTCCAGCGGGGAGCGGGTGGTGCCGTGCAGCGAGGAGATGCCGGAGGAGAGCATGCCCCAGTCCGGCATCACGGTGGACCCGAGCACGACCAGGCCCGCTTCCTGGACGCGGCGGGCGACGGGGGAGTCGGTGTCCGGCACGACCGGGTCGACGCCGGCGGTGCCCGAGGGCATCGGGACGCCGGCGCGGGCGAGGTTCTCCTTGAGGGTGACCGGCACGCCGTCGAGGCGCCCGAGCGGTCGGTCCTCGCGCCACCGCCGCGCCGACGCCGCGGCCCGGGCCAGCACCTCCTCGGGGTCGTCGCGGACCCACATCGCGTTGATCCGCGGCTCGCCCCGCTCCATCCGCTCCAGCGCGTCGGTGGCGACGTCGACCGGGGAGAGGCTGCCGTCGGCGAAGCCGCGGACCAGCTCGGCGGCCAGCGGCCCCGTGGGCATGGCCGCCGGCGCGCTCACCGGGCTTCGGCCGGTCGGTCGCCGGCAGGGTCCTCGGCGCACTGACCGGCATGGTCCAGACCGTGCTCCATCCCCCACCGGACCGCCTGGGAGCGGGTGCTGACCCCCATCTTCTGGTAGGCCGACCGGATGTAGGTCTTGACCGTGTTGATCGACAGGTAGGCGCGCTGGGTGATGTCCTGGTTGGACAGGCCCTGGGTGATGAAGGCCACCACCTCGGCCTCGCGCGCCGAGAGCTGGTGCTCCATCCCGGGCCACCGGCCGGACGGACCGTTCAGGCCGTCCCCGTCCAGCGCCGCCTCCGCGGCGTCATGGCGCACCACCACGTCGCCCTCGGCGGCCGCCACCCGCTCGATCGCGGCCACGAGCTCCCCGGCGGTCGCGGCCTTGTCCACGTAGCCGGCGAAGCCGGCGCGCAGCGCGTCGTCGACCAGGTCGTCCTCCAGCGCCCAGGTGTAGAGCACCACCCGGGCCGTCGCGTCCCGGGCCAGGATCTCCTCCAGCACCCGGTCCCTGGGCTCGGGGCCGGCGAAGGTGTCGTAGAGCACGACGTCGGCCGGCCGGTCCGGGACCGCGTCGACGGCGAGGTCGACGACGTGCACCCGGTCGGCGAAGGGTTGCAGCATCAGGGTCAGCCCGGCGACGACCAGAGGGTAGTCGTTGACGATCGCCACGCTCACAGCGGTCATGCGCCGACTCTACCCGTGAGTTCGTCGCGCGCCCGCCTCCGCGCGGACCTAGCGTGGGGCGATGCGAGCACTCACCTGGCAGGGCATCGGCGACGTCGAGGTCAAAGAGGTTCCCGACCCGCGCATCGAGCGGCCGACGGACGCCCTGGTGCGGGTCACCTCCACCGCGATCTGCGGCTCCGACCTGCACCTCTACAACGTCCTGGCGGCCTACCTGCAGCCCGACGACGTCCTCGGCCACGAGTTCATGGGCGTGGTCGAGGAGGTCGGCCCGGCGGTCGGTCGGCTCGCGGTCGGCGACCGGGTGGTCGTGCCCTTCACGATCAGCTGCGGTCGCTGCTGGATGTGCGAGCGTCAGCTCTACTCCCAGTGCGAGACCACCCAGAACCGCGAGCACGGCAAGGGGGCCAGCCTCTACGGCTACACCAGCCTCTACGGGTCGGTCCCGGGAGGGCAGGCCGAGCTGGTCCGCGTCCCGCACGCCGACTTCGGTCCGGTGAAGATCACCCACGACCACCCGGACGAACGCTTCCTCTACCTCTCCGACATCCTCCCCACCGCCTGGCAGGGGGTCCGGTATGCCGACGTGCCGGCGGGCGGGACCCTCGCCGTCCTCGGACTGGGCCCGGTCGGGCAGCTGGCCCTGCGGGTGGCCCGCCACCTGGGCATCGAGCGGGTGGTCGGGGTCGAGCGCGTGCCGGAACGGCTCGAGGCGGCCCGGCAGCAGGGCTTCGAGGTCGTCGACCAGTCGCAGGTCGACGACGTCGCCGAGGTGCTGCGCTCGATGACGGACGGCCGCGGGCCGGACGCGGTCCTGGACGCCGTCGGCATGGAGGCGCACGGCAGCCCGGTCCTCGGCGCGGCCGTGGCCGCGGCCAAGCGCCTGCCCAAGCCGTTGGCGCGCAGGGCGATCGAGACCGCGGGGGTGGACCGGCTCGCCGCCCTGCACACGGCGATCGACGCGGTGCGGCGGGGCGGCACCGTCTCGCTCAGCGGCGTCTACGGGGGGATGGCCGACCCGATGCCGATGATGCAGCTCTTCGACAAGCAGGTGCAGCTGCGGATGGGGCAGTGCAACGTTCCCCGGTGGACCGGGGAGCTCTACGACCTGGTCAGCGGTGAGGAGGACGTCCTCGGGCTCGAGGGTCTGGCCACCCACCGGGTCCCGCTCGAGCAGGCCGCGCAGATGTACCAGACCTTCAACGACAAGTCCGACGGCTGTCTCAAGGTCGTGCTCCGGCCGTGAGCGTGGCGACGCGCCCGGTGCTGGCCGCGGCCGGCGGCGCGACGGGTGCGACGCTCGGGCGGGCGTTCGGCCTGCTCGCGCGGGTGCGGGGGACGCGCGCGCTGCACCCCGTCGGGGTCTGCGGACGCGGCTGGCTCCTGGTCTCGCCCGGCCCTCCCAGCGGTGTCCACCTGCTCGACGAGCCCGGTCCGCACCCCTGCCTGGTGCGCAGCTCGCGGGCGACCGGACTGCGTCGGTGGCCGGACGTGGAGGGTCTGGCGGTGCGCGTCGAGGGCCCCGGCGCCGGCGACGTGCTCCTCGCCTCGACCGGGACGGGTGTCGTGGGTCGCCACCTCCTCACCCTGCGCGGTCCGGGCGCGCACGGCACCGTGACCACGCTGCTGCCGATGAGCACCGCCCGCGGCCCGCTGCTGCTGCGCCTGGACCCCGAGCCTGCCGAGGCCGGCGCCGGGCGGGTCAGCGGCCCGCCCCGCACCTGGCGCCTCCTCGTGGCGGCCCCGGGACAGCCGTGGCACGAGCGCGGGCGGCTCGAGGTGGTCTGGGAGGACGGCGACTGTCACCGTCGCCACGACCCGGTCCGGCACCCGCCCACCGGCACCTGGATGCACCCGTTGTGGTCCAGGTTGCGCGCCCCGTCCTACGTGCGCAGCGAGGAGGTCGCGGCCTCGCCCTGACGCCGCGCCGCACCGGTCGGGCCCGTACCCGGGCCGGTCGGGACCGCACCCGGACCGCGTTCGTTGAAGCGGGCCGCAGCCCTGCGGCCCAGGGTCGTCAGCGTGCGCACCACCGAGGAGTCGAGGACCCGCGCGGCGTGGCGTCCCTCGACCGTGACGGAGTCGTCCGGCAGCCCGGGAGCGTCCGGCAGCATCCGGCTGACGAGGCCCATGACGCGGACGGTGGTGGCAGGCATCAACCCGTGCACGCGCATGCCGACCCAGGCGAGGGGCGTGATCACCACGGTCGTCCGTCCGGAGAGCACCCCGTCGACCATGCGCCGGGCGGCCCGCTCGGCGTCGGCGGACAGCAGCGGCATCGACGCCGCGGGGCCGAACCAGGCGAACTCAGCCGCCTGGTCGCCGGTGAACAGGGCCCGCTCGTGGGACCCGGTGCGCATCAGCCCTGGCACGATCGTCGTGGCGGTGACACCGGTGCCCGCCAGCTCCGCGGAGAGGCCCTCGCTGAACCCGACGGCACCGAACTTCGCCGTGACGTAGGGCAGCAGGTGCGGTGCCGCCACCTTGCCACCGATGCTCGTCACCGTCCCGATCCGGCCGCGCCCGCGCTCCCGCATCCCCGGCAGCACCGCCCAGGCGAGCCGGACCGGCCCCATCAGCATCGTGGCCACGGCCTGCTCGAAGTGCTCCAGCGTCATGGTCCGTGCCGGGCCGACCTGGATGGTGCCGGCGACGCAGACGAGCACGTCGACCGGACCGAGGTCGCGCTCGACGTCGGCGACGAGCCGCTCGACGGCGTCCTGATCGCCCACGTCGCACACGTAGCCTCGCACCTGCGGCGATCCCGGCCCTGCGCCCTCGTCGGCGGTCGCGCCCCGGGCCTCCGCGCCTTTCCGGAGCATCTGCACGGCGACCTCCAGGTCGTCCTCGGTCCGCGCACAGACGGCGACGTCATGGTCGCGCAGGACCAGCTCGCGGGCGACGAGCAGCCCGAGGCCGCGCGAGGCTCCGGCGACGAGGGCGACGGCACGGGACGGCTGGGCTGTCTGCATGCTCCCGACGCTAGGGCTGTGCGCCGCCGCTCGCGCACCGAACGTGTCGCCGGTCGGGTGGACGGCCGGGTCGGCTCGGCAGCGGGAGGTGCCCGCCGGGTCAGCAGTCCCGCTCGAGCTGGGCCTTGACCCAGGCCGCCGACTGGTAGACGAACCCCTCCAGCCGGGCGACCACCCCGGGGTCGGGACGGTCGTCGAGGGTCCACATCAGCACCTCGGCGTCCACGCAGCGCTCCATCAGCATGCGGGCCCGCGCGGTGTGCACCGTGCTGGTGAGCACGGCCACCCGGGTCCACCCGTGGGCGGCCACCTGCTCGCCGAGCACCTGCGCCTCGCCGCGCGTGCTGTAGGGGTCGGGCAGCACGCACTCCACCCGGTAGGTCGCCGCCGCCGTGCCGCAGTGACCGGTGGCGTAGGTCGTCCCGTCCTCGCGCACCGAGGTGGTCGCCAGCAGCACCGGGGCCAGTCCCTGGTCCATGAGGTCCAGCGCCGCGCCGATCCTGGTCTCCGCCGGTCCCAGCACGTAGACGGCGTCCACCCGCCCGTGCGGGTCGACCTGCGGGGTGACGAGCACGTCGACGCAGACCGCCAGCCAGGCCACCACCGCGGCGACCAGCGTCCCCGCCAGCATGCCCAGCCACCAGGGACGCTGACCCCGACGGTGCGCGGGGTGCCGCTGCCGGTGTCTCATCGGTCCCTCTCGTCGAGCTGCTCCGACGAGGCTAGTGCAGGTTCCTGACCCTCCCAGGGGCCGCCCGCTCGAGCCACCGCACGTCCACCACGAACGACCACGTCACCAGGACCACGGCCGCCCCGACGGCGACCTGCACCACGGCGGCCGGCCACACCGGGGCGCACGCGAGCACGAGGGTCCCGGCCATCACCCCACCGAGGAGGCGGCGTCGCGGGCTGGGCGGCAGCGGCCGCCGCCACGCCGGGCGCCGGACCTGGACGAGCGCGAAGGCCGGGAAGAGCAGCCCGCCGACCAGCGCCCACGGCGCCACCGGCGCCACCGCCAGCGAGAGGACGAGCACGAGGGCGCCGTCCACCGCGGAGTCCAGCGCCGCCCCGCGGTCGGTGACCGAGGAGGTGCGGCGCGCGACATACCCGTCGAGGGCGTCGCCGGCCCAGGCGAGCCCGCCGAGCCCGGCGACCCACCACGTGCGGGGCTCCCCGCCGGTCGCCAGCGCCCCCACGACCAGCCCGGCGGCGGCGAGCACCGGCACCACGCGGGCCAGGGTGACGACGTCCCCGGGCGTCGCCGGCCGGCTGCGCGCGGAGGTCGTCGGGGTCGGGTCCACGGACGTCACGCTAGAGGTAGGCACCGACCGGCGCGCCCGCGGACCTCCCCGGCGACCTGACGTTCCGGGCGGCGCGGTCGGGACGATCGGGCCAGAATCGTGCCATGCGTGCCCGTGCCTACTGGACCCTCGCCCCCGGCCGGGGCGAGGTGCGCTCCGAGCAGCTGCGCGAGCCGGGCCCGGGGGAGGTGCTCGTGCGCGCCACCGCGTCCGGGATCAGCCGCGGCAGCGAGCTGCTCGTCCACCGCGGCGGGGTCCCGGCGTCCGTCGCCGAGCGGATGCGGGCGCCCTTCCAAGCCGGCGGGCTGCCCGGGCCGGTCAAGTACGGCTACCTCTCCGTGGGCGTCGTCGAGGCCGGTGATCCCGGGTGGGTGGGCCGCCGCGTCTTCTGCCTGCACCCCCACCAGGACAGGTATGTCGTGCCGCTCACCGCCCTGACCGCGCTGCCCGACGACGTCCCCGACGCGCGCGCGGTGCTGCTCGGCACCCTGGAGACGGCGGTCAACGCGCTGTGGGACGGCCGGCCGCTCTACGGCGACCGGGTCGCGGTCGTGGGCTGCGGCATGGTCGGCGCCAGCCTCACCGCGCTGCTGGCGAGGCTGCCGCTGGAGCGGCTCGAGGTCGTCGAGCCCGACGAGGAGCGCGGTCGGGTCGCCGGGGCGCTCGGTGCCACCTGGGTGCGGCCCGGCTCGGCCACGCCGGGCTGCGACGTCGTCTTCCACTGCTCGGCCAGCGAGGAGGGCCTGCGCCTGGCGCTGTCCCTGCTCGGGGAGGAGGCCGAGGTCGTCGAGCTGTCCTGGTACGGCGACCGCCCCGTCACCCTGGACCTCGGCGGCGACTTCCACGCCCGGCGGCTCGCGGTGCGCGCCAGCCAGGTCAGCCGCGTCAGCCCGCACCGGGCGGCGCGCCGCGACCACGCCGACCGGATGGCGGTCGCCCTCCGCGCCGCCGCCGACCCCGCCCTGGACCACCTGCTCGCCGGCCCCACCCCGCTGGAGCAGCTGCCCCGCCTGATGGAGGACCTGGCCGCCGGGGCACCCGGGCTGTGCCACGTGGTGAGCTACCCGCCCGCGGCGGCGGACGGCATACCGACGAAGGAGGAGGACCATGCACACGCTGACCGTCCGTGACCACGTGATGGTGGCCCACAGCCTGCCCGACGAGTTCTTCGGGCCGGCGCAGGCGCTGCACGGCGCGACCTACGTGGTGGAGGCGACCTGGGAGCGCGACGGCCTGGACGCGCACGGGGTGGTGCTCGACATCGGCGCCGCCACCGAGGCGCTCGCCGGGGTGCTGGGGCGGCTGGCCTACCGCAACCTCGACGAGGTGCCCGAGCTGGCCGGGCACGTCACCACCACCGAGTTCCTGAGCCGCTGGGTCGCCGAGCGGCTCGTCGAGCAGGTCGACCCGGCGCCGTTCCGCTCGGTCAGCGTCACGCTGCGCGAGCACCCCGACGCGTGGGCGTCCTACCGCCTGGACCTGGACCGGGCGTGACCGGCGGCCCGCTGCACGTCGTGGTCCCCGACCGGCCGGCCGAGGCGCCCAGCGGCGGGGACCGGTATGACGCGGCGATCGTCGGACGCTGGCGGCACCTCGGGCGGGAGGTCAACCAGGTGCGGGCCGAGGGGGACTGGCCCTGGCCGAGCGAGGCCCAGAGGACCGCGCTGGACGTGCGGCTGGACGCGCTGGGTCCGGGCGCGGTCCTGGTCGACGGGCTGGTCGGGTGCGCCGCCCCGGGCGCGGTCCGTCGCTCGGCGCAGGCGCGGCCCACGGCGCTGCTGGTCCACTCCTTGCTGGCCGACGGAGCGGGGGAGAGCGGTGAGCGGGCGGCCGAGCTGGACCGGCGGGAGCGGCGGGCGCTGGCCGCCGCGCACCTCGTGGTCACGGTGAGCGACTGGGCCCGCGAGGAGCTGCGGGCCCGGCACGGTGTCGGGGACGTGGTCGTCGCCCGGCCGGGGACGGAGCGCGCTCCTGTCGCGGAGGGGAGTCGGGGCGGTTCCGCGGAGCACCACTCGGCCCCGCTGCTCCTGGCCCTCGGAGCCGTCGCCCCGGTGAAGAACCATGCCGTCCTCCTCGCCGCCCTGGAGGAGGTCGCCGACCTGCCGTGGACCGCGGTGCTCGCCGGCCCGGCGCAGGACCCTGTCCACCTCGACACGCTGGTCGCCGACGCCCGAGCCCGCGGGATCGCAGACCGCGTGGCCTGGCCCGGGACGGTGGAGGGCGAGGAGCTCGAGCGGCTGTGGCAGCGCACCGACCTGCTCGTCCACCCCTCGCGCTCGGAGACCTGGGCGCAGGTGGTCGCCGAGGCGCACGCGCACGGCATACCCACCGTGGTCGGGGAGGGGACGGGGGCGGTGGAGGCGCTGCGCGGCACCGGCTGCGACGACCCGCCGGGCGTGGCGGTGCCGGTCGAGGGCCCGGAGGAGCTGGCCGGGGCGCTGCGCAGGTGGCTGACCGAGCCGGACCTGCGGGAGGCGTGGCGGGCGGCGGCGCTGGAGCGGCGTGCTCTGCTGAGCGGGTGGGACCGCACCGTCCGACAGATCGACCTCGCCCTGGACAGGATCGAGCGATGACGACACGGACGGAGGAGCAGGCGGACGACCCGGCCCGGGTGGCTGCTGGCGAGGTGCCCGCTGCCGTCGTGCCTGGGCTCACCGCCGGCGCCGTGCCGCCGGCGGTGCGGGCCAGCGCCGGCTGGCTGGCGCTGCGGCGCGAGGCGGACGAGGAGGCGCGAGACCACGGCGCGGGCGGTCTGCTGGACCGGCTGGTGCGGCACCTGCACGAGTGCGGAGCCGCGGTGGTCAGGGTCGTCGACGTGGGGGCGGGGACGGGCGCGAACCGGGACTACCTTGGTCCGCGGCTGCCCTTCGCCCAGGAGTGGGTCGTGGTCGACCACGACGCGGAGCTGCTCGGGCACGCCGACCACCGTGACGCCCTGCGGGTGGAGGCCGGTGCCGGGGACCTCGACGAGGTGCTGGCCGGGCTGCCTCCGGGCGACGGTGCCCCCACCGTCCTCACCTGCGCCGCACTGCTGGACGTGCTCGACCGTCCGGACGTCGACCGGTTCGCCGAGGCCGTCGACCGGTCGGGCGCGCCGGCGCTGCTGTCGCTCTCGGTCACCGGCAGCGTGGAGTGGTCGCCGGAGGATCCGGGCGACGCGGGGCTCCGGGCGTCCTTCGACGCGCACCAGCGGCGACGCGGTCGGCCGGGGCCGGACGCGGTGAGGATGCTGCGCGACGACCTCGTCGGTCGGGGGCTGAGGGTGCACGCGGCGGGTACGCCCTGGACGCTCGACGCACGCCGGCCGGAGCTCCTGGGACGGTGGCTGGGGGAGCGGGTCGAGGCGGCCGTCGAGGAGTCGCCCGAGCAGGTCTCGGCGCTGCGGGCGTGGCGCGCTCGCCGGCTCGAGCAGCTGGCGGGCGGGCGCCTGGACGTCCGGGTGGACCACGAGGACCTGCTGGTCCTGCCACGCTGAGCCGGCACCGGCGGGGGCGTCCCCCGGCCGCCCCCGTCCTCAGGTGCGGGCGGCGAGGGCGGTGGCGAGGGTGAGGACGCCGGCCATCAGGAGGACCATCGGGGGGTAGCCGCCGAGCAGCCCCGCGAGGGCCGGGCCCGCGACCGGGGCGAGAGCCGTCAGCGCGACGACGGGCGCGACGAAGACACCGTTGACCGCGCCGAAGTCCGCCGTCCCCCACCGGTCCGAGACCGCCGTGGCCTGCAGCAGGGTGAGGCAGCCGCGGACGGCGCCGCACAGCATCGAGATGCCGACGAGCAGGGCCACCGGCCCGGGCACGAAGGCGAGCAGCCACAGCCCGAGGGCGCCCGCGCCGAGCAGGAGCACCGTGCGCAGCCGCGGCGTGGTCGCCGCCTCCAGGGCCACGTAGCCGAGGCGGCCGGACACCTGCCCCAGGCCGATCAGGCCCAGCGCGACCGCGGCCAGGCCGAAGGAGGCCCCCCGGTGGACGAGCAGCGGGATGATGTTGATGGTCACGGCGAAGAGGGTGAAGGTCGCCAGCGAGACCACCACCTGCAGCAGGACGAACCGTGGTGAACGGGTGACGGCACGGACCCGGGCGCGGGTCTCGGTCCGGAGCGCGGACGAGGCGGCGGGGGGCGACGCGGGTGCGGCCGGTTCGGCGGAGGGCGGCGGCGTCCACGTCCGGTTGAGGAAGAACGCGTGCAACGGGACCACGGTGACGGCGAGGATCCCGGCCATCACGACATACGTGGCCCTCCAGCCGAGCTGGTCGAGCAGGAGGGCGAGGAACGGGGCGAAGACGGTCGAGGCCAGCCCGCCGACCAGGGTGAGGAGGGTGAGCGGCCGCACCCGGGCGGAGCCGTACCAGCGGGTGACGACGGCGAAGGCGGGCGGGTAGAGCGTCGCGGCCTGCGCGAGCCCGGCCAGCATCCAGCCGGCGAAGAACACGGGGAGGGTGGGCGCGGCGGCCACCACGAGGAGGGCCACGACGCCCAGGACGGCGCCGAGCGTCATGACGGTGCGCGGACCGCCGGCGTCGAGCAGCCGGCCGACGCGGATCCCGGCGACGGCGGAGATGAGCAGCCCGACCGAGAGCGCCGCCATGGTGGTGGTCTGGCTCCACCCGGTGTCGGCCGCGATGGGGGTGACCGCCACCGGCAGGGAGTAGTAGAGCAGGCCCCAGCTGACCAGCTCGGCGAGGCACAGGGCCAGCAGCCCACCTCGCGGTCGGTCGGTCATGAGGCCTCGCTCACCGTCCAGCTCGCGGGGTGGTGGTCCATGGAGGCCCATCGTGCCGCAGGTCGGGGTCAGGCACCCTGCGGGGCGCAGCCTTCAGGCCGTGCTGCTCGACACCTCCTCGACCTCGTCGGCGCCGTGGTCCTCGGGGGAGCGGTCGGTGCGCGCGACCCGTTCGGCGGCCAGGTCGACCTCGACCACCACGTCCTCGCCCAGGACCCAGCGCCGGACCGGCGCACGGGTCGCCCCGGCCATCGTCTCGGCGGCCGCGACCCGCAGGCCGGGCACGCCCTCGCCGATGATCACCGGCGCCGTCGTCAGGTAGAGCCGGTCCACCAGGCCGGCGTCGACGAAGGCGCTCACCAGCCGGCCGCCGCCCTCGACGAGGACCCGCCCCAGGCCGCGCCGCCGCAGCTCCTGCAGGACCTGGTCGGGGGCCATCGGTCCCGCAGCGTGCCACCGCACGACCTCGACGTGCTCCGCCAGGTCGGCGGGCACCGGCGCGGAGGCACGGACCAGCCACAGCGTGGGTGCCACCCCGTCGCAGAGCAGGTGGGAGGTGAGGGGCAGCGTGGCCCCTGGGTCGAGCACGACCCGGACCGGGTCGGGACCGACCACGTCCCGGACGGTGAGGCGCGGGTCGTCGACGGCGGCGGTCCGCCCGCCGACGATGACCGCGTCGACCAGGGCGCGCAGACGGTGCAGGTGCTCGCGGTCGGCGGGCCCGGTCACCGAGCGGGCGTCCCCGGACCGGCTGGCGATGAACCCGTCCAGGCTCTGCCCGAGCTGGGCCAGGACGAGCGGGCCGTCGCGGCGCACGAGGTCGCCGTAGCGCTCCGCCAGCTCGCCGCTCCTGGGCACCGTCCCCTCGAGCAGCTGCTGCCAGTCGTCCTCGCCGGGGTCGTGGCCCATGCGCTCGCGCTTGGTGCGCAGGTAGCGGGCGTTCTCGGGGCGGGGCGGCACCACGATCGGGACCCGCTCGACCACGTCCACGCCCAGGGCCCGCAGTGCGCTCTCCTTGGCGGGGTTGGAGGTGAGCAGACGCAGCCGGCGCACGCCCAGGTCCGCCAGGACCGCGGCCGCCTCGTCGTAGGTGCGGGCGTCCGGCAGGTGGCCCAGCCGCAGGTTGGCGTCGACGGTGTCCAGGCCCGCGTCCTGGAGGGCGTAGGCGCGCAGCTTCTCGGCCAGGCCGATGCCGCGTCCCTCGTGCCCGCGCACGTAGACGAGCACGCCGCGGCCGCAGGCGGCGAGCAGGTGGAGGGCGTGCTGGAGCTGCTCGCCGCAGTCGCAGCGGTGCGAGCCGAGCGCGTCGCCCGTCAGGCACTCGGAGTGCAGCCGGACCAGCGGGGCCGGCGCGCCCGGCGGGTCGTCGTCGTGGACGCCGACGCTGAGCGCCACGTGCTCGGTGCCGGTGCCGCCCCGGTAGGCGGTCATCCGGAAGCGGCCGTGCCGGGTGGGCAGCACGGTGTCGGCCAGCCGCTGCGCGGTGGCGGCACTCTCGAGGTCGCGGGGGACGCTGTGCATCTTCCGAGTATTACGAGCAGGAGGCGGTTCCACCTGCCGAACGGTGCTCCGGGCGGGCGGTGGGGCGCTGCCTGCATCTGCTCGGGGGAGGGGTCCTGCGGCCGGCTGTCCGCGTGGGGAAGCCGGGTGGGCGTCTCGCCCGGCGTGCACGATGCGGAAAAGTGCCACGAAGCCCGGGTCCTTGCTCATCGTGCACGCCCGGCGAGACGTGGACGACGGCCACCGTCTAGGCCAGCCGCGGCAGGTGCGCCGGCGGTGCGAGGACCCGGACCCCGTCCTGGGCGAGGCGCCAGGAGGTGAGGGCCCACCGGACGTAGTCCGGCTGGAGCATCACGTCTTCCCAGGTGAAGCGCAGCACGGTCCACCCGAAGACGGCCAGCTCGGTGTAGCGGCGCACGTCCTTGCGAAAGCCCCTGCGGTTCCCGTGGTGCTCGTAGCTGTCGGCCTCGATCACGAGCCGTCGGCCCTGGTCGGCGAGGTCCACCAGGGCGAACAGGCCGTGGTCGGTGACCTGGATCTGGGGCTGCACGTCCAGTCCGGAGTCCAGGGCGATCGCGCGCAGGGAGGACTCGAAGGGGTTGGCCGCGAGGGGACTCGCCGCGGCCGCGACCCGGCGCGCCCGCGCCGCACCGTGCCCCCGCACGCGCGCAGCCCGCCCCCGGAGCTGGTCGAGGTCGACGAGGCCGTGGCGCAGGGCCGAGTCTGCGACGGCGAGCGACTCCTGGAACGGAAGGTCCCGGGCGCAGTCCAGGACCGTCTGCGCCGGCGGCGTGACGGACGCCGCGACCGCGCTCGCGGGGAGGTCGCGCCAGGTCGTGCTGGCCCTGCGCTGCTGGTCACGACTGAGCCGCCGGTTGCGTCTGACCGTGATCTCCGGGAGCTCCGGGGCGGTGGCCACCTCGAGCGCGTGGTGGAGCGCCGCGCTGCGGTGCGAGAGAGTCGCGGTCAGCCCGATGGCCACGTCCAGCTGGGTGTCGAGGGTCGCGAGCCGGTAGCGCCCCGGCCGGGTGCGTGCCAGGTGCCCCGTCCGGACCGCGGCCGACAGGTCCCGG
Organism: Ornithinimicrobium avium; assembly: GCF_003351765.1. Lineage (NCBI taxonomy): Bacteria > Bacillati > Actinomycetota > Actinomycetes > Micrococcales > Ornithinimicrobiaceae > Ornithinimicrobium > Ornithinimicrobium avium. Next base: position 2,871,834 of record NZ_CP031229.1, read on the forward strand.
GGCCGCACGCAGAGCTCGCGCAGCTGCGCGCTGCTCGCCCGGCCGCCGCATCGGCGGACCGCCTCCACCGGATCCACCGCCGCAGCCTGCACCAGCCGGTCGACCAGCCGCAGAAGTTGTCCACAGCGTGCCCGTCGGGAGGGGGCGCGCTGCGGGTTCCGCAAGGGTTCCAGGGCGCCGGGCGAAACAACTGCCCGGCGGGTGACCGCGCACCTGACGGCGGCGGGGCCCACAGGTGCCGGACGGCGGCCCATCGGGTCCGGCGGCGCCCGTCCCCCTAGGCTGTCCGGGTGATCCGCTTCGACAGCGTGACCAAGACCTATGCCGACGGCACCACCGCCGTGGAGGACCTCTCCCTGGAGATGCCCCGCGGTCAGATCACGGTGCTGGTCGGACCGTCCGGGTGCGGCAAGACGACCAGCCTGCGGATGATCAACCGGATGGTCGAGCCGACCTCCGGGCGGATCCTCATCAACGACCGGGACGTCGGCGACCGGCCGGCGGCCCAGCTGCGCCGCAGCATCGGCTACGTCATCCAGCACGCCGGCCTGTTCCCGCACCGCACCGTGCTGGCCAACGTCATGACGGTCCCGCGGCTGCTCGGCTGGGACCGCGCCCGCTCGCGCGCGGCCGCGATGGAGGCCATCGAGAAGGTCGGCCTCACCGCCCAGCAGGCCGGCCGCTACCCCTCCCAGCTCTCCGGCGGGCAGCAGCAGCGCGTCGGGGTCGCGCGCGCCCTGTCCAGCGGCCCGGAGCTGATGCTCATGGACGAGCCGTTCAGCGCGGTCGACCCGATCGTGCGCGCCGAGCTCCAGGACGAGCTGCGCCGGCTCCAGGACGAGCTCGGGATCACCGTGGTGCTGGTCACCCACGACATCGACGAGGCGCTCACCCTGGGCGACATGGTCGCGGTCATGCGCTACGGCGGTCACCTGGCCCAGTTCGCCACCCCGGCCGACCTGCTCGCGCGGCCCGCCGACGACTTCGTCGCCTCCTTCGTCGGCAAGGACCGAGGCTACCGGGCGCTGGGCTTCGCCGACGTCCAGGTCACGCCCCGCCACGAGAGCACCGTCCGCCTGGGGGAGGCGGTCCCCGCCGGCTCCGGCTGGGTGCTCGCCGTGGACGACACCGGTATGCCGCTGGGCTGGGCGGACGCTCGCTCCTGGGGCGGGCCGCTCACCGAGGACCGGGTGCGCCGCTTCGGCAGCGTGGCCCGTCGCGGGGACAGCGCGCGGAACCTGCTCGACGCCGCCCTGTCCTCGCCCAGCGGCCGCGGCGTGGTCGTGGACGAGGACGACGGCGGGGTGGTCGGCACGGTCCTCGCCGACGACGTGCTCGACGCCCTGGCCACAAGCGGTGCGCCCGGTGGGGACGCAGCGCACGACCCCGAGCGGTCTGGAGCCGACGCGGACCGGACCGTGGAGAGCCCCTGATGGGCGGGGTCGAGTGGGGCGAGCTCGGCGCGCTCATGCTGCGGCACCTCTACCTGGCCGGCGTGCCGCTGCTGATCGGACTGGCGGTCAGCGTGCCGCTGGGGTGGCTGGCGACGCACGTGCGGTGGCTCGGGCCGCCGCTGATCGCGGGGACCGGGCTGATGTACACGATCCCCTCGCTGGCGCTGTTCATCCTGCTGCCGCTCGTGCTCGGCACCCAGATCCTCGACGACGCCAACGTGCTGGTCGCGATGACGATCTACGCCGTCGCGCTGCTGACCCGCACGGTCGCCGACGGCCTCGCCTCGGTGCCCGGGCACGTGCGGCAGGCGGCGACCGCGATGGGCTTCGGGGAGCTGCGGCGGGTGGTCGCCGTCGACCTGCCGCTGGCCGTGCCCGTCGTCGCGGCCGGCCTGCGGGTGGCGGCGGTGAGCAACGTCTCGATGGTCTCGGTCGCCGCGCTGATCGGCGTGAGCCAGCTCGGGTCGCTGTTCACCGACGGCTTCAACCGCAACGCGATGGGGCCGATCGTCGTCGGCGTCCTCGCCTCGGTGGTGCTGGCGCTCCTGCTCGACGCCGCGATCGCGCTCCTGGCGCGCCTCCTCACGCCGTGGCTGCAGAAGGGGGTACCGGCATGAACGCGCTCGTCCTCACCTGGCAGTGGCTCACCGACCCTGCCAGCTGGACCGGGACCGGCGGGATCGTGGACCAGTCGCTGGCGCACCTGCTCTACTCCTTCCTCGCCCTGGTCGTCGCGGCCCTCGTCGCGGTCCCCGTCGGGCTGTGGGTGGGGCACACCGGCCGCGGCCGCTGGCTGGCGGTCAACGCCGCCGGCGCGGTGCGGGCCATCCCCTCGCTCGGCGTGCTCTTCATCGCCGTCCTGCTGCTCCTGCCGCGGCTGCGCGGTGAGCTCGCGTTCGTGATCCCCGCGCTCATCGTGCTCGTGCTGCTCGCGGTCCCTCCGGTCCTCGCGGGAACCTACGCGGGCGTGCAGGCCACCGACCCCGCCGCCCGGGACGCCGCGCGCGGTATGGGGATGACCGGCGCCCAGGTGCTCCGCCAGGTCGAGGTGCCCGGGGCGATGCCGCTCATCATGTCCGGCCTGCGGGCAGCGATGCTGCAGATCATCGGGACAGCCACGATCGCGGCCATCGTCGGTCTGGGTGGCCTGGGCCGGTTCCTCATCGACGGGCAGGCGTCGCGCGACTACGCGCAGATGGCCGGCGGGGCGATCGTCGTGGCGCTGCTGGCCCTCGGGGTGGACCTCGTGCTCGCCGGCGTGCAGCGGCTGGTGGTCTCCCCGGGGCTGACGCGGGCGAGCCCCGGGCACTGAGGCTGGCGGACGTCGTCGTGCGGACGGTGATCTGGGACCTGGGCGGGACCCTGCTCGACACCTACCCGGTGGTGGACCGGGCCCTGGCGGGCGCCGTGCAGGAGGGGAGGGGGGGCGGGCCGGTGACCGACGCGGACCTGCATGCCGTCGCGGTGCTCACGCGTGTCTCGAGCGGGCACGCGATCACCACGCTGGCGCAGCGGCACGGCATACCGCAGGAGGACCTGCGCGCGGCCTACGAGGCCACCAAGGAGACCTGGCGCCACGACCCGCCACCGGTGACCGAGGGTGCGCGCGAGGTGATGGGGGCGGTGCACGCGGCGGGCGGGCTCAACCTGGTGGCCACCCATCGCGACCGGGAGAGCGCGAGCGAGCTGCTCGAGCAGGTCGGCCTCCGGGTCGACGACCTGGTGTGCGCGCCGGACGGCTTCCCGCGCAAGCCCGACCCGGCGATGGTGGTCGAGCTGCTCACGCGGCACCGGCTCCGGCCGGCCCTGGTGCTGGCCGTGGGCGACCGGCCCGCAGACGTCGCCGCCGCCGAGACGGCCGGGGTGCGCGGCATCCTGCTCCAGACCCCGGGCGTCGAGCTCGAGGCGCCCGGTGCGGAGCGGATCACCTCCCTGCGCGAGCTCGTCGGCCTCGTCGAGGCACCCAGCTGAAAGGACCCGCCGGTCGCGGACCGCGTCCAGGACTGGACATATGACAAACATTAGACAATGATGGGACAGACCTGAATCTGGCAGGCCGTCCAGGTCCGCAGTGACAGGTGAGGGCGGAACCGTTCCGCCCCGGACCCAAGGAGCAACCATCATGCGCAGGACCACCACCGCCGCCATCCTCGCCGGGCTCGCCACGACCGCCCTCGCCGCACCGGCGCTGGCCGCCGACCAGGAGGCCACCGTCTCCGTGCTGCACGGTGTCCCCGGACTGACCGTCGACGTCTACGTCAACGGGGAGGAGACCATCCCCGACTTCGCCCCCGGGACGCTCACCGACCCGATGATGCTGCCCGCCGGTGCCTACGACATCGAGGTCTACGCGGATGGCGACACCCCCGACTCGGCCGAGCCGGCGCTCTCCGCGGAGGGCCTCGAGGTCCCCGGCGGCGCCAACCTGACGCTCGCCGCGCACCTGGACGAGTCCGGGACGCCGATGCTCTCGGCGTTCGTCAACGACATCTCGACCACGGAGGCGGGCGACGCCCGCCTGACCGTCCGCCACGTCGCGGCCGCCCCGGCGGTGGACGTGCGCGCCGGCGGCAGCCCGGTCATCGAGGGTCTGTCCAACCCCGACGAGGCGGTGCTCGACCTCCCGGCCACGACGGTCTCCGCCGACGTGGTGCTCGCCGGCACCGAGGACGTCGTGCTCGGCCCGGCCGACCTCGACCTCGCCGAGGGCACGAACACCATCGTCTACGCCTGGGGCTCGGCCGCCGACGAGAACCTCGCCCTCGCGGTGCAGACGATCGAGGGCCTGCACAGCGCGCCCGAGGGCGTCCCCTCCGGGCTCGGCGGCATGGCCGGCGACCAGGGCGGGACCGCCCAGGACGGCGCCCTGCTGGTGCTGGCGCTCGCCGGTGCCGCGGGCGCGGTCGTCGCCGGCCGTCGCCTGGTCCGGGCCGGCACGACCACGAACGGTCGGGCCTGACCCGTGGGCCGCGGATCCGCCCACCGACCGACCCGCCGGAGCAGGCGGCTGGCACCCGGCGGGCTCCTCGCCCTCGGGGCGCTGCTGGCCTGTCTCCTGGTGGTCGGCTGGGCGGTCCGCGGCCTCCTCGTCGACGGCGCCGAAGCGGGAGCCGACGCGTCGTCCTCGCTGCTGATGGCGAGCTCGGCCGCCACCACCCTCCCGCCGCCGGGGTCCGCCCCCGACCCGGCGGCGGGGCCCTCGGCCGCCTCCGCGCCCGCCCCCCGGTCCTCCGTCGGGCAGCCGGGCCGGTCGTCGGCCGCGCTGGCCGACGCGGGGCGGCGATCCCCGAGGGGCGACCGGCTGGCGGCGCCGGCGGTGCTCCGCGTCCCCTCGCTGCGCCTCGAGGTCGCTCTCGACGCGGTCGGCGTCTCGGACGACGGCCAGATGGAGATCCCCGAGCAGGCAGACCGGGCGGGCTGGTACCGCTACGGACCGGCCCCCGGCAGCGACGCGGGGTCGGTGGTCCTCGCCGGCCACGTGGACACCACCACCGGACCCGGTGCCTTCGCCCACCTCACGAGGGTGGCGGAGGGGGCCGAGATCGTTATCGAGCTCGCGGACGGGACGCGGACCGCATACCGCGTGGTGGGCGGACAGACGGTCGCCAAGACCGACCTGGCCGTCGACGAGCTGTTCCGGCGGGACGGCGACCCGGTGCTGCGTCTGGTCACCTGCACCGGCGACTGGTCCCCGCGGACCGGGCACTACGTGGACAACCACGTCGTCACCGCGGTGCCGGTCGGGTGAGCCCGATGACCACCGCCACCACGGACCCGGTCGGGCCCGGCTCTGTCCTGCGGAGGGGCACGGTGGTTGTGCGCCCGCCGGCGGTTCGTGACATCGTGACCGCGACATCATTCACCTCATCGGAGGAGCTCTCATGCGTCGAACCTGGCTGATCGCGCTGCCCCTGACAACCGCCTTCCTGCTCGCAGGATGCGGCGGCGGCGGGGACCCGCTCGACAGCGGCTCCGGGGACACCGGCGGGGACAGCCCGGCCGCCGGCACCGCGACCGCCCCCGCACCGGACGGCGAGGGCGGCGAGGTCGTGGTCGGCTCGGCCAACTTCCCGGAGAACGAGCTGCTCGCCGAGATCTACGCGGCGGCGCTCTCGGACGCCGGTGTGGACGCGCCGACGAAGCTCAACATCGGCTCGCGCGAGACCTACATGGCAGGCCTGGAGGACGGGTCGATCGACCTGGTCCCGGAGTACACCGGCGGGCTCGCGACCTACCTCAACCCGGACATCACCGCGACCTCCTCCGAGGAGGTCCTCGCGGATGCCAAGGAGAACCTGCCCGACGGCCTGCAGCTGCTGCAGATCAGCCAGGCCGAGGACAAGGACGCCCTCGTGGTGACGGGGGAGACGGCCAAGGAGCTCGGCCTCAGCTCGATCGCGGACCTCAAGGGCAAGGCCGGCGACCTGGTGCTCGGCGGACCGCCGGAGTTCGAGACCAGGCCCAACGGCGTCGACGGTCTGAAGAAGGTCTACGGGCTGGAGTTCAAGCAGTTCCGCTCCCTGGCCGCCGGCTCCAACCTCACCGTCCAGGCGCTGAAGAACGGCCAGGTCGACGCGGCCAACATCTTCACCACCGACCCGGCCATCGAGGAGAACGGCTTCGTCGTCCTGGAGGACCCCGAGAGCCTCTTCGCGGCCCAGAACATCGTCCCGCTCATCTCCAAGGACGTGGTCAACCCGACGGTGGAGGAGGCCCTCGACGCCGTCTCTGCCGCACTGACCACCCAGAACCTCACCCAGATGATGGTGCAGGTCGTCAGCAACGGCGAGGACCCGGCCGACGTGGCCCGGCAGTTCGTGGACGAGAACCTCTGAGCGACCTCGGGAACCGCCGGCCGCCCCCGCGCACAGGTCCGCCAGGACGTGCGCACGCCGGGACGGCCCGGACATGACGAGGGCCGCCACCCGTCACGGGTGGCGGCCCTCGCCGCTGTCGGTCGGGTCAGGTCACAGACCCTCGACCCGGTCCTCCGGAGCCGTGAGGCCCGGGTTGTCGTTCAGGTACTGGACCAGCGCGGCCAGGTCCTCCGGACCACCCATGAGGTTGGTGCCCTCGGTGAAGGCGGTGAAGAGGTCACCACCCTCCTGCAGGAAGTTCAGCGTGGACACCCGGTAGGTGGTGGCGGGGTCGAGCGGCGTGCCGTCGAGCGCCATGTTGCTCACCCGCGAGCCCTGGGGCTGCGTGGCGTCCCAGGTGTAGCTGAAGCCCTCGCTGACGCCGAGCGCCAGCATCGGGCGGCTGCCACGGGACTCGACCGGCTGGTACTGCTGCTCCAGCGCCGCCTTGATCTGAGCGCCGGTCATGTCGATCGACACCAGCAGGTTGCCGAACGGTGCGACGTTGTAGGCCTCCTGGTAGGTGACCTCGCCCGGCTGCTCGCCGTTGCTGATCTGGTCGACCTTCAGGCTGGCACGGACGCCGCCGACGTTCATGAACGAGATCTGCGCGCCGCCGTCCGCGGGCGCCGAGGTGGCCGCCAGGATCGCGTCCGCGACCAGGTCGGCCATCGGCGTCTCGATGCCGCGGTTGCCGCTCGCGTCCCCGGTGATGTCCTCGGCGACCGTGCCGACGACGCGGCCGGCCAGGACGGAGGCCTTGGCCTGCCACTTCTCGACGACCTGGGCCATCTGCGGGTCGTCCGCGACGGACTGCAGGACCAGGTGGTTGTCGGCCCAGACACGGTCGCGCATGACGTCGCCGGTGGTCCGGCTGACGGACAGCGCCGTCTCGGTCACGACGCGGCCGTACTGGTTGGCGCTGGTCACCGAGCGGGGCTCACCGGCCGGGTCGTCGATGGTGCAGACGTAGGGCTGGTGGGTGTGGCCGGTGATCACGGCGTCGATCGAGGGCGCGAGCTTCTCGGCGATGTCGACGACAGGGCCGGAGATGCCCTCGCAGCCGTTGTAGGTGCCGGTCTGGTAGCCGCCCTCGTGCAGCAGCACGACGATCGACTCCACGCCCTGCGCCTGCAGAGCGGCCGCCTGCGCGTTGGCCGTCGTGACCTCGTCGAGGAAGTCGACGCTGGCGACGCCGCCCGGGCTGACCAGGGTCGGCGTGGCCTCGAGGGTCATGCCGATGAAGCCGACGTCCACGCCGGCGACGTTGCGCACCTCGGTGGCCGGCAGGATCGGCTCGCGCGTCTCCTTGTCGACCACGTTGGCCGCCAGCCACTGGAAGTCGGCGCCGTCGTAGGGCTCGTCGTCGAACTGACCGAGCACCGGGTGGTTGCCGCCGTACTGCATACGGAGCAGCTCATCGACACCCTCGTCGAACTCGTGGTTGCCGACGCTGGAGATGTCCAGCCCCGCGACCTCGAGGGTCTCCACGGACGGCTCGTCCTGGAAGAGCCCGGAGATGAAGGTCGAGCCGCCGATGAGGTCGCCGGCAGCGACCGTCAGGCTCTGGTCCTCGAAGGAGCGCGTGCGCAGCATGTCCAGCGTGGTCGAGAGGTTGACCGCGCCGCCGACCAGGTTCTGCTCGGGGTCCTGAGCCTCGGTGAGCTTGCCGTTCTCCACCTCGATGTGGCCGTGGTAGTCGTTGAACGACAGCAGCTGGACGACCAGCTCGTCGTACCAGGCCGGCAGGGCGGCGTTGACGGCCTTCAGCGCGCCCTTGGTGACCGAGGTGGTGCCGCCGAAGACGACCAGCCCCTGCGGGCTGAGCAGGTCGAGCGCGCCCATGGTGGCGGCGGGGACGGTCGTCGTGCGGGTCAGCAGCAGCGGTCCCTGGTGGTATGCCGCGAATGCGCCGCCGGTGAGGGCGTCCGGGTAGTTCTGCCCGCTGGCCAGGTAGGCGACGGAGTCGGCCTCGTAGGTCGCCGCGACCGCTGCCGCGGTCTCGTAGCGGTCGTCGCCGGACACCCGGGTGGTGTCCGGGACGATGGCGGCGATCGAGTCGAGGACCGTGTCGGACACGGCGCTGGCCCCGCCGACGACGACCACCGACTGCGGCGCGAGGTCGGAAATCGCCTGCGCGGTCACGGCGCGCAGCTTGGCGGGGTCGGTGAGCAGGAGCGGCACGCCGTCCCGGCCCGCGACGGAGCCGGCGGTCAGACCGTCGGGGAAGGCCTTTCCGGTGGCCACGTAGAGGACCGGCACGCCGGCCGGGTAGCTCCCGACGACCGCGGCGGAGGTCTCGTAGCGGTTGTCGCCGGCGACCCGCTGCACGGTCCCCGCGTAGCCGCGGAGCTCCCGCAGCACCGCGTCGGACACGGCGCTGGTGCCGCCGACGACGACGATCTTGGTGGGGTGCAGGCTGTTCAGCGCGGACCGGGTCGCCGCCGGCAGGCTGCCCGAGCGGGTCAGCAGGATCGGCACCGGGGCGCCGGCCGCACGGTCGTCGCCGAGCGGGGCGCCGGTGACGGACGCAGGAAGCTGGGAGGAGAGCGCGTCGGCGAAGCCCTGGCCGGAGGTGACCACCACCGTCGGGCTGGCGCCGGCCGGGAAGGCCCGCGCGATCTCGGCGGCGGTGGCGTAACGGTCCGGACCGGCGATGCGGTAGACCTGGGTCGGGTCGGGCAGGACGGGGGCGTCGGGGGACGGCGGCGCATCCGGGGCCGAGGGCGCGGACGTCGCTGCCGACGCGCCCCCCGCCACCAGCATGAGCGCCGCGCCGGCCGCCACGAGGGCCCTACGCTTCGTGGACGTACGGGTGGTCATGATGTCGTGCTCCTCACAGGCGATGAACGGCTCAGCGTCGAGCCGCTCCATGCAAGGTAGTCGATCGGCGGGCGTTCGTGGTGCTGGACCGGAACCCCCCTCGGACGTCGGGCCGCCAGGCTGTGACTGATGTGACCAGAGTGGCGTCGGCACAGATCAGTCGAAGCCAATCTGGAGGAACCACTGGTCAGGACGTCCGCCGGGGCATAGAGTTCGAAGGACGCGGCGCCGCTTCGACGGGGTCGCGTCGTCGAGCCAGGCACAGTCGCACGGGACGGAGCGCAGGGACATGCGAGCAGGTGGGGGACCGGTCCGCAGGGGCAGCGGGGCGGTCGGACGGTTAGCCGCCGCGGCGGCGCTCGCGGGGATCCTCGCGGTCACCCCGGGCCTGTCCGCCTCGGCGGACGACGCGCCGGGGGCGGTCGACTCAGCCGGTCAGGACCAGGCCGGCATCCCGGCCACCACGGCTCCGGCGCCGACTCCGACCCTGGGGGGCGCGGGTTACGGCACCAACGGCGGCTTCGGCGGTGCGGCCACCTTCGCGCCGGTCCCGATCGATCCCTCCCTCGTCCCCGACCCTCCGGTCAACAAGGACCTGCCCGAGCAGGTCGACGAGAAGGGTCCCTTCGAGCAGCAGGTCTCCTGCGACCCCGAGGACCGCCCGGGCGTGACCGCGTTCGCGCTGCTCGTCAGCGAGCACTACGACCGGCCGACCTTCTTCGGCTCCCGGCCCTGCATCGACTACGCCTCCTTCCACCACGACGGCCGTGCGCTGGACTGGCCGCTCAACGTCTGGGACCACAGCGACGTGCAGATCGCCGACGCGGTCATCCTGTGGCTGACCGGCAACGACGGCGAGATGGCCAACCGGTTCGGCATCGAGTACCTCATCTGGAACGGCCTGATCTGGAGCCAGGAGCGCGGCTGGCAGTACTACACCGGCAACCCGCACACCGACCACATCCACTTCTCCTTCACCTGGGACGGCGCCGAGATGCGCACCTCCTGGTGGACGGGCGTGGCCGTGACCCAGCCGGACCTCGGACCCTGCGACGTGATCCCGTGGCAGTACGCCCCGCTCCACACGGTGCCGCGCGTCGACCCGTGCCCGGTCGAGGACGCCCCTGCCGCACCCAGCACGGGTATCGGGCGGGTCCGGCCGGGGGAGTCCGGTGCCGGGGTGAGCATGCTCCAGAAGCTGCTCGACCTGCCCGAGACCGGCGTCCTGGACGGCACGACCCGCGCCGCGCTCCTGGACTGGCAGAGCGAGCACCACGTCCCGATGACCGGCGTCGCCGACGACTTCACGTATGCCGTGGCGCTCGGCTGGGACCTCGCCCCGCTGCCCGACGCAGCGCTGGGCGTGGCCCGGAAGGCCTGGCAGACCAGCGAGTTCACCCCCTACCTCAGGACCACCCTGACCGAGGGTGAGCAGGGCAAGGCGGTCAAGGTGCTCCAGACGGCGATCGGCGCCGAGCCGGACGGGTCGTTCGGGCCCAGGACCGCCAAGGCGCTGGCCCGCTGGGAGAAGTCCGTGCCCGTGCTGGCCGAGCAGGCCCAGCGGCGCGGTGACGGCCCGGCCGTGGTGACGCCGCTGACCTGGCTGCTGCTCGAGCGCGCCGTGCACCCCACCATGGCGGTACGCGACGTGCAGCTCGAACGCGGCTCCCTCGACCTGTCGGCCGACCCCGAAGGCGTCCTCGCCGCCGAGACGGACGCCGAAGGTCGTGCGGGCAGCCCCTACGCCGGAGGCGCGGTGAGGCTGCTCCAGCAGCTCCTGGGCGTCGACGCCGACGGCAGCTTCGGCCCGCAGACCGAGAAGGCCGTGGAGAAGCTGCAGAAGTCCGCCGACCTCGAGCCGACGGGTGTCGTCGACGGACCGACCTGGGTGGCGCTGGAGAAGGTCGCCCAGCAGGAGGGCCGCCTGGAGGAGGCGCCCGGCGCGGCCGCCGCGCGCGAGGCCCGCGTGAAGGCGGAGAAGGTCAAGGCGGAGAAGAAGGCCGCCAAGGAGAAGAAGGCCAAGGAGGCTGCCGCCGAGAAGGCCCGTGAGCGCGCCGCCGCCGTCGCGGGGATCGACTGACGCGGGAGCCGGCCCCTCCGACCGTCGCCCGGTCTAGGGTGTCAACCATGGCGCGACGTCCCCACCCCGCCGCCCGGCTCGAGGACGCGGTCCGGCGCAGGGTCAACGCGCGCCTGGAGCGCCGGGGCTGGCACGAGCGGGTGTCCGGCTACACCGGCTACGGCAGCGTGGACCGGGCACGGGTCTTCGCCCGGGTCACCCTGTCGCGCACCGAGCCCGAGGAGCGGCGCACCGCCCTGACGCACGCTCATGACTCGCTGCTGGACGTCGCGCAGCGCGGCTGGCGGGTCTTCCTCACCGCTCCCGCGACCGGGGTCCTCGTCACCGTCCGGCTCGGCGCGGCGCGGGCGAGCGCGCGCAGCGACCGCAGCGGCTACGTCGACGTCGACCTCGAGGGGCACGGCCTGCCGCCCGGCTGGCAGGAGGCGAGCGTCGCGATCGACAACGGCGACTCCGTCACCGTCTCGGTGCTCGTCGTGGACCCCAAGGTCGAGGTCGGCCTGGTCAGCGACATCGACGACACCGTGATGATCACCCACCTGCCCCGCATCTTCATCGCGGGCTGGAACACCTTCGTACGCTCCGAGCTGGTCCGCCAGAAGGTGCCGGGCATCGCCTCGATGTACCGCGCCCTGGTCGCCGAGGACCCGCGCATGCCGGTCTTCTACCTGTCCACCGGCGCCTGGAACACCGCTCCCGCGCTGACCCGCTTCCTGCGCCGGCACGACTTCCCCGTCGGACCGATGCTGCTGACCGACTGGGGGCCGACCAACACCGGCTGGTTCCGCTCCGGGCAGGAGCACAAGGAGCGCGAGCTGCGCCGGCTGGTCGCCGAGTTCCCGCAGATCAGCTGGGTGCTGGTCGGCGACGACGGCCAGCACGACCCGGTCATCTACGGGGAGCTCGCCGAGGAGTACCCCGAGGAGGTCGAGGCGATCTGCATCCGCGAGCTGACCCCGGCCGAGCAGCTGCTCTCCAGCGGTCTGCCGGTGGCGACCGACGAGCTCCTCGGCAAGCGCGCCGACGTGCCGATGCTCAAGGCCCCCAACGGCTACGGGCTGCACCAGCTGCTGGTGACCGCACGGGGCGCGCACGCCACCGGCGCGGAGAGGCTGCCGGAGGGCGAGGTCGCGAAGGACCAGCCCGGGACGGCGCCCCAGGTGAGGGCGCACGCCATACCCGACGAGGACGGCGGAGAGGAGCCCCGCAGTGCCTGAGCTGCCCGAGGTGCAGGCGCTCGTCGACTTCCTGGGCGAGCGGACGACCGGTCGCGTGGTCACCGACGTCGAGCTGGGCTCGATCGCGGTCCTCAAGACCTTCGACCCGCCGCCGGACGCCCTCGTGGGCCGCCCGGTCGACGCGGTCGGCAGGCGCGGCAAGTTCGTCGACCTCGACGTCGACGGGACGCACCTGGTCTTCCACCTCGCCCGGGCGGGCTGGCTGCGCTGGTATGACGAGGTGCCGCCCACCCGCGTGCGTCCCGGCAGGACGCCGATCGCCCTGCGTGTGCGCCTCGACGACGGGTCCGGCTTCGACCTCACCGAGGCCGGCACCAAGAAGGGGCTGGCGGCCTACGTCGTGACCGACCCCTCCGCGATCAAGGGCGTCGCGGCCCTGGGTCCGGACCCGCTGGCCGAGGACTTCTCGCTGGCCGACTTCGCCGCGCTGCTCGAGGGGCGGCGCACGCAGGTCAAGGGGCTGCTGCGCGACCAGACGGTGCTGGCGGGCGTGGGCAACGCCTACTCCGACGAGGTGCTGCACGCGGCGCGGCTCTCGCCCTTCGCGCTGGCGGCCTCGCTGACCGAGGAGGAGGTGGCGCGCCTCTACGAGGCGCTGCGCACCACCCTGACCGCGGCGGTGCTGGCCGCCGAGGGCAAGCCCGCGGCCCAGCTCAAGGACGCCAAGCGGGCCGGGATGAACGTGCACGGCCGCACCGGCCAGGCCTGCCCGGTGTGCGGGGACACGGTGCGCGAGGTGTCCTTCGCCGACTCCTCGCTGCAGTACTGCCCCACCTGCCAGACCGGTGGCAAGGAGCTGGCCGACCGGCGGATGTCGCGGTTGCTGCGCTGAGCCTCGCGCGCGGTGGCGCCTCGCCCGGTGTGGCAGACTGGTCCGTCGTTCGTCCGGGGAGGGACTTCATGACCAAGACCGCCGCATCCTTCGCGCGCCTGGCCGGGGCCGTCGTCGCTGCCGCGCTCGTGCTGACCGCCTGCGAGAGCGCCGGTCCGGATCCGCAGCCGGAGACGACCACCACCGCCGGGGCGGCGGTGACCAGCGGGACGCCGCCCGTGGCCGACGATGCCGTGACGACCACGGAGGGGAGCGCGGAGGCGACGGCCGAGGCGCTGGAGCTCAACACGGCGGTGCCGATGACGGTGCCGGTCGAGCGGACCTGGCCAGAGGAGATCGAGACGATCTCTGAGGGCGAGCGGGAGTTCACCCTGTTCGGCGTGCACCGGCTGGACGACTCCAGGGCGGTGGTGACGGGTCGCGTCGCGGGGTCGACGAGCGACACCTCGGCCGCGCAGTGGTTCGAGCCCGGCTTCTTCTTCGCGTCCGGCGGCTACGAGTTCTCCCGCGTCGCCGTGGTGGACCAGGAGGGCGTGCGACACCTGCCGGTGCGGGACGAGGACGACCGGTGCCTGTGCAGCGTCTCGACCAAGGTCTACACCGAGCTCGGTGACGAGGGCGGGGCGCCGGCCTGGGCCGTGGTCTCGTTGCCGGCGGGACAGGACAGGGTCGACGTCGAGGTCGCCGACGTCGGCACCATCCAGGACGTCCCCGTCACCGAGCTGCCCCAGGCCAGCAGCGTGCCCTTCGGCTGGAACGAGGTCCTCACGATCGACCAGGTGAGTCGTGAGGGCGGGGTCGTCACCGCGCGCACCACCATGGCCAACGCCGGTGACTTCAGACCGACCTACACCCTCGCCCGGCACCAGTTCGACTTTCCCGACCTCCAGGGCCAGCACTGCTTCCAGGGCCTCGCCGCCTACGGGCCCGTCGCGCCGACCGGGCGGATGGCCAAGGACACCGACTGCCACACCGGGTCCATGGTCGAGCCGGGAGAGCAGATCACCCTGGAGGTCAAGGTCGCCGACCCCGGTGGTGAGCACCTGGTCGTCCTGCCCGACGCCGGGCTGCCGGTCACCACGCCAGCGGTGGGCACCGCGTCGGTGGGTGCTGCGGAGAGCCTGCGCACCTACGCCTCGCGGGCCGAGGAGGCGGGCGCGAGCGTCGAGCAGGGCGATGAGGTCACCGTCAGTCTCGACACCGCCGTGCTGTTCGACTTCGACAAGGCCAAGCTCACCGGCAAGGCCGACGACGCCATCGCGGTGGCGGTCGAGGTCCTGAGGGAGCAGGACTCCAGGGCGGTCGCCGTCGCCGGACACACCGACGGCCAGGGCAGCGCGGCGCGCAACGACGAGCTGTCCGAGCAGCGGGCCGAGGCGGTCGCCCGCGCGCTGGAGGAGGAGCTAGGGTCCGGCTGGGACATCACCGTGGAGTGGCACGGGTCGAGCCGGCCGGTCGCCGACGAGACCGGCACCGAGGAGCAGGTCGAGGCGGCCCAGGCACGCAACCGGCGCGTGGAGATCACCGTGCGTTGAGTCGCGGACAGCGGGGCCTCCGATCGCCCCGGGGCACCGGATGTCGCGCTCCCCCGGTGGGGCAGGATGGGACCATGAACGACATCCCCACCGTCAACGTCTCCCAGTTGCCCGACGACGTCCTCATGGTCGACGTGCGCGAGGCGGACGAGTGGGCCGCCGGCCACGCTGTCGGCGCCGTGCACATCCCGATGGGCGACGTGCCGGCGCGGCTGGACGAGCTCCCCGTCACCGACGATTCGCTGGCCGTCGTCTGCCGCAGCGGTGCACGCTCGGGCCGGGTCGTGCAGTGGCTGGTCCAGCAGGGTTTCGACGTGGTCAACGTCGAGGGAGGCATGCTGTCGTGGTTGCGCCACGGCAAGGCGCTGACCAGCGAGAGCGGTCAGGACCCCACGGTCCTGTAACAGCCCTCCTCGGCAGGATGCGGCGGGCTGTTCACCACTGGCCCGGCGCGGGCGGGGTGAACACCCGTCCCTGCCAGCCGAACTCCCGGGCGGCCTCCACGTTGCCGGGGCGGTCGTCCGTGAAGTGCACCTGCGCCCGGTCGACGACCCGGCCGACCCGGCGCTCGACCTCCGCGTGCGCGAGCGCGAAGGCCTGCGGTGCCGGCTTGGCCCGGCCCATGTCATGCGTGTTGATGAGCATCGGCACCAGCCGGCCCAGGCCCATGTGCTCCAGCTCCTCGGGCACCCGGTCCGTGCCGTTGGTGAAGACGAAGGTCGGGGTGCCCGCCGCGACGAGGGAGTCGACGAGGGCCACGGTCGCACCCATGGGCGTGCCCCTGTCCTCCCGCCACACGGCGATCAGCCGCTCCACCGCCTCCTCGGCGTGGGCGTCGGCGAGGAGCCGCGCGCGCACGGCGGCCATCCAGTGGGCGTGGGTGGAGCGTCCGGTGACCATGGCCGCCGCCTCCGGCAGCGCGAAGGCGAGCTCGATCACCGCCCCGACGTCCAGCCCGAGCTCGGACTCGACCCTGGCGAGCTCACCGCTGGTGTCGAAGGTGCGCAGGACGCCGTCCAGGTCGAGCACCGCGACGCCGGCCCGGCGCAGGAACGCGCCGATCCGCCAGGGGACGGGGCGCACCACCCGGTGCACGACCACCTCGGCGTAGGCGACGCGCACCTCGCCCCGCCGCATCGTGTGCAGCGTCACGCCCTCGGGGTCGTGCGCCACGACCGTGCCGACGACATCGCCGGCCGCCCCGTCGGGGAGCCGACGACGCAGGGTGACGCGTTGACCGACGGGGATCTGGTCAATGCGCTCTGCTTCCATCTGCCCCACTCTAACGGGATCGCTAGAGCGACCGAGACGGCCCGATCGAGCCTTCGGCGCGCCCGATCGCGCACTATCGCGACGTCTAGCGCAATCGGCAGAGAACGGCATACCCGGACATCGAGACCGACGATCCACGTGTCTGCGTGTCTCTGACAGATTCGCTAGACCACCGCATACAGTCCGAGCGTGGACCCGATCCGTAACCCCTACGCCCCAGGCGCCGGACAGCGCCCCCCCGAGCTCGCCGGCCGTGACGAGCAGCTCGAGCGATTCCGCGTGGTGCTCGAGCGCATCCAGCGCGGCCGCCCGGAGCGCTCGATGATCCTCACCGGGCTGCGGGGGGTGGGCAAGACCGTGCTGCTCAACGCGCTGCGCTCGACCGCGGTGCGGGCGCGGTGGGGGACCGGCAAGTACGAGGCGCGTCCGGAGCAGGGCATGCGCCGGCCGATGGCCGCCGCGCTGCACGTCGCCGTCCGCGAGCTCAGCCACCCGCAGGGCGGCGAGGTCGACCACGTCCTGGGCGTCATCAAGGCCTTCGCCCAGAAGGACCAGCCCGGCGCCAAGCTGCGCGACCGCTGGAACCCGGGCATCGACGTCCCGGCGATCACCGGCCGGGCGGACTCCGGCGACATCGAGATCGACCTGGTCGAACTGTTCACCGACGTCGGCGGGCTCGCGGCGGACGTGGGCAAGGGCGTGGCGGTCTTCATCGACGAGATGCAGGACCTGGGCCCCGAGGACGTCTCGGCGCTGTGCGCGGCCTGCCACGAGCTGAGCCAGTCGGCGCTGCCGGTGATCGTGGTCGGCGCGGGGCTGCCGCACCTGCCGGCGGTGCTGTCGGCGAGCAAGTCCTACTCCGAGCGGCTCTTCCGCTACAACCGCATCGACCGGCTCTCTCGCGAGGAGGCCGCCCGTGCGCTGCAGGCGCCGGCCGAGGACGAGGACGCCGAGTGGGCCGACGGTGCGCTGGAGGCGATGTATGCCGCGACCGGCGGCTACCCCTACTTCATCCAGGCCTACGGCAAGGAGGTGTGGGACCTGGCGCCGTCCTCGCCCATCACCGAGGAGGACGTCCGCGTGGCCGCGCCCGAGGCGGAGGAGGAGCTCGCCGTGGGCTTCTTCGGGTCGCGCTACGAGCGGGCCACGCCGGGGGAGCGGGAGTACCTGCGGGCGATGGCCGAGGTGGCCTCGTCCCAGCTCGCGGAGGGCGTTGACGTCGACGAGGTGGGCTCGGTGGCGACCGCCGACCTGGCCACGCACCTGGGTCGCAAGCCGCAGTCCCTGTCCCCGGCGCGCGACGCGCTGCTGAAGAAGGGTCTGATCTACTCCGGCGAGCGGGGCCGGATCGCGTTCACGGTGCCGCACTTCGGGCGGTATCTGCTGGGGCAGTCGTGACGACATGCCTGTCAACCTGTCAACCGCGAGCGATCTTGAGGTTTACCGGAGAGTATGAGACTGCGTGAGACGGATCGGCACTTCAGCGGCGGACTTTGAGACGCCAGCTGGGGATTTTGAGACGAGACCGACCGATCACATCCTCATCTGGCAGTTCATCGCGGTCGCCCCGCCGCTCGAACGGCTTCGTCCAGCGCGCCGACGAGCCACTCGGCGATCATTCCCGCTGAGCTCCTCGGGCGAACTCTGGGTTCTCTCGCCTCCAAGCAGGAGCAACGTCTCGCACGGCCCATCGTGCTGGCGTGTGACGGTGAAGTGCCCCAGTTGCACGAGCGGTAGCGGCATGGGCGGATGCTGCCACTAGGGTAGCAATTATTATCCCACCTGGGTAGGATGTATCCATGAAGGTGAGCGTGAGTCTGAGCGAGGAGGATCTCGCGGCCCTCGACCGGTACGTCGAAGAAGCTGGCCTGGAGTCGAGGTCCGCTGCCGTCCAGCAGGCCATCCGCCGCCTGCAGGACCCGCAGCTGGAGGCGGCCTATGCCGACGCCTGGGAGGAGTGGGCCGTCGCGGGGGACGAGGACGTGTGGGCATCAGCGTCCTCGGACGGGCTTACCGATGCTGCGCGGTGAGATCCTTCTCGTCGATCTGGATCCAGTGCGCGGGAGCGAGGCCAACAAGCGGCGCCCCGCGGTGCTCGTCAGCAATGAGCGGGCGAACACCATGGGTCAACGACTCGGTCGTGGAGTAGTCAGCGTCGTGCCCGTCACCAGCAACGTGGAGCGGGTCTTCCCGTTCCAGGTGTTGCTGCCAGCTGACGAGACAGGACTGCGGGTGGACTCCAAGGCCCAGGCGGAGCAGGTGCGCTCGGTCGCAGTCGAGCGGGTCGGTTCTGCGGTAGGCCGGGTGCCGCCCCGCCTCATGGCTGCGGTCGACGAGGCGTTGCGACTCCATCTGCAGCTATGACCGCTCGACGCGCGGCAGAGTCGTGTGTTGGCGCGGCAGGGATTAGAACTGGCGAAGGCGGTCAGCCAGAGGCCCGAGCTGGTTGTCGATGATGTCGAGGATCAGCGCGGGATCTATGCGGAAGTACTCGTGCACGACGACGTTGCGCAGACCTGCAATCGCTCCCCATGGGACCTCTGGTGCGCGGTCGCGCGTCTCGCTGGGTAGCGCCCGAATCGCCTCACCGATCACGGCAAGGTTGCGCAGCACAGCGTCGTAGGCCATCGCTCGGAGGTCCTCGGAGTCAAGATGCTGTGTGTAGTTCTGACAGCGCTCGATGGCGTGCAAGATGTCGATGAATCGTTCCTGCTCGGATCGACTCACAGCGGTACCGCATCTGCCAGTGCGGTGGCTGATACCTCGTCCCGTAACAAGGCCGCGGTAACCACGTCGACCCGTCGCTCCAGGACCTCGCTGAGGTCCTCACCGATACCGGCTACGCGCAACAGAGGATTCCCCGCGTCGGGCAGCAGGTCCACGAGGATGTCGAGGTCGCTGTCGGCGGTGGCGTCGCCGCGGGCAACCGAGCCGAACAGCCTCGGATTCGTCGCACCGTAATGCTGGAGGATCTCGTCGAGGGCGCCACGGTGCGCGGCAAGAGCCGCACGAAGGGCGACGCTGTCGGACGTGACGGTGCTCATGCCTCAAGGATAGAGGGCGGCCACGACACACGCACAGAGCTCGCGCGCAGCGGCAGTAGCGTGCGGCCACGCCCAGTGCGGCAAGAGCGGATGGGTCAAGTTCTGGCGGAGGCCTCGACCGGAGACAGGATGAGTCCTTCGTGGGTCACCGTCGATCCGAGCACTGTGTCGGAGTGGTCCAGGAAGGTGACATCGACGTTGCCAAGCCGGGTGAAGTTCACGGTGTCACCGGTGGGGGCTGGTACGTACTCAAAGAGACCGCCGAGACCGTTCAGTGCATGAAGGATGGCCCGGTCGTACGGGTAACGGTGCAGGACGGCGTTCGGCTGGGGTCCGGGATAACCGGGACGCGCACCGACCCCCACCTGGCGGATGGGAGACAGCCACGCCAGCCCGTGAGTCAACGGGTGATCGGTGTCACCGTCGTGAAACAGCAACTCTATGGTCGTTGTTCTCGGCCGCAGCGACTCCATCCATGTCGCTTGGCCCGCCTGGTCAACGGCGGGGATAATAAGGAACTCAGCGTTCGTGCTCACGTGGCCCTCCTCCCAGTAGACCGAGCCTCTCATGTGCGGAGGCCCACCGGCAACCTCGCCGCGGCATGATCGGACGAGCGTAGCCGTCCTCAGCGCGGCAATACAGTGAGTTCGAGGGCGAGCACGGGGGGTGCTCAGGCATTGCCTCCATACTGCTAGGCAGCGTGACATGACACTCAAGGAGGAGAGCCGTGCCGGACATTGCGCAGCTGATCGTCCGCGACATCGCCGAGGCCCCGTGGTTGCTGGTCATTATTGGAGTGCCGCTCGTCCTCGGTGGTGTCGCTGCGCGAGCAGGCTCGCGACTCGGCTGGGTCGCTGTCGGGCTCACCAGCGCGATGCTTCTCGTCTATCTGGCGTACTACGCGATTCCGTTGCCCAACCTTGGCGCGGCACGAGTAGCCGTCATCGCCATCTCGGTGGCCTTTCTGGCAAGCGCAACCGCCGCTATCGGGTACTTCCGAGGGAGCGCGAGGGTGAACTCCTCGGCGTGACCTAGGCCCACGTGCGTGACGTGCAGATCCACGACTCGCGGGTCACCGCCGTCTCGGTGCGCCGCGGTCCCACCAATCGACCGATGGCTCGTCGCGGTTGATAAGGGACGCGGTCAGCTCGATCGACCCGAGATCGCAGAACTTCCACAATTCCTTGGCCGCCCGCGAGTACTGGAAAAGAACTCGGTCGACCTCCAAGGCGTCCAGCTGCCCCGACCGGAAAGCGTCGATCGCCTCACCAACCCGCTCCACCAGTTTGGCCAGCTCGGCCTCGTGGTATGCAGCGATTGCCTCCCGCGCAGCTCGCCGCTCCGCCTTACTCGACACAACTGTGAGGCTACTCCCGGCTGGCCACCGTCAGAGCCAGCCGGAGAGCTCGACCTCATCTCCACTTGCGGCATTTCCGGATATCCGTCAGGATGCGTCGCCGAGTTTGCGGATGACGTACTGGTTGAGAGCCGGCGCGGCCCGCCGACCCAGTGCAGGCGCTGCGGCACGGCCAGATCGATGCCGCGCTGGTCCGCACCTCGCCCCCCGCTGACCCGGCGCACTCGGACCTGGTGTCGCTGACGTTGTTCACCGAGAAGCTGGTCGCGGCCCTGCCCGCCACAGACTCCAGAGCGCAACAGACCAGTGTCACCCTCCAGGAGCTGTCCGAAGGCCCGCTCGCCGTCTGTGCCACCGCCCCCACGGCCACCGCCGACCTGTGGGCCCACCACGGTCCATCGCCGCGCACCGTCCGCGTGGCGAACACCGACGAGTGGCTCGCCCGAATCACCCTAGGCTAGGCCGTCGGGATCACCGCCGAGGCCACCACCTACAACCACCAGTCTCCTGAGATCGCCTACCTCCCCATCGAGGACGCCCCGCTGGCACAGGCCCGCCTTCTGTGGCCCGCGGCCGGTGCCCACCCGCAGGCGCAACCGTTCGTGCAGGATCCGCCGGGGCAGACCGCGGCTGGTCAGCGTCTGGGGATCGTCCTCTCGGCGGTGATCCGCCTCATGGCTTGCGGTGGGGTGCCGCGGCCTGGCCGTCCCCCGCGAGCCGCTGCAGCAGCAGGGACATCCGGGGCGCGATGACCTCGGTCGTCGCGATGGCCGTGCTGCTGCGGTGCACGCCTGGCGCCAGCTGGATGCGCTGGGTGATCCGATGCAGGTCGACCGTGTCGCGCGCGACGACCCTGAGCATGAGATCCGCGTCCCCGGTGGTGGTGTGCGTCTCGACGACCTCCGGGATCGCGGCGATCGCCGCGTAGACATGGTCGATCTCCTGCTGCGACACCGACACGGTCACGAAGGCGAGCAGCGGACGTCCCAGCGCCGCCGGCGACAGGGCGGTGCTGGGCGGCCGCAGCGCGCCGCCCTCACGGAGCTTCTTCAGGCGCGCGTGCACCGTGTTGCGCGAGATCCCGAGCCGAGCGCTGATCTCGACCAGTGAGGCGTCCATGTCGCCGTCCCGGGCCAAGAGGATTCGGGCATCGACCGCGTCGAGGGTGTGCACCTGACCGACGCTACACCAAGCGCAACCCACCTGGACTATGCATCTGCATACCTGGTGTTTAAGCGGTTGTGCATCTGAGTTGCCCTGCCTACATTTCTCAGGCATGACTACACAACCCGAGCACCTCGACCTGCCCCGGATCGACCTGCGAGGGTTCGTCTCGCCCGTGCAGCTGCTGCCCCGGCTCGGCGATCACCTTGGGCTGGAGGTCTGGTGCAAGCGAGACGACCTGGGCTCGGTCGGTCTGGCGGGCAACAAGGTGCGCAAGCTCGAGGCCGAGCTGGCCCACGCGCGGGCGCTGGGGGCGACCCACATCGTGACCGAGGGATCCCGGCACTCCAACGCGACTCGTGCTGCGGCGGCCGCTGCCGCCGCCCTCGGTCTGCGGTGCACGCTCGTGCTTTGCCACGACGAACCGAAGGAGCCGGTGGGCAACCTCCTGCTCGATGCTCTCTTCGGTGCCGACCTCCGGCTCGTGGGCGACGTGTCCTGGGTGGAGCTGGCGGGGCTGACCACGGACGTGGTGCGCGAGCTCGAGGTTGCTGGCGAGCGCGTGCACCGGCTACCTATAGGCTCGGCCACCGGTCGTGGGGCGGCGAGCTTCGTGCACGCCTACCTCGAGGCCACCGACCAGCTCGCCGCACACGGCGTGGCACCAAGGACTATCGTGCACGCCAGCTCGGGAGGCAGCACGCACGCCGGGCTCGTCCTGGGGCGGACGCTGCGGGGGCAAGCCACGCGCATCCTGGGCGTCGTCGTCGCCGGGGAGGTCTACGAGGACGTCCCGGGTACCTACCTCCGGCTCGCGAACGAGGGGGCCGACCTCGTCGCGCCGGGTCTCCGGGTCACCGGTTCCGACCTCGAGCTGACTCAGGACTACCTGGGAGAGGGGTACGGCGAGGCGGCTCCGGGGGTGACCGAGGCCATCGACCTCATGGCGCGGCTTGAGGGGATCGTGGTCGATCCCGTCTACACCGCCAAGGCCGTCGCCGCGATCATCGACCTGGCCGGGAGAGGGCTCATCGAGGGGCCGGTGCTCTTCTGGCACACCGGCGGCTACCACTCGATGTTCGACCCGAGCCTGGCGGCGAGAGTGTGGGCCAACCTGCCTCGCCTCCGGGACCTCCGGCTCTAGCGCTCGTCGCCGCCTGGGTCGAGGTTGACGGGTCTGGCCATTCGGAGGGCCGCATAGTATCTCCGAGGACAAAGGCCACGGGACCCGAGCGACGAGAACGGGACGCGCCGTGCGGATGCCGAACCCGTGTTTCGGGAAGGCCGACGAGAGCGAGACCTCTCGTCAGCGGTTGAACGGTCTGCACCCGCGCCACAGCAACCGGCAAGACTTGCACGATCAGGAGCTCCCAGCGCGAGTTGTGCAACGTCGCGCGCCTCGCGGCAGGAGCGTGCGCGAGCTTCATGACACGATGGCACGGTGTCCACCAGTCGCACCCGCTTTCGTATCGCAGTGTTGGTGGCGGCCGTCCTCATCGTCGGTGGCTTGCTTGTCAGTGCCGTCATCGGCCCCAACTCCTATGGCTGGTTCGCTTACCAACCCGTGCCCGCCGACGGGCCCGTGCCGGTGATGCTGTTTCCCGAGCAACTGCTAGCGCTCGGCGTCACGCTCACCGGGGCGTTGTTGCTGAGCCTGCTCATCGGGATTCGGATCGGGAGACGGTATTCGGGTGAGCCAACACGGGGAGGCTGACGCCAGCGCGAGCGACTGGCGGCAGTAGCGTGCGGCCACGCTCAGTGCGGCAGATGCGCGCGTTTAGCCCGGGTGCTGGTCGAGCCACTTCTCGGGGGTAAGCGCAGCCGGGGCGGGTTTGCCGATCCTGTCCACCACGGGCTTCCAGACCTTGTCGGGGACGTCTTCTGCGAACCATCCGAATCTGACCAGGCTGGGATGCTCTCGGATGGCATGAATGTCCTTGCTGCTGAGGTTGACCTTGCGAACTAGTTGGAGCTCCTCGAGCGCCGGCGCGGCCAGGATGGGTGCGATTGAGGACAGGCCCTTCATGGAACCCAGTTCGACGCGTGTCAAGGCTGGCATACCGGCGCTCAATGGGAGGGTCTGCACTCTAGGCAGTCCGTACAAGCTGAGCAGCTCGAGGGTTGAGAGCTGTGCGACGTCACCAAGGTCGCTCATGCCGCGGACCTGGTTCACGACCAGCACCCTCAAACTCCGACACCCCGCAATGTGGCGGACGTTCGTCCCGGAGCCACCGCGGATGTCGAGGAACTCCAACCGGGGGAGGCACGCCAAGAGGTTGTCTGGATGCTTCACTGCCCAGAGCGTCAACCGCTTGACTGGCTGCAGCCAGTCGACATCAGCGTCCACCAGCGTGGCGTGGTCGATCCTGACTTCGTCCTTGGACCCCCACCACGCGGCTCTGGCCGCCCCTTCTGACTTGGACACGGCAAGGATCCTGCCAGTAGGTCCGCTTTGAAGGGCGCGAGACACGGCTGGCGGCATGACCGGATGCTGCTACTGAGGTAGCAAATATCATCCTACTCGGGTAGCATCGATGCATGAAGGTGAGTGTGAGTCTGAGCGAGCAAGACCTCGCGGCCCTCGACCGTTACGTGGAAGAAGCTGGCCTCGAGTCGAGGTCCGCTGCCGTCCAGCAGGCCATCCGCCGTCTGCAAGACCCGCAGCTGGAGGCGGCCTATGCCGCCGCCTGGGAGGAGTGGGCCGTCGCAGGGGACGAAGACGCGTGGGCGTCAACGTCCGCGGACGGGCTGACCGATGCTGCGCGGTGAGATCCTTCTCGTCGATCTGGATCCGGTGCGCGGCAGCGAGGCCAACAAGCGGCGGCCCGCGGTGCTCGTCAGCAATGATCGGGCGAACACCATGGCTGAACGACTCGGTCGTGGAGTAGTCACCGTCGTGCCCGTGACCAGCAACGTGGAGCGGATCTTCCCGTTCCAGGTGTTGCTGCCAGCCGACGAGACAGGACTGCGGGTGGACTCCAAGGCCCAGGCGGAGCAGGTGCGCTCCGTCGCAGTCGAGCGGGTCGGTTCTGCGGTAGGCCGGGTGTCGCACCGCCTTATGGCCGCGGTCGACGAAGCGTTGCGAATCCATCTGCAACTGTGACCGCCCGACGCGCGGCAGTAGCGTGCGGCCACGCTCAGTGCGGCTACGTGTTTCATTGACGTCAGGATCGGGCCCGGCCAGGCTCGGTCTGAGGTGACCGGGGTGGTCGCTCTCAGTGCGGCTGCCCACGCCGTTGGCGTGAGGCTTACATTTGGCCTGCGTCGCCCCGGTCACCGCCAGGGCCGGGAGAGGCTCGAGAGGGGTTTGCCCAGCCGTACGTAGCGGTGCCCTCCCAGCTCGACACGAAGTGATGTCGACGCAAGGGAGCAAGGGCATGGACGCAGAGAACCCGCTGGTCGTGATCGGGATGGACCCGCACAAGCGCACCGTCACGATCGAGGTGATGACCAGCCACGAGCAGGTCGTCGGTGGCGGCCGGTTCACTACCGACGCCGACGGCTACGCCCAGCTGCTGGGCTACGCGCGGCAGTGGCCGCAGCGCCTGTGGGCGGTCGAGGGCTGCGCCGGGATCGGCAAGCACGTGGCCTCCCGCCTGGTCGCTGACGGTGAGGACGTGGTCGACGTGCCGGCGAAGATGTCCGCGCGGGTGCGGGTCTTCGCCACCGGCCAGGGCCGTAAGACCGACGCCACCGATGCCCACTCCATCGCCCTGGTCGGTGTCCGCATGGGCGGGCTGCGCCCAGTCGTCGACGACGAGCAGCTGGAGGTGCTGCGCATGTGCGTGGACCGGCGCGCGTCCCTGGGGGCCGAGCACACCCGCAAGGTGTGCCAGCTGCACAAGCTGCTGCTCGAGCTCATCCCCGGCGGGGCCAAGCGGTCCCTGTCCGCGGCGCAGGCAAAGGAGCTGCTCAAGAAGGTCCGCCCGACGACCGTGGCGGGCAAGGTGCGCAAGGCCCACGCGGTCGAGCTGGCCGAGGACCTGGCCAAGATCTACGCCCGCACCAAGGCCGCGGACAAGGAGCTGAAGTCGCTGGTGAAAGCCACCGGGACCGGCCTGATCGACCTGCACGGCATCGGCCCCTCCGGCGCCGCGCGGCTGCTGGTCGAGGTCGCCGACATCACCCGCTTCCCCGACCGCAACCACTTCGCGTCCTGGACAGGCACCGCCCCCGTGGACGCCTCCTCCGGGGACCACACCCACCACCGGCTCTCCCGCAAGGGGAACCGGCAGATCAACCGGGTGCTGCACATCATGGCCGTCGTCCATCTGCGGCACGCGACCGAGGGCCGTGCCTACTACGACCGCAAGGTCGCTGCCGGCAAGACGCCGATGGAAGCGATGCGTTGCCTCAAACGGCGCCTGTCCGACCTGGTCTATAAGGCGATGCTCGACGACCTCGCCGGGCCCACGGCGACGGGCCCGGGAGGGCAACGGGGTGACGACTCTGACTCCAGCGTGACCGGCTCACAACCCGATGCCGGCTCTTCGGACAAGCCACTTCCCGGACCCGCCACCACCAAGCGTAGAACCTCCCTCCCAGCGGCGTCTTGACACAGAGGGGTGCCAGTAGCGTGTGGGCGGTGTCAGGGCGAGGGCGGTGGTTGCTGACCGTTGCAGGCCGCGCCAGCCCCAAGGTGGATCGTCTCGCTGTCGGCGTCTACCGTGACCGTCAGATTAAGGCACATCGGTTCGGCGACCATGAGCCCACCGGGAAATGCGAACCACCCAGTCCCGGCGCAGCCGTCGGTCCAGACTCGGGAGGAGAAGGCTGGTGGACTGCCCCACCCGATGAGCGCGCCCTGGGATGCGTGTTCAACCTCGATGCTCATGGGCGCGTTGGCCCGTAGTAGCAGCCCGGTCTTGGCGAAGTAGTTCGGCGGGGGCTCATCTGGTCGTTGGACGGCCTGGAGGGCGTGCGTGGCGCTCTCCGATGTGGGAAGGGCCACGGAGCCGAGGATGGCCTGATACTCCGTCGGGACCTCAGCCGCGTTGTCGATGGCGTCCACGCATTCCAGCATGAGGCCATCAGGCTTGGCGTCCGCAGAACTTATGAGCTCCGGGGAGTGCGTCGGTGGGGTATTGCTCGGGGCCAGGTCCTCGTTGCAGGCTGCGACGACGAGAGCAGCCAGAAGGGAGATGGCGACCGGTCGCATAAGGCCAACTATGCCCGATCGTGCCGCTGCCTAGGTGGCAACTTTGTGCGAGCGGCCCGCAAGGGATGCGGCTCACGCGTCTCCGCCCGCATGCTTCGGGGAGCCCTCCTAAGGGGAGGCCCTGGCATGGCAACTCGCGGCATGGTCGGACGCTACGCGACGACAGCGGCATGGTCGGACGCTACGCGACGACAGCGGCATGGTCGGACGCTACGCGACGACAGCGGCATGGTCGGACGCTACGCGACGACAGCGGCATGGTCGGACGCTACGCGACGACAGCGGCATGGTCGGACGCTACGCGACGACAGCGGCATGGTCGGACGCTACGCGACGACAGCGGCATGGTCGGACGCTACGCGACGACAGCGGCATGGTCGGACGCTACGCGACGACAGCGGCAGGACAGGGCGTTGACCTGCGGCCTGTTGTGGCTACACTTGTGGCTATGATTGTGGATACTTCGATGGCCCTGCGTGATGTGAAGAATCGCCTGTCCGAGGTGGTGGACCAGGTCGAGCGCGAGCATGACCGGGTGGTGATCACTCGGCACGGCAAGCCGGTGGCTGTGGTGATCAGCGCCGATGACCTCGAGTCGTTGGAGGAGACGCTGAAGGTCGTGAGCCGACCAAGACTCATCAGTCAGGTCCGAGACAGCCTTGCCGAGCTCGTGGCTGGCGAGGCCGAGGCCCTCAGCAAGGAGGACATTCTTGCGAGGCTGCGCGCCTGATGACGGAGCAGTACGAGGTCGCGTGGACGCCTACGGCCAAGCGCGCTCTGCAGCGACTGCCCGAAAAAGTGGCCACGGCGGCCATCGAGTTCATCTACGGCCCACTCGCGAGCAATCCCCAGCGCGTCGGCAAAGCCTTGCGCTTCGACCTCGAAGGACTGCACAGCGCACGACGCGGCTCGTACAGGATCATCTACCGGATCGATGAGCGCGTGACCGTCATTGCGATCGAGCACCGCGCAGACGTCTACCGATGATGATCTCCATCGGCATAAGAGCCTCCCGCGGAGCACCTTGAGCCAGTTCGTAAACCGACCGACCCGCGGCAGAAGAGGATGCCGGGACGTCGGCCTCAGTGCAGCCTTCGGGAACCGCGAGCGATGGATGGACCAGTGACCGGAGATGAACCGACGAGGGCGGCAGTCCGGTTCGATGCTGTGTCCGAGCGGCGGGCGGCTCGTCGCCCTCGCCAGCAGCCGGTTCCGGTCAGGGTCAGAAAAGCAAGGGTTGCGATCCACCATCCGGGGTGGCTCGGTTCCCAGTCCTGCAAGTACGCGGGGTCGGCCAACTGCGCGTTCAAGTGCGCCTGCTGTGCCGCGTAAGTATGCTCGCCGATCACTTC
The DNA here is from genome assembly GCF_003351765.1 of Ornithinimicrobium avium. Classification (NCBI taxonomy): domain Bacteria; kingdom Bacillati; phylum Actinomycetota; class Actinomycetes; order Micrococcales; family Ornithinimicrobiaceae; genus Ornithinimicrobium; species Ornithinimicrobium avium. The sequence continues at coordinate 2,899,999 of NZ_CP031229.1, forward strand.
ACCGAGGATGACTCCCACGCCGTATCCACCAAGGCTCCAAGGCACTGAGCGGGGCGCGAGCAGGGCCGCGATCAGGGCCAAGGGCCCAAATAGAACGGGGATTGCCTCGGCGGCCCAGTGGGGGGTGTAGAGCAGGGCCAGTGGTCCGGTGCCGAGCCAGAAGGCTAGGCCGAAGCTGGCGGTGAGGACGAGGACGGCGGTTCCCCTGCTGCGCATGACTGAACGTAGCGCCAGTTCGTCTGACCGCACCAGGACAGAGGGTAGAACGCGACCGAACCGTGACGTTGCGACCAGACCCGTCCGCATCTCGACGGCGATCCGAGCCTCCTCACCAGACTCATGGTCGGACGCTGCGCGCCGACAGCGGCATGAGAGTGACGTTCTGTTGACCCGTCGGACCGTTGTTCCGCCCCTCCGAAGTGTGGCCTCGTCCCCCTCAGACGATGGCGGGTGCCGGTCAAGCGCCGTCCATCGGCGTATGTTGGAGGAGGTCTTCTGCGAAGGAGCAGGGAATGGGCAAGAGTACGAACCGTCCGAAGACGAGCGCCGGCGGTCTCCGTGTGCTTCTGATGCTGGTTTCTGCCCTGACGGTCGCCGGATGCCTTGGTGATCCGTCCCCAGACCCGGAGAGCGCGCCTTTGGAGGTCGTCATGGATGGGTGCAAGCTCAACCGCTCAGATGTAGCGGCTGGCACGCATGAGGTCTCGGTCCTGGGGGCCGGAGTGGTCGAGATATCCGATGCTTCGGGGCAGGTAGTGCTTTCAGTTTCCTCGGAGGAGAACGGTCAAGGCCAGCTGCAGACAACCGCCCAGTCCTACACCGTGAGATGCACTACGTCCTCTGGTGTCGAATCGTCAGCAGAACTGGACTCAGCACCCGCTGGCGAGTGAACGCGAGCCAGATTCACTCCAGAGATCAAGCAACGCGCGGCATGAGCGTGCGACCACGCTCCTGGCGGCAGAAGCGTGCGACCGTGGCGGCGGACTGCAACAAGATCCAACTCTCGAGAGCGCGAAGTCCCTGCCCTGCGCGTCCACGTGACGTCGCCTACTAAGGGAAATCAGTAGGCGCACAAACGCGCATCCCGCTTGAGGGCCTGTCACCCACGACTGCTAGCGTCCCTCCCGATACGGCAGGGACAAAGTGGAGGGGCAAGACATGACGCGGCTTTTCGCCATGATGGCAACTGGGTGCGCAGCGATGGTGCTGAGCGCCTGCGGCGGGGATACAAGTCCACAAATGGTGACTGTGACGGAGACGGTGACCCAGCCTGCGGCGGCACCTTCGCCGTCGTCGGACGACTCCGAGGTCACAGGAACGAGCAGCCCGAATCCCACGACGGAAGATGCCGCCGAGGCAAGCTCCGCGACAACGGAGGACGGGAACGCGAGCGAATACGACTTCGGTGAGCCCGAGACCAACTCCCGTGGCAACCTGGTCAAAGACGTCGGTCAATGGGCAGGCATGACCCTGCCCAACGGCGACTTCACCACCGTGTTCCGGGTCACCGACATCGAGGTCGATGTCGCGTGCACTTCTCCTTACGCGCAACCGGCTAAGAACGGGCAGTTCGTGGCGCTCACTTTTGAGGTCCACACCATGCCGGAGCTTGCTGAGGACCCATTTGGCCAGGTGAATATCTCCTCACACGGCTTCTCTGTCTTCGACGAAGACAGCAAGCGCGAGAACGACTCCGTCGGCAACGCGTATGGGTGCCTGAACGAAAACGAAGTGCTGCCCCAGACGATCGGACCCGGGGAAGAGGTGAAGGGCAGGATCGTTCTGGACACGAGTGTGGAGTCAGGGTCGATCACGCTGAACGGCATGAACATGGGTGTCGATGGCGCGTGGGCCTGGGAGTTCTAGGCGCTCCGCAGACTGTGCCGTCAAGTGCAGCAGGCGGCGGGGCCGTCGGGCTGGCGCCTGGCAATACCAAGGCCGACTTCATTCGGCAGCAGTGAGTGGCGAGCTCCTATGCCGAGTTGACGACCAATTGGGAACTATCCGTCAGAGTCGCGCGTCTTGACTACAACGGCACGGTGATCAGTAGACGATTGGGGGAGTTGTGGAGCTGGAGGGCATGGCTTGGGCGATCCTGCGCACTCGGTGGGCGAAGACCGCGATGGGCACGCTCTTCGCTCTCACTGTCCTCGTCTTCTATCCCGAGCAGATGATCGGCTGGTTGGTGGAAGCCTCACAGACGCGCGCGGAGTGGATGGCGCACCGGCTTGTCGAGGCGGTTCTACCAACTACTCCCGACATCGGTGGATGAGGGAGCCGGCCCACGAGACCACTGCCGGCGACCACTGGTGCGCAGGAGTGTGCGAGCACTCTCCAGGCGGCATGGTCGGACGCTACGCGACCACAGCGGCAGAAGCGTGCGACTGTACTCTCCGCTTGTGAGACGTACCGCGGAGCGAAAGGTTCTGCGCAGCCCAGTCAGCATCGGGGTGCATCTGGGGTTCGCCGTCGCGGTTTCCCGGCTCTTCACAATGCAGGGTGTAGTTGGGGTCTGAATCCGCCGGCTTCCAGGAGAGCTCTGGCGATGTAGTGGGTGAGGTTGCGGAAGTCCAGGGCCAGGCCGCGTAGGTGCTCGAGTCGACCGTTCACGGCTTCGGTAGGTCCGTTGCTGGTGCGCGGCCGCTCGAAGTAGGCCAGGACGTCGCAGGCGCGTCTGGTCAGGGTGCGGCCGAGCTTGCGCAGCTCGACCAGCGGCCCCGGGACGCCGTCGGTGAGGGCGTCGATGACGGACTGCATCTCGGTACGGCCGCCCGCGCGGTCGGGGTCGCGGTAGGCGTGGATCATCCGCTGGTAGATGCCCCAGGTGCACTCCACCTGTACGTGCTCATCGCCGGCGAAGAGCTTGTCGAGGCGGTCCTGCTGCTTCTCGGTGAGCAGGTCGGCGCCGGTGTGCAGGGTCCGCCGTGCGGAGTACAGGGGGTCGCCCTTGCGGCCGCGGTGCCCGTGCAGGTCCTGCTGCACGCGGCGTCGGCACTCATCCAGCGCGTCCCCGGCTAACCGGATGACGTGGAAGGGGTCCATGACCGTGACCGCGTCGGGCAGTTCCTCGGTGGTGGCGGTCTTGAACCCAGAGAACCCGTCCATGGCCACGACCTCGATGCCGTCCCGCCAGGCCTGGTCCCGCTCGGCCAGCCAGTCCTTGAACGCCTTCTTCGAGCGGCCCTCGACCACGTCCAGCAGCCGGGAGGGCCCGGTACCGTCGCGGACCGGGGTGAGGTCGATGATCACGGTGACGTACTTGTCCCCCTTGCGCGTGTGCCGCCACACGTGCTCGTCGACCCCGACGACCTTGACGCCGTTCAGGCGGGCCGGGTCAGCGATGAGCAGACGCTGTCCTTCGGCCAGGACCGCGTTGTTGGCGGTGTTCCACGACACCGCGAGGCCCTCGGCGACCCTGGACATGGACAGGTGCTGGATCACGATCGCGACCAGGCCCCACCGCAGCCCGGCGCGCGAGATCTTGGCCCGCGGCGGCGCGGCCTTGGTGGTGTCCTGACGCCACACGTGTCCGCAGTCCGGGGCACCGGTAGCGGCGCACGGTGATCAACAGGGTCGTGGGGCGCCACCCGAACGGTTCGTGCGCCAGCTCCCGGGTCACCGTGTCGCGTGGGGTGCCCTGGCAGCCGCACCGCCTGCACCAGTCATCGGCTTCCACGACCCGACACTTCAAGACGGCCCGGTGAGGCTCGATGAGCTGGCCGGTGACCTCCAGGCCGAGGTCGTCCAGACGAGAAGGTGGTCAGGTCAGGGCAGGTGAAGGTAGCGTCAGGCACGTCGAGGTCTTCCCGGTGGGCGGTGTGAGAACTCCCATCATCGGAAGACCTCGACACCTACCCCGGCACCGACGCGCGGACGGACCTCTACACCCTCATCTGCGAAGAGCCGGTTTCCCTGCTCGTGCTACCTGCACCTCTTGAGAACCCTGACAACTGGCGCATCGTGCAAGTCATTCTCGCCGTGTGCTCGTTCTACCTCGTGTTGGCCCTCCGTCAGAAGGTCGTCTTGGACGGCGACGGGGCCACGGTGCAAGGCATGGTCTTCAGAGCTCGCATCCCATACTCGAGTCTGCGTCGAGCTCACCTGGCACCGTACTCCCCGTACTACACGTGGGGCTCACCCATTGTCGCTTGCCAGCGTGATGGGACCACCTCGTTGCCACGAGCATGGGACCACCTGGGGGTGTGAGTGAGCATCACTGGTCCTGCTCCTTGGTGTCAAGGGTGCCGCGCCGGTGGGTGTCGCGTTGGCGGTAGGAGGGGCCCTCGATGACGAGGGTGTGCGCTCCGGAGGTGAGCCTGTCGATGGCGGACTGGGCCAGCAGCGCGTCGCTGGTCATGGTCAGCCATTCGGAGGGCTCCCTATTGGAGGTCACGATCGTGCTGGCGCGGCGGTGCCGTTCGACGACGAGCTCGTAGAAGTCGTTGGTCTGGGTGGCGTCCAGGGCTCGGAGCGCGAAGTCATCGAGGATGAGGACGTCGACGCGGGCGAGCTTGCGGAGCTCGGCCTCCAGGGTGTTGTCCAGGCGAGCGGCGCGTAGCCGGGTGAACAGCTTGTCCGCCCGGGCGGCGTGCACGCTCAGGCGGCGCCGGATCGCGATGTGGCCCAGCGCGGTCGCCAGGTGTGTCTTCCCCACGCCGACGGGACCGAGGAGCAGGACGTTGTTGCCGGCCTCGGTGAAGGCCAGGGTGGTCAGGTCGGACAGCATGGCCCGGTCGTAGGTCAGGTCCTCCAGCTCGTCCCAGGACTGGAGCCGCATGGAGGGGTCCAGGCCTGCCTTCGCGGCGCGCAGCATCGCCGAGCGGGACTCCCTGCGGGTGATCTCGTCGTCGAGGATGAGCTGCAGGAACGCGGCGTGGCCCATCTTGCGCGCTCGGGCAAGGACGAGCCGTTCGGGCAGGGTCTGGGTCATCTGCCCAAGCTTGAGGGCTTTGAGGGTGCGCGTCAGGTCGACCCCGACCGGGTCGACGGGCCCGGCCAGGGTGCTGGCCTCGTGCGCGGCGGTGGTGCTCATGAGTGCTCTCCTTCGGGCTTGGTGGTGGCGGCTGCGCCGCCGGGGAGGAGGGTGAGCCGGGCGGGCCCGGCGCCGGCGTACTCGGCCGGGTCGCGGGCGAACCTTCCTGTGGGGCCGCCTGCCGCGGCGGGCAGCACCGGTGCGGTGTGCTCGGTGGCGCGCTCGAGCATGGCGGCGATCTTGGTCACGGAGACCACGTCCAGGTCCAGGGAGCGTGAGCACGCGGCCTCGACCGCCTCGGGCCCGTAGCGGCGGACCAGGCCCAGGAGGCGGTACACCGCGCGCATCCTGGTCCAGGGCAGCGGGACCTGCAGCAGCCGCTCGGCGTAGATGCCGATGCTGGGCCCGTGTCCGGTGCAGGCGCCGATCAGGGCGGCCAGGTCCCGCATGGCGTACCCGGCCTTGTGCTCGGGCAGGTCGGCCCTGTCGGTGGACCGTCGCCCGGGTGCCTGCCGGGGGTGGGTCTTGACCAGGCGCCCGCCGCCGGGCCCGCTGGTGTAGAGCTTGACGAGCTCACTGTCGGCGCGGGCGTCCAGGTACTGGCCCAGGTGGGCCTCGGGCACCGAGTACAGCGCCTTGGCGACCTCGACGTGGTAGTCGCGGTGGACCTTGACCCGGGTGAGGACGGGCTGGTCGTAGTGTGCCGGCACGGGCAGCAGGCAGCCGGCCTCGAGGCGGGCGAACACCTCCAGGGGGCGGGCCTGGATCGTGCCGTGGATCCGCATCCCGGCCCGCCCTGCGCACCACGCCTGGGCGTGGGCCTGGGCATCGGCCAGGTCGGTGAAGTCCTCCCCGGCCCAGAAGTTGCCGCGCACGTACTGGACCGCCCGTTCTACCCTGGGCTTGTCCTTGGGGGAGCGGACCCGGGCGGGGTCGGTGACGAACCCGGCGTGCTGGGCGTAGTCCAGCCACCCGGTGGACAGGCGCGGGTTGACCGCGTCGGCGTCGGTCACGACCGGCTTGAGGTTGTCCGGGATGAGGACCTTGAACACGCCGCCGAAGAAGGCCCACGCGGCCTCGCAACCCGCGATGACCGCGGTCAGGGTCTGGGAGTACGTCAGCCAGACGAACACGTGCCGGGAGACCACGGCGGTGAAGATCAACGCGTGGACCTTGCGGCGTCGCCCGTCGCTCGGGTCGACCAGGTAGCCCATGTGGCCGAAGTCGACCTGCAGCTCCACGCCCGGCTCGCCGTCGTCCACGCGGACCGTGGTCTCCTTGGTCCGGTAGCCGCACCGCTGTGTGGCGAACCGGTGCAGCGTCCGGTAGGGCACCACGACGCCCTGCCGGGCCAGGAGCTCCTCGATCTTCACGATCGACAGCGCCCTGGCGTCCTTGCCCTCGCCCTTGACCCAGGCGGTGATGGCCTCCTCGTGGGCGAGCAGCACCTCCCAGGAGGCGCCGTGCCCGTTCGGTCGTGCCGGGCGCACCGCCTCCACGACCGCGCCGACGAGCGCGTCGTCGACCGCGGCCCACCCGGCCGAGCGCTCCAGCCCGGCCTCCTGGGCGGCCTGCACGTACCGGCGCGCGGTCTTGCGGTCGACCCCGGCCCGCTCGGCCACGGTGCGCAGCCCGGCTCCCTCGAGCCACCCGCGCAGCACTTCTCTGACCTCGATCACGCTGACCTCCCTGAATCCCATGCCCGCTGAACCTCCACGTCGACGACGCTGACGAGACGATCCAACGAGCGATCCGAGGACCCACCAGGCAGGCGCGCCGGGTGGTCCCATGACTGGCAACCCAGGTGGTCCCATGAAGCTGGCAGAAAACCGCTCAGAGCGGTCCCATGCTCATGGCAGGCGACACCCATTCCTGGATTGAGCGAACTAGTTCTGGAGCGGACGGACCGGCGCGAAGTCAGGGCGCCTTCTTACGCCGGCACCACACGCCGCCTTGCCCTTCTGCAAGGAGAGCTCATCCGCACTGCAGGACTGGACCACCCGCACACGCACGACTCCAGGCAAGAGAAGCACCAAGGAGACGCAGACTAGCGAGCAGCGGCATGGTCGGACGCTACGCGTTCACAGCGGCATGGTCGGACGCTACGCGTTCACAGCGGCAGATGCGGGCGTCCACGGCCTGGCGGTGCTCCGTCCAGCAGGTAGCGTTTCGGGCATGTCCGACGCACTCGAGATCCCCGTCCTGACCGGTCCCGGTGTGTCCCTTCGACCGCACACGATGGACGACCTCGGGCCAGTCCTTGAGCGGTGTATCGATCCCGAGACTGTCCGTTGGACCACGGTGCCGACGCCCTACTCGAAGGAGATGGCAAAGGAGTACCTCGCGGAGATGATCGAGCCGTCGCCCGATCGTGTCTCTTGGGCGATCGAGAAGGATGGGGCGTATGCCGGCACGATCGATCTACGCTCCGGAGGGGGCGAGGGAAAGCATGCCTCGGGGGATGTTGGCTACGTTACCCACCCACGGACCCGTGGCCGGGGCGCCATGACCGGGGCTGTGGCGCTAGCGCTTGACCATGCCTTCGGCTCGCTCGGCTGGGAGCTGCTGGTCTGGCAAGCGAACGTGGGGAACGTCGCAAGCTACAAGCCAATGTGGCGAAACGGATTTCCCCTGCCGCTCGCCGTCCCGGCGCTGCTGAACCACCGCGGCGTGATGCGGGACGGTTGGCACTCCGTTCTGGAACCGGGGATGGCGCGAGTACCAGCGCAGACCTGGAACGAGGCGCACGCTGCGCTGCTGGTGGACGTCGAGATGGCGCGCCGTCCTGGGTAACGCTTGCTGGTTCCATCGGAAGGGCTCGTGTCGGGGTGCGCCCACGCGTGAACTCGGTTCTGCTGTCCCCGCAGCGGCACGGTCGAGCAGCAGGCGACCAGCGGCAGTAGCGTGCGGCCACGCCCAGTGCGGCATGGTCGGACGCTACGCGTTCACAGCGGCAAAGTAGTGCGTCTGTCGGAGCTCCGAGCCGGGCCGCTGCAGCACACGCCGGACGCTTGGATTACGGGCTGGGTGATCCAGGTGCGAGGACTGGTTCGCATGGGCTAACCGGTCCGGAGGCGACGGCGAAGTCAACGTTGGAGTGTGAGCCGCTGACAACGGTTACATGATCGGGAAGATCGAGGTTCTGATCCGCGATCTCGTCGTCGGTCATGGGCAGGACTGACCAAGTCAGCACGAACGTTTCGTCGTCACGTACCGCCCCAGGTGGGATCGTGACCGCGATGCTCTGATCGCTGATCGAAGTCATCAGCCCGGGGGTGGCCCGTTCGCTCTTCTGGAAGCGCCCAGGGGAGCACGTCTGCAGGTCCGGCAGGTAGGTGATGTCGGCGTTGATGCCGTGCTCGACGAGTGCGCGCTCAAGGCCCGAGGCGTCCTCTGGTCGGGTGATCGTGACCTTGATCTCTCCAGCGTTGCCCTCGCTGACGGAGAACGCGGGTGTCGGCTTCAGTGCCGGGACGACAATGAACGCGGTTGCTGCCGCCGCGGCACCGGCAACGATCAGCAATCCTCGCCGGGGGCGAGGCTGGTGCCGTTGGGCGACCTCTGCGCGCAGCGATTGCAGCAGCCGGGTCTCGAAGTCGTCGAGCTGAGTCGTCATGAGGGCACCTCGCTAAGTGTTGTCGGCAGAGCGCTGCGGAGCCGGGTCCGGGCGCGGTGGTATCGGGTTCTCGCGTTCGCAGCGGTGATGCCCAGGACGGCGGCGGACTCGGTGAGGCTGAGTCCGTCGATGGCGACCAGTTCCACAACTGCGCGCTGGGTGGCGGGCAAGGTTTGCAGAGTCCGGTACAACTGGCGGGTTGCGCGCTCGGCGTCCAGCCTCTGGTTGATCCGTTCGACCGAAGCTTCATCCAGCAAGGCCCGTCCGTTGACCTTGCCCAGAGCACGCAGCTCGCGTGCATTCTTCCGCTGGTGATCAGCCACGACGTTGCGTGCAATCCCGGTCAGCCAGGCGCCCGCGGACCCTTTGGCTTCGTCGTACCGGTGCGCTGACTCGATGACGGCCAAAAAGATGTCGGCCGTCAGGTCAGCGGCAGTATGGGCGTCGTCGACACGGCGTGCGACGTACTTCCGGACGAAGCTCAGGTGCTCGCGGTAGAACGCCTCGAACGCATCCTGGTCCGTCCCGATCTCTTTCATGACTCTTCTTCGTCGATGGCGGGCCGAGTGTGACACACCGTAGACCAGCAGTCGTCCCGGCATTGTGATCTTGCCCGGACCCGTCGACGGCAGAGTCGGACGTGGGCGCTCCGCGGACCGCTATGGTCGGTGGATGAGCGTCATGGCTCACCGCATCGGCAGCATGTGGAGTCTGCTGGCCTGGCTCATCGCCGGCAGCGTCATCACGTTCTTCGGCCTGTCCCTAATGACCGTGGGTCTCCCCGTCCTCGCGATCGCGATTGCGGCTGCCGCCCTGAGGAACTGGAAATGGGATCTGCCGTGGCTCCTCGCGGGCGCGACGGCTCCGTTGCTTTCGGTCGCTTGGCGGAACCGTGGCGGGCCCGGTGATGAGTGCATCGCGACCCCGAGCGTGTCTGGCTGCGGGGAACTCCTCGACCCGATGCCCTGGCTGCTCTTTGCCGTGGTGCTTCTCGCGGCCGCCGCTGGGATTCTGGCGTATGGCCGCTTAAGCAGGCCGGCGCTGCAATCCATGGGTTGACGACCAGCGACATGACCGGATGGGTGTCCCACTCCTGGGTAGGCTGCGCTGGTGATTGCGTCGGAGAGGCCCGTGGAGGTCTTCGTGAGCCCGGCGGAGCCCGGGGACCGTATGAGTTTCGACGTTGTGCGGTGGAGCCGCACCGGAAGTGTTGCTGTCCCGGACGCCACGGAGGTGCTCCGAGCCTCGTGTCGTTCGGTGGAAAAGGTGAGCGATGAGAGCACTATGGGCGCGTTCCTTACCTCGGATGCCGATCTCGACGTCGTCGCTGCTGGGCAGACAGAAGCCCATTTCTGGCTGGCAGCTCGGTACATGCTGCCGTTCCGCCCGCGCAAGGGTCCTTGGCCCGCCCTGCGCGCGCAAGCCGACACCGTGCACCGAGTGACGTTCAACGAAGTGATCGACGCCGCGGCCTGGACGCACTGGAAAGCCGGGGTCAGGGTGCGCGAGGTCGACCTCGGGCTGACTGATCGCCCCTTCGCCCGAGGCCGGATGGAAGCCTTCGAGCAGGGATTGTGGGACGGCGTCGTGCACCGTCCCGAGCCCGAGCCGCGACTGGTGCCCGTGTCCTCGGAGTATCAGCTCGACATCCATGCCCTGATCGCGGCCGAGCCGGCGGAGAACCTGGTAGTCGAGCCCGACGGCACCCGGACCCTCTTCCTCAGCGGTGAGCCGGAGTTCCTCCTGGCCGAAGGGCCTGTTCGCTATGGGTCGGGCTTTGTCATGGACGGGTCCGATCCCACCCATACGGCTCGGCACTTCATCAACCCAGACACCGCCAACCTCACGCCGGTCCGGGACGACGGGATCGACGACGACGTGGACCAGGAAGCACTCATCGCCGCCGCGCTCGAGGACTGGTTCGGCCTCTCCGGTCCCACCGAGCAGTGGGACTGGCCCTGCCAACTCTGGCGCACCCGCCCCTGAACCCTCAACCATCGCGAATCGTCGGCCGTCTGCTCAGCGCCCGCCCTCGATAGAGGAATTGTTCCGCGAAACACCGCCAGAGTCTCAGGCGACCGACCCGCGGCAGATCCGTGCCCTTATTAGGCCGCCTAGCGGATGATGGTGGAGTGCGTGATCACTACCCACAAGACGTAGACATCGACGCTGCTGCGGAGCCAGGCGTGTGCACGGAGCCTGACACGAGCATGACGGGTCCCGCCTTGATGCTCGACGTCGACGGTGAGGTATTCGAGGTGCGAGCGGATGGACAGGGAGGGACAGACTACGTGTGGAGCAGCGGCCCGAATCCAGGCTACGGGTTCGGCCTCGGCCCGACTCGGGACATGTCTCTGGAAGAGCACCGGGAGAACATCCATAACTTCCTCGCGGAGATCGACCCCGCCACTGGCTACCTCCGAGAGGCTTGAGTCCGCTCGCACCGCCGCTGATGTCCGGCGCGTAGTGGACGTGCACAACTCTATGGGCCTCGGTCGGCGCGCCCGGCGGCAGATGCGTGCACTGCGATCGTGCCCGCGTGCCGGTGAGTCCTGTGACTACAGTGATCGGGCATGTAACTGCAGGGTGTAGTCGCGGCCTGAATCCGCCGGTCTGAAGGAGTGCTCTGGCGACGTAGTTGGTGAGGTTGCGGAAGCCGAGGGCCAGGCCGCGAAGGTGCTTTAGTCAACCGTTCACGGTCCTGGTGGGCCGTTGCTCATGCGAGGCCGGTCGAATTCGGTCAGGACGTCCTCGGTCAGGGCGTCGGGCAGGAGCAGTGTCGGCGGCAGAGGGTCCATGAACCGGGCGTCGTCCTTGATGAGCCCGTGGCTGGCGGGTCCAGACTTGTCGGCGTTCAAGATCCGATCGTGATCGTCGGACCGTCGGGCAAACGATCCCACCACTTCCCGAATCGGGAGAACACCGCAGGCTCTCGGTCGGCAAGGAAACGTCGCAGATTCCGCGCTTCGCCGTTGAGATCTTCGAGGGTTGCATCGTCCAGCGGTTCCAGCGGTCGGACTTCGATCGCGTCAGCCGAGGCCCGCCAGACACCTCGGACGAGACCCTCCACCATCACGGTCGGGAGGACATCGCCGTTTCGTCGGATGACGTGCGGGCGGTGCTCGTCGGGGATCACGCGCGAGCGGTCCGCATACGCGAGCAGCACGCTGTCCCACATCCCCAGCAGGCGCGGCGGGAGCGTTGCCCTTTCGGCTTCCGGTTGGGGCTCGCCACCGTTCACATCGACAAGCTGCGCTCCGTCCGGCCCAGCGACAGCGACAACATCGGCCATCGAATTCACCACCTCCCGGAGGGCCGACCGCTTGAGGATGGTGAACTGCGACATGTCGGCGATGGTCGCTGGGCCGAACGCTGTGAGATAGCGACGCACGAGTTCAGCGGTTGCGGCTGGTTCGTCATCGGCGGCACTCCTGCATGGCAGGAAGGCCGGACGTCGACCGAACGACCAGGGGTCGGCTGTCGGGGCGTTCCGGAAGGCGCCGACGATTCGCAACGCCGACCAGAGTCGCGCCGGGTCGCCGGCCTCAGGAACGAGCTCGGAGAGCAGCCGCTCCATGTCGGCGTTGCTGTGCGGTGTGGCGATCACCTTCGACAGCCGCTCGAGGAGTCCTTCGATCCGTTCCGTACTGAGCCCGATGCCGTCAAGGATGTCGTAGTACCCGGCGTCGTGTGCTCGACTCTTCATCGCTGCCCTTGCCCATGGGATGTCGTTTGCGGCGACGGCGTGCAGCGTGAACCGGAACAACGACGCCTTCACGATCGCACCGTCGGCCAACGCCCGGTCAAGATCGCTCGCCTCAAAGCCATCGATGCGATTCCAGAGCGCAAGATACAGGGACGCCGGTTCTTGAGCCTGCAGTGTCATCACCGATCGCACGGCATCGGTTGCCCCGGTCTTTTGGCGCGACGACAGCCCCTGGCGAACCATCGTTTCGTACGTCATCGCTCCCCGAGTCCACGCCGCCACGACAACAACTAGACCACACCAGCACGCACTTCCACCACGATGCGCGACCATCGATAGGGACTGCCGCACCGACAGGTGACACCGGTGCCACAGAGTCGTGTGGGAGACGGACACCCTGCAGGCGGCAGATGCGCGCCTCTGGCGGCCTTTCACAGTGCCTCAATCTGCGCTCGACCCCGTGGGGGACACACCCGTGTGGTGGCCTGCCAGTCGCAGGGACGCGTCGCCCCACGACCCGGACGCGCAGCCGGGCGGTGTTGCTTGCTGGCGCTGCATACGCTTGTACCCGTGTCGTCGATTTCTGTGCTGTCGCTCCACGGTGTTCGGGTACTCGGTCACGCCACAGCCCGGCAGGTCGGGGAACTGTACGGGCTTGACCCGGGGGACGTTCAGGAGAACCTTCTGGATGCGGAGGCGCGCGGTTTGGCCCGTCGCCCCGCCTATACCGACGGCAGCGGCTGGTCGATGACGGATCTGGGGCGGCGGCAGGGCGAGCAGATGTTGAGCGATGACCTCGATGCTCACGGCACACGGCAGAACGTGGTGGATGGGCACGGGCGCTTTCTGCCACTGAATGAACGTCTTGGCCCCCTCATGACGCGCTGGCAGCTCAGGCCTACAGACGATGATCCGCTCGTGTTCAACGACCACTTGGATGCCGGATACGACCGGGCGATTCTTCGCGAGCTGGACCGTCTCGTGGCCGAGCTGGGGAACGTTATGGCGGTGCTTGCCGCCGAGGTGCCCCGGTTCGGGGTTCACCAACCGCGCATGGACGCAGCCCTGGCACAAGCCTGGGATGGAGACCACCGATGGGTCGACTCACCAGAGGTGGCTGCGGTGAATCTTGTCTGGATACAGCTGCACGAGGACTTACTGGCCACCCTCGGCATCACGAGGGGGACAGAGTTCTAAGGGCACGAGCGAGCCGTCAAGACGAAGCAATCAGACTGCGCAGGTCGCGGCATTTCCGGACGTTTCGCCCGGATGGCGGGCCGCCTCGAGACGTCCGGCTTGAAGCGAGATAGCAGTCGTTCGCTCTGGCGCTACCGCTGCGAGGGGGTGTCCATGCCGGGGGCAAAGTCCCCACTGGTGGCCACGTGAGGTCCCAGCTGGTGGCCAGGCAAGTGTCCCCACCCTCTGCTCGTGTCGTCCATGAGTTGAGCCCCTGGGCGGTGACGGTGTCGGTGTCTAAGCCAGTCACCGCACCGCCCAGGGAGCTCCATTTAAGAAAATGGGGGAAGAGTTGGACATCATCACCGCCTACGAGACCGTGGGCGCCTACCGTGGCGCCGCTGATATCTGCGGCACCACCCACAAGACCGTCAAGCGGGACGTGCAACGTCACGCCGCTGGTCAGGGCCGCCCGGTCAAAGCGCCTCGGCCGGCGAACTACGAGGATGTGCGTGGCCTCGTCGCCGCCTGTGTCGACACGGCCAGGGCACGGATCAGCGACAAACGGCTGCTGCCGAAGGCCCGCGCTGGCGGATACACGTGGCTAGGCGCAGCGTCCAGAAGGCCGCAACTTCAACCGCCGTGAATACCGCGGTATCCCCGAACACGATACCAACTTGTTCAGGTGCCACGTCATCCCCCTCGTGGGCAGCGCCACTCGTGCCGTCGAGAGGGCCAGCCAGGATAGTAGCAAGGGAAACGCCCGGCTCTCGAACTGGCTGGGTTGCGTCAATGCAAAGCTGTGGGCTTGTCTCAAGGTGTTGCCAGGGCGACGAGGACGGAATGAGCTGACTGGTCCGCCCCAATACAGGTGCTGTGGCTCCGGAGAGACTCCGAGCCGGCGCAGACCCCTTTTGGTCACTCCAGGCTCGGACATCTCCCACGACCCGGCTGGGATCGCCCACATGGAGAGAGAGGGGCCGTACACGCGGGGAGATCCTTTCGCCACCAACCCCGACAGCCCTTGCCAGGACAAGTACGCACTCCTCACAGGCTGCGGCGAAAATGACTACGTACAACATGCTGAGCAACGATCCGCCCGAATACAGTCGCTTTCCCCAGCGAGGTGCCGGTCATGTAACCCGCACCGTGAAACCCCCCGGTGATCTCACCCACTGCGTACAGATTTTCCATCACGGCCTGGTGCACGTTGAGAACGCGGCCACAACTGTCAGTCGTCAAGCCGCCGTAGGTTGAGGTCATGACCGACTTCGAGCGGTAAGCGTAGAAGGGCGGCGTGTCGATCTCTATCAGATTGCCGGAACCGCTGCACAGATGCGTACGACCGAACTCGTCCGTCGCGGTCGCGACTCCGCGGTTATATCGAACAACGCTATCAGCAAGTGCGGCAGCATCGATACCCTCCAATTGCGCCAGTCTGCAGATCGTATCACTTTTCTGCAAGTGGCCCTTCTGCTCAAGGGAATCGAGGTCCTTGATCAAATCGCTTTCTCGACACATCGCTCGTATTTTCGAATCGAAGATTTGAAAGGCCACTTCCCCGGGTTGCGCGAGCACCGCCCGACCCAACGTCTTGTAGTCGACGGACTCGTTGACGAACCGCCTCCCATCCTGGTTTACTACAATGGCGCCCTTGTAATAAGCGGTGACCAACTCATCGCAAGCGTCGTCAGAACCTGGGTGCGCGCCGTAGGTGCCCGAAACGGAGCACATGTCCGCAAGACCAGCTCCGAGCGAGCGCGCAATTTTCAAGCCGTCCCCGGTGTTTCCCTTACCGCCATGCGGAAGGGCGGATAGTTGGTCAGGCACAAACTCCTGCAGGAGATCAACGGCCCGTGTGAATCCACCGGTCGCTAGAACGACGCCGTCGCGGCCTACGAACGAGCACTCGCCCCCCGGCGTGTCTGCCACCACGCCAATCACCTTTCCCGAGCGAGCTTGCAGCATTCGCAGTCCCCGGTGTCGCACCCTTATGGCGCCGCCCGCGGCTACAAAGAATTCCTGCAGAATGCTCAGCGTACGGTGCATGTGAGCTTGGTGAGCCCGCGCCGCGCTCATCCCGGCGCTCAACTCGAGGGCCCGAAAGACGACTCCGTGTCTCTTCAGCCAAAGATACGTCTCCTGTTGCTTCGCTAGGTAGGCCCTCAACAAAGTGCGGTCGCTTTGACCGTCGCCCGTTCGAAGAAGGTCCTGCATAAACAAGTGATCTGAGTCGCCGACGCTACGTTCGCGTTGCTTTGCTGTACCAGAGAAGGCAAACCACCCGCCGCTCATCGCAGATGACCCGCCCACCTCCTCAGTCTTTTCCAGCATGAGCACACTCAAGCCAGCTTCCGCCGCCGACGTCGCAACCGTGTGACCGGCTATGCCGGCGCCGAGTACGATAAGATCGAAGACTTCTGTGCAGCGCAAATCGGGGTCCCGCCTCTCTCGACCCAACAGACCACCAGTGGGGCATGGTCAGTATCAGGTACTTAGTCCTCGGACGCCAGAGCCCAGCCCGCGCTCGCGCCTATTGGGCTTCGACATCAGTGCGCGAGGGGACCAGCGGCGGGGCCACCGCCGCGCGGCCCGCGCCTGTGCTCGAACATCGTAATGTCCCGACAGCAGCTTTGGGCCGTCGAGCCGATACTCGTTGCGATGCAGGCACAACCGATGTATCCACGCCCTTACCCTGGCCGTCCAGCTTGTCTCGCCGGCTTCACCTCAATGTCCCGATCATCTCCAGCCGTTGTGCGTCGGGTTGTTTGAGACACCACTGTCGCCAAGCTATTGACCCCCGGGCCGAAGATTCACTGTGCGACTTGACGATGACGGTGGCTGAATCGGACCGATGATGGGGGCCGCGGTTTGTAGGTGCTGATCGGCCCATGCGACGTAGCTGCGCGGCCGAGTTGAAGGCGGTGATCCTGACCCAACCACCACCACGACGACAGGCACGGGCACGTTCAAGACTGGGCTGCACAGGAGAGCAACGCCCCGTGCTCAAGCCAGGGCGGATGTCGCGGCAGCGGCCACCGCGTAACAAGGCCGGGGAACCAGACACAGGGACGGAAGCGGGTGTCTCAGCCTTCGCACATCCTGTCGCTAGCATGGGCCCGTGCTCTGGGACAGCGAACTGAACGCCACGATCGCCAGCGTGATCGCGGGCCTAGCCATCACCATCGCAGTCACGTGGCTGTACACCGCGGACCCAGATCCGGGGGGACGGAGACCAATCAAGCACCATGTTGGACTCTCACTGGCCTACTTGGGGTTTATTGCGCTCCTGATCCAGTTCCTGCCTGCAGATGTGGCGCCGTCACTCACTTCATCCTTGGCTTTGCTCATCTGCAGCGGCGTTGCTGCCCTCGCGATGCACGTGGGCTCCTACCAGTGGAGGCAGCGTGCTTCCCTCAAGGCCCAGCTGGACGGTGACATTCACAAGGCTTTAGTCACTGACGTCATCACCCCCCCGGCGTTAACGCTCGACGCCGAAATCCTCGTCAATGCGACGGTTTCCGACTATAGGGAGCACATCCTTGCGGCGGAAAAGGCCGCCGAATCCTTCGCGTTAATCCAGTACCGTATTGCTCCGCACTTTCTCGGAGAAGGCGCGATCCAAAGGATCGCGGAAGGCCGCTACGGCGAGGGCCACCCAGACGCCATCGGTTACCGTACCGGGCAACTCGAGCGAAGGAACAATTTCCTCCAAAAGTTGTCGGCCGGTGTTCCTTGCCGAGAGATATACTCTCGTTCACAATTGCTCGCATACGTTGAGCAACGTGGGCGGCCTGCGAGTGGCACCAACCTCTCGCCACAAGAAGTGGTTGATAGCCTTGAGCGTTGGATTCACCATCTTTTGAATTGCCCCACGTATCATGCCGGCATCACGGATGCCAGGATCCCGCTAAAGTACCACCTGCTCGGCGGAGACGTGGTGGTGCTCCATGAGCCGGTACGTGTGGACGACCACTACCGAGTGAACTCGCTGTTTATCTATAGCAGCGCCGTAGTAAATAGGTTTGCTAAAGACTTCGAACTAATCTGGGCAGGCATTGCACCGGAGTGGCGTTCCAGTCAGGATCTGGCGGCATGGATTCGGAGCGACCTCATCCCCTTAGCACGAAAGCGAGTGACAACCCTTGGGCACTAGGGAAGAGACAATTCCCGTCGGCGCCATACTTGCAGGGGGGCAGGGTTCGAGGATGCTGATGGCACAGGGACAAAAGGGCTTGACCCCTCTGCTGGGCCAGCCACTGATAAATTACACCGTGGGTAGTATGGCTGCAGCTGGCATCGGCGTTATATACGTAGCTACATGGCCTGAGAATGAGCTACTGTTCGAGCATTTGCGGTCTCGATGGTCCTCACTTCACTTCGAGCTTGTCAGAGTGGAACTCGGTGGTGGCACTGGACAGGCGATGCTGCGTGTTTTGGTCGAGTCGAAGCCGGGGCCAATCGTGGTGGGGACAGCCGATACGGTCATGCGAACTGGGGCGGTCACGAGGCTCTTAGAAGACATTTCACTGACTACGCCAGGACCTCAGTTGCACCTTCTTGTTACGCATTATGTAGAAGATGAAGACCCTATCTGGGTTCATTTGCATAGTTCCGGTTTAGTGACCGCTTTCTCCAAAGGCATACCTCCCAGCTCTACCGTCTTTGCGAATGTTCGATGGTTATCTTCGGCAGGACGCACCACCTTACTGGAGCTGTGTTCACGGCATGAAGCACTCCGAGCAGCTCGGAGCAGTGGCGAACTCGTGCGAGCCCTTATCGCTGACGAATATTGTCGCGTGACTGCTTCTGTCGAGGACCCGGTGTTCGACATTGATAGAGACATTGACGCCTTGCGCACCGCTGAGTGGATCGCCTCAAACAAGCAGGAATGGGAGCGGCTTCCTTGAGTATTGATAGCCCTTACCCCACGAGGAACATGTTTCTCGATTTGCGGCATTCCATTGAAACGCTGCTGCCTCGGAAATGTGTTGCTTTTGACTTAGGTGGAACACTCTTTGAGCGCGACCCCCTCCACGTAAGAGCGTCTATCGAGGCCATGCGTTTGTGCACCGAGGACGAGAAGAGCATAGCTACACAAGTCATCGAAGAAGAACTGAGACTGGGTGGTAGTTCGAGATCATTTCTGATGGCTGTGATGGAGCGCTTAGAGATCAACACTTCCCTCCTCGATGAGGTGGTGGCGCGCAAGCGCGTAAGGCTCCGCGAACTGCAAGGTACGGAGACGTTGATCGGCCCTGCGCGCGATCTCTTGACGTGGCTGGCAGCGGAGACGGATGTTTTTATCGTTTCCCAAGGTGCCATCGATGAGTCTCAGCAATTGCTACAGCGAACCTATGAATGTGCGACCCAACCGCGTCCGGAGATTCAAGTCCTGGGTCGCGCCACGGACCGGGACGAAGTGGATAAGTACAGCATGCTGGCGGCTGCTTGCGGGAGGCAGCCATCAGCATGTCTCTTCATAGGTGATTCAGAACATGACCAACTGGCAGCAGAACGATTAGGCGTCCCGTTTATTCACTTCTCGCCGTTCCGCACGCTCTAGTCCGTGCACTGCCCAATGGTCGGAAGACATTGCAAACCCCTCCGACCAGCCTCGCCCAATGCGGCAGCGACGGTAGCGGCCGCTGCGGCACTTGAGAAGAACTCAGATGGCAAATGGAAAGGAATTGCAACTTCGGGCTGGACCATTTCCACAAGCCGTGCTGCGTCCGCCAGCCCTGAGTGGCCCCTCTCGTGGACCCTACGCAACCGACCGGAATCAGTCTCGAGCGAGTGGACCTCTGCAACGAGGACGGTTGCACCTTCGAAAAACTTGAGAAAGCGGTTCGACGGCGCACTATCGGACTGAATGCCAATGGTCCAATCATGCAAATCGTGAGTGATTCTCGCGGAGACAGCCGGAACTTCGTGAGCACTATCTAGGAAGACTAAAGTGAAGCCCTCGGGCGTCCGCATGGCTTCCCCGGCTATGACTTCGTTTTCAATTACGTCGAATTCGCGGTTCGGATACTGGGTCTTCAACTGCGAATCAAGCGCGTTCAGTGTCTGCCTGTTGGCGTAAACCTGCAATGGTGGGATGCCGTCGCAATTTTTCGCTAGGAGTTGGCGTGTGAAGACGAAATTCGCGAATCCTGCGCAGTGATCTGAATGCGAATGTGTCACGATCACGCTCGACACTTGAGCAACGTCTTCTCTATTGTATGTGAGTCGACCTATTGGGTCGACTCCGGTATCGATTAGTAAGCCCTTTTCATTTGCGTACACTACGAACGAGGTTGTTGGGCCGCTCGCTGAATTGGACGCACATCCGAGAACGGTCATGTGGCTATCGGGCGAGAGGTGTAGGACTCGATCGTGCGACATAGGGAGCCTCCAGTCCGATCTATTGCTAGCCACGCACCGTCGGACAGTATTCTAACCTCCCCACCCCGACGTTCGCCGACAGCTGCGTGGGCCGGCCCATCTCGAGTGTGCCGATTGCCCGGCTTCACGAGGGGGACAGGCGCGAGCTTATGGATCGCATGTCGGGCTCATCTGCGTGGTTCTTCGATGGTCCGCCCGGCGTGATCGACCGCGTTCGTTGCCGTACCCAGCGTACGCACATCGGCGGTTGAGTGCTGTCACGACCATGCGCAGCGGAGCACGTCTCAGAATCACGCTCCTGCAGTGGGTCGTGTCTCGAAGTGGGTCCCGGCTGACACGACGTCGTCGGCGGGGACGCAATGTGCGCCTGCTGGAGAGCCCGCGACACGTGCGACAGATCGGATCCTGCGACTGATCAGTGGCCGGCGAGCACACCCGCAAGATCTCACCGCTGCACAAGCTCCTGCTCGTGCTCGTCCCTGGCGGCGCAAGACTGCCTGTCCGCGGCCCAGGTCGAGGGACTCGTGCGCACGGTCCGCCCGACCCGAGAACGCCACCGGCACACCGTGGACACGCCAGTCCCGGCGCGGGAAGATGGGAGTATGGCAACGCCCCCCCGCGCTCGAGACGACCGTCTCGTTCAGTCGGTCGCTCGGGAGTGCGCGCGCCCACAGGACGCGTTCGCGCTCTACGAGCGGGTCGCAGCGCTCGTCCGTCGGCAGGTGCCCTACGACGCCGCCGGCTGGATCCTCGTCGACCCTGACACCATGCTCCTCAACGGGGTCTACGAGCAGGATGTGCCGCGCACCGCGCACCTGTCGCTCATGGAACTGGAGCTCTCTCAGGACGACTTCACCAAGTTCGTCGACCTCGCCCGCACCGGCGTGGCCGCCGCCTCGCTGAGCGCCGCGACGGACGGGCGCCTGGAGCTCAGCCCACGCTGGCGAGCCGTCTACGAGCCGAACGGTTTCGGCGACGAGCTGCGTGCCGTCTTCTGCACCGCAGACGTCTGCTGGGGCCACGTCTGCCTGACCCGCACCGCCGACGCGCCCTGGTTCACCCTGCGCGAGGTGGACCTGCTGGCGCGGATCGCGCCGCACGTGGCCCACGGGATCCGCACGGGGCTGCTCCTCGACGAGGCATGGTTCGACCCCGCTCAGGAGACGCCCGGCATCGTCGTCCTCGACGACGACGGGCGGGTCGTCTCGAGCACGCCGCGCGCGCTCGACTGGCTGGGCCCGGTCGACGACGACCGGCTCCAGCGGTCCGCCGTGTTGCACGAGGTGGCGATGCGCGCCCGTGCGCTCGCCGCAGGCGATGTCGACGGGGCGCCCGCGGTCGCGAAGGTCCGGGCGGTCAGCGGCGAGTGGCTGGTCGTGCGCGGCAGCTGCCTGGAGACGGCGGGGCAGACTGCGGTGCTGCTCGAGCCCGCGCGCCGCGCCGACGTCGCGTGCCTGCTCATGCACCTGCACGAGCTCACACCCCGAGAGCGGCAGGTGGCGCAGCTCCTCCTCACCGGGATGGCCACCGCAGACATCGCCGCCGAGCTGTGGATCACGCCGGACACCCTCAAGGGCCACGTGAAGTCGGTCTTCGCCAAGCTGGGCGTCAGCAGCCGGCCCGAGCTCTTCGCCCGTCTCTCCCACGCACCGGTGGTGCGCTCCTCCGCCTAGTGAGCGTCCTTACGCGGGCACCGGGACCGCGCGCCTGCGCGTCCTCGCGATCTCCAGCGCTGCGCGCCGCGCCAGCTTGCCGACGTACCCCGTGAGACCGGGCCGGTAGACGTAGCCCACGAACCGCAGACCGGGCAGCGCCTCGCCGCCGTCGGTGACCAGCGGCAGACCCCGCTCCCCGAGCACGTCCAGGTGACCAACGATCGGCTCCAGCCCGGTGCGGTAGCCGGTGGCCAGCACCACGTCGTCGATCTCCTGGCGCGTCCCGTCCGTGAGCACCGCACCTGTCTCGTCGAGCCGCTCGACCCCGGCAACCACCTGGATCCGCCCTTCCCGGACGGCCTGCACCGTCTCCTCATCCACGATCGCCGTCCCGGCGCCGCGCGCGAGGAGTCCGGAGAGGGTGCCCTCCGGCGAGGGAGGCAGCCCGTACGGGCTCAGGTCACCCCAGGTCGCCCGCTGCACCTTGCGGAGCATCGCGTCGACCATCGCGACCGGGAGCGAGAAGAAGAGCGGCACCGGCAGGTCGAAGGGCAGCCCACCCTTGACGCGCGGCAGGAGGTTGGGCGGCGTCCGCACCGCGACGAGGACCTGCGCCACGCCGCCCTCGGCGAGCTGCCGCGCGATCTCCAGGCCGGACGACCCGGGCCCCACGACCAGGACCCGACGGTCGCGGTAGGGGTCGGGGTTCCGGTAGGAGCTCGCGTGCACGATGCTGCCCCGGTATGGCGTGCCGCTCGCCCAGTCCGGCACGCTCGGCAGGTTGAGCGCACCGGTCGCGACGACGACGTGGGCCGCCGCGAGCCGGTCCGCGCCGTCGTTCGACAGACGTAGCGTCCAGCCTGCCCCGGACGGATCCAGCCGCCTCACCTCCACGCCGGTGCGGACCGTCAGGTCGTGACGCGCGGCGTAGTCCTCGAGGTAGCCGACGTACTGATCTCGTGTCGGGAACCATCCGAACTCCTTCGGGAACGGGGCCCCTGGCAGCGCCGACCACCACCTGCTGGTGTTGAAGCGCAGCCCGTCGTAGCGCCCGCTCCAGGCCGCGCCGAGCCGGTCGCCCCGTTCCAGCACCAGGACCTCCACACCGCGTCGCTTCAGCTCAGCAGCGGTGGCCAGCCCGGCCGGCCCGCTGCCGACCACGACGACCTCGTGCGTAGCCGTGCCCATGTCCATGACCTTCTCCCTGCGTCGTGGCCACCGCTCGTCAGCGGCCTCCCCCTCAGGGTGTCCGGACCGCCCGCCTGGCACCATCCCCCAGGTGGGGGGTCCCACCGGCGCGAGCGTACGAGCCCCAGCAGGAGACCGGGCTGCTCCCGCCGCAACGTCCTTGGCGGTCCGCGTGTCGCAGCGACCAGGCCGCGCCGGCGCGCCTCGCTGACCCAGCCGCAGGTTGCGGCGGCCGTGGATACCTGACAGCCTCCGTGGGGTGTCTTGCACGGGCTCGTAGCAAGCCGGACGTCACTGACAGGGAGCGGGTCGCTGATGGAGAGCAAGGTCGACAAGGGCATCTTCTGGCCGTCCATCACACTGGTCGCGGTCCTCACCCTCCTGCTCGTGGTGTTCCGCGACACCGCAGCACCCGTCCTGCAGGACATCCTCACCGCGATCACCTCCCGGCTGGACTGGGCCTGGGAGTTCCTCACCATCGCCCTGTTCGGGGTCCTGCTGTGGCTGATGGTCGGGCGCTACGGGAAGGTCAGGCTCGGCGGCGTCGACGACCGCCCGGAGTTCTCCCGCTTCAGCTGGGGCGCGATGCTGTTCTGCGCAGGCATGGGCACCAGCATCATGTTCTGGTCGATCGTGGAGCCGTTGTACTACTACACCGGCCCGCCGTTCGGCATCGAGGCCGGGTCCGACCGGGCAGCGGAGTTCGCTGTCGCCTACGGCCTGTTCCACTGGGGCATCTCGGCCTGGGCCCTCTACGCGCTGCCCGCCGTCGTCATCGCCTACAGCTTCTTCGTGCGCAACAGCTCGTCGTTGCGGGTCAGCGCCGCCTGCCGCGGCGTCCTGGGTCGGCACGCCGACGGGCCGATCGGCAAGGTCATCGACATCCTGGTCATCTGGAGCATGGTCGGCGGGCTCGGGACGTCCCTGGGGCTGGGGGTTCCCATGGTCGCAGCGGTGACCAGCGACCTGACCGGGATCGAGCAGTCGACGTACCTGAACATCGGCATCATCGTGATCTGGACGGTCATCTTCTCCGCGAGCGCGTACGCGGGCCTGTATGAGGGCATCCGTCGGCTCAGTGACTGGAACGTCTACCTGGCGCTGGCGCTCGCCGTCTTCGTGCTGCTCGCCGGCCCGACCCTGTTCATCCTGTCCTACTTCACGAACAGCCTCGGCGTGATGCTCGACAACTTCATGATGATGAGCCTGAGCACCGACCCCATCACCCAGGGCGGGTTCCCGCAGGCGTGGACGGTGTTCTACTGGGCCTGGTTCGCGGCCACCGCGCCGTTCATCGGCATCTTCGTCGCCCGCATCTCCAAGGGCCGCAGCATCCGTGACCTGGTCCTCAACATCCTCGCGTGGGGAACGGCCGGCAGCTGGCTGTACTTCGCCATCTTCGGCGGCTACGGCATGAACCTGCAGCTGTCCGGTGAGGCTGACCTCGTCGCGACCCTCGGGGACGGCGGCGGGCCCGCGGTCGTCGTCGAGCTGCTGAACTCTCTTCCGCTGTCCGTCCTGGCCTCGGTCGCCTTCCTCGTCCTCGGGTTCGTGTTCCTGTCGACGTCGCTGGACTCGGCCAGCTACGTGCTGGCCAGCGTGGCCAGCACCGACGTGCACGGGGCCGAGCCGGCGCGGTGGCACCGGCTGCTGTGGGGCGCCGTGATGTCCGCGCTCGCGGTCTCCCTCATCCTCGTCGGGGGGCTGGAGGTCGTGCAGACCTCCGCGGTGCTCGTCGCCGTCCCGGTTCTCGTCATGTACCTGCTCCTGACGTTGTCGCTGACGCGGTGGCTCAAGCAGGACCGTGCCGTGCACGTGCACGTGGAGGACGACGAACCCGACCCGCCGGGGCAGGTGCACCACGAGGAGGCGGAGTCACCGTGAAGTACGTGGACCCCCTTCCCCGCCCCCTGCTGGTGGAGGACGTGTGGATCCCGATGCCCGACGGCGTCCGCCTCCACGCCCGCATCTGGCGGCCCGAGGACTCGCTCGACCGCCCCGTGCCGGCCCTGCTCGAGTACCTGCCCTACCGCCTCGACGACTGGACCGCGCCGCGCGACAGCGAGCGGCACCCGTACTACGCCGGGCACGGCTACGCGTCGGTGCGTGTCGACATCCGTGGCACCGGCAGCTCCGACGGGCACTTCGTGGACGAGTACTCCCCGCAGGAGCTCGACGACGGGGTGTCCGTCATCCTGTGGCTCGCCGATCAGGCGTGGTGCTCGGGTCAGGTCGGCATGTTCGGCATCTCCTGGGGCGGCTTCAACGCCCTGCAGCTGGCCGCGCTCGCCCCCGAGCCGCTGAAGGCGATCGTCACGGTGTGCTCCACGGACGACAGGTACGACAACGACGTGCACTACATGGGCGGGGCGGTCCTCGCCATCGACATGTCGGCCTGGGCAGGCACCATGCTGGCCTTCAACGCCCGTCCGCCGCGGCCGGAGGTCGTCGGTGAACGCTGGGTCGGGCAGTGGCGTGACCGGTTGGAGGACACGCAGCCGATGGCACCCGTGTGGCTCGCCCACCAGGAACGGGACGAGTACTGGCGGCGCGGGAGCGTCTGCGAGGACTACTCCAGCATCCGGGCCGCCGTCCTGGCCGTCGGCGGGTGGCATGACCCCTACCGCGACACCGTCTTCCGGCTGGCGCAGAACCTGACGGTGCCGGTGCGCGGCATCGTCGGCCCCTGGTCCCACCAGTACCCCGACCGCGAGCTCGCACCCGGTCCCTCGATCGGCTTCCTGCAGGAGACCGTGCGGTGGTGGGACCGTTGGCTCAAGGGCGCGCAGAACCGCGTCGAGGATGAGCCCCTGCTGCGGGCGTTCGTGATGGATGCGGAGCGCCCGGCGACCTACTACCCCGAGCGGCAGGGCCGCTGGGTCGGTATGGGTGAGTGGCCCCCCGCGGCCGGCCAGGACACCGAGCTGGCTCTCGCGGGCGCGGCGTGCTCCGGCGTCGTGGGTCAGGACGCCACGGTGATCGTCCGGACGCCGCAGCACACCGGGGCGGACGCCGGCCGGTTCTTCCCGTTCGGCAACGCCACCGACCTGCCGTCCGACCAACGCGCCGACGACGGCCGCTCGGTCACGCTGACCTTCTCGCCGCTGCCCGAACGGCTGGAGGTCCTCGGGAACCCGCGGGTGCACCTACGGCTGGCGTGCGACCGCCCGCAGGGCACCATCGTCGTCCGTCTGTGCGACGTCGCTCCTGACGGCGCCTCCACGCTGATCACCCGTGGTGTGCTGAACCTCAACAAGCGCAACGGGCGGGAGCGCAACGACCAGATGCCGGTGGACGAGATGGTCGACGTGCAGATCGACCTGGCATCGATCGGTTACGCCGTGCCGGCGGGGCACACGCTCCGCCTCGCCCTGTCCTCCACGTACTGGCCGTGGATCTGGCCGCACCCGCAGGAGGCCACCCTGCGGGTCGACCTGGGCGCGTCCGCTCTCAGCCTGCCGACGCTCACCGGCCACGTCGAGCAGGTGTCGTTCGAGGACCCGGAGCAGAGCCGGCCGCTGCCGGTAGGACCGCTGCCAGAGAAGCACGGCGATGTCGACCCGGCCGTCGTCGCGCCTGCGGAACGCCTCCTCACCCATGACGTCGCGTCAGGGGAGTGGACGCTGGAGGTGGACCCCGGCTACGGCGGCTCCCGTCGTTACCCGGACGGTCTGGAGTTCCGCGAGCACAGCAGGGAGACGTACCGGATCCGGGAGGGCGACCCGCTCAGCGCGACCGCGACGTCGGCGTGGGCGATCACCCTCACCAAGGACGGGTGGCGGGCGCACGTGGACACGCGTCAGGAGATCACTGCTGACGCCGACGACTTCGTCGTCCGGGCATCGGTCACCGCGCACGCGACCACCGATGGCAAGGAGCAGCTGGTCGCGGAGCGGACGTGGGAGGAGCGCGTTCCCAGGACGTCGGCCTGAGAAGGTCCGACCGCGGGTCGCGGCCTACGCTGTCGTCAGCAGCTGCACGCCGTGCACCACCGCGCCGGGCGCTGCCCAGACCGACGCTGACCCAACTCACAAGGACTGATCGGCATCACCTCCACGCCCACGCATACCCGCGAGATCCACCTCGTCTCCCGTCCTAGCGGTCCGCCGTTGCCCGACAACTTCTCGCTGGTCGAGACCGCCGTGCCCGACCTGAACGATGGCGAGGTGCTGGTCGCCAACCACTACATGTCGGTGGATCCGTACATGCGGGGGCGGATGAGCGACGTGAAGTCCTACGTCCCGCCCTTCCCGCTCGACGCCCCGCTGGAGGGTGCCGCCACCGGGGAGGTGCTCGCCTCGTCCAGTGCCGACGTCCCGGTGGGCGCCACGGTGCTGCACAACAGGGGTTGGCGCGAGCACGCGGTGGTGCCGGGTTCCAGCGTCAAGACCATCGACCCCACGCTGGCGCCCGAGTCCGCCTTCCTCGGTGCCCTGGGGATGACCGGTCTGACGGCCTACGCCGGGCTGATGTATGCCGCCCGGTTCGCCGAGGGGGACGCGGTCTTCGTGTCCGGAGCCGCCGGGGCGGTCGGGTCCCTCGTGGGGCAGATCGCCAAGATGAGCGGCGCCTCCAGGGTGGTCGGCAGCGCCGGCTCGTCGGAGAAGGTGGCCCGCCTGGAGGAGCTCGGTTTTGACGCGGCCTTCAACTACCGCGACGGCCCCGTGGTCGACTCCCTCCGTCGGGCCGCCCCCGACGGCATCGACGTCTACTTCGACAACGTCGGCGGGGAGCACCTCGAGGCGGCCATCTCCGTGCTCAACGCGCACGGGCGGGTGGCGGTCTGCGGTGCCATCTCGCAGTACAACGCCACGGAGCCGACCCCCGCCCCGCGCAACCTTTCCCTGGTCATCGGCAAGCAGCTGACCCTGCAGGGATTCCTCGTCGGGACGTATGCCGACAAGGCGGAGGAGTTCGCGCAGAAGATGGCGGGCTGGCTCGCCGACGGCTCGGTCACGTGGGACGAGACGGTCCGCGACGGGCTGGAGAACGCGCCGGCCGCGTTCATCGACCTGCTGCAGGGCGGCAACACGGGCAAGATGCTGGTCCGGCTGTGACCCAGCGGTGAGCTAGGCAGCCGCACCGCGGTCGGCAGCGTCCTTGTCCGCACGCAGGAAGTACGCTCCGACCGCGCCGGCGAGCGTGCCGAACACCGCGACCGACATGGCTGCCAGGAACAGTTCGGCCACGTTCGCGAAGGCGTCGTCAGGCTCCAACGGCTCGCCCGTGATCGCCCCCATCGCGGTCGCGTGCAGCGCCTCGCCGAAGGTCGCGTAGCCGCTGAAGGCGAAGAGGAGCTGGCCCAGCGACAGCACCGTGATCAACCACAGCGACGCAAGCCAGCCCAGCCGCCCGCGCAGCGCGGAGGCGGCCGAGCGCGTCCCCCGGACCGCTCCCGAGAGCACCCGCCCGGTGCGCAGGAACCTGGCCGCCCGGATCAGCCGGAAGACCCGCAGAAATGGCAGGGCGATGAACAGGACCTGCCACCAGTTGCGCCGCAGGAAGCGACCCGTCTGCGGTGCCACGACCGCGCGCGCCACGAATTCCGCGGCGAACACCGCCCAGAGCGCCCATCCCAGCACCGTGAGCACGGACGAGAGGGTCGAGCCAGGACGGGTGAGCTGCTCACCGAGGATCAGGAGCACGAAGATGATGCCCAGGGCGCTCATCAGCGGCGTGAGACGGTCGAGCAGCTCCTGGGCGAGGCGGTCGCGCTCCTCGTGCGGACGGGAGAGGACTGTCATGCGACCGATCTACCCGAACGCTCGGGCCCGCGCAGCACCGGTGGTGTCGAGACACGACACCTGGGCCCCAGGAGGGACCCGCACGAGCTACCGTGGGCCGATGGACAACAGGCCCACCGACGACGGTCCCGACCGCGACGAGGGTGGGCCAGAGGCACCGGTGGGATGAGCGGCCTGCGTCTGCTCCTGCTCGCCGACACCCACGTCCCTGCCCGCGCCCGGGCCCTGCCCCGCCAGGTGTGGGACGAGGTCGGTCGCGCTGACGTCGTCATCCACGCCGGCGACTGGGTGACGCCTCCGCTGCTCGAGGAGCTCGAGGGTCGAGCGCGCCGACTGGTCGCCGTGCACGGCAACAACGACGGCCCCGAGCTGCGCAGCCGCCTCCCGGAGGTGGCTCGGGCCGAGCTGGGCGGTATGGCGTGGGGCGTGGTCCACGAGACGGGCGCCCGGACGCGGCGTGGCGAGAGGATGCGCGCCGCATACCCCGACCTGGACGTGCTCGTCTTCGGGCACAGTCACATCCCCTGGGACACCGAGCACGACGGGCTGCGCCTGCTCAACCCCGGGTCCCCCACCGACCGACGCCGTGAGCCGCACTGCACCTACATGACGGCGACCGTCGAGGACCGCACGATCACCGCGGTCGATCTGCACCGGTTGCCGAGGGCCGGCGCCCTCCCCTGAGCGGGCGACGCGGTTCGGCGTCAGGGCCGCAGCACGAGCCGTCCCCGGACCCTGCCGGCCTCGACCCGGCGGTGCGCCTCGGCGGTCGCCGACAGCGGCAGCTCCTCAGTGACCCGCGCGCGCAGGGTGCCGTCCGAGAGCCGCCCGCCGACCGCCCGCGCCGCCGCCGCGAGGTCCGGGACCGTCGCGTTGCTGATCACGAAGCCGAGCAGGTCGACGTCCTTCGTGTAGGCCGCACCCACCGGCAGCGGCACGCTCGCCTCCGGCCCGGCCGCGGTGAGCAGGATGCGCGCGCCGCGGCGCGCGAGGGCGACCGCCGCCTCGAGGTCGTGGTGCCCCGACGTGTCCCAGTGCACGTCGATCCCCTCCGGCGCGGCGGCGCGGAGCTGAGCGGTCACGTCGGCGGCGCGGTAGTCCACGACGACCTCGGCACCCGCGTCCCCGACCCGCTCCAGGTCTGCGGCCGAGGCGGTCGCGAGCACGCGGAGTCCCGCGGCGACGGCCAGGCGAACCACGCACTCCCCGACGTTGCCGCCGCCCCCGCCGACGAGGATCGTCTCCCCGGCCTGGGCGCGGGCGTGCCGGTGCAGACCGAGCCAGGCCGTGGCCGCAGGGTGGGCCAGGGCCACCATCTGGACGGGGTCGACCCCCCGGGGGAGGTGGTAGAGGCGCTCGGGCGGCACCACGGCATACTCGGCGAACGAGCCCTGCCGACCGCCGTGCCCGAGGCTGTTGGACCAGACCCGGTCACCCACCCCGAACCGGGCCACGCCCGCGCCGACCGCAGCCACGGTCCCGACCAGGTCGCGTCCGACGACGAACGGCAGCGGGACGGGCGTCGGGAAGGCACCCCACCGCACGAGGGTGTCCACCGGGTCGACCGCGACCACCTCCACCCGCACCAGCACCTCGGTCGGGCCGACGACCGGCACGGGCAGCGGGCCGACGCGGATCAGCTCGGCGGGTCCCAGCTCCTCGACGTACGCCGCGACCATCTGCTCCGACCTCCGCGTCCCCACGGTGCGTCTCCTCTGCTGGTCGGCCCGGTGTCCCCGAGACTAGCCTCGGGGACACCGGGCAGGAGGGTCGGATCAGGGGACGATGACGGTCTTGCCCCGGCTGTGCCCCTCGGCCACCGCGGCGAGCGCCTCGCCGGCCCGGTCGAGCGGGAACACGGCGGCCACCTCAGGGGTGAGGACCCCGTGGCCGACCACGCCGACGATCTTCTCCAGCGCCTCCGGGTCGTTGGCCCGGCCGGAGCCGCCGAGCTCGGTGGCGGTCTGCTCGTCGGCGGCGGAGACGATGCGGTCCGGGGAGGTGACCAGCGGCGCGAGGTCGCGCAGCGGCTGCCCGCCCACGAGGTCGACGAGAAGGTCGACACCGTCCGGCGCCAGCTCGCGGACCGCGCCGGCGGCGCCGTCGCCGGAGGCCACCCAGGTGGCGCCGGTGGACTCCACGATCTCGCGCTTGGCCTCCGAGGCCACCCCGATCACCCGGAACCTGTGCACCCGCCCGATCTCGCAGGCCATGTGCCCCACCCCGCCGCCGGCGCCGAGCACGAGCATCGTCTGCCCCTCCTCGAGCTCCACCTGGTGAGTGAGGTCGTAGGCCGCGGTGCCCGCCACGGGGACCGTCGCGGCCACCTCGAAGGAGACGTCCTCGGGCTTGGCGACCGCGTCCTTGGCCCGCAGCAGGGCGTGATCGGCGAAGCCGCCCTCGCCGGGGGCGACCGGACCGAGGACGGCCTCGCCCACGGCATACCCCTCGACGTCCGGACCGACCGCGGCCACGACGCCGGAGACCTCGAAGCCCAGCGTGCGGGGCATCGTGTGCGAGCGGCCGAACTGGCCCTCGCGCAGCTTGAGGTCCGCCGGGTTGACGCCGGCCGCGCGGACCTTGACCAGGATCTGTCCCGGTCCCGGCTCCGGCACCGGCCGCTCGCGCAGCTCCTCGGTCTCGGGGCCGCCGTACTGGGTGAACACATAGACACGTGACATGGGTCAATCCTCTCCGATGCGGGTATGACGTGCCCGACCGGCCGCGCTGGGGCGGCCGGTCGGTCGGTGGTCAGGCCGGCTGGGCGACCCGGGGCCGGGACGGGGTGTCGTCGGTGGTCGTCCGGGCATCGACCGGCTGGTGCTCCCGCCGACGGAGCAGGCGCATCGCGTTGACGATGACGACCAGCACGGAGACCTCGTGGACGAGCATCCCGATCGCCATCGTGACCCCGCCGAAGATCACGCCGAGCATCAGCACGGCCACGGTGGCCAGGGCGATCACGATGTTCTGCCGCATGTTGGCCACGGTGCGCTTGGCCAGCGAGACCGCCTCGGGCAGCTTGAGCAGGTTGTCCTTCATCAGCGCGATGTCGGCCGTCTCGATCGCGACGCCGGTGCCGGCGGCACCCATCGCCACACCGATGTCGGCGGTGGCCAGGGCCGGGGCGTCGTTGACGCCGTCGCCGACCATCGCGACCGTGTAGCCCTGCCGCTGCAGGTCCGCCACCGCGTCGAGCTTGTCCTCCGGAAGGAGTCCCGCACGGACCTCGTCGATGCCGACCTGGGCACCGACCGCCTCGGCCACCGGGGCGATGTCGCCGGTGAGCATGACGACCTTCTTGACGCCAGCCGCGTGCAGGCGCCGGACCATCTCGGGGGCGTCCTGCCGGATCTTGTCGGCCACGGCGACCACACCCAGGACCTGCCCGTCACGGGCCAGGACCATCGGGGTGCGCCCGGCAGCGGCCAGCTCCTGGACCGTCTGCGCGGCCCGGTCGTTGACCCCGGCGTCCTGGCCGGCCCTGTCCAGCGTCGCCTGCTCGGCCTCGATGAGCGCGAGGTTGCCGACGGCGATCCGCTGTCCGTCGAGGGTGGCGACGATGCCCTTGCCGGGCACCGGGTCGGTGTGCTCGGGCAGCCCGGGGACCGCCAGACCCAGCTCCGCCGCGGCCTCGACGATCGGGCGTGCCAGCGGGTGCTCCGACCCCGCCTCGGCGCGGGCGGCCAGCTGGAGCAGCTCGTCCCTGGTGATGCCCGGGTCGAGCGGGACGACGTCGGTCAGCTGCGGGCGGCCCTGCGTGAGCGTCCCGGTCTTGTCCAGCGCGACGGCGTCGATCTTGGCGGAGGTCTCCAGGAACTCGCCGCCCTTGACGAGGATGCCGTCCTTGGCGCCGCGGCCGATGCCGGCGACGATCGAGACGGGGATCGAGATGACCAGGGCACCGGGGCAGGCGATGACCAGCAGGGTCAGGGCCAGGACGACGTCCTGGGTGGCCAGGCCGAAGATGATCGACAGCACGATGATGGCGGGGGTGTACCAGGCGGAGAAGCGGTCCATGAACTTCTGCGTCTTGGCCTTGGCGTCCTGGGCCTCCTCGACCCGGTGGATGATCCGCGCCAGGGTGGTGTCGGCGCCGACGCCGGTGGCGGTCACCTGCAGGAAGCCGCCGGTGGAGATGGTGCCCGCGAACACCTGGTCGCCCTCGGTCTTCTCGACCGGGATGGACTCACCGGTGATCGAGGCCTCGTCCAGCGCTCCCGTGCCGCCGGAGACGATCCCGTCGACCGGCACCTTGGCGCCGTTCTTGACCAGCACGGTCTCGCCGGTGAGCACCTGGGCGGCCGGGACCTCGACCTGCTCGCCCTCGCGCAGCACGACGGCCACGTCGGGGGCCACCGCGATGAGCTCGGCCAGCGCGGAACGGGTCCGGTTGAGGGTCGCCGTCTCCAGCGCGTGGCCCACGGCGAACAGGAAGGTCACCGCGGCGGCCTCCCAGTACTCGCCGATGATGACCGCGCCGATCGCCGCGATCGAGACCAGCAGGTCGATCCCGACGACCCGGGCGGTCAGCGCGCGCCAGGCCTTGATCACGATGGGCGTGCCGGCGACCACGGCCGCGGCGACCATGAGTGCGTCGCCCCAGCGGAGCGCGTCCAGGAGCTGACCGGCGACCAGGGAGGCCACGATCAGCAGTCCTGAGACCAGCGGCACTCCCCAGCGGCCGTGCAGCCAGCTGTGGACCTTGTTCATCTCACATCTTCCTCTCCGACAAGCGGGGTATGGGGTGGGCCGCGTCGTGCGCTGCGGCCGGTCAGCTTCGTGCTCACCCTCGAAACTACGCATTGTCGGAACGGGCTACCTTGACCCGGGTCAAGCGGTCGGCCGCTTTGCTCACGACCCGGTCGACCGGCGGTGTCGCCCGGCGTGCACGATGCGAGCGACCAGGGGCGATGCGCCCGATCTGCCCATCGTGCACGCCGGGCGAAACGCAAGCAGGTCGTCGACGGCCAGGTGCCGGCCCGAGGAGCGCCTTCGAGCGAGCGGTCCTGTCAGCCCACCACGGGGCGGGCCCGGACGCCGGCGACAACGGCAGCGATGACGGCCGCGGCCAGGAAGACCCAGGCGGCGGCACCGGTGAGCAGGGTGGAGAAGCCGAGGTTGAGCAGGAAGAGGACGAAGACGACCCAGACCACGGTGCCGGTCCAGAAGGTCGCTTTCCCACCGCGGCGCAGGAAGGAGGCGAGCGGTGCGGCGACGATGACGCACAGCACCAGGCCCAGGGCGCCGATCGCCGTCCCGAGGCCGTCGAACTTCTCGCCGGTCGTGCTCAGGTCCTGCATGACAGACCAGGCCGCCACGACGGCGGGGCCTGCCAGCGCCACGAGGGCGAAGACCGCGAAGACGACCGCTCCCCGCGGCGCCCATCCCCGCGCCGGTCGGTCGCCGCGGCTCATCGGGTGGCCTCTTGCCCCCGGTCCGCCAGCACGGCGCTGCGGACGGCGGTGATCGGCACGCGGTGACCGGGCCGCACGCCGAGCAGCGCCGCGAGCTGCGCGTCGCGCACCGGCGCGGTGAGGTCGCCCTGCTTGAAGAGGAAGGTCACATCGAGGATCTGGTAGCGACCGCGGCCGCCGGGCAGCGTCTCCTGCAGCTGGGAGGTTCCGGGCCCGAAGCGGCAGTCCCCCCACGCGAAGGTGCGCTGAGCGTCCGTGCTCCGGTCCCAGGTCCGCACCGAGGCGACCGTGCCGGACGGCTCCTGCCCGTGGGCGGCGACGTTGGCGCGCACCACCTCGGCGACGGTCCCGGGCACGCCGCTGAGGAGCTCGAGCCCGGGCCACTCGGAGCCGACCGCGAGCTCGACCAGCTCGTCCCAGCGCTGCTCGCCGGGCACGGTCACGCGCACGCCGCCACAGGGGGACAGGTCGTCGACGTCGCAGGCGGAGTCGTCGACGACGATGCCGGCGAGGACACCGGAGGAGGGCGAAGCGGTCTGCATACCTCCATTGGACCCTCCGCCAGGGGTGAGTTCAAGGTCGCCGGTCGCCTCACCTCCTCGGAGACGCCAGCGACCGGCCGCCCCGCGGGCGGCCGGTCGCTGCGAGGTCCTGCCTCAGAAGGCTGCGGGTGTGGCCTTGTAGCCGGCCTTGGCCACGGCGGCGACGAGGTCCTCGGTGCTGGCCACGGCGGGGTCGTGCACGACCTCGACGCGGGCCGAGGCGAAGTGGACCTTCACCGACTCCACGCCCTTGAGGCGGCCGACCTGCTTCTCGATCTTGGCCACGCAGGAGGGGCAGGAGAAGCCCTCGGCGCGCAGGATCGTCGTCGTGGTGGAGGTGGTGGTGCTCATCGGAGATGCCCTTTCTGTCGGGGGGCTTGCTTGTCACCCTCAAAACTACGGACTGTCAGAGCAGACCTCCTTGACGCAGGTCAAGCGCGAGGGCGGCCAGAGCGCACACCCGGGCGGCGCATGGGTGCACTGTGAGGCGTTTCACAAGAAAAGGCATCACCGCAGATCACGGAAGAATCACGAACTGGTAACGGCCCTTTCTGTGAATGTCATGTGAATCTGAATTTTGAGATCCGTCCCGACGTGCCCCACCGTGGGACGTGGCCGCGGCGCCCCTGTCCGCGGCCACCCTTCGTACCCGTCCCGTGAGGATCACATCCGATGAAGCACCGTGCCATCAGCACCCGTCACGTCACCGCGCTGGCCGCCGCCACCGGCCTGGCCGCTCTCGCCGGCCTCGGCAGCGCCGGCGCCGCGCAGGCCGCCAGCGGCTCCACCTGGGACGCCGTGGCCCAGTGCGAGTCCGGCGGCAACTGGAGCATCAACACCGGCAACGGCTACTACGGCGGTCTCCAGTTCGCCCAGGGCACCTGGGAGGGCCACGGCGGCACGCAGTACGCCGCGCGCGCCGACCTGGCCAGCCGTGCCCAGCAGATCGCGATCGCCGAGAACGTGCTCGCGACCCAGGGCCCCGGCGCCTGGCCGGTGTGCTCGGTGCAGGCCGGCCTGACCGCCGGTGGTGCGGCATACCAGGCCCCTGCCCCGCAGCAGCAGGCGCCGCAGCAGCAGGCGCCGGTCCAGCAGCAGGCGCCGAAGCAGCAGGCGCCGGTCCAGCAGCCCCAGCAGCAGGCGGCTCCCCAGACGATCGAGCAGGCACCCGCGCAGCAGGCGACCCAGCAGCCCGAGCTGGTCGAGCACGTGATCGAGCGCGGCGAGACGACCGCCTCCATCGCCAAGGACCACGACACCACCGTCTCCGACCTGGTCGGGATCAACGACCTGATCGACGGTGGCCGGCTGATCTTCGCCGGTCACGTGATGCTCGTCCCGGCCGACGCGGAGGGTGGGACCTACACCGTCCAGCGTGGCGACACGCTCGCCGAGATCGCCGACGTCAACGGCGTGGACGTCGCCAGCCTGGTCTCGATCAACGACCTGGCCGACCCCGACCTGATCGTCGTGGGTCAGGCCCTCCAGCTGGGCTGACCAGCCAGCCCGACCCGCCGCGTGGCCGGGACCGCCTCGAGCGGTCCCGGCCACGTCGCTGTCCGGACGTGGATCCTCGCTGTCTCGCAGGCCTCCGGTCGGCAGGCTGTCCGGTCAGCGGGAACGCGTGCGCAGGTCCACCAGGTGGCCGACCACCCGGGGCGCCCAGCCGGTCTCGCGGCGCATCCAGCGCACCGCGACCAGGTTGTGCGGCACCACGACGAAGTCCCCGGCGCTCACCGCGAGGTCGGTCCCGAAGACGTCGGTGACGACCGCCCAGGTGAGGTCGGTCCTGCGGACCAGGTGCTCACCGATCCCGATCGCGTAGCGCTCCACGATCCCGTCGTGGTCCTCGCCGTGGCGGGTCATCCAGCCGCTCAGGGCCCGGTCGAGACCCTCGCCGAGCGAGGTCAGGTCGTCGACGTCGACGCCCTCGACCTCCAGCGCCGCCAGCCCCGCCTTGATGCGTGCCCGATCCTCGTCGCCGGGGCGGGTGGACTCCGGCGTCAGGGGCAGCTCGTCGGCCGCGCGGTCGCCCCGGTCGGGCAGCGCGCTCACCCGGGGCGGGGCCGCCTCCTCGGCGGGCCGGACGTGCGTGCCACCGGTGGTGGAGGAGGCGGCACGCTTCAGACGGTCGAGAAGGCCCATCGGTCCAGACTAGTCAGGCAGGGGCGGGGCGCAGTGCGCGTCCGGTGAGCTAGTGCGCAGCCTGGACCGCGAGCGACACGAGTCGGGCGGGCCCGGCGGCGTCGGGTGCGGGTCCGCCTGCACGACCCGTGCTGGCCCGGTCCAGCATGACGGCGACGAAGGTGTGCGCCGCCTGGCTGCGCAGCTCGGGATCCAGCACGACGCCAACCGTCAGGTCGAGCACCGCCTCGGTCAGCGCCACCAGTCCCGAGCGCAGCGCGAGGAGCCGGCGAGCCACCTCGGGGTGGGTCCCGGACTCGCGGAAGACGATGGTGCGCAGGGTCAGCGAGCTGTGCTCGCCGAGGCCGAGGAGCCGGTCGAGCCGGACCAGCGAGCCGGCGGGGTCGCCGAGCTCGGCGACCGTCGCGGCCTCGGCCGGGTCGTGCGCGGGAAGCCGTTCGTCCAGCAGGGCGAGCAACAGGTCGATCTTGCGCGGGAAGTAGTAGAAGACCAGTCCCTTGGGCGCCCCTGCCTCGGCGGCCACCCGGGCCGTCGACGTGGCGTCGAACCCGGACTCGGCGAAGAGGCGCTCGGCAGCGTCGAGGATGGCGGTGCGCCGGTCCGTGGTCATGATGTCGTCGGTCTCCTGGTCGTGCCCCGCCGGGCCGGGCGGGCCCGTGGGCCCGCCCGCCGGTGCCCTCAGTGGGTCGGTGCGGGGTGGTGCTGCATGTGCAGCCGGTTGCTGAGCGGCATGGCCCAGGCGCCGGCGATGAAGGTCACCACACCGGTGATCCACGCCGTCCAGGCCATCGCGCTCAGGTCGGCGAACCCCATGACCCAGGGGGCGATGAAGAGGAGCACGCCCATGATCATGTGCGCGACCTCAGAGCTCCGGTCGTCGGGGAGGGCGAGCGACCACAGGGCCACCGCAGCGGTGATCACCCCGAGGACGACCACCGTCCAGGTCGCCGTGGTCGTCGTGGTGGTCCAGATCGGCGAGAGGAAGGCGTAGACGCCAGCCACCAGGGCTACCCAGTCCTGCCATCGTGTCCACTTCTGCATGATGTGTGCCTCGATTTCTTCTCAGGACCCGTCGAACCTTGAGGCGAGTCGGGTAGTTCCAGGATAGGTCTTGATTGACCGACCGGTCAACTACTCGCGACGGGACCCGCGAAGCCGGCTCCCTGCCGCCTGTCCTGCCCGGTGCTGCAGCCCGGGAGCGCCGAACGGTGGTGAGGTCAGCCTCGCCGCGACACGCGGGCGCGGCGCCGCCAGCGCCACTCCTGCAGCTGACGCACGACCCAGGCGGTCGCGACCTCGCGGCCGGTGGCGACGTACTCCACCGCGGAGTCGTGGAAGAGCGTGGCCTGGGCGACCACGAGGTCCTGCTCGCGGCCGAGCAGCAGCACCGAGTCGCCCTCCTGCAGCGTCTGGTCCAGGGGTGGGGTGAAGATCCGCCGCCCCTCGCGCACGAGCAGCGACGGGAACGCCGCCAGCCGTACGTCGCGGTCGTCCGGGTCCCGCAGCAGGTCGCCGATCGTCAGGTCGTGGGTGCGCATCCAGCGGACCGCCGCAGGAGCGTGCGTCGGGTCGAGGTCCAGCCGGGTGCTCACCGGGGTCTCGTCCCCGACGACCGCGACGATCTCGTCCATGACGTGGGCGTCCCAGTCGTCGTCCTCGTGCAGGACGTGGTCGATGAAGCTCCAGTAGTTGGGCGAGGTGATGCGGGCCACCGCCTCGCGCGCCAGCAGCTCGGTCGGCACGAACACGGAGTCGGCGTCGAAGGCCCGCAGCGGCGCCTCGTTGACCGCGGAGTTCTGCCGGACCGCGATGAACAGGTCGTCGTTCTCGATGCGGGCGTGGGCCGCCATCGCCATGTTGACGATGTCCGACTCGGCGCCGGCGATGAAGCCCACCGCGTCGGTGACGTCGGGACGGCCGTCTGCCGGGTCGACGAGGACCACGTCGAGGCCGGCGATCTCCAGGTCGCGGGTGACCTCGAAGCCGAAGGCCCCGTCGGCGCACACGACCCAGTGGCCCTCGGTGAGGTGCTCGAGCTTGTTGGGCAGCTCGGTGCCGCGCGGGCTCATCAGCCAGGACGCGAGCCGGAAGCCGGCCGGGCGGCGCAGCGCCATCACCAGGTAGGCGCCGTAGCGGTCGAAGGGGTTGATCACCACGTCCGCGGCGAAGTCGTGCATCTGCTGGGCGTGCTCCCGGTCGCTGGACCGGGCGATGACCATGAGCTCGGGGCGCAGCAGGTTGACGCTCATCACGACGGACAGGTTGGTCTCGTCGTTGTCGGTGAGCGCCAGGACCGCCTCGCAGTGGTCGTGCGCGAGGCCGGCCATCCCCAGCACCCTCGGATCTCGTCCGCTGGCGGCGAGGGCCGGCACGTCGCTGGTGTAGCCGTCCAGGGCCAGCCGTTCGATCCGGTCCAGGCTGCTGTCGAGGACGACGAACTCCCGCCCCTGGTCCTCCAGCGCCCGGCACACAGCCTCGCCCGCCTGCCCGTAGCCGACCACGAGGACGAAGGGCGCGTTGATCCGCCGCACCTTCCGGCTGAACCGCTGCACCTGGATCGCCCGGCGGAAGGTGTGCTCCTGGGCGAGGCCCAGCAGCGCACCGAGGCTGTAGGACCACGCGAGCACGCTGGCGTAGATGGTGAGCGTGACCCAGATCCGCTGCGCGTAGGAGAACGCGTGCGGCACCTCGCCGTAGCCGATCGTCAGACCGGTGTAGCTGATGACGTAGAAGGAGTCGAAGACCGACAGCCGCTCGGGGTTCTCCGGCGACCCGGGCATGGCCGACAGCCCGAACGTCATGACCGCGAAGACCCCGACGAGCACCCCGAGCGGCACCCGCAGCCGCCGCAGCACGAGGAAGACGGCGTCGGTCGCCGGTGGCTCCCGCGGCACGTCGACACGGACCCGGCGCAGCGAGTCGGGCCGGTTGCGCGCGCGCTTGCCCCTGGGGAGCAGCTGCAGCAGGTTGACCATCGGGTATGCGGTGGTGCCGGCGGCCGGTCAGCGGCGCCGGTAGGAGACGGTCTCGACCACGAGCAGGATGACCGAGACGAAGTTGGCCAGCAGCGCGCCGGCGGCGATCGAGACGACGCTGGCCATGTGCTGGTCGGTGAGCCCGGCGGGGTCGACGTGCGAGGCCCAGATCCACACCAGGGCCGCGATGATCAGCTGGATGCTGGCGACGAGGCTGGTCGCCAGGTGCACCGCCCCGATCTGGGTGCGGTCGCCGAACTTGAGGATGGTGGCGATGATGTTGACCGCCACGGCGGCATAGAGCTCGTAGACGTTGTGCAGATGGGCGTTGTCGATCTCACCGATCACGTAGCCGAAGTTCAGCGTCGCCGCCAGCAGCACGAAGAATCCGAAGACGACCTTCTCGAGGTTCACACGGTCGACCCTAACGCCGACCGTGCGTCAGGGGCGGTTCCTACCATGAGCGTCGTGGATCTCACCCTCGCCCAGCGGCTGGCGCGTTCGCTCATGGACGAGCACGGCCTGACCGGCTGGACCTTCGACTTCGACCGGGCCCGCGTGCGCGCCGGCGCCTGCCACTTCGCCGACCGACGGATCACCCTGAGCCGGGCGCTCACCGCGGCCCACGACGAGGCGGAGGTGCGGGAGACGGTGCTGCACGAGATCGCGCACGCCCTCGTGGGCCCGCGGCACGGGCACGACGAGGTATGGCGCCGCCGTGCCGTCGCGATCGGGGCCAGCGGGCAGCGGTGCTACACCGCCGACGAGCCGGTCGTGCCCGGCCGCTGGCAGGGCCGGTGCGCCGCCGGCCACGTCGTGCACCGCCACCGCAGGCCCGCCCGGCTCCTGCTCTGCACGCGCTGCCGCGCGGTCCCGGACGAGGACCGGGTGCTGCGCTGGACGCTGGACGGCGTGCCGGTCGACCACACGCTGCTCGGCAGCGCCGTGGCCCGGGACCTCGAGCACCTGCGGGCCAGAGCGCGCGGCGAGGCCGCCCCGGTGGGCGGCCCGACGATGCTCCCGGCGGGCGCGCTGGTGCGGATCACCGCCGCCGGGCGCTACCACGGGGTCTCCGGAAGGGTGGTGCGCCGCGGTCGCTCCCGCTACCTGGTCCAGGTGGTCGGCCAGCGCCTCTACGTGCCCTTCCCGCTCGTCGAGCCGGTGCGCGAGACCGGTGCCCGGGCCCGACCGTGACCAATTCGTGACCACACAGTCGTGACTCAGGACACATCCGATGGGTAGTGTCGTGGCGATGTGCGGGCTCGATGCGCGGACCCGACCCACCGGACCGCGACGCCCGGCACCGTGAGGTGAAGGAGCCTGACATGGCGAGTTCCCGACTGCGACGCGGCTTGGTCATGGCGACGGCGGCCGCCGCCGCGTTCACCCTGACCGGATGCCTGCAGAACCCCGACGGCGGTGCCGGCGGAGGCCTGGCCGCTGACGCCGAGCCCGAGGAGGGCGACGGCGTCGTGACCGTCCTGGGCGCCTTCGGCGGCCAGGAGGAGGCGGCCTTCCTGGAGTCGATCAAGGACTTCGAGGACAGCAGCGGCATCGACGTGCAGTACGTCCCCGACCAGGACTTCACCACCACCATCCTGCTCAAGGTCAACTCCGGCGACGCCCCCGACATCGGGCTGTTCCCCCAGCCCGGCGGCGTGGAGCAGATGGTCGGCATGGGCAAGGTCATCCCGGTCGACCGGTTCCTCGACTACGACACGCTCGACTCCACGCTCGTCCCGGGCTTCCTCGACGCGGCGCGGTTCGACGGCCGCGTGTACGCCGCCCCCATGAGGATGGCGGTCAAGTCCATCGTCTGGTACCCCAAGAAGGCCTACGACGAGGGCGGCTGGAACACCGAGCCCGCCGACCTCGGCGAGCTGGCCGACGTGGCCGACCAGATCCGCCAGGACACCGACACGCCGCCGTGGTGCATCGGCTGGGGCTCGGACCAGGCGACCGGCTGGGTCGGCACCGACTGGGTCGAGGAGTACATGCTGCGGCTGTGGGGCCCGGACGTCTACGACGACTGGGTGGACCACCGCATCCCGTTCAACGACGAGCGCGTGGTGGCCGCGATCGAGAAGTACGGGGAGCTGGCCAACAAGCCGGGCAACGTCCTCGGCGGCGCGACCGGCATCATCACCACGCCGTTCTCCGACGCGATGACCCCGGCCTTCGAGGACCCGCCCGGCTGCTACCTGATGCGCCAGGGCAACTTCGCCACCGGCTTCTTCCCCGAGGACGTCCAGGCCAACCTGGACGACGACATCGGCATCTACGTCTTCCCGCCGGCGGTGGACGGGTTCAAGGGCCAGCCGATCCTCGGCGGCGGCGACCTCGCGGCGGCGTTCAGCTACGACACCGACACGATCGAGTTCATGAAGTTCCTGACCTCGGACAAGTTCGGCGGCGCCTGGGCGCAGGCCGGCGGCTGGCTCAGCCCGCACAAGACCTTCGACGCCAGCCAGTACCCGGACGAGACCACCCGGCAGATCGCCGAGATGGCCACGACCGCCGACGTCTTCCGCTACGACGCCTCCGACCTGATGCCCAAGGAGGTCGGCTCCGACACGTTCTGGAAGGGCATGGTCGACTACCAGACCGGCGACAAGACCGCGCAGGAGGCGGCCGACGCGATCGAGGCGAGCTGGCCCAAGAGCGCGGAGGACGACTCCGCGTCGGAGACAGGGTCGAACTGACATGACCTCCTCCCACTCGACCCCGCCCGTGGGGCAGGACGTCCCCGAGGAGGACCCCCGGGTCGTCGACGACAACCCCGTGCAGGCGGTGCCCGACACCTCCGGGCTCCAGCCGGTGCAGCTGATCGTCGGTGTCCTGGGCGTCGCCCTGACGATCTGGGCGCTGGGCAACCTGTTCCTCGCGTTCGCCTACTACCCGGGCTGGTTCCTTGACAGCAAGATCCTGATGGGCCTGCTCGGCCTCGTCGCCGGCATCGGCGGCGCGGCGATCCTGTTCTGGTTCATCAACCTCGCCGTGGAGGCGCTGCCCCGCCGGCTGGAGCACGGGCTGGTCCCGTACGCCTTCCTGCTGCCCGGGTTCTCCCTCATCGGGCTGATGCTGCTCTACCCGACGATCCAGACCATCCACTACAGCTTCGCCAACGCCGACAGCACCGCCTACGTCGGTCTCCAGAACTACCGCGACTTGTTCGCCGACAGCGCGTTCTGGTCCGCGCTCCTCAACAACCTGTTGTGGATCGCGATCGTCCCGGCCATCTCGGTGGCGATCGGAGTGATCGTGGCGGTCCTGGCGGACAAGCTCTCGGCCAGCGGCGAGAAGTGGGCCAAGAGCTTCATCTTCCTGCCGATGGCGATCAGCTTCGTGGCCGCCTCGGCGATCTGGCTGACGACCATCTACGCCTACCAGGCGCCGGGCCGCAACCAGACGGGGGTGCTCAACGCGATCTACACCCTCATCCCCGGCACGGAGCCGCTGAACTGGCTCTCGATCGACACCGCCCGGCTCAACAGCCTGCTGCTCATGGTCATCCTGGTGTGGCTGCAGACCGGCTTCGCGATGGTCCTGCTCAGCTCGGCCATCAAGGGCGTGCCGGAGGACACCATCGAGGCCGCCCGCATCGACGGCGCGACGGAGTGGCAGATCTTCTGGCAGGTCACCATCCCGCAGATCAAGGGCACGATCATCACCGTCTTCATCACGGTGCTGATCCTGGTGATGAAGGTCTTCGACATCATCTACGTGCTCACCAACGGCCGGGACAACACCGACGTCATCGCGAACATGTTCTTCAACCAGCTGTTCGCCCGCGGGCAGGCCGGCATCGCCAGCGCGCTCGTCGTCGTGCTGCTGATCGCCGTCATCCCGGTCCTGATCTACCAGGTCAAGCAGTTCCGCGAGCAGGAGGCCATGCGATGAGCGCCACGACGGCAACCCCCGCCACCCCGGTGGCCCCCAAGCGGCACGGGGCGGGACGGCTCAAGGACGGGCGGCCCCGCAGCCCGTTCTCGATGGTGGTCATGTTCCTGCTGGCCCTCCTGTGGACGCTGCCCACCATCGGCCTGCTTGTCACCAGCCTGCGCACCCGCGACGCGGCCGCCACCTCCGGGTGGTGGGAGGCGCTGTGGAAGGGCGGCTGGACGGTCGACAACTATTCACGGGTCATCGACCAGGCGGACCTGGGCAACGCCTTCCTCAACGGGATCCTGGTGGCCGTCCCGGCCACGATCATCCCGGTGATGTTCGCCGCGTTCGCCGCCTACGCGTTCACGTTCATGGACTTCTGGGGCAAGGACCTGCTGTTCATCATCATCGTCGCGGTGATGGTCGTCCCGCTGCAGTCGGCGCTGGCGCCGCTGCTGGACCTGCTTGGCCCGCGCGGCCTGGGCATCTCCGGCACCTACCTGGCGGTCTGGCTGCTGCACACAGGCTTCGGTATGCCGTTGTGCATCTACGTGCTGCGCAACTACATGGCCTCGCTGCCCTTCAGCGTGGTCGAGTCGGCACGCATCGACGGCTGCACCAACTTCCAGATCTTCTGGAAGCTGATCGCCCCGATGGCCATGCCGGCGATGGCGGCCTTCGCCACCCTGCAGTTCCTGTGGGTGTGGAACGACCTGCTCATCGCCAAGCTGTTCCTGTCCGACTCCAACACCACGGTGATCGTCAAGCTCCAGCAGCTGCTGGGGACCCAGGGTCAGGGCGCCGAGCTGCTGACCGCGGGCGCGTTCATCTCGATCATCCTGCCCATGGTCGTCTTCTTCGTGCTCCAGAACTTCCTGGTGCGCGGGATGACCTCGGGCGCGGTCAAGGGTTGACCCCGCAGGGCAGCTGGCCGGAGGGCCTTCCCCCCGAGGTGCACGAGCGCCTCGAGGGGACTCTCCGGCCGCTTCCTGCGCACCGGCGGACCACCTTCCTCCTGCGGGTCGCGCGGTGGTGGGAGGACCTGCTGGCCGGCCTCACCCCCTACCCCGACCCCCTCGCCGTCGCCGGCCGGGCGCTCGAGCTGGCCGCGAGCGCCTACCGGGACCGGGACGAGGAGCTGCACCTGCTGGACGAGCGGCGCTCGCTGGAGCCGGACTGGTT
Organism: Ornithinimicrobium avium; assembly: GCF_003351765.1. Taxonomy (NCBI): domain Bacteria; kingdom Bacillati; phylum Actinomycetota; class Actinomycetes; order Micrococcales; family Ornithinimicrobiaceae; genus Ornithinimicrobium; species Ornithinimicrobium avium. The sequence goes on from NZ_CP031229.1 coordinate 2,944,589, forward strand.
CCAGCGGCCCGAGGTGGTCGGCTACGCCGCGTACGCCGAGCGGCTGGCGCCGGAGGGAACGGGCCTGGCGGGGGTGGCGGGCACCGTCGGGCACCTCAAGGAGCTCGGGGTGCGCTACCTGCACCTCATGCCGCTGCTCCAGCCGCGGCCGGCGCCCAACGACGGCGGCTACGCGGTCGCCGACTTCCGTCGGGTGCGCGAGGACCTCGGCACGATGGAGGACCTGCGCGCCCTGGCCACGACGCTGCGCGGCGAAGGCATCAGCCTGTGCCTCGACCTCGTCCTCAACCACGTCGCCCGCGAGCACCCGTGGGCGGTGGCCGCACGGGCGGGCGAGGAGCGCTACCGCGCCTACTTCCACGTCTTCCCCGACCGGACCATCCCGGACCGCTACGAGGCCTCGCTGCCCGAGGTCTTCCCCGACTTCGCACCCGGCAGCTTCACCTGGGACGAGGACCTCCAGGGGTGGGTGTGGACCACCTTCAACAGCTTCCAGTGGGACCTGGCCTGGGACAACCCCGACGTCTTCTGCGAGCTGGCCGACGTCGTGCTCTTCCTGGCCAACCAGGGTGTGGAGGTGCTGCGGCTGGACGCCATCGCCTTCCTCTGGAAGCGGATGGGCACCGCCTGCCAGAACGAGCCCGAGGTGCACCAGCTCACCCAGGCGCTGCGCGCGCTGGCGCGGATCGCGGCCCCGGCCGTGGTCTTCAAGGCCGAGGCGATCGTCGCCCCGGACGACGTCGTGCACTACCTCGGGCAGGGGCGCCACCACGGCAAGGTCTCCGACCTCGCCTACCACAACAGCCTCATGGTGCAGGTGTGGTCGATGCTCGCCTGCCGCGACAGCCGGCTGGCCACGCACGCCCTGGCGAGGGTGCCGGCCGTGCCCTCGACGACGGCGTGGATCACCTACCTGCGCTGCCACGACGACATCGGCTGGGCGGTCGACGACGCCGACGCCCGGGCGGTGATGGCCGACGGTGCGGGGCACCGGGTCTTCCTGTCCGACTACTACTCCGGGCAGTTCCCGGGGTCGACCGCGCAGGGCCTGGTCTTCCAGCACAACCCCGCGACCGGCGACCGCCGCATCAGCGGGTCGGCGGCCTCGCTGGCCGGCCTGGGCACGGCGCTGGACCTCCTCGACCTCGCGGCGAACCTGGAGGCTCAGGAGGAGGCGGTGCACGAGGTCGACCTGGCGGTCGCCCGGGTGCTGCTCGGGTATGCCGTGGTGTACGGCTTCGGCGGTCTCCCGGTGATCTGGTCGGGCGACGAGGTGGCCCAGCTCAACGACGCGGACTGGGCCGCGGTGCCCGAGCACGCCGGCGACAACCGGTGGGCGCACCGGCCGCGGCTGGACAGGGGGCGGGTGCGGCAGGCCGAGGCGGACCCGGACTCGGCGCCGGGCCGTGTGTGGGCGGGTATGCGCCACCTCGCCACGGTGCGGGCCTCCCTGCCGCACCTGCACGCCAGCGTGCCGGCCGAGCCCGTCGCGGCGCCGGACCGCGGCGTGTTCGCGGTCCTGCGGCGCCACCCGCTGGGCCCGATGCTCGGTCTCTACAACGTCACCGAGGAGCCGCGGCAGGTGCCGGGCTGGTGGGTCCGCGAGCACGGGCTGCCGCCCGAGCAGTCGGTCGACGCGCTGAACGGCTACCCGCCCAACCTCAGCCCCGACGGGGGCGTCCACCTCTCGACCTACCAGCCGGTCTGGCTCGTCCGAGCCTGAGCCTGTCCCGACCCCGGGCTCGGTCCTGGGCGACGTGGCCAGCGCTCACGGCGGCATCGACGCGTCTACGCTGAGCGCCATGAGACTCGACGACCTCGCGGCCGCCGTCGGCGCGGAGCTGGTTGACCCCACCGGCCGGGCCGCCGCCACCGAGGTCACCGGGGTCAGCCACCAGGCCGACTGGATCCGTCCTGGCCAGGCCTTCGTCGCGGTCCGCGGCGCCCGCTTCGACGGTCACGCCTTCGTCAGCGAGGCCGTCGAGGCCGGTGCGGTCGTCGTCGTCGGGGAGGGTATGCCGCAGGACCGCGCCTGCCCCGTGCCCTACCTGCGCGTGCCCGACGCCCGCGCCGCCCTCGCCGACGCCGCGACCGCGCTCATGGGCCGCCCCAGCGACAGCCTCACGGTGATCGGCGTCACCGGCACCGACGGCAAGACCACCACCTCCTGCCTCGCGCTGCACCTGCTGCGCGCGACCGGCCGGCCCACGGGTCTGCTGTCGACGGTCGGCTACGAGCTGCCCGACGGGGTGCTGCGCCAGCCACCCTCGCACTTCACCACCCCCGAGGCGCCGCAGGTCCAGCAGATCCTGCGCGACATGGTGAGCCACCGGGCCACGGCCGCGGTCGTGGAGTCCTCCAGCCACGCGCTGGCCCTGGACCGGGTGCGCGGCGTCTCCTACGACGTCGGCGTCTGGACCAACCTGACCGGGGAGCACCTCGACTTCCACGGCACGATGGAGCAGTACTTCGCCGACAAGGCCAAGCTCGTCGCCCGCGCCGCCACCACCGTGCTCAACGTCGACGACGCGCCGTGGTTCGACCGGCTCGTGCCGGTGGCGACGACGGGGGAGCGGACCTTCACCACATACTCCGCGGAGGGCCGGGAGGCCGACTGGCGGGCGCAGGACGTCCAGGAGGGGCCCGACGCGATCACCTTCACGCTGGTCTCCCCGGAGGGGGAGCTGCCCGCGCGGCTGCCGATGATCGGGCGGTTCAACGTGGCCAACGCGCTCGCGGCGGTGGCGGCGGTGGCGGCCACGGGCGTCCCGGCGGCCGACCTCGTCGGGGCGCTGGCCGGTTTCGGCGGCGTGTCCGGCCGGATGGAGATGGTCGAGCGCGGGCCCGGGGAGCCGCGCGTCATCGTCGACTTCGCCCACACCCCGCCCAGCCTGGAGAAGGCTCTGGAGACCGTCCGCGTGACCACTGCCGGAGAGCTGTGGGTGGTCATCGGCTCGGCCGGCGGCCCCCGCGACCCCTCCAAGCGCGCCCCGCTGGGCGAGGTCGCGACCCGGATGGCCGACCATGCCGTCTTCACCGAGGAGGACCACCGCACCACCCCGCTGGCGGACATCCTCGCGGAGATGGAGCGCGGCGCCACCGGGGCCGGGCGCGGCAACTTCGTCTCGGTCGGGGACCGCACCGACGCGATCAGGTATGCCGTGCACCGCGCCGGCCCCCAGGACACGGTGCTGCTCGCCGGCAAGGGCCCGGAGGCGACGATGGAGCGCGGCGAGGAGCTCGTGCCGTGGGCCGAGGTCGAGGAGGCCCGGGCCGCGCTGCGGCTGCGTGGGGCGGACGGTCCCGGCGCGGCCGGCGAGCGCGCCTGAGGTAGTACCGCACGGATCCGGCCACGTGTCTGAGGTAGCTGGCCGGAAGAGATAGGGAGCACGCCCGATGTGGCTGCCTACCTCAGTCGAGGACTCTCGAAGGGTCGGACCCGTCCGGGTCCGCCGACGAGAGGAAGAACCATGACGATGATGCTGACGCCGTACCTCGCCGAGGAGACGGCATACCGGCGCGAGCAGCTCGTGCGGGCCTGGGGCCGCCAGGTGACCGCCGGGACCCCGCGGTCCGGCCGTGGTGCCCGACCGGGCAGCCGCCGGGCGACCGTGCCCGCCGCGGCCGGAGGCACCGCGGTGCCGGTCCGGTGACCGTGCCGTGCGTCCCTGTCAGCGCGGCGGACGAGCACCGCTCGGTGCTGACCGCGATGATGGGGGACGTGGCACAGGAGGACCGATCGACCGCGCCCCTGGTCGGGCGGGACGCCGAGCTGGCCGAGCTCGCGGACCGGGTCGGCCTCGGAGACGCTCCGGGGTCGGCCTCGGTCGTGCTCGGCGGCGACGCCGGGGTGGGCAAGACGCGGCTGCTGGCCGAGCTGGGGGCGCGTGCGCGGGCGCAGGGGTGGCGGGTGCTGGTGGGGCACTGCCTGGACTTCGGGGACAGCGCGCTGCCGCTGCTGCCCCTCACCGAGGTGCTGGGGCGCCTGGACGAGGACGCCCGGGCGGTTCTCGAGCCGGTCGTGGCGCACCACCCCGCCGTGGCGCGCCTGCTGCCCGCCGGCCGGGTGCTGACGACGGCGGAGCCGGGGGAGCGCGGGGAGGCGCTGGAGGGGATGGCCTCGCTGCGGACCGGACCGGGGATGGGTGAGGTCGCGCCGCTGGCCGGACGCGACGACGCGGGGGACGGCGCCGTGCGCGGCGAGCTCTTCGAGGGCCTGCACACGGCGCTGGAGGTGCTCGGCGGGGACCGGCCGGTGCTCCTGGTCGTCGAGGACGTGCACTGGGCCGACCGGTCCACCCGTGACCTGCTGTCCTTCTTCTTCGCCCGGGGCTTCGCGACCCCGGTCTCGGTGGTCGTCTCCTACCGCGCCGACGACCTGCACCGGCGCCACCCGCTGCGCTCGACGGTCGCCGAGTGGGGGCGGATGCCCTCGCTCGTCCGGCTGCACCTCGCCCCGCTGGGCGACGCCGACGTACGGACGCTCGTGCGCTCCGCGGGCGGGGCGCGGGCCGACCAGGAGGGCGTGGAGGAGATCGTGCGCCGCGCCGAGGGCAACGCGTTCTTCGCCGAGGAGCTGCTCGCCGCGCACGGCACCGGGGGCGCGGCGCTGCCCTGGACGCTGGCCGACGTCCTGCTCGTGCGGCTGGACCGGTTGCCCGAGGAGACCCGCGCGGTGGTGCGCGCGGCGGCCTGCGTGGGACGACGGGTGCCGCACGCCATGCTCGAGGCGGTCGTCGACCTGCCCGCAGCCCGGCTGGACGAGGCCCTGCGCGCGGCCGTGGAGGCCAACATCCTGGTGCCGACCAGCGACGCCGGCTACTCCTTCCGGCACGCGCTGCTCGGCGAGGCCGTCTACGACGACCTGCTCCCCGGCGAGCGGGCCCGCCTCCATGCCGCGTGCGCCCGGGCGCTGCGCGAGGGCGGGGTCCCGGGAGCCGCGGCCGAGCTCGCCCGCCACGCCCGCGCCGGCCACGACCCGGTGACCGCCGTCCGCGCCTCGGTCGAGGCCGGCGAGGAGGCGATGCGCCTGGGCGGTCCCGAGGAGGCGGCCGGCCACTTCCTCACCGCGCTCGAGCTGCTGGGTGCGCCCGCGGTGGCCGAGGAGTCCGGTGTCGCCCGGGCCCCGACCGTCCGCAAGGCCGCCGACGCGCTCATCACCGCCGGGCACGCACCGAAGGCGCTGGACCTGCTGCTGCTCGAGGTCGGGGAGGTCAGGGGCGCCGACGCCGCGGCCGAAGTCGCTCCTGCGTCGGCGCAGGTCGCTCCTGCCGCGGCAGAGCGCGCCGAGCTCCTGGTGGCGCTCGCCTTCGCCGCCCTGATGGTCGACACCACGACGGTGGACGCGCTGGCGGCGACCGAGGAGGCGCTGGGCCTGCTGGGCGAGCAGCCCAGCAGGCAGCGGGTCAGGGCGCTGGCCGTGCACGCCCAGACCAACGCCGACCGTGGCCGCTTCGAGGTGGCCACCCGCGCCGCCCAGGCCGCGCACGACCTGGCCGTCGAGCTCGGCCTGGAACGGCTGCAGACGGAGGCGGCAACGACCCTGGGCCGGCTCAAGTCGTTCGTCGGCGAGCCGGAGGCGGCGCGGACCGCCCTGGAGGACGTCGTCGCCGGGCTGCGGCGGGCGGGGGACACCACCGGACTGGTCCGCGGGCTGCACCAGCTGGGCGGCATCCTCTTCGAGCAGGGCCGTTACGAGGAGGCTCACGACTGCTACCGCGAGGCCTGGGAGCTGGCGCGGGACCACGGTCGCCGCTGGGCGCCGTACGGCTTCGACGCGCGGGCGCTGGCGGCGATCTGCGCCTACCAGCTCGGCGACTGGGACGAGGTGGACCGGCTCGCCGACACCTCCACGGAGTCGGCGCCGCCCGTCCTCGCCGGGCTGCTCCACGCCCTGAGGCTCCACACCATGGCCGGCCGGGGCGACCCCGGCGCGACGGCCGCGCTCGCGGCCGTGCCGGAGACGACATACCGCGACGGCTGGGCGGTCATCCTCACGACCGGTCCGGCGATCGACGTGCTCGGCGACACCGGCGACCTGGCCGGGTCGGTCGCCGCGTACGACCGGGCGAGCGCCTCCGTCACCGCGCTGTGGCAGGTCAAGAGCTTTCCGGCCCAGGTGCGCCTCGGTGCGCTGCTGCTGGCCCACCTCGCCGACCGTGCCGCCGACGCGGCCGGGCCCGAGCGTGCCGAGCTGGTCGCCACCGGCGACCGCCTGGTCGAGGCCGCCGACGTGGTGGCCCGCAGGGGCGAGGAGATCGGTCGGGTCCAAGGTCCCGAGGGCGTGGCCTGGACCGCCCGCCACCGCGCCGAGCAGCTCCGCCTGCGCTGGCGAGCCGGCGTCCGCTCGCCGTCGCTGGAGGAGCTGGTGACCGCGTGGGAGGAGTCGGTCGAGACGTTCGGGCGGCTGGGCAGCCCCTTCGAGCGAGCCAGGTCCCAGGCACGCCTGGCCTCCGTGCTCGCCCAGGCCGGACCCGAGCAGGCCGCCCGCGTCCATCAGCTGGTGGCGGCCGCGCGCGAGGTGGCCGAGCGGCTCGGTGCCCTGCCGCTGCTCGCCGAGCTGGCCCGCGTCGAGGGCCGGGAGGTGCCGCGCGGCGGTCCCGGGCGGTCCGCACCCCACGCACGTGCTGACCCTGCCGCGGTGCGCGTCGAGCTGACCCGCCGGGAGCGCGAGGTCCTCGGCCTGGTCACCGCAGGCCGCAGCAACGGCGAGATCGGGCGGCAGCTGTTCATCACCACCAAGACGGCCAGCGTCCACGTCTCCAACATCCTGGCCAAGCTCGGCGTCTCCAGCCGCACCGAGGCCGCCGCCGTCGCCCGGGAGCGTGGGCTGCTCGGGTGATGCCGCGCGCGCTGCTCAGCCCATGAGTCCGCGGTCCCGGCTGTCCCTTCTGCGGCGGCGCACGGTGCGGGTCGGGCCGACGCGCGGGTGGGCGGGAGGTGCTCCGGCTCCTCGCTCAGGCCTCCCCGAAGGCCGCCAGGACCTCCGACCGCGGCACGTCGGCGACCGAGGCATGGGCCCACCGCGGCGAACGGTCCTTGTCGACGACCTGCGCGCGCACGCCCTCGACGAAGTCGGGGTGGGCGGCGAACGTGCGCCCCAGCACCAGGTCCTGGGCCAGCACCTGCTCGACGTCCATCGACGCAGCCCGGCGCAGCCCCTCCAGCGTCACCGCGACGGAGTGCGGCGAGCGGGTCGCGAGGGTCTCGCCGGCGGCCCTCGCCTCCGGCGAGGCGTGCCCCAGCAGGCGCTCCAGGACGACCGTCGCGTCGGCACCGGCGTAGCACTCGTCGATCCAGTCCCGGTTCGTCTGGAGCCACGGCTCCGGCGACGGGTCCGTGGCCACGTCGGTCACGGGGACCGGCGCGGCCAGGGCCCGGGCGTCCGCCGTCGGGTCCTCCCGCAGGGCGGCCAGCAGCCTGCCCTCGGCCCCCGACGGCACGAGCGCGTCGGCCAGGCCGAGCACCCGAGCGTCTGCGCCGCCCACCGTCGCCCCGGTCAGCGCCACGTGCGTGCCCAGCTCGCCCGGCGCGCGGGAGAGCAGCCACAGCCCGCCGACGTCCGGGAAGAACCCGATGATCGTCTCCGGCATCGCCAGCCGGGTGCGCTCGGTGACCAGCCGCACCGACCCGTGCGCGGAGACTCCGACCCCGCCGCCCATGACGATCCCGTCCATCCAGGCGACGTACGGCTTGGGGTAGGCGGCGATCAGCGCGTTGACGGCGTACTCGGCGGCCCAGAAGTCCTCGGCCTCGCCGGGCCGACCGTCGAGCACCGCCTGGCGAAGTGCATGGACGTCCCCGCCCGCGCACAGCCCGCGCTCGCCGGCACCGTCCAGGACGACCGCGGCGACCGTGTCGTCCTCCGCCCACGCGTGCAGCTGCTGGTGCAGCGAGTCCACGCTGGCGCGGTCGAGGGCGTTGATCGCCCGGGGCCGGTTGAGGCGGACGCGGCCCAGCGGACCGTCCACGGCATACAGGACCTCCTCGCCGTGCCCGGGGGCGGGCGTCCAGGACAGCTCGTTCTTGCTCATGCTCAGGCACTCTAACGACGCACGTAGACTCCCCCGCATGGGTAAGGCATCACGCAAGAAGCGCGCCGACAAGGCGGGCGCCAAGGAGCAGCGCGCTCCCTACGTGGCACGGCCCTTCGAGGGCCTGGCCGACGAGACCGACTGGGTCGCGATGCGGGAGATCCTGCCCGCCGCGACCGCCAGGGTCACCGTCGAGGTGCCGGACGGCACCGAGGTCGGCGGTCGGCCGGTCCCCGCGGGCCGGCGCGAGGTCACGCTGGTCAGCATCCTGCCGGCGGCGATGCCGGCGATCCACCGCGACACCGGCGAGGTGCTCGTGGCCCTCCAGTCGCGCACCTCCAGCGGCGACGCCTCCCGCGACGTCGCCCAGGCGCTGCTCACCGCGATCGCGGCCGAGCCGGGGACGTCGATCAACTCGGTGCGCCCCGCGACCGCGGCGACCCCCCGGCTGCAGGACCTGCTCGCCGAGGGCCAGCGCCTGGAGGTGCAGGTCGAGGACGACTTCGGCTTCTGGCTCGGCGAGGAGGCCACCGACGAGCAGAAGGCCGCGCTCGAGCAGATGAACGACACCGCCGTGCCGATGCAGCGGCTCGAGGGCGCGCCGTCGGCGTACTGGTGCCTGATGACCGGCCGGGCCTACGTCCGGTGGATCCTGGGCGAGGACGAGGACGCGGCCACCCGCGCCGTGGCTCGCCTGCAGGCCGCCGGCGAGCACACGCTCGGCGAGGGCACCGAGCTGCTGGGCGCCTTCCGCGCCGCCGGGCTGCTCGTGCCGGTCCTCGAGGTCGACCCCGGCGCCGAGCCGGCCTCGCACTCCGCCGCGCTGGCCGAGCTCCAGGGTCGCTACGAGAAGGCGCTCGCCTCCGACGACCCGCTGTCCACCGCCGAGCGCCGCGCCCGCGACGGCCTGGTCTCCCGCCAGGTCACCCTGCGCTGACCGCAGGAGGTATGCGGTGAGCTCGCCCCTGCCCCACCCCTCGCCCCCGCGCGTGGTCGCCGTCGTGCCCGCCAGGGACGAGGAGGCGCGGATCGGGTCGACCGTCACCGCGCTGCACGGGCTGGCGCAGGTGGCGCACGTCGTGGTCGTCGACGACGGGTCGGCGGACCAGACCGCCGCCGTGGCCGAGTGGGCCGGGCGGGTCGAGGTCGTCCGGCACGAGCGCAACCACGGCAAGGCCGCCGCGATGACGACCGGTGCCGCGCGAGCCGCCGAGCTCGCTCCCGGCGCCGCGGTGCTCTTCGTCGACGCCGACCTCGAGGCCTCGGCCGGCAACCTGGGACCCGTCGTGGACGCGGTGCTCACCGGGTCGGCCGACATGGCGATCGCGGTGCTGCCGCCGCAGCACAGCCCGGGCGGTGGCTTCGGCCTCGTGGTGCGCACCGCCCGCGAGGGCATCGCCCGGCTCACCGGCTGGACGCCGACCCAGCCGCTGTCCGGACAGCGTTGCCTCACCCGTGCGGCGCTGGACGCCGCGATGCCCCTGGCCGCCGGGTGGGGGGTCGAGGTCGGCCTGACCGTCGACGTGCTCCGTGGCGGGGGCCGGGTCGTGGAGGTGCCCTGCGAGCTGCACCACCGGGTCACCGGCCGCGACCTCGCCTCCCAGCTCCACCGTGCCCGCCAGCTCGCCGGCGTCACCCGTGCCCTGGCCGAGCGCTCCGGGGTGCCCCGGGCCGCCGCCGGTCACGCGCGGACGGCCGGACGCGTCGTGCGTTCCGGGGCGGCCCGTGCCGCGGCCGCAGGGCGACGGGCGTCGAGCGGCCGGCTGGGCGGGGCGGTCCGTCGCCGGACCGGCGGCACCTGGCACGAGCTCTGAGCCCGGTCCCGCAGGCGGGACGGTCCAGACGGGCCCGGCCGTCCCGGGGATCCGGGCCTCGCGCGTCCTACCGGCCCCTCTCCGGCTGGTCGAACCACGGCTCGCGGGCGCCCAGCACGGCCAGTGCGGCACCGATCAGCACCGCCAGGGCCAGTGCCACCACCGCGATCCCGGAGTCGTTGAGGACCCAGCCCAGCACCATCGCCACGACGCCGGCCAGCGCCGCCGGGTGCGTCCCCGCCGGCTCCCAGAGCGCGGCCGACCAGCGGGGGCGGCGCACCACCACGACGGCGACGAGCACCAGCGCCAGCACCGCCAGCCAGGACAACGGATAGCTGATCAGGATCCCCAGGCTCTGGTCCAGCTTGCGGGTCACGATGCCCAGCGCGTGGCCGTCGACGACCTGCTGGACGAAGGCACCCAGGTGCGTCCGTCGCTGCGGCCCGCGGAGCCAGTCGAGCACCATCACGACCGCCGCCACCAGGACACCGAGGACCGCCAGGGTCAGCAGGCTGCGCACGCTCCAGCGCTGGCCGAGGGCGTAGAGCGCCAACAGCCCGGTGGCCACGACCATCGCCGGGACCCCGCCGAAGTCGGCACCCCCGGAGGGCGCCGCGTTGACCACCGTGAGTCCCGCTCCGAGGAGGAGGACCGCGACGGCCGCACCGGCGCCGCGGGAGGCGGCGCGCCGACGTCCGCCGTCGCCTCCGTTCCGGCCCCTGCCGTCGCTCCCCGCCCGGTCCGCCGCTGTCGGCAGCCAGGTCAGCATCGCGGCGGCAAGGACGAGGAACGCCCCCAGCACGGTGCCGAAGCCGACGTTGCCCTGCCCGTAGAACCTCCCCGCGGTCACCGGCTGCAGCCCGAGCACGGAGACCAGGCCCAGCCGCGCGGAGCACAGCGTGTCCGCGCCGATCACCACCAGCGTCACGGCGGCGACCACGGTGGGCGGACCGAGCGGGTCGCGCCGCCACGGACCGGCCCAGGCGGTCCCCGCGACCAGCAGCGCCGCTCCGACGACGGCCGTGGTCAGCGCCACCGACGGGCGGTCTGCGCGCCACCACGGCACCAGGCCGGCCAGCCAGGTCGCCACGGGCACGGCCATGGCGAGCGTGCCCACCACCGCCACCGCGCGGTGCCGCCTCAGCAGCAGGGCCAGCACCAGGACGGGGAGCGTCAGGACCGCCACGACGCCCAGCGCGACCGGTGCCAGGGTCTTCGCGCCGCTCACCGCGGCGGCGAGGTCCTGCGCCCGGGTGCGGCCGTCGTCGCCGGGGGCGACGGTCACGGGGGCTCCGGCGAGCGTCGTGGGCAGCGGCGACGCCGCCGACCCGCCGGCGATGCCCGCCTGGACCAGGACGGTCGGAGTCAGGTCGGTCAGCTGCACCAGGCTGCGTTGGCGGGTCGAGCCGCTGGTCAGGGTCGCGCCCTGCGGGCCGCTGCCGGCAGGGTGCACGATCAGCGTCGTCGCCACCGCCTGGTCCCGAGGGTGCCCCAGGCCGGCGACCACCAGGGACGAGCCCACCGGCAGGCGGTCGGCGAGCTCGCCCACCGCGGCGTCGACCCCGCTCAGCACCGTCGGGTCGACGACGACCTGCTCCGCCCGGTCGGGCTGGGTGGTCAGCACCTCACGGTCGGGTGTGGTGACCGACGGTGTCGACATCAGGTGGACGCTGCAGCCCGGGTCGAGCTCCGTCGGCAGCAGGGCCTCCCGCTGAGGCAGGTATGCCGCCACGCGCCCCTCCCCGTCGGCGGCTCCGAGCGCGGAGAGCGGGTCGTAGGCGGCCACGCAGGTCCCGGCCTCCTCGGCCGCGGCGGCGAGCGCGCCGAGCTGCGGCGGGAGGGAGCTGCGTGCGCCGCTCCTCGTCCAGCGGTCCCAGGCGCTCTCGTCGACCACGGCTGCGCCGTCCCCGCTCACGACGACGTCCTGCGGCAGCACCGGCGCCGGACGGCCGCTGGTCGGCGTCGCCTCGAGCTCCGCGTCCGCGCACCCCTCGACGTCCGTCGCGGCCCGCTGCCCGGCCCCGACCGTGAGCCAGGCGTCGGCGGAGCACGTGACCTCGTAGGTGCCGCGCAGGACGAGGGCGGCTGAGCCTCCCTCGCCCGCCAGCGCGTGGAGCGCGGGCGTGGCGTCCTCGTCGACCAGGTCCCACGTTAGGCCGGGCACGCCGACGACCACGACCGGCCCGTCGCCCGGCGTGCCCAGAGAGTCCGGCGACGTCGTGGTGCTCCCCGCCCGCGGCGCGAGACCGAGCCCCGCGGCGACCGCCGCGAGGATCCAGGCTCCGAGCACCAGCACCACGAGCACCCGGGCCCCGCGCCGGTGCGACGTCGTCGGCGCAGCTGCCCGAGCCGACGTGGGTGCTGTCCGCGCCATCGTGGCCTCCTCCCGCGCCGTCCGGTCTCGTCCTTCGTGCTGGTGGCATGGTGCCACGCGTGACCCACAGCTCCCTGTGCCTCCGACCACCGGACACGACCGGGGCGCCGCCGGGCGGCTGCGGCGCGGGGGCGGCGCGACCGCATACCCTCGGGACGTGGACCGACTCGACCCGACCGCGCAGACGCTGCTGCTCACCGCGGTGGTCGTCGCCGTGCTCGCGCTGCTGACCGCCGGGGTCGCCCTGCGGCGGCTGCGCGTGCTGGACCGGCGGCTCGCGCGGACCGGCGGGGGTGCCGCGGAGGGTGCGGGCACCTCGGGGGAGCGCCTCGACGCGGTCGAGACGGAGGTCGCCCGGTTGCGCGACGAGGTGGCCGGTGCGCTGCGGCACGTCGCGGTGGTGCGCTACGACGCGTTCGGGGACATGGGCGGGCGGATGTCCTTCAGCGCCGCGTTCCTCGACGACGCGGGTGACGGTGTGGTGGTCAGCTCGATCCACGCGCGGGGCGAGAGCCGGACGTACGGCAAGGCGGTCGTCGGCGGGGACTCCGACGTGGTGCTCACGCCGGAGGAGCGCCAGGCCCTCGACGCCGCCCGCAGCGGCCGCGCCGACTGACCCCGGGACGGGGCGGGGGCTCAGCCCCGGTGCGAGACGCGCCCGTCGTGGTGCGGCTGCGGCAGCGGGTGCTGCTGCTCGTCGGAGAGGGCGTCGATGTCGCGGCGCGCCCGGCGCCGGCCGCTGCCCGGCACCCGGACGACGAGGTTGCCCGGCTGCACGACCACCCGCATCGCGGTCGCCTCGCCGATCGGGTCGCCGTCGATCTCGACGGCGACCGGCCGGTCGCAGACGACCCGCACGTCCTGCCCCTGCACGTGGTCGACGCGGGAGTGGCCGAACCGTCGCCGCGTGCTCAGCTGGGCGATGGTGGCGGCCCAGCCCACGACCCCCTCGGGGGAGAGCAGCACGGCGTCCACGCTCGCGTCGTCGGCGAGGGCGTCCGGCAGCAGGTCCATGCCGCCCTGCAGCTTGCCGACGTTGCCCGCCATGACGCTGCGCACCCGTCGCCGGAAGGGCATCGCGCCGTCGACCTTGACCACGACCGTGAACTGCGGTCCCTTGAGGTGCTGGAGTCCGGAGACGATGTAGGCCGGCCAGCCGACCCTCGCCTTGAGCTTCTCGGGCGCGGTCGCCATCACCTCGGCGTCGAAGCCGAGGCCGGCCATCACCAGGAAGACGTGCTCCTCGCGCTCGCCGTGCAGCCCGCCCCGGGGGTATGCGGTGCCCTCACCGGTCCGGTCGTCGTCGGCCGCACCGGCGTCGTCCCCGGTCGTGTCCCCGGTCGTGTCGCCGGTCGCCGTGGCCGCCGGGCGCACCAGGTCCAGGAGGCAGGTGTCGATCGGCATGTCCTGGCCGGTCAGGGCCACCTCCAGGCAGGCGTCGAGGGAGTCGATCGGCAGCTCCAGGTTGCGGGCCAGCAGGTTGCCGGTGCCGCCGGGCAGCAGCCCCATGGGCGTCGCGGTGCCCGCCAGCTCGGCGCCCACCGTGCGGACCGTGCCGTCGCCGCCCAGCGCGCACACCAGGTCCACGCCCGCGGCGAGCGCCTCCCGCGTCTGGCCGGTGCCGGTGTCCTCGGCGGTCGTCTCCAGCCACAGCGGCTCCTCCCACCCGTGCCGGCCGCAGGCGCGCCCGACCTGCCGCCGCACCCGCCCCACGTCGGTGAACTTGGTGGGGTTGACGACGACCGCGGCACGGCGTCCGCCGCCAGCACTCTCCATACGGGTCACCGTATCCGCCCGACCCGGCCCCCGCGCGCACGACCCGACCGCCGGGCGTCCCGGCCGGGCCCCGCCACCCACCAGTAGGCTGGCCCGCATGATCGACCTCCGTGAGCTCCGTGCCGATCCCGAGCGGGCGCGCGCCTCCCAGCAGGCGCGCGGCGAGGACCCCGGGCTGGTCGACCAGGTGCTGTCCGCCGACGAGCGGCACCGCACCGCCCTCGCCGGCTTCGAGGCCGCCCGCGCCCAGCAGAAGGCGCACGGCAAGCTCGTCGCCCAGGCCCAGGGCGAGGAGAAGCAGGCGCTGCTCGCCGAGGTCAAGGACCTCGCCACCCGCGTCAAGGCGCTGGAGGCCGAGTACGCCGCGGCCCTCGCGGAACGCGAGGCGGCCATGCGGCTGGTGGGCAACATCGTCAGGGACGGTGTGCCGGCGGGCGGCGAGGACGACTACGTCGTGATCGAACACGTGGGCGCTCCCCGTGATTTTGCTGCCGAGGGCTTCGAGCCGAAGGACCACCTCGAGCTGGGCGAGCTGCACCGGGCGATCGACACCGCCCGCGGGGCCAAGGTCTCCGGTGCGCGCTTCTACTACCTGCTCGGCGTCGGCGCCCGTCTGGAGCACGCGCTCATGGCGCTCGCCCAGCAGGTCACCCAGGAGGAGGGCTTCGTGCCGGTCGTCCCGCCGACCCTCGTGCGCGAGCAGGCGATGGCCGGCGCCGGCTTCCTCGACGCCCACGCCGACGAGGTCTACCACCTCGAGGCGGACGACCTCTACCTGACCGGCACCTCGGAGGTGGCGCTCGCCGCGCTGCACGCCGAGGAGATCATCGACCTGTCGGCCGGGCCGCTGCGCTACGCCGCGACCTCGACCTGCTACCGGCGCGAGGCGGGCTCCTACGGCAAGGACACCCGGGGCATCTTCCGGGTCCACCAGTTCACCAAGACCGAGATGTTCGTCTTCTGCCGACCCGAGGACACCGAGGCCGAGCACGCCAACCTGCTGCGGGTCGAGCGCCGCGTCCTCGACGCCCTCGAGCTGCCCTACCGGATCATCGACGTCGCGGCCGGCGACCTCGGCGGCCCCGCCGCGCGCAAGTACGACTGCGAGGCATGGATCCCGACCCAGGGCCGCTACCGCGAGCTGACCTCGACCTCCAACTGCACGACCTACCAGGCGCGTCGCCTGGGCGTGCGCGAGCGCGACCCGCAGGGCGGCGGCACCCGCACGGTGGCCACCCTCAACGGCACCGCGCTGACGAGCACCCGCCCGATCATCGCGCTGCTGGAGAACCACCAGCAGGAGGACGGCTCGATCCACGTGCCGGCGGCGCTGCGCCCCTTCCTCGGCGGAGCAGCGCTCATCCGCCCGCCGGCCGGCTGAGCGGCGTCTCGCCCGCAGGGTCTACGACCTGGGGCCGAGGCGCCGGCCCCGCCCCGGCTCCTACCCTGGGTGGGTGAGCACGATCGAGACCTGGTCCGGCGCGGACACCGGGTGGGAGCGCCCCGGCCCCACCGCTGCCGAGCGCCGCAACGACCTGTGGCTGGCGCTGGCCGCTGCGCTGACGGCCGCCCTCGGCGCCGAGACCATGCGCAGCCTCGGCGCCTTCGAGAACGAGCCGCACGGCGTCCCGTGGCAGTACCTCGGCATGCTCACCGCCGCCGCCCTCGTCCCCCTCCGGCGCAGCCGCCCGACCCTCGTCGTCATCGCCGCCGGAGTGCACATGCTGGTCCTCGGCCTGGTGCTGCCGATGACGATGAGCACGCTGCCGATGCAGGCCCTCTACTTCTTCCTCATCTTCTCCGGGGTGGCGTGGGGCAGGGACCGACGGGCGGTCGTCGCCGCCGTCGGGCTGGTGCTCGCGCTCATGGTCGGCTGGGTCGCGTGGAGCTACGCGTTCGGCAGCGGGGTGGCCCAGGCGACGGCGCGCTTCTCCGCCGACCTGCCCGACCAGGTGGGGCTCTTCGACGTTCCGCTCGCCTTCGGCCTGCTCATGCTGCTCAACAACGTCCTCTTCTTCGGCGGCTCCATCCTGCTCGGGCAGATCGCGTGGAACGCCGCGCGCCGCACCGGCCAGGTCGTCGAGCAGGCACGGACCATCGAGGCCCAGTCGGGACGGCTCAGGGACCAGGCGGTCGTGGCCGAGCGGATCCGGATCGCGCGCGAGCTGCACGACGTCGTCGCCCACCACGTCTCGGTCATGGGCGTGCAGGCAGGCGCCGCCCGCAAGGTCATGGACCGTGACCCGGACGCCGCGCGCACCGCGCTCACGGCGATCGAGCGGAACTCCCGCGACGCGGTCGGGCAGATGCACGGTCTCCTCGGCACGCTGCGCGCCGAGGAGCCGGACGAGGAGGGTATGCCGTCCGTGCCCGCCACCGGCGCCGGCGCGGTGGTGGACCGGGCGCCGCAGCCGACGCTGCAGGACCTTCCGGCCCTCGCCGCCGGCGCCACGACACCGACCTGCCGGGTGCAGGTGCGGGTGGTCGAGTCGGCGCCCGGCGCCGCGGCACGGGTGCCGACTCCCGTGCAGCTGTCGGCCTACCGGATCGTCCAGGAGGCGGTGGCCAACGTGCACCGTCACTCCACCGCGCGCGGGGCCCAGGCGGTGGTGCGGGTGGACGAGGACGAGGGCCGGCTCGAGGTCGAGGTCGTCGACGACGGCTCCCTGCGACCGGGGACCGCCGGGACCGGGCTCGGTCTGCGCGGCATGCGCGAACGCGCCCAGCACCTCGGGGGCGGTGTGGAGGCGGGCCCGCGCCAGGGGATGCCCGGCTGGCGGGTGCGCGTCTGGTTCCCGCTCGAGGGGCGACGCGCCGGGGTGGCACCCGCCGCGGGCGCGGGGCTGAGCGCCTGAGGTCGGGGTAGGGCTGCGGCGTGGCGTCGCCGGGGTGGGAGGATGTACGGGTGAGGGGAACCACCATCAGCGTCCTGCTCGTGGACGACCAGCCGCTCCTGCTGCAGGGCTTCGCGATGATCCTGTCCGTCGAGGACGACCTGGAGGTCGTGGGTCAGGTCGGGGACGGGCAGGGCGCCGTCGAGGCGGTCGCCCGGCTGCGGCCGGACGTCGTGCTCATGGACGTGCAGATGCCCGTGCTGGACGGGATCGAGGCGACGCGCCGGATCGTCGCCGAGCACCCGGACGTCCGCGTCGTGGTGCTGACCACCTTCGACCGCGACGACTACCTCTTCGACGCGCTCGAGGCGGGGGCCAGCGGGTTCCTGCTCAAGAACGCCGACCCCGACGAGCTCGTCGCCGCCGTCCGGGACGTGGCCCACGGCCACGCGCTCCTCGCCCCGGAGGTCACGCGCCGGGTGATCGCCCGCAGCGTGGCTGCGGCCGGCACGGCGCCGGCGGGGGGCGAGGGGGAGACGGGGACCGAGCACATACCGGAGCCGCTGCCGGGGCTGACCCAGCGCGAGCGGGAGATGCTGCGGATGGTGGCGCGGGGGATGTCCAACGGTGAGATCGCCGCCGAGGCCTTCGTCACCGAGGCGACCGTCAAGACGCACGTGTCCAACATCCTGGCCAAGCTCGGGGTGCGGGACCGGGTGCAGGCGGTCGTCGCGGCCTACGAGGCGGGCCTGGTCTGCCCGGGCGACTGAGCCTGCTGCGGTCTCCGTCGCGCGGAGGAGAGGGGTTCTCGGTCGGAGGGCCGATGTGGGCCGTCCCCGGCGCGACGTAGCGTCGTCCTTGAAACCACGACACCAGGACGAAGGGGCGCACATGCTCGAGCTGCGGGGACTGACCAGGAGGTACGGCGACCACCTCGCCGTCGACGACGTGAGCTTCACCGTGCCGGACGGCGCGATGGTGGGCTTCGTCGGCGGCAACGGGGCGGGCAAGACCACGACCATGCGGATGGTGATGGGTGTCCTCGCGCCGACCGCGGGAGAGGTGCACTGGCGCGGTCGTGCCGTGACGCGGGCCGACCGCAGCCGGTTCGGCTACATGCCCGAGGAGCGCGGTCTCTACCCCAAGCAGCCGGTCCTCGCCCAGCTGACCTACCTGGGGCAGCTGCACGGGATGAGCGCCACCCACGCCCGCGAGCGGTCGGCCGACCTGCTGGAGCGCTTCGGCCTCGGCGAGCGGGTCAAGGACAAGCTCGAGACGCTCTCGCTGGGCAACCAGCAGCGCGCCCAGATCATCGCCTCGGTGCTGGGCGACCCGACCCTGCTGGTCCTCGACGAGCCGTTCTCCGGGCTGGACCCGGCCGCCGTGGACCAGATGAGCGAGCTGCTGCGCGAGCACACCGCCCAGGGGGTCCCGGTGCTGTTCAGCTCCCACCAGCTCGAGCTCGTGGACCGGCTCTGCGACGCCATCGTGGTCCTGAGCAGGGGTCGGGTCGTGGCGCAGGGCACCTCGGAGCAGCTGCGGGCCACGGCGCCGCTGCGCTACCGGCTGACCACGACCCACGACGCCGGCTGGGTGCGCGGCGCGCCCGGCGTGACCGTCGTCGACGTCGACGGCCCGACGGCGCTGGTCGAGCCCACCGACGAGGAGGCGGCCGAGCGGCTCCTGCTCGACGCGGTCGCCCGCGGCGGCGTCCGCGAGTTCGCGCGGATCGTGCCCACCCTGTCCGAGATCTACCGAGAGGTGGCGGCCTGATGAGCCTGACCAAGGACCCCACCGACCTGCGCGGATCCTCGCCCGGCGGCCCCGGTGGCCCGGTCGGCAGCCCGTCTGGCGCCGCCAGGGTCGCGCCGCCGCGGGCGCCGTGGGCGCTGGTCATGGCGCGCGAGGTGCACGTGCGGCTGACGGACAAGACCTTCATCCTGTCCACCGTCTTCACCGTCGTGCTCCTCCTGGGCGCGATGGTCGTCCCGACCTTCTTCGCCGGCACCACCGAGCAGACCGTGGCGGTGACCGGCGACGCGGGCGCGTCCGTGGTCCAGCAGGCCGCGCCCGCCGTCGTGGGTCTGTCGGTGACGGGCGTGTCCGACACCACCGTCGACACGCTGCGGGTGGCCGACCGGGCGGCCGCCGAGCAGGCCGTGCGCGACGGCGACGCCGACGTCGCGCTGGTCGGGGGCCCCGGCTCGTGGGAGCTGCTCAGCGACGGTGAGCCCCCCTCCAGCCTCTACGCCGCCCTGTCCGACACCGTCCGGACGGAGGCCCTGACCGCCAACGCGAAGGCCGCCGGCACCTCCGTGCAGCAGCTGACCGCGGGCAGCGTCCTGACGCCGGTGGACCTGTCCGCGGCCACCGGGGGGATGGGCGAGGGGATGCTCTTCCTGGTCGGGCTGGGCTTCGCGATGGTCTTCTACCTCGCGGCCATCATGTTCGGGATGCAGATCGCCTCCAGCGTGGTGGAGGAGAAGCAGTCCCGGATCGTGGAGATCCTCGCCGCGGCGATCCCGGTGCGCCAGCTGCTCCTGGGCAAGGTGCTCGGCAACACGCTGCTCGCCTTCGGCCAGATGGCCCTCATCGTGTCCGTCGCCCTGGTGGGGATGACCTTCACCGACCTCGACGTCGCCCTGCCCGGGCTGGCCGAGGCGATCGGCTGGTACCTGCCGTTCTTCGTCTTCGGCTTCCTGGCCCTGGCGTGCGTCTGGGCCGCGGCGGGGGCGCTGGCCTCGCGCACCGAGGACCTGCAGTCCACCACGATGCCGCTGACCATGGTGCTCGTCTTCGCCCTCCTCGGCGCGATCAACCTGGACGGGGTCGCGCGGGAGGTGGCCTCCTTCGTCCCGGTCCTGTCCACGCTGCTCATGCCGATGCGCATCCTGGAGGGCGAGGTGTCCTGGTGGCAGCCGGCCGTGGCGCTCGCGCTGGTCGTGGGCTTCTGCGCGCTGACGATCCTGCTGGGCAGCCGGCTCTACCGGCGGGCGCTGCTGCACACCTCCGGCAGGCTCAGCTGGCGCAAGGCGCTGCGGCTGGCGGAGTGAGCGGCGGCGCCGCCCCCTCAGGAGGTGACGCCGCCGAGCAGCGCGCGTGCGCCCGCCAGGACCTCCTCCTCGGAGAGCAGCACGAGGTCGGCCGCAGGGCCCAGGGGTATGAAGCTGTCCCGGCTGGTCACGCGCCTCACCGCCCCGTCGAAACCGTGGTCGACCAGCGCGGTCACCACGCCCTCGGAGACGCCGCCGCTGCTGCGGGTCTCGTCGACGACGAGGACCCGGCCGGTCTCCCGTGCCTCGCGCAGCACGTCCTCGACGGGCAGCGGAGCGAGCCACCGCAGGTCGAGGACCCGGCAGCCCACGCCCTCCCCGGCGAGCCGCGCGGCGACCCGCAGGCTCATCCGCAGCCCGTTGCCGAAGGTGACGAGCGTCAGGTCGGTGCCCTCGCCGTGGGTGCGGGCCGAGCCGACCGGGGCGTGCTGCCCCGCCCACCGCCCGGGCGGGGCGTAGGACGAGAGCCACCGGCCGTCGCCCTCGGCGAGCAGGTCTCGTGCGTGGTAGAGCGCGATCGGCTCGAGGAAGACGCTGACGGTCCCGTCCACCCGGGCCGCCGCCAGGCAGGTGCGCAGCATCGCGGCCGCGTCGTCCGGCCGCGACGGGACGGCCAGCACGAGGCCGGGGATGTCACGCAGCGCCGCGACGGCGTCGTCGTTGTGGAAGTGGCCGCCGAAGCCCCTCTGGTAGCCCAGCCCCGCGATGCGCACGACCATCGGGTTGCGGTACTGGCCCTGGGAGAAGAACGACAGCGTGGCGCCCTCTCCCCGCAGCTGGTCGGCGGCGTTGTGCAGGTAGGCGAGGTACTGGATCTCCGGGACCGGCAGGAAGCCCGAGACCGCGGCCCCCAGGCCGAGGCCGAGGACCGACTGCTCGTCGAGGATCGTGTCGAAGACCCGCGCCGGGCCGAACGTCTGGCGCAGGCCGCGGGTGACGCCGTAGACACCTCCCTTGACAGCGACGTCCTCGCCGAGGACGAGCATCTCCGGGCGCAGCGCCAGCTCCTCGGTCAGCGTCCGGTTGATCGTCTGGGCGAGGGTCAGCGGCGGCTCGTGCTCCGGCAGCCGGCCGCCGAACGCGGCCGAGCGTTCCTGCGGGGACGCCGACCGCACCGCCTCGACGGCGACCCGGTCCGGTCGGTGCGGCGCGAGCGGCTCCACGATCTGGGCCGCGCTCGCCAGCCGCGGCTCCCGGACGACCTCCTCGGCGACCCGGGCCACCTGCGGCCGATCGCGTCGTAGCGCGCGAGCAGCTCCTCCGGACCGGCCATCCCGGCCTCGACGAGGAGGCGAGCGGTGCCGACCAGGGGGTCGCGGGCGAGGTCCTCGCGCAGCTCCCGGGGCGTCCGGTAGGCGCTCTCCACGTCGGAGCCGGCGTGGGCCAGCAGCCGGACGGTGCGCAGGTGCAGGAAGGCCGGCCGGCGCCGCCGGCGCACGTGGTCGACCGCCTCGCGCGCCGCGTCGTGGACCGCGACGAGGTCCGAGCCGTCGGCCGTGAGGTAGCGCAGGCCCGGCCGGTGGCCGTAGGCGGCGGCGACCCAGTCCTGCGGCGTGCGGACGCTGATCCCCCACCCGTTGTCCTCGCAGACGAGCAGGAGCGGCAGCGGCAGCTGCTGGTGGCTCAGGTGGGACGCCGCGTTGACGGTGCCGGTCGTCGTCGAGTGGTTGGCGGAGGCGTCGCCGAAGCTGCAGACCACCACCGCGTCCTCCGGCCAGGGGGAGTCGATCCCCAGGCGCCGGGCCCGCTCGACGGCGAAGGCCACCCCGAGGGCGCGGGGCAGGTGCGAGCCGATCGTCGAGGTCTGCGGGATGACCGCGAGGTCGTGGTGGCCGAAGACCTTGTGCCGGCCGCCGGCGATCGGCTCGGTCGCGGCCGCCACCAGGCCGCGCAGCACGTCGCGGACGGGGTCCTGGCCCGGGACCTGCGCCGCCCGGGCGACGTAGAAGCCCCCGGAGCGGTAGTGCAGCAGCGCGGGGTCGGTCGGGCGCAGGGCCGCGGCGACCGCCGCGTCGCCCTCGTGCCCTGAGGAGGCGATCGTGTAGAAGCCCTCGCCCCGGGCCTGCAACGACCGCGCCGCGAGGTCGAGCTGCCGGCTGGTCGCCTGGGCCTCGAAGAGCGCGAGCGCGGCGGTGCCGGTGAGCCCGGTCCCCGGGCGCAGCGGCAGGCTCGGGTCACGCACCCCCGACGGCCGGGCGAGGGCGGCGACCGACCGGCGGAGGTTCGCGTCGACCTCGGCGGCGCCGGGAGCCTCGGTCATACGTCCAGGCGGAAGGCGTCGTCCGGGGTCAGGTCGGCCACGTCCATCTGCGCCTTCTGCAGCCGTCCGGACCAGTCCCAGTTGACGGCCTGCCAGCGGGTGAACTGGTCGAGCACCCACATCCCGGACTGGCGGCTGCCGTTGCCGGAGCGGCCGTTGCCCCCGAAGGGCAGGTGCGCCTCGGCGCCGGAGGTGGAGTTGTTGACGCTGACCATCCCCGCGCCGATCCCGCGCCGGAAGCGGAAGACGTCCTGCGGGTCGGTCGTGTAGATCGAGCTGGACAGGCCGTAGCCCGGACGGTTGGCCAGGTCGACCGCCTCCTCCAGGGTGCGGTAGCTCGTCACGCCCACCATCGGGCCGAACGTCTCCTCCATGAAGATCTGGTCCTCCGGGCCCACCCCGTCCACGATCGTCGGGTGGTAGAACAGGCCGCGCTCCGGGTCCCCGACGAACCCCTCGCGCGGGTTGTCGCCGGTGATCCGGCCGGTGCCGCCCGAGCCCAGCACCCGGTGGTGCGGCTGCACCCAGCCGAGGTAGTCCTCGAACCGGGCGGCGAACTTCTGCGACATCATCGGTCCGAAGAGCACCTCCTGGCTCGGGTCGCCCACGGCCGCCTGCTCGACGGCAGCGGCGAACCGGCGCAGGAACTCGTCGTGGACCGACTCGTGCACGATGACCGTGCCCAGCGAGGTGCACCGCTGGCCGGCGGTCCCGAACCCGCCGAACACCGCCCCCTCGACGGCCAGGTCGAGGTCGGCGCTGGGGGTGACGACCATCGGGTTCTTGCCGCCCAGCTCCAGGCAGGCGGACTGCAGGTGGCGGCCGGTCAGCTCGCCGATCAGGGCGCCGACGACGCTGGACCCGGTGAAGCCGACCTTGTCGACCAGCCGCTCCTCGAGGGCCTCCTCCAGCCCGGCGAAGGTCTGCTCGCCGTCGGCCAGCACGAGGTGCAGGGCACCGTCGGGCAGCCCGCCGGCGCGGAACAGGGCGGCCAGCGCCTGGGCCGAGGCGGCGGCATACTCCGCGGGCTTCCACACGACCGTGTTGCCGGTGAGCAGCGCGGGCACGATGTACCAGGAGGGGACGGCGACGGGGAAGTTGCCGGCGGTGATGACCGAGACCACCCCGACCGGCTCGCGGTAGGTGAACAGGCTCTTGTCGGGCATCTCCGAGGGGACGGTCTGGCCGTAGAGCCGGCGTCCCTCGCCGAGGAAGAAGTCGCAGGTGTCGATGATCTCGCGCACCTCGCCCAGGGCCTCGACGTGCGGCTTGCCGATCTCCGCGGTGACGATCCGTGCCAGCGCGTCCTGGTTGGCCTCCACGATCCGCCCGATGTGGGCGATGGCGCGTCCGCGCACCGGGGCGGGCACGTCGGCCCAGGCCGGCTGGGCCCTCCTGGCCGCCCTCGCCGCCTCCACGAACGTGCCCGCGTCGCCGAGCGCGACCTCGGCGACGACGGTGGCCGTGTCGGCCGGGTCGACGTTGGTGAGCCGGCCGCCGGGCGCGCCGGCGACCGGCTGCCCGTCAATGACGGAGGTGACGTGGTGGACCATGGTGGACACCTTTCTCCTTGGATGGGGTGGGTCGCTCGTCCAGCGTCTCAACATCCGTGCCGGCGCTGTCGAGAGCGGCTGTTCATGCCGTCGATGTGCGGGTGTTCATGCGGTCGACGACGCTCTCGATCGCGCGCAGCCCGAGGGCGAGCTCGTCCCGGGTCACGTCCAGGGCGGGGCGCAGGCGGACCGAGCGCTCGCCGCAGGGCAGGACCAGGACCTTCTCATCCTCGCGCAGCCGGCGCACGAGTCCGTCGCGGGTCGGGCCGTCGGGCAGGTCGAGGGCGCACATCAGGCCGCGACCGCGGGCGTTGCTGACCGTGCCGGGGTGGCGCGACTGGAGCGCCCGGAGCTGCTCGCCCAGCCAGGCTCCGGTGTCGGCGGCGCGCTCGAACAGCCCGTCGCGCTCGATGATCTCCAGCAGCCGGCGGGAGCGGACCATGTCGACCAGGCCGCCGCCCCAGGTGGAGTTGATCCGGCTGGAGACGTGGAAGACGTTGTCGGCGACCTCGTCGACGCGGCGCCCGGCCATGATCCCGCCGACCTGGGCCTTCTTGGCGAAGGCGACGACGTCGGGCTCGAGCCCGAGCTGCTGGTAGGCCCACGGGGTGCCGGTCAGGCCGACGCCCGTCTGCACCTCGTCGAGCACGAACAGGGCGTCGTGCTCGTGGCAGAGGGCCTGCATCGCCTGGAGGAACTCCGGCCGCATGTGGTTGTCCCCGCCCTCGCCCTGGATCGGTTCGGCGACGAACGCGGCGATGTCGTGCGGGTGGGCCTCGAAGGCGGCCCGGGCCTGCTCCAGGGCGTGCCGCTCGGCGGCCTCGACCTTGCCCAGGTTCTCCTCGAGCGGGAAGGTGATCGCGGGAACGTCGATCCGGGGCCAGTCGAACCTGGGGAAGCGGGCGACCTTGGCCGGGTCGGTGTTGGTCAGCGACATCGTGTAGCCGCTGCGGCCGTGGAAGGCCCGGGTCAGGTGCATGACCTTCGTGCCGAGGTCCGCCGGGAGCCCGGCCGCCTCGTTGCGCCGGCTCTTCCAGTCGAAGGCGGTCTTGAGCGCGTTCTCCACCGCGAGGGCCCCACCCTCGACGAAGAACAGGTGCGGCAGTGCCGGGTCGCCCAGGACCCGGGCGAACGTCGTGGTGAACTCGGCCAGGTGCGTGGTGTAGACGTCGGAGTTGGCCGGCTTGTTCGACGCGACCTGCGCCAGCAGCGCCTGGAACTGCGGGTCGTCGACGACGCCGGAGGGGTTGGCGCCCAGCGGCGCGGAGGCGAAGAAGGTGTAGAGGTCCAGGTAGGAGTCGCCGGTGCGGGTGTCGACGAACCAGGACCCGTGGCTCCTTATGGTGTCGAAGACCAGCTTGTAGCCGTCGACCAGCAGATGCTGCGCCAGCACCTCGTGGACCTGACCCGGGTCGATGTGCGTGTCCGCTCGCATGGCAATCTCCTCCCGTCGTTGGGCTGTTTTCACGCAAGGTATCCGGTAGAACCGCATTCACGCAGGAAATATTCCCGTCTGTCGGATCATAGACAGGACGATCTTGATCTGTCCAGGGGATAGGTGGTGCGACGGTGCGGGGGACGCCGCAGGGTCCCGCGGCAGGGCCTGCGGCTAGGCTCGCCCCTGTGAGCAGCGTCGAGACGAGGACCCGCACCCAGGAGCGCCACCCGGTGCGCGACACGCCCCTGCTGGTGGCGCTGGACGTGGACGGGACCCTCATCCACCACGACGGTTCGGTCTCGTCCCGGGTGGAGGACGTCGTCCGCCGCCTCGAGGGGCTGCCGCACGTGCGCGTCGTCGTGGCGACGGGGCGCTCGGTCGTGGCCACGATGCCGATCCTGGAGCACTTCGGGCTGCGGACGCACGGTCGGCCGGTGGTCTGCTCCAACGGTGCCGTCACCGTCGAGGTCGACGACGACCAGGACGGTGGCTTCCGGCTCCTCGACGTGGTCACCTTCGACCCGGCCCCCGCGGTGTCCCTGGTCCGGCGCGAGCTCCCGGGCGCGATCGTGGCGGTCGAGGAGGTCGGCGTCGGCTTCAAGGTGAGCACCCCTTTCCCCGAGGGCGAGCTGTGGGGCGAGCAGACCGTGGTGCCGATGGAGGAGCTGCTCAGCCAGCCGGTCACCCGTGTCACCTTCCGCGACCCGAACTCCACCTCCGAGGAGTTCAGCGACCTGGTCGAGCGCATCGGGCTGCACGGCGTCAGCTACGCCGTGGGCTGGAGCGCCTGGCTCGACCTGGCCCCGGAGGGGGTCTCCAAGGCCTCCGCGCTGGAGCAGGTCCGCCGCCGCCTGGGCGTGGAGCCGCACCGCACCGTGGCCGTCGGGGACCAGCGCAACGACGTGGAGATGCTCGTCTGGGCCGCTCGCGGCTACGCCATGGGACAGGCTCCGGCCGAGGTCGTCCAGGCGGCCGACCGGATGACCGGCCCCGTCGAGGAGGACGGCCTGGTCGACGCCCTGGAACAGGTGCTGGAAGAGCTGGCCTGACGAGCTCGTCGGCCCACGCGCGGCACACCGAGGAAGGGTGTACAAGGCGCATCGACGGGAGTAGCGTTCAGCCACTCTGCCCGTCCGGGCCGAGGTCCTGAACGGACCCGTGGGACGTGCACGGCTGCCGCCCCGGGTCCATGGAAGACAAGGACCCACGCGATGGCGCGCTCTCCACTCCGTCAGCTCGCGGCCGCTGCGGCCGCACTCTCCCTCCTGGCCGTCGGCCCGGCACTGCCCTCCGCAGGTGCCGGACCCGACCCCGTCGAACCGGCGGACCTCACCGTCGTCGACGGTGCCGTCACGCACACCGGGACGGTGAGAGCCCACAAGTCCCTGTCCGGCTCGCTCGCCCACACGCCGCGGGCGCTCCTCGACCGTGAGGACGACACCCTGATCCCGGTCATGATCAAGCTCGACCACGACGGCTCGGCGAGCTACGCCGGCGGCCTCGACGGACTGGCCGCCACGAGCCCGAGGGTGACCGGTCGCCCGATCACCGGGCACAGCCGTGCGGAGCGCGCCTACACCGCATACCAGCAGCGCAACGAGAAGGCGGTGGAGGCGGCCCTCGACCAGGCGGTGCCCGGGGCCGAGGTCGGCCGCAGCTTCCGGGTGGCCTACGGCGGGCTGTCGGCCACCATCCCGGCCGACAGCGTCGAGGACGTCCTGGCCATCGACGGGGTGGCGGCCGTGCAGCCCGACGAGCTGCGCAAGCCGCTGACCGACTCGAGCCCGCAGTTCATCCACGCCGACGAGGTCCAGGAGGCCCTGGGTGGCGCCCCGGACGCGGGCGCCGGGCTGATCTACGCCAACCTTGACACCGGTGTGTGGCCCGAGCACCCGTCCTTCGCCGACCAGGGCAACCTGGAGGCGCCCCCGAAGGGGCTGGACCTCGAGTGCGACTTCGGGGACAATCCGCTCACCGCGGAGGACGACCCGTTCAGCTGCAACAACAAGCTCATCGGCGGCTACGCCTTCCTGGACACCTACCTGTCGAGCGCCGGCCGGGCGGCCGTCGAGCCATACCACAGCGCGCGCGACTCCGAGGGGCACGGGACGCACACCGCATCGACCAGTGCCGGAAACGTGCTCGAGCACGCCGAGGTCCTCGGCGTCGACCGCGGACCGGTCCGCGGGATGGCACCCGGGGCGTGGGTCGTCGAGTACAAGGTGTGCGGCGTCCAGGGGTGCTTCGACTCCGACACGACCGCGGCCGTGCAGCAGGCGATCGAGGACGGCGTCGACGTCATCAACTTCTCCATCTCCGGCGGCACAGATCCCTACGCAGACCCCACCGAGCTGGCCTTCCTCGATGCCTACGCCGCAGGTGTCTTCGTCTCGGCCTCCGCCGGCAACGAGGGGCCGGGGGCGGGCACGGCCAACCACCTCTCGCCCTGGGTGACCAGCGTGGGGGCCTCGACCCAGAGGCGTGAGTTCGGCTCCACGCTGACCATGACCGCCGGCGCCGACACCTACGAGGTGGGCGGAGTGACGATCACCCAGGGCGCCGGCCCGCTGCCGGTCGTGATGTCCGCCGACGCCCCTTACAACGACCCGATGTGCCTCGATCCTGCACCGGCAGGCACCTTCGAGGGGCAGATCGTGGCGTGCCGGCGCGGCACCAATGCGCGCGTCGAGAAGGGCTACAACGTCCTCCAGGGCGGAGCCGCAGGCATGATTCTGTACAACCCCAGCCTGGCTGACGTGGAGACCGACAACCACTGGCTGCCCACGATCCACGTTGCGGACGGCACCGACCTCGAGGCCTTCATGGACGGCCACGACGACGTGCTCGGGCAGTTCACCGCGGGCGTGGCCCAAGACGGCCAGGGCGACGTCATGGCCGCCTTCTCCAGCCGCGGGCCGGCCGGCCTCTTCGTCAAGCCCGACGTCACCGCGCCCGGCGTGCAGATCCTCGCCGGCATGACCCCGACGCCGGACACCGTCACCGGCGGACCTCCCGGCGAGATCTTCCAGGCGATCGCCGGCACCTCGATGAGCTCGCCGCACGTCGCGGGCTCGGCCCTCCTGGTCCGTGCGGTCCACCCGGACTGGACACCGGGACAGATCCGCTCGGCGCTCATGACGTCCTCGGTCACCGACGTCGTCAAGGAGGACCTGACCACCCCGGCCGACGCCTTCGACATGGGCGCCGGACGGATCGACGTGGCCGCCGCCGCGGACGTCGTCCTGACCGTCGACGAGACCGCCGGCAGGCTCTTCCAGCTCGGCGGGGACCCGCTGACCGCGGTCGACCTCAACCTGCCCTCGATCAACGCGCCGACGATGCCCGGCACCCTGACGACGACCAGGACGGTCACGAACACCTCCTCCCGCATGCAGCAGGTCGACGTCTCGGCGCAGGCTCCGGCCGACTCGACCATCACGGTGAGCCCGCGCAAGTTCAACCTGCGTCCTGGCCGGTCCGTGGACCTCATGGTGACGATCAGCTCGACGGCCCCGCTCGGCGAGCAGCGCTTCGGCTCGGTCCTGCTGACCCCCAAGCACGGCGGTGCCGGCCTGCACCTACCGGTGGCCTTCGTGCACACGCAGGGGGACGTCGGGCTGACCCAGTCCTGCGACCCGGCCGAGATCCCCCGGCAGGGCACCACCACCTGCACCGTCCAGGCCGTCAATCAAGGCCCTGAGGAGCAGAGGGTCTCGCTGACGACCTCCTTGACCAACGAGCTGAAGTTGGCAGGCGTGGAGGGAGCCACGGCGACCGGCCCCAGGTCGGTCACGGCCACCGCCACGCTCGCCGGCAACCGTCCGGGCGTACCGGCGGTGGAGCCCGGCAGCTCGGTGGCGGGCTTCCTCCCGTTGGCTGCCTTCGGGATCAAGCCCTTCCCGGTCGGCGACGAGGACCTCGTCAACTTCAACGTGCCGTCCTTCGAGTTCGCCGGTCGGACGTACACCTTGCTCGGTGTCGACTCCAACGGCTACTCGGTGGTCGGCGGCGGCACGGAGGCGGACAACAACTGCTGCAGCATCCCGGAGGGCCCGGACGCCGCTCCGCCCAACAACGTGCTCGCACCGTTCTGGACCGACCTGGACGGCACCGGCACGGACGGCATCTACATCAGCGTGCTCACCGACGGCGTCAGCTCCTGGCTGGTCGTCGAGCACGAGACCCGCGTGTGGGGCACCACCGACGTGGTGCCGATGCAGACCTGGATCGGGGTCAACGGCGTGGAGGACATCTCCTACGCCTACGACCCCGCGGACCTGCCTGCTGACCCCGGGCAGTCCTTCCTCGTCGGCGCCGAGAACGCGCTCGGCGAGGGCGACATGAGCGCCACCGTGCCGACCGGCGACCTCGTGGTGAGCAGCACACCTCCCACTCCCGGAGGGACGCTGACCTACACCGTCGACGTGCGCGGGCTGCGGGGAGGTACCGGCGTGGTCACCTCCACGATGACCTCGCCGCAGCTGCCGGGCACGACCGTCGTGCGCACGAAGGTGAAGGTCGTCTGAGCGCCGACCCGCCGCCACGCCCGGTGGCGGGGGCGGCGGCGGAGGCGCACGGCATACACTCCCAGCTTGTGAGGGGAGCCCTGCGCGAGGTGGGCCGCACCGTCGCCGCCGCCCTGGTGGTCGTCGTCGACGGACTGCGCCTGCTCGTGCGCCACTGGCCGGTGCTCGTCGTGCTCTTCCTGCTCGGCGCGGCGGTGCGCGAGCTGGTGCTGTGGGGCAGCTTCGTGCTGAGCCGGGAGCACCCGGTGGCCGCCTCGGTGACCGTGACGCTGGCGCCGCTGGCCACGCTCACGGCGCTGATCCTCATGCTCCGGGCGCTGCTGCCCTCCCTGCGCCACGTCGAGGGCCGCCCGGAGACGATGTCGCAGCGGATGCAGGTGGTCTCCGGCGCGTTGATCCCCTTCCTCGCGCTCTACGCCGCGCAGGGCTACCTGCGCGACGACATGCGCCGGTTCGTCAACGAGACCTTCTCCGAGGAGTTCCGGCAGACCACCTTCCTCACCGGGTCGCAGATGGCCGACCGCACGATCGGCACCGTGGACACACCGGTGCTGGTCGCCACGGTCGTCGCCGCCCTGGTGCTGCGCTGGCTGGTGGACCGGCTCGACCTGCCGCGGCGGCACGCTGTCTTCGGCTTCCTCGCCGCCTGGCTCGAGGTCGTCTGGCTGGCCTTCGCCGCCAAGTCGATCGCCACCCAGTGGTCGGGGCTGTGGGGCTGGGTGCTGGACCGGCGCGCGGTGGACGGGGTCGTCGGGGTGTGGGAGAGGCTGACGGGGGCGCTCGGGCCGGTCGGCGGTGCTGTCTCGTCGCTGACCTCCTGGGTATGGGGTGTGCTCGGCGACTTCGACGTCCTCGTCGTCGTGCCGCTCGCCTGGCTGGTGGTCGGCGCCGTGGTCTACGGCAGCACGCTAGGCGACCCCGTCGAGCCGCCCGAGGTGCCGCTGCCCGAGCGGGTCGCCCGGCGGGTGCGCACGCTCGAGGAGCTGGTCGCCGCGGCGCGGGTGCGGCAGCGCCTCTCGCTCCTGCCGGACTGGCTGCGCGACTGGCTGGCCCAGCCGATCGCCTCCTTCACCTCACGCTTCACCTCGCTGGGCACGGGCCTGCGCACGCTCGTGCGCGCCGGGCTCGTGCCGATGGTGACGCTCTGCCTGGTCTTCCTGCTCGCCCGCCAGTCCCAGCTGCTCGTGGCCTGGGGGCTGCGGGCCGTGCTGCCGTCGATGGAGGCCGAGCTGATGGTCGCGCTCGCGCCCTACGTCGACATCCTCTTCTCCGGGGTCAGCTGGGTTCTGGTGGCGGTGCTCGTCGCGGCGGCCGTGGACCGGTTCCTGGTCCTCGGCGCGACCGAGAAGGGGGTGCCCGAGCCCGCCACCGCCGGCGGTGCCCTGCCATGACCGGCGGACCCGCCGGGGACGGCGGCGTGCCCCTCGGCAGGCAGGGCCGGGTCGCCCGCCGCGCCGTCCTGGGGGCGGGCCTCGCGCTGGGGGTCGTGGGCGGCGGGTCGCTGCTGCGGGACGCCGCGCGCGCCGAGGAGACCATCCCGCTCGTGTCCGCCGGCGTCGGGTTCTCGGGGCCGTCGCAGCGTTCCTTCCTGCTGCCGCAGGAGCGCTTCCCCGTCCCCGGCAGCCGGGCGCTGACGCCGGCGGCCCGCACGCCGGAGCTCGTCGCGGCCGAGACCGGACTGCTGGCGGTCGTCCGTAGGACGGTGGACCCGCGCTGGGCCGGCCTGGCCGGTGACGCCGTCCTGGACCTCAACGTCCTGTCCGCGGGCCTGCCGGCCCCGGTGGCCGCCTGGACGGCGAACTGGCGCTACGTCTGGCCCCGCGACGCCGCGCACGTGTGCCGGCTCTACGCCGACCTGGGACGCGGGGCAGACGTCCTGCGGTGGATCACCTTCCTGGCGCGCTGCCAGCGGCCGGACGGGCAGTTCGAGGCGAGGTACACCCTCGCCGGTTCCACCCCGGACGCCAGGCCCCACCAGGCCGACGGCGCGGGCTGGTTCCTCTGGGCGCTCCACCGCTCCTGCCGGGCTCTGCCCGGGCTCCGCGAGGACCTGCTCGCGGTCGCCCGGCCTGCTGCCGTGGCGGCGCTGCGTGCCGTCTTCACCGATCTCGACCGGCCCCGGGGCGACGGGCTGCCCAGTCCCACGCCCGACTACTGGGAGGTGCCGGAGCGGCGCACCACCCTGGGCGTAGCGGCGGTGACGCTGGCCGGGCTCCAGGCCGCCGCCGCGCTGGGCGAGGACCTCGGGCCGCAGGCGGTGCAGGCCGCGTCCTACGCCGAGCGGCTGCGCGAGGTCGTCGCGGTCCGCTTCGGACGCACCGGCTTCCGCCGCTACGCGCGAGGCGGGGGGTATGACGCCGCGCTCGCCCTCCTGCTCCCGCCCTACGTGCACGGCCTGGAGCGCGAGGTGGTGCCGCTGCTCGACCTCGCGTGGACGGCGATGCTCCGGCCGGCCGGCGGCGTGTCGCCCGGCGAGGGCTGGAAGGACACCTGG
Source organism: Ornithinimicrobium avium (assembly GCF_003351765.1). Classification (NCBI taxonomy): domain Bacteria; kingdom Bacillati; phylum Actinomycetota; class Actinomycetes; order Micrococcales; family Ornithinimicrobiaceae; genus Ornithinimicrobium; species Ornithinimicrobium avium. The sequence goes on from NZ_CP031229.1 coordinate 2,976,744, forward strand.
GTCAGCTGGACGCCGGAGACCGCCCTGTTCGCCCAGGCCTACGTCGCGGCAGGGCACCCCGGCCGTGGCCGGGACGTGCTCGCCTGGCTCGAGGAGCACCGCACGGTCGCCGGCAGCCTGCCCGAGAAGGTGCTCAGCGAGGGCAGCCCCGCCGCGGTCGCGCCGCTCGCCTGGACCTGCGCGCTGGTCTGCTCCACGGCGATGGAGCTCGCGCCGCCCGCAGCTCGCGGACAGGCTGAGGCCGGCTGACGACGGTCCGCGCCGGCCGACTGCTCAGCCCGCGTCGACCTCCAGCGGCACCGCCACGTGCTCCGGGGGCTGCCACCAGATCCGCAGCTCGGCCGGCTCGACGTCGGCGGTGAGGCGCACCAGCACAGGCACGGTCCACGTCTCGTCCCGCGGCCCCTGCTCCGACAGCGAGAACGGTGGCGCGCACGGGCTCACCGGCAGGCCCTGGGCCCCGACGGCCGTCGTGGTGTAGGTCGTGGTGCGCCCCCGTGTGTCCACCACCTCGGCCAAGCACAGCGTCGGGTCCTCCCCTGCCGGCGCGGTGAACGTCACGTCGGTCCGCCACACGCGCGTGCCGTCGACGTAGGGCACGCGCTGGAGCATGCCGTCCCCGTCGGTCCAGTCCACCGCCTCGGTGGTCGGCCCGACGACGACGTCGACGTCGATGCTCGTCTCCTCACCCTCTTCGTCCCACGTCTGCGCCGTGAGGCCGACGGGCGCCCCGACGGACCCGACCACCGGCTCGCTCAGCTGGCTGGGCCACCAGAAGTTGACCAGACGGGAGGCGCCGCTGACCGCGACGAGCGCGACGACGAACGGCAGCGCGAGCAGGGCCCACCGGTTGCGCCGCCACCAGCTCACGGCGCGCCCTGCCCGTCCGCGCCCACCAGCTCCAGCGGGAGCGTGGCCACGGGGGCGTCGGACGCCGCCGCCTCGACGTCGGCGGCCGTCAGACCGAGCTCGACGACCGCCACGTCGTCGTAGCGCAGGTCGCTCGCGGTCCCCAGCCGCAGCGTGGCGCCGGGCAGCGCCGCCGGCAGCACCTCGAGCGCGACCGAGCAGCGCTGGGTGATGCCGGGCGGCACGAGGCTGCAGGTCCTCGTCAGGCCGCGCGTCTGCGCCCAGCTGGTCCCGTCGGCCGCGACGACCTCCCACGTGCGCAGCTGCGAGTCGGACCCGGCCCCGGTCAGCTCCAGGTCGACGACCAGCCAGATGCCGGGAGTCGGCACGGGGGACAGCCCGTCGTCCAGCAGCGGTCCCAGCCGCGTGCCCGTCACCGTCAGCTCCGCCTCCCGCAGGTATGCCGTCTCACCCACCCCCACCGCGTGCTCCCTGGGCGCGCTCAACGGCTCGAACGGGTCGGGCAGCTGGTCGCCGACGACCCGTCCCACCGCGAGTGCGGCGAGGACGAACGCGCTCGTGCCGAGGCCGCCCAGCCACCGGCCGGAGAGCAGGCTCACCGCTCGTCACCCCCGGAGCTGCCTCCGTCCTCCCACGGCGCACGGTAGAGCGGTCCGGCGGGATGCTCGACGGGGACGGTGACCGTGGTGACGAGCACGGGGTCGGCCCACAGCATGGTGTCCTCCAGCGAGCTCTGCCGAGAGGTCCGCGAGTAGAGCTCGACCTCCAGCTCCTCGGGCGCCTCGCCGCTCACCGGCTGCTGCAGGACCAGCTCGTAGTCCATCCCCGGGCCGAGCCCGGCGAGCAGCTGCGGCTGCTCCCGGCCGGCGTAGACGCTGCTCCACATCGACACGTCCGCCTGCGGTGCGCCGGTCGTGGTGACCGGCTCCCCCGACCCGGAGACGGAGATCAGGTCGGCGTAGACCTCGCGCACCGGCAGCGTGCGGGCGGAGTCGTTGCGCACCGTCAGCATCAGCAGCACGTGCTGGTCGTCGGCCTGGTCGGGGTTGATGCCGTTGTCCAGCAGGGCGAACGGGTGGCCGAGGTCGACCCCGGCGACCGCGCGCTCCACCGTCACCGTGAACGGCGCGGCCGAGACCTCCCTGCCCACCGGGGTCCTCGCCCCCGCCTCGACCGCGGGCGACCAGCCACCGAAGGGCCAGGTGAGCAGCAGGACCGCCGCCACCACGGCATACCCGACGCGCGCGGGGCTGGCGGTGAGCCAGTCGCGGGCGGCGCGCAGGGGGCCGGCCGGTGCCGGCGTCGCCTCGGGGGTCCCCTCCTCCACGAGCGCGAAGCCTAGCCGACCGGCCGCGCCGCGCACCCCTCACCACGGGGCCGGCTGCCAGACTGGTGCACGTGCGCGACCCCCTCCTCATCACCTCTCCCGCCAACCCGCGGGTCAAGGCGCTGGCCGGGCTCCGGCGGCGGCGGACGCGCGAGCAGGAGGGGCGCACGCTCGTCGAGGGATACGAGGAGCTCGGCCTCGCCCTGGACGCGGGGGTCGTGCCGCGTGCACTCTTCTACTGCCCGGAGCTGATGGGGCAGGGAGCGCGCGCCGACGGCCTCGTCGGCCGCGTCGGGTCCCTTGGCACGGAGCTCGTGCGCCTGTCCCGGGCGGCCTTCGAGAAGGCGGCCTACCGGGAGGGGCCGGACGGGTTCCTCGCCGTCGTCGACACGATCGAGCGCCGGTGCGCCGACCTCGACCTGCCCTCCGACCCGCTGGTCCTGGTGTGCCAGGGCGTGGAGAAGCCCGGCAACCTCGGGGCGATGCTGCGCACCGCCGACGCCGCCGGCCTCGACGCCGTCGTCGCGGCCGACCCGGTCACCGACTGGGGCAACCCGAACACGGTGCGGGCCTCCAAGGGCACGGTCTTCTCGGTGCCCGTGGCCAGCGACAGCACCGAGGCGACCCTCGGTTGGCTGCGGGCGCACGGCATACCCCTCGTCGCGGCGACGCCGGACACCGAGACCGAGCACACGCAGGTCGACTACCGGGGACCGTCGGCGGTGGCGGTCGGCACCGAGAAGGAGGGCCTGACGGCCGAGGTGCTCGAGGCGGCGGACCACCGCGTCCGGATCCCCATGGTCGGGCGCGCCAACTCCCTCAACGTGGCGACGTCGGCGGCGATCATCCTCTACGAGGCGGTGCGCCAGCGGTCGGGGCGCGGAGGCTGAGCGCGAGGCGGGGGCGGCGTGGGCACCGCCGGGTGGGTGTGCCACGATGACCGCTATGCGTATCGACCACGTGAGCTACGCCGCCGGCCCGGAGGGCCTGCAGGCGACGGCCGGGCGCCTGGGGGACCAGCTCGGCATCACCCCGGTGGACGGCGGCGTGCACCCGCGCTTCGGCACCCGCAACGTCATCCTGCCCCTGGCGGAGGACCGCTACCTGGAGGTCGTCGAGGCCCTGGACCACCCCGCCTCGGACAAGGCCCCCTTCGGTCAGGCGGTCAAGGCCCGCTCGGCGCGCGGCGGCGGCTGGATGGCGTGGGTCGTGGAGGTCGACGACCTCACCGTCGTCGAGGAGCGCCTCGGCCGCGCGGCGGTCGACGGCAACCGGCACACCCCGCAGGGCGTGGAGCTGGAGTGGAAGCAGATCGGCGTCAAGAACGTCATCGACCACGGCAACCTGCCGTTCTTCGTCAAGTGGGTCTCGCCGCGCGACGCCCACCCCTCCCAGCTCGCGGCGAGCACCGCCCGGCTCAGCGGTCTGACCATCGGCGGAGAGCCCCCGGTCGTGCGCGCCTGGCTCGGTATCGGCGACCAGGCCGAGGGCAACTTCGAGAGCGACGTGGAGTTCGGCTTCGTGGAGGACGACGAGCCGTGCCTGTTCGACGTGACCTTCGAGACGCCCGAGGGTGCCGTCACGATCTGAACGCCCGCATCTCTGCGGACCTGGCGAGGCCCCCGTACCCGGCGGTGCGGGGGCCTCGCGCTGTGGGTGGGTCCTGCGCGACCGGCTCAGCGCCGGCCGTAGCCCTTCAGCCGCAGGCTGTTGAGCACGACGAGCACGCTGGACATCGCCATCGCGCCGCCGGCGATCATCGGCGTGAGCATCCCGAACGCCGCCAGGGGGATGGCCAGCGTGTTGTAGCCGAACGCCCAGACGAGGTTCTCCTTGATGACCCGCAGCGTCTTGCGGGACAGCCCGATCGCGTCGGCGACCGCCCCGACGTCGGAGCGCATGAGCACGATGTCCGCGGACTCGGCGGCCACGTCGGTGCCGCTGCCCATCGCCATCCCGAGGTCGGCCTGGGCCAGCGCCGCGGCGTCGTTGACGCCGTCGCCGACCATCGCCACGACCTTCCCCTGGCCCTGCAGCGCCCTGACCCGGGCGAACTTGTCCTGCGGCAGCACGCCGGCCTCGACGTGGGCGGGGTCGATCCCGACCTCCTGGGCGACCCGGCGGGCGGTGTGCTCGTTGTCACCGGTCAGCAGGTATGGCGTGAGGCCCAGCTCGCGCAGCCGCGCCACGGCGGCGGCGCTGGTCTCGCGCGGGGTGTCGGCCACGGTGATCGCGGCGCGGGCGGTGCCCTCCCAGCCGACGAGCACGGTGGTGCCCCGGCCGGCGTCCAGCTCGGCCCGCAGCTCGGCGGGGACCTCGTCGAACAGGTCGGCCTTGCCGACGGTCACCTCGGTGTCCTTGATGCTGGCGCGGGCGCCCTGGCCCGGCAGGTTCGTGAAGCCGGTGATCTGGCTGGTCTCGATGTCGCGGGCCCGGGCTCCGTCGACGATCGCCGCCGCGACCGGGTGCTCGCTGCCGGTCTCGACGGAGGCGGCGGCCTTGAGGGCGGCCTCCTCGGACAGGGCGCCGGCGGTCAGGACGTGGGTGAGGACGGGCTCGCCGGTGGTGATCGTGCCGGTCTTGTCCAGCACGACGGTGTCGACGCGGCGGGTCGACTCCAGGATCTGCGGGCCCTTGATGAGGATGCCCAGCTGGGCGCCGCGGCCGGTGCCGGTGAGCAGGGCCGTCGGCGTCGCCAGACCCAGGGCGCACGGGCAGGCGATGATGAGGACCGCCACGGCCGGGGCGAGCGCGGCCGCCATGCTGTGCCCGGTGAGCAGCCACAGCACGAAGGTCACCAGCGCGACGACGAGCACGACGGGGACGAAGACAGCGGAGATCCGGTCGGCCAGCCGCTGCACGGGGGCCTTGCCGGTCTGGGCCTGCTCCACCAGCGCGGTGATGCGGGACAGGGTCGTCTCGCTGCCGACCCGGGTGGCCTCCACGACCAGGCGGCCGTGGCCGTTGACGGTGGCGCCGGTGACGTCGTCGCCGGCGGTCACCTCGACCGGCATCGACTCGCCGGTCACCATGCTGGCGTCGATCGTGCTGTGCCCCTCGACGATCCGGCCGTCGGTGGCCACCTTCTCGCCCGGCCGGACGACGAACCGCATACCGCTCATCAGGTCCTGGACCGGGATCCGCTCCTCGGTCCACGCGCCCGTGGCCGCCTCGTGCCGCAGGATCGCGACGTCCTTGGCGCCCAGCTCCATGAGCGAGGTCAGCGCAGAGCGGCCCTGCGCCTTGGCGCGGGCCTCGATGTAGCGGCCGACGAGCAGGAAGGCGGTGACGACCGCGACCGTCTCGAAGTACATGTCGTGGGTGAAGCCGGTGAACAGCGCGACGACCGACCAGCCCATCGCCGCCGTCGTGCCGACCGAGACCAGCGTGTCCATCGTGGAGGACAGGTGGCGGGCGTTGACCAGCGCGGCGCGGTGGAACGGCCAGGCCGCCCACAGGTAGACCGGCACGGTCAGCGCGAACTGCAGCCACATCCCGGTCGTGCCCAGCGCGTCGGCGACCGGAGGGACCATGTGCAGCACGACGACGACCGCCGCGAGCACGCTGGCGACGACCACGCGCAGCCGCAGGGAGCTCCTGCTGACGACGTCGTGGGTCATCGCGGGGGCGCGGCCGCCGCGGTCCTCCTCCAGGGGCGTGGCGCCATACCCTGTCTTCTCCACGGTCGCGACGATGTCGGCGACCGAGAGGGCCGAGGGGAAGCTGACGCTCGCCTTCTCGGTGGCCAGGTTGACGCTGGCCTCGACCCCGTCCAGCTTGTTGAGCTTGCGCTCGATCCGTGCCGAGCACGAGGCGCAGGTCATGCCGGTGATCGCCAGGTCGACGTGGCTCGTGGGGGTGCTGGTGCCGGCGTCGGGGGTGCTCTTGGTCGTGGTGCTCATGGCTCCTGGTCCTGCGGTGGGGGTGCGTGGTGCGGACGGCCACCGGCCGGGCGGCCGCCCGCAAGGGCGTCAGGCCGAGACGGTGTAGCCCGCCTCGGCGACGGCGGCCCTGGCGGCCTCGAGGTCCAGGGCGCCCTCGGAGTCGACGAGGACCTGGCTGTCCCCGCCCTTGACGAGCTCGGGGACGCGCACGTCGGTGACGCCGGCGACCTCCTTGAGCTCCTCGGTGACGGAGGCGACGCAGTGGCCGCAGGTCATGCCGTTGACGGTGATGGTGGTGGTCTCCATGAGGTGTCCTCCGGTGTGGTGGTGCTGGTGATGATGGGTATGGCGGCTCCGGCAGGTCAGCTGCGCACGAACCGGGCGATCGCGTCGGCGGCCTCGCGGACCTTGGCGTCCTTGGCCTCGTCGGACTCCTTGGCGGCGTCGACGACGCAGTGACCGATGTGGTCCTCGAGCAGCCCGAGACTGACCGCCTGCAGCGCCTTGGTGACCGCGCTCACCTGGGTGAGCACGTCGATGCAGTAGGTGTCCTCCTCGACCATGCGCTCGATGCCGCGCACCTGGCCCTCGATCCGGCGCAGCCTCTTGAGGTACGCGTCCTTGGACCCGGTGTATCCGTTCACAGCCATACCCTCATCATACCCCCATGGGGTATGTGGCGCAACGTCGGCCGACGACCCCCGTCAGGGGGCGAACTCGCAGAAGCTCTCGTAGTGGTCGTCGGTGTAGTACCAGACCTGCGGATCGGTCTGGCCGCCGCCGGTGACGACCCGGCGCGCACCGCGGTGGTCCAGGCCCGGCGTCTGGACGGTGTACTCCCGGTAGTAGCCCCCCGACTCCTGCGGCAGGTAGCCCTCGCGGTTGCCGAAGGTCGACCCGTCCTTGCCGGGGAACTCGAAGGGTCCGCCGGCCTCGACCTCGTCGGCGACCTCCTCCAGCTCCGGCGGCAGCACGTCGTCACGGCAGGCGTCGATCCCGTCCCAGTCGCGCGTGTCCGTGCCGGTCGGGGAGGGCGACGGCGCACCGACGGTGCTCCCACCACCCTCCAGGGTCCGCGCCACCAGCCAGAGCACGACGGCGGCGCACAGGACGAGCAGACCCAGCTGGACCGGGCGGGGGAGCCTCACGCGCGATCCTGCTCGTGAGGCGCGGGCGGCGCGCCCAGGTGCGCCTCGCCGAGCGCCACGACGGTCAGGTCGTCGGCCTCGTCGAGCAGCTCGCCGAGGATCCACCAGGCGCGGCCGTCCTCGCCGGCGAGCCGGCCGGCGTCCTCCCAGAGCAGGGCGACCTTCTGGCTGCCCCAGATCTGCCTCAGGTCGCGCAGGGTGTCCGCCATCGCGTCGAGGTTCGTCGCGGCGTTGCCGGGCAGCCGCAGCGCCCGGGCGATCTCCGCCTGGGCCGACCGGAGCTCGGTGTCCGCGGGCGTGACCGCGTGCGCGACGGCATACCCCTGCGCGCGCAGGTGGGTGCGGACCGGGTCGAGCTGGTCGGCGGGGAGCAGGTGCATCAGCCCTCCAGGTGGTCCAGCAGCCGCGGTGCGAGACCCACGTAGGTCGCCGGGGTGAGCGCGACCAGGCGCTCCTCCTCCTCGGCGGGCAGCCCCAGGCCGCGCACGAACTCGACCAGCTCGGCCTGCCCGATCCGGCGGCCGCGGGTCAGCTCCTTGAGACGCTCGTAGGGGTTGGTCATGCCCTCGACCCCGCGCGCGGCCAGCGCCCGCATCACCGACTGGACCGGCTCGGCGAGCACCTCCCAGTTGGCGTCGAGGTCCCTGGCCATCGCCTCGGGCACCGCGTCGAGCCCGGCCAGGCCGCGCGAGGCGTTGTCGATCGCGAGCAGGCTGTGGCCGAAGGCGGTGCCGATGTTGCGCTGCATCGAGGAGTCGGTCAGGTCGCGCTGCAGGCGGCTGGTGACCAGCGTCGAGGCGAGCACGTCGAGCAGGGCGTTGGAGACCTCCAGGTTGGCCTCGGCGTTCTCGAAGCGGATCGGGTTGACCTTGTGCGGCATCGTGCTCGAGCCGACGGTGCCCTGGCCGCGGACCTGGGCGAAGTAGCCCATCGAGATGTAGGTCCAGGCGTCGGTGCACAGGTTGTGCAGCACCCGGTTGAAACGGGCCACGTCGGCGTAGAGCTCGGCCTGCCAGTCGTGGCTCTCGATCTGGGTGGTCAGCGGGTTCCAGGTCAGGCCGAGGTGCTCGACGAAGGAGCGGCTGACCTGCTGCCAGTCGGCGCCCGGCACCGCCTCCACGTGCGCGCCGTAGGTGCCGGTCGCCCCGTTGAGCTTGCCGAGGTATGTCGTGCCGCCCACCCGGTCCAGCTGCCGCCGCAGCCGCCACGCGAGCACCGCGAGCTCCTTGCCCATCGTGGTCGGCGTCGCCGGCTGGCCGTGGGTGTGCGCCAGGAGCGGCACCTCGGCGAGCTCGCGCGCCATGCCGGAGAGCTGGTCGAGGAGAGCCCGGGCACGGGGCAGCCACACCTGGGTGACCGCGCCCTGGACCATGAGCGCGTAGGAGATGTTGTTGACGTCCTCGCTGGTGCAGGCGAAGTGGACCAGCTCGCCCAGGGCGACGGCGCGATCTGCGCCCACGACCTCGACGAGGCGGCGGCGCAGGTAGTACTCGATCGCCTTGACGTCGTGGACGGTCTCGGCCTCGATGTCCTTCAGCTCGGCGATCGCGGCGGCGTCGAGATCGAGGACCAGCGCGCGCAGGGCGTCCTGCTCGCCCTGCGCGAGGTGGTCGGCACCGGGGACGACGTCGTGGCTGGTGAGGTGGATGAGCCACTCCACCTCCACGTGCAGGCGGGCACGGTTGAGCGCGGCCTCGGAGAGGTGGTCCACGAGCGGGGCGACGACCCCGCGGTAGCGCCCGTCGAGGGCGCCCAGCGCGATCGCGGGCTCGAGGTGGGCCAGGGGCGTACGGGCGGCGGGCAGCGGCATGGGGACCATCTTCCCATCCCGGTGCAGGTGCGCGGTCGGGCCTTTTGAGGATGCGGGCGGGGCCGTGGTGGTGGAGCGTGGGGGGATGCGTCTGACGACCCTGCTCACAACCTCGGCGAGCGTGGCCGGGACGGCGGTGGCCGGTGTGCTCGCCACCGACCCCGACAGCCTCTGGTACCGCACGCTGCGCAAGCCCGAGTGGCAGCCGCCGAGCACCGTCTTCCCCCTGGTGTGGACCCCGCTCTACGCCGGTCTCGCCGTGACCTCGGCGGTCGCGCTCGACGAGCTGGAGGAGTCGGGCAGGCGGACGGAGCGTGCCGCCTACCGCAGGGCGCTGACGGCCAACCTGGTCCTCAACGCCGGATGGAGCTGGCTCTTCTGGCGCGGCCGCCGTCCCTGGCTGGCGGCCGCCGAGTGCGCGGTGCTCGCGGTGAGCTCGGCCGACCTCGTGCGGCGGACCTCCCGGGCCCGTCCGGTCGCCGGGGCGGCGCTGGCGCCCTACGCGGCCTGGTGCGGCTTCGCCACCGTGCTGTCCACCGCGATCGCGATGAAGAACCCGCGTCGCTGAGCCGTCCTCAGCGGTCGGGGTCGACCTCCTCGGCCCGCAGGTGGTCGCCGGTCACCCGGTCCCGGTGCTCACGGGCGATGTGCGTGGCCTGGTCGGCCTCGGCGCGCAGCTGCTCCGCCCTCGCCTCGGCCTCGCGCGCCCGGCCCTGCAGCTCGCGTGCCCGGTCCTCGGCCCCGGCGGCGTAGGTCTCCCCGCCTGCCGCGCGCTCGCGCAGGCTCGCGGCCTCGTGCCGGTCCTGCTCCATCTTCTTCCGGCGCCGGAACGCGACCATCGCCGCGACGATGATCGCCACCACGACGATCGCGACGATCAACCACACGATCCACGCGTTGTCTCCCACGGGTCCTCCTCGGGTTGGCCTGGGGACGGTCAGCTCCAACCTAGGCCCCGGCCGCGGCGATCTCCACCGGAAGATCCCAGCACCCCCTGGGCGCAGGCCTCCGGGGGCGTCCGGGGTCAGACCAGCGCCGCAGGCAGCAGGACGAGCCACGGGACCGCCAGCGCGAGCAGCCCCGCCCCCACCACCGCCACCCGCCACACCGGGTGGGCCGGGTCGGAGGCGAAGGCCCGCAGACGCACGCCGACCTGGGCGCCGCCGGCCAGGGTCGCCCCGGCCGGCTCCGGCTCGTGGGTGCTCCCGGCCCCGGACATCGCGACGAGCGCGTGCGCGAGGGGCAGCGCGCCCACCCGCGAGGCGGCCGCCCGGTCGGCGAGCATCTCGGCGAGCAGGTGCGCCTCGCGCAGCGCCTCCTCGGCCCGCACCGGGCGCGGGACCGCTTCGTGCAGCACGGTGAACAGCTCCAGCAGCAGGTCGTGCCGCTGGTCCAGGTGCGCCTGCTCGTGGGCCAGGACCGCGCCCAGCTGCTCGGGCGTCAGCCGCTCCACCGCGGCCTGGCTCAGCACGATGCGGTCGTGCCGCCCGGGCAGGCAGTAGGCGGTCGGGTTGCCGCGCGCCAGCACGGTGACGCCCTCCACGTTGGCGTCGGGACGGTGGATCCGCTCGCCGGTGACGTCCACCATCCGCCGGTGCTGGGCGCGCAGCCGCCGCAGGTCGGTGCCGATCAGGTGGCCGGAGACCAGCAGGCGCACCACCATCAGCCCGGAGACCACGATGGCCGCGGACAGCAGCCAGGGCCGGTCGGTGGGCAGCACCAGCGCGCCGACCGGTGCCGCCAGCAGGGCGAAGAGCACGCCGGCCAGGCTCACCGCCTGCCACAGGAACAGCGCCTCACCGGGGGTCGCGCGCAGCCAGGCCTGGCGGGCGAGCAGGTGCGGTGCCACCAGGACGGTCAGCAGGGCGCCGACGATGAGCGCCGCGGTGACGAGGACACCCGTCACGGCGGCTCAGCCGTGGCGGCGTTCGACCTCGGCGAGGGCCGCGCGCAGGTCGTCGATCTCGGCCGGGCTGGCGTCGTCGAGGAAGTGCATCATGGCCAGCTGGCGGTCGGCCTGGACGTTCGCCAGCGTCGAGCGCAGGGCGGTGGCCGCGAGCTCCTCGCGGGAGGAGGCGGCGGTGTAGCGCCAGGCCCGGCCGTCGCGGGTGCGGTCGGTCAGGCCCTTCTTGGCGAGGCGGTCGAGCACGGTCATGATCGTGGTGTAGGCGAGGTCCTTCTCGCCCTCCATCCGCTCCATGACGTCGCGCACCGACAGCTCGGGTCCGTGGGACCAGAGGGTGTCCATGACAACCTTCTCGAGGTCTCCGAGGTTCGTGGATCGCTGGCGCATCTGCCCAGTCTACTACGCCGGGTAGGTGGCGTCGCCCGGATCAGTCCGGGTAGCCCTGCGGGTTGGCCTGCTGCCAGCGCCAGGTGTCGGCGCACATGTCCGCCACCGTGCGGGTGGTGCGCCACCCCAGCTCCCGCTCGGCCAGGGAGGGGTCGGCGTAGGACACCGCGATGTCTCCCGGGCGCCGCGCCACCACCTCGTAGGGGATCTCCCGGCCGCTCGCCTGCTCGAAGGCGCGCACCAGCTCGAGCACCGAGGTGCCGTGGCCCGAGCCCAGGTTCCACGTCGACAGCGCCCGGTCGTGGCTGCTGATCCACCCGAGCGCGGCCACGTGGCCGGCGGCGAGGTCCTCGACGTGGATGTAGTCGCGCACCCCTGTCCCGTCGACCGTGTCGTAGTCGTCGCCGAAGACCGACAGCTTCTCGCGTCGGCCGACCGCGACCTGGGCGAGGAACGGCATGAGGTTGTTGGGCACGTCGGAGGGGTCCTCCCCGATCCGCCCGCTCGGGTGCGCCCCGACCGGGTTGAAGTAGCGCAGCAGCGCCACGCGCATCTGCGGGTGCGCCACGACGGCGTCCCGCAGGATCTGCTCGTTCATCACCTTGGTCCACCCGTAGGGGTTGGTCGCCGAGGTCGGCAGGTCCTCGGTCATCGGCACCGGGGCCGACTCCCCGTAGACCGTGGCGGAGGAGGAGAAGACCAGGTGGCGCACGTCATACCGGAGCATGGAGGCGAGCACCGACAGGGTGGCGCCGAGGTTGTTGCGGTAGTAGTCGACCGGCCGCGCGACCGACTCCCCGACCGCCTTGAACGCGGCGAAGTGGACCACGGCGTCCACCGGCGCGGCCGGGTCGCCCATCACCGCGTCCAGACGCTCCTCGTCAGCGACGTCGAAGGTATGGAGAGGCACCGGCCGCCCCGCGAGCTCGGCCAGGCGGTCCATCACCGCGGGCTTGGCGTTGCTGAGGTCGTCGACCACGACAACGTCGTGCCCGGCCGCGACCAGCTGCAGGACGGTGTGGGAGCCGATGTAGCCGGCACCGCCGGTGACGAGGACGCGCATGGCCCAACCCTACGGTCAGGCGGTGGTGCCCACCCGGCGCCCGTCGTGCAGCTCGACGACCTGGTCGGCCCGGCCCATCAGGATCGGGTCGTGCGTGGCGACCACCGAGGCGATGCCCTGCTCGTGGGTGAGCTCGACGAGCAGATCCATGACCGTGGCGGCGGTCTCGGAGTCCAGCTGCCCGGTCGGCTCGTCGGCGATGAGGATGTCGGGCCGTGACACCAGCGCCCGGGCGATGCCGACGCGCTGCTGCTGCCCGCCGGACAGCTCGTAGGGGCGCTGCCCGGCGTGCCGCGCGAGGCCCACGAGCTCGAGGGCCTCGGCGACCCGGGTCGAGCGCTCGCCGGCCGGGACGCGCTGCAGCCGCAGCGGCACCTCGACGTTCTCGGCCGCGGAGAGCACCGGCACCAGCCCGAAGCTCTGGAAGACGTAGCCGATCCGCTCCCGCCGCACCGCCAGCACGTCCTTCTCCGGCAGGCCCGAGAGCACCCGCCCGTCGTCGAGCAGAACCTCCCCCGACGTCGGCCGGTCCAGCCCTCCGAGCAGGTTGAGCAGGGTCGTCTTGCCCGACCCGGAAGGCCCGCGCACGACGGTCAGCCGCCCGGCGGGCACCTCGATGTCGACGCCCGCGAGGGCGTGCACCTCGGTCGCGCCCGAGCCGAAGGTCCGGTGCAGCCCCCGTCCGGCGAGGACCGTCGCCCCGCTCTCCGGCCCGGTCTCCTCCTGCGGGTATGCCGCGCGCTCGCTCATCGCTCCTCCTCGCCGTCCGTCGTGGGCGGTCGCGTCCCGCCGTTGGCGGGCAGGTGGTGCTCCTGGTCGTCGGGCCACACCTGCACGTGGGTCGGCTCCTTCTCGATCCGCACCCGGTCGTGCAGGCCCAGCTCGCGGACGTACGCCTGGGGCAGCTGGATGCGGCCGGCCCGGTCGATGACGGTGTACTCGCGGGCGACCAGGCGCTCCACGCCGTCCTCGCCGACGACCCGTTCCCGCAGCACCTCGGTGGAGGTGCGGCCGTCGCGGATCTGCACGGTCCGGCGGACGTGGTCGGAGACGGTCGGGTCGTGGGTGACGACGAGCACCGTGGTGCCCAGCTCGCCGGCGGCCGAGCGCATCGCCTCGAGCACCTGCTCGGAGGCGGCGTCGTCCAGCTCGCCGGTGGGCTCGTCGGCGAGCAGCACCGAGGGGGAGTTGGCCAGGGCGGTGGCGATCGCCACCCGCTGCTGCTGGCCGCCCGAGAGCTGGGCGGGCCGGCGGTCGGCGCAGTCGGCCACGCCGAGCAGGTCCAGCAGCTCGGCGACGCGCCCGCCCCGCTCCTTGCGGCTGCTGATGACCATCGGCAGCGCGACGTTGTCCGCGGCGGTGAGGAAGGGCAGCAGGTTGCGGGAGGTCTGCTGCCAGACGAACCCGACGACGTGGCGCTGGTAGTCCACCCGCTGCGCGCGGTTCATCGTCAGCAGGTCCACGCCGGCGACGCGGGCCTTGCCGCCGGTCGGCCGGTCGAGGCCGGAGAGGATGCCGAGCAGCGTGGACTTGCCCGAGCCGGAGGCGCCGACCAGCGCGACGACGTCGCCGGGGTCGACGACGAGGTTGAGGCCCTGCAGGGCCTGGACCTCGACGCCCTCGGTCGAGTAGATCCGCACGAGGTCCTCGCACCAGATGTCGGGGCCGGAGTACTCCCGCACGGGGGCGACCCCGCCGTGGTCGGTGGTCGTGCTTGCGGTGGTGGTGGTCATCGTTCCTCCCCGACGCGCAGCGACTGCGCGAGGTTGGTGCGCCCGGCGAGCCAGGCGCTGACGGATACGGCGAGCAGGACGGTGAGGACGACGGCGAGCAGGACCGCGCCGACGGTCACCGGGTCGACGGACAGGGCGGGCTGGTGCTGTCCGCCGGTGAGGCCGCGCAGGTCCACGGCCCGCACGAGCACCCAGGGGATCGCGAGCCCGAGCGCGGCACCCACGACGAGGGAGGTGACCAGCAGCGGACCGAGCTCCCAGGCGGTGAGCGCGCGGGTCTGCCGCGGGGCCAGGCCGAGGGTGCGCAGCACCGCGAGCAGCCGGGCGCGGGCGCCCGCGCCCATCAGCTGGACGACGACGATCGAGAGCACAGTGAGCAGGCCGCTGAGCAGCGCCGCGCCGACGAACGCCCGGGTCAGCCCGATGGTGACCGGGGCGGAGGTGAACTCGTCCAGCTCCTCCTGCACCGTGGTGACGACGCCGGCGCCGATGACGCCGCGGATCTCCTCCGCGACCCGGGCGGGGTCCGCGCCCTCGTCGACCGCGACCAGCGCGCTGCGCCCGGTGGGGGTGGTCTTGCCCGCAGCCTCCCACCGGTCCTTGGCGATGAGCGCCCAGCTCCCTGGCGTGACCAGGCCGGGCAGCTCGTCGAGGTGGCCGACGACCTGCACCGCCCCGAGCGTGCCCAGGTCGCCGTCACCGGCGGGCAGGGTGACCTCGCCGCCCGTGACGACCGGCACCGGCCCGTCCTGGGCGTAGAAGGACGGCGGCGGGCCGACCGCCTGCGACGGTGGCCCCAGCACCTGCTGCAGGGAGTCGTCGGCGATGAGCAGCCGCAGGCTGTCGCGCTCGTTACCCACGACCAGGTCGAGCCGGGTGCCGAGGTCGCGCACCCGGGCGACCTCCCGCACGCCGTCGACGCCCTCGAGCAGTTCGACGAAGGAGTCGTCGGCGTAGGGGCCGCTGATCCGGACCGAGGCGCCGTTCTGCTGCCAGGCGGCGGCCTCGGCGCCGCGGGTCACGGTCGTCAGCAGCACCGCGCTGGCCAGCGCGATCGTGGTGCCGAGGACGACGGCAAGGGCGGGGACGAGCCCGCCGGCCGGGTCGCGCAGGGCGCGGGCCGCGCCGAGGAAGGGGGTGAGCGAGGTGCGGCGCCGCAGCACGCGGGTGAGGCCGGCCAGCGGCAGGGGGTAGAGGCGCAGCGCCACCACGCAGGCGGCCAGCGCGAGCAGCAGCGGTGTGGCCGCCGCGAGCAGGTCGATGCCGGAGTCGGCGGCGGCGTCCCCGCGCGAGTCGCGGCCGAGCAGCCGCCAGGTGGCCAGGGCCGCCAGGACGAGGACGGCCGCCTCGACCACCCAGCGCCAGCGGCTGGAGCTGCGCGCGGACAGGTCGCTGCGCTGCTGGAGCAGCGAGGCGTCGTCGAGCGAGGCCGCCAGCGCGGCGGCCGGCACGACCGCGACGACCCCGGTGACGACCCACTCCCACCACCGGGAGGTCGTCGGCAGCGCCAGCTGGGCCACGACGTGGCCGAGCACCGCAGCAGGGACACCGAGGGCCAGGCCCTCGATCGCCACCAGCCACCGCAGCTGCGTCGGACTGGCGCCGCGGGCGAGCGTCATCGCCAGCGCGGACCGGCGCCGGTGCACCACGAGCCGGGCGCCGAGCGACGTGACGGCGGCGGCGACCCCGAGCGGGCCGGCGGCGACCACCGCGAGCAGCGAGTTGGTGGCCCGCTGCTGCCTGGCGACCTGGTCCAGGGTGCCGGTCAGCTCGGTGGTGAAGGAGGGCAGCTGGTCGCCCTGCAGCGGGCCCAGGACCGGGTCGCCCGCCGCGACGATGACGTGCTGCTGGGCGAGCATCCGGGTCAGCTGGCGGCGCAGCAGCCGGGTGTCGATCCGGGCGGCGGTGACGGCGCTGGCGTCGACGGGGTACCAGAGCTCCATCCGCACCGAGGCCGGCGGCCCCAGGCTGCCGCGGTTGAGCGGGTTGAGGTAGGCCGTGACCTGCGCCGCCTCGCCCCTGTTGGGGTTGGCCAGGATCCCCATCTTCGTGCCGTTGGGCACGTGCTGCCAGCGCGGGTCGTCCGGGTCCTTGGGCCGGTAGGTGCCGGCCAGCTCCAGGCCCGGGGCGATCTCGTCGCCGACCTCCCAGTGCGTCTTCTCGGCCGCCTCGTCCAGGATCATCACCTGCACCGGCGCGGGCTCCTCCGCGGCACCGGGGTCACCGTCACGCGTGCGGGCGCCGGTGTTGCCTCCGTCCAGGGAGAGCACTGGCCAGTCGCCGTCCACGAGCTCGACCAGGTCCTCCAGGTGCGGGTCGGCGTAGACGGTGATCGTGGCCTGGTAGTAGGTCGACTCGATCGGCGGCACGGTGTCGATGCTGTGGGTGAGGAAGGCGTGCATCTGCGCGGGCTGGAGCAGCGAGCGCAGCGGCTGGGGCTGCTCCTGGCGCACCCGCTCGGCACCGTCCTCGAAGGCCTGCCAGGAGTCGGTCGGTCGGCCGGCGTCGTCGAGGGTGGCGGGGAACTCCACGGTCGTCCCCCAGGTGCCGGTGACGTCGCGCTGGAGGGCCGAGAGGCTGCCGACGTCCTGGGCGAGCTGGCGCGCCTGCACGTCGTCGAGGGCCCGGGGCACCGCGGTGAGGAGGAGGGAAACCAGCCCGACGAGCAGCGCCAGGGCGGCCGACACCCACGGGTCGGCGGCGAACTGGCGGGCCGCCAGACCCGCGGAGGTGTGGCGTCGGGTGCTGTGCCGGCCGGTCACCTGATCTCCTCCCGGTAGTCGTGGTCGAGGGCCTGCGCGCGGACCCGCGTCGCCTGGCCGCCGACCACGAGCAGCACGACCAGCGCGCCGACGCCCATGAGCGCGGCCCACACTCCCGGCTCGAGCAGCAGCTGGGCCGGCAGGCTCGCCTGGCCCGGCAGGGCCGTGGAGCGGGCCAGCTCGGGGACGACGGCCCGGCCGACCAGCCAGGAGGCCACCAGCCCGAGCGCGACGGAGGCCAGCACCACCCCGCCCAGCTCGAGGGCGCGCGAGCGCGCCTGCGAGCGCGGCGTCATACCCAGGGCGCGGAGCACGGCGACCTCGGGCCGGCGGTGTCCGAGCAGGGTGGCGGCGACCGCCCCGATGCCGGTCACCGCGAGCAGGACCGCGCCGACCGAGGCGACCCAGAAGACGAGGCGGGCCGCGCTCGTGGCGTCGGTGACCGCCACGCGCCCGGGCCCGGTGACCGTGGCGACGCCGTCGCGGCCGGCGAGCTCCTCGACGACTGTGCTGGTGGTCTCGTCCGTGCGGGCGTCGGCGGCGCCCTCGACGCCCGACCAGCCGTCGGGCATCGCCCAGAGCTCGGTGGGGTAGGGCAGCGGGCGCTGCTGCGCGACGAACTGCGCGGCGACCGCGTCCCGGTCGAGCAGGACGCCCGTGGCGGACAGCGAGCCTGGGACGGCCGGCACCACGGCGACGACCTCGATCGGCAGCTGGCTGCCGAACGCGTTGAGCTGCGCCCGGTCCCCGACGCGCAGGCCGGCGGCCGACGCCGTGGCAGCGGTCAGCGCCGCGGGCACGGTGCCGGTGGAGGCGGCGGCCTCGACGGTGGTGTTCTCCTCCTCCTGCTGCGACGGCGTCGGTGCCGTCGTCGGAGGCGCGGCGTCCTCGACGTACTCCAGGCCGGGGGCGATCGTGACGTCGTCCGGGAACATGACGTCCGAGCCCTGGTGGATCGTCCACGTCCTCCCCGAGGTGTCGAGCTCCCCCGGCACCTGGCGGGTCAGCCCCTGCGTGAGCCGGCCGCCGTCCGGCAGCACGGTCGTGACGGTCGCCTCGGGGTCGACGCCCGCGTTCTCCGCCTCGATGTCGGCGAGGACCTGGGGCGAGGCCAGCGTGAGCGAGCCCCACCCGGCGGTCGCCGCGCCGAACAGGTCGGTCCCGTCGCCGGTGCGTGCGGTGAGCTGTGCGTCGACGTCCGGCGGCAGCGCGGGGAAGCCACGGAAGCGCTCGTTGGGGCGCAGGAGGTCGACCCCGACGAGGGTGAAGGAGGTGTCCTGGGGGAGGGCGAAGGTGATGTCGGCGTCGCCGCCACCCTGGGTGATCTCTGCGCGGGTGTAGTCGATGTCCTCCACCTGATCGCCGGCCTCGACCTGCGCGGTCCAGGGCAGCGTGACCGCGGGCATCCTCAGGTCCACGGTGCCGCCGTCCACGGTGCGGTAGATGCCGTGCGTCGTGTCCACGAACCGCAGCCTGAGGTCCCACGTCGTCTGGGAGGGGGCGTTGACGAACTGGCTGTCCATCATCATCCGGGCGTCGGCCCGCGCCTGGGCCTCGTCGGGCTGCGCCTGCCCGAAGACGCCGTCCATGACGTCCTTGACCGTCTGCTCGAAGCCTGCCTGGACGCCCTCCAGGGCCTTCTCGTCGGCGGTGAGGTCCACGTCCACGGTGACGGTGACCTCGCGGGTGCCGGGCGGGATCTCGACCCCGGCGGGGGCCGGCGTGGGCACGGTGAGGGCCTGCACCGGGACCAGCTGCTGGCCGGTGGGGAGCTGCGCCAGGCTCACGGTCTGCGCGAGCTCGCCCGCCGGGGCCATCGTCACGGGGACCTCGAGGTCGCCCAGCCGTGAGGTCTCGTCGAGCCACACCGGGGCCGTGGAGGTGGTGCCGGTGACGCCGGTCGGCAGCTGCGGCGCCGGGGGGACCTGGCCGTCGGCGGCCACCTTGGGCGGTGCCTCCAGCGTGGCGCGCACCGGAGCGCCCTGGCCGACCGCGGCGAGGTTGTCCCGCAGCGCCGCGGAGGTGCCTGCGTAGAGTCCCGAGAGCGTCGTCGCGCCGACGGCGAGGACGGTGAGGACGGCGGGCACGGCATACACGGGCAGGCGGCGCGCGACCTGGGCGGCGGCCAGGTGCCCGGCGGCCGAGCGGCCGGACCTGGTCAGCGCCTCCACGAGGCGGCCGAGGGGGCCGAGCAGCGCCATGGCCACGACGGCCGCCGCCGCGAGCAGCAGCGCTGGCGCCGCGCCGGCGACCAGGTCGGTGCCGAGCGAGCCGTCGTCGCGGGTGACGAGCGGGGAGCCGTTGCGCCGCAGCTGCCACCAGGAGACGCCGGCCGCGCCGAGCACGAGGACGAGGGTGGCCAGGGCGGTGGCGGCGCGGGTGCGGCCGGAGATGTCCGCGGTCCCCCCCGCGGTGAGACGCCGCACCTGGATCGCGGCCACCGCGGCCAGGACGACCAGGACCGCCAGCCCGGTGAGCAGGGCGACGCGGACGACGGTGCCGCCCTGGCCCGGGCCGGCCGGGACGGCCTGGAGGACCGCCCACGCGGCCAGCGCCCCCAGCGTGCTGCCGACGACAGTGACGACGGCCGACTCGCCCACCGTGCTGACCAGGACCTGGGTGCGGGTGGCGCCGCGGGCGACGAGCAGCTGCGCCTGCGCCTCGCGGGTGGTCGCCAGCAGCCGCGCCAGCTGGATCACCGAGAGCATGGTGACCAGCGCCAGGACCGACAGGGGGATGACGCCGAGGGCGTTGGCGGTGGCCAGGTTGTGGGCCGCGGTGCCGGCCGTCGGGGCCAGGTCGCCCTCGACGGTCACGCCGCGGACGTCGACCCCGGGGGTCTTCAGGGTGGAGCGCAGACTCTCCGCGGCGGAGGACAGGTGCGCGAGGTCGCCGGGCTGGATCTCGCGCGCGTCCGGCTGGACGGTCCACCGCACGAAGGGCGCGTCGACGAGCTGGGCCACCGAGCCGGGCGGGACGAGGAGCGGGCCGCGCTCCTTGCCGTCCCGACCGGTCGCCACGAGCGGGTCGCCGAACCAGTAGGCGTCGCCCGGGTCGACCGGGCGCCACAGGCCCGCGACCGCGACCGGGGTGCCGTCGACCTCGAGGGTGTCGCCGACGCCGACGCCCCACTCGGCGGCGGGCCCGGCGTGCAGCAGGCCCTGGACCGGGTCGGTGGCCGCCTGCGGCCAGCCGCCCTCGACGACGTCCACCCTGTCCCCGACGTCCGGGTCGTCGGGGGTGAGCGCCTCGCTGGCCAGGACGACGACGTCCCCCTTCAGGACGGTGCCGTCGACGTCCGTCACCGGCCGGGGCGGGCTGACGACGGTGCGCTGCACGCTGACCGGCGCGGGTGCGAACGCCTCGTCGATGAGCCCGCGGGCGGCGGAGTCCTGGGCGGCGGGGTCGTCGCCCTCGCGCGTCTGCACGCGGATGCCGGCCTCGCCCGGAGGGGCACCGGTGATCGCCTGCCGGGCGGCGGTCGTGGCCGCCGCGCCGGAGTAGCCCACGGCCCCGGCCAGGATCGCGGTCGTGGCCGTGACCAGCGCCAGCAGGGTCAGGAGCAGGCCTGTCGAGGCCCGGGCGCGGCGCAGCACCCAGCCGAGCCACGACGTCATGCGGTGAATCCTATGCCGCAGCCTGCGGAGCGCGGTGCCCGGTGCGAACCGGTGCTCAGTCCAGCTGCCGGTGGTCGACGATCCGGCGCGCCTTGCCCACCGAGCGCTCGATGCCGCCCTCGGCCAGCACCACGACCTGGGCGGACGTGCCGATCCTGGACTTGATCCGGTGGGCGACGTCGCGGGCCAGGACCTCCCGGCGCTCCGGCGGCAGGCCGGGCGCGCCCTCGATGTTGACGGTGAGCTCGTCCATCCGCCCCGGCCGGGTCAGCACGCACTGGAAGTGCGGCGTGAGCCCGTCGACCTTGAGCACGATCTCCTCGATCTGGGTCGGGAAGACGTTGACGCCGCGCACGATCATCAGGTCGTCGGAGCGCCCGGTGATCTTGGCCATCCGGCGGAAGCTCGGGCGCGCGGTGCCGGGCATCAGCCGGGTCAGGTCGCGGGTGCGGTAGCGCAGCACCGGCATCGCCTCGCGCGTCATCGCGGTGAGCACGAGCTCGCCCTCCTCCCCCTCGGGGACCGGCTCCTCGGTGATCGGGTCGATGATCTCGGGGTAGAAGTGGTCCTCCCACAGGGTCAGTCCGTCCTTGGTCTCGACGCACTCCTGGGCCACGCCCGGTCCCATCACCTCGGAGAGCCCGAAGATGTCGGTGGCGTGCATCTGGCACTCCGCCTCGATCTCCTCGCGCATCGCCTGCGTCCAGGGCTCGGCGCCGAAGACACCGATCTGCAGCGAGGTCTCCGACGGGTCGAGTCCGAGGCTCTTGACGTGGTCCATCATCGCCAGGAAGTAGGAGGGGGTGACCATGATCACCGACGGTTTGAGCTCGCGGATGAGCTGGATCTGCTTCTCGGTCTGCCCACCGCTCATCGGGATCGCTGTGCAGCCGAGCCGCTCCACCCCGTAGTGGGCGCCGAGGCCACCGGTGAACAGGCCGTAGCCGTAGGCCACGTGCACCATGTCGCCCGGCCGCACGCCCGCGGCGCGCAGGCAGCGGGCCACCAGGTCGGCCCAGGTGTCGATGTCCTTCCTCGTGTAGCCGACGACGGTGGGGCGCCCGGTCGTCCCCGAGCTGGCGTGCACGCGCACGCAGTGCTCGCGCGGCACCGCGAACATCCTGAACGGGTAGTTGTCCCGCAGGTCCGCCTTGGTCGTGAACGGCAGCAGCCGGACGTCCTCGAGGGTCCGTATGTCGTCAGGGTGCACCCCGCGCTCGTCCAGCGCCCGGCGGTAGTGCGCCACTCCCTCGTAGGCGCGGCGCACGCAGTCCTGCAGCCTGCTGAGCTGCTCGCTGCGCAGCTGGTCGACCGACCAGTTCTCGGCGTCGTCGTAGAGGTCGGGCCGGGGCTCGATCGTCGGCAGTGACATGGGCACCTCTCTCACGTTCGGCTTCCCCTGGAGCGTATGCCCGGTGACGGTGGCCGCGCAGGTGCGTCACCGCATACCCGGACCCGCAGCTGCGTCCTGGACCCGCCCGGTGTGGTTCCCCGGGTGCGCGGGCAGGGTCGTCAGCGCGGTGGCAGCGACCGGCTCCGGCCGCGGAACTCGGCCACGACCGCGCCGTCGGACTCCCGGTTCACGGTGACGTCGGTGATGCCGCTGCGCCCGTAGGTGATGCGCTCGCGCGCCTCGGCGACGAGCACGTCGTCCAGGCGCCCGGCGGTGAGGAAGGTGATGTCGGCGCCGGCCGCGACGGTCGGCCGCCCGGTCGCGTTGCAGGCCAGCGCGAAGGTGGAGTCGGCCAGGGTGAAGAGGAACCCGCCGTGCATGATGCCGTGCCCGTTGACCATCGTCCCCACGACCGTCATCCGGGTGCGGGCGTGGCCGAGCCGCTGACCGCCCGCGAGGTCCACGCCGACCTCGAGAGCCTCGATG
This sequence comes from Ornithinimicrobium avium, assembly GCF_003351765.1. NCBI lineage: Bacteria > Bacillati > Actinomycetota > Actinomycetes > Micrococcales > Ornithinimicrobiaceae > Ornithinimicrobium > Ornithinimicrobium avium. The sequence continues at coordinate 2,999,130 of NZ_CP031229.1, forward strand.
CCGAGGCCCGCCGAGGCCTGGTCCTCCGCCCACATGCGCCGGACGTGGGTCAGGTCGGGGGCTTCTTCCGCACTCACCGCAGCGCCTCGCTCGGGCGGTAGCGGCCGCCGGGGTAGGCGGTGTCGAGCTCCTCGAGCCGGGCGCGGACGGTGGCGGCGCCGAGCTGCTCGAGCCACTCGAAGGGGCCCTGGGGGTAGTTGGTGCCGAGCTTCATCGCGGTGTCGACGTCGTCGGCGGTCGCCTCGCCGCGGTGGACCAGGTCGACGCCCTCGTTGACGAGCATGGTCAGGGTGCGGGCCACCGGGTCGGTGCGCAGGGGGCCGCCGACGAGCCGGGCGGCCAGCTCCTCGTCCGGGACGGCGTCGAGCATCTTCCCGGACTCGTCGTAGCGGAAGACGCCGCGCCCGGTCTTGCGGCCCAGGCGGCCGGCGCGGACCAGGTCGCGCTGGTATGCCGTGGGCGCGTAGCGCGGGTCCTGCCCCGTCTGGTGCCAGACCGACTCGCCGACGGCCAGGTTGACGTCCTGGCCGATGAGGTCGGTCAGCTCCATGGGACCCATCCGGAAGCCGGCCTGCCGGAGGGTCAGGTCGAGGCTGGCCGGGTCCACGAGCCCCTCCTCGACCATCCGCTGCGCCTCGCCGTAGAAGGGGCGGGCCACCCGGTTGACGATGAACCCCGGCGTGGAGGCGCACCGGACCGGTGTCTTGCCCCAGGTCCGCATCAGGGCGCTCGCGTCGTCGAGCACGGTCGGGTCGGAGAGCTCGCCGGAGACGACCTCGACGAGCCTCATCAGGGGCGGCGGGTTGAAGAAGTGCAGCCCGATGACCCGGCCGGGCTGCGCCATCGCGGGGGAGGTGCCGCCGTGCAGGGCCGCGTCGTGCCCAGTCGTGGCCACGCCGGTGATCGCGTCGATCGACAGGCTGGAGGTGTTGGTGGCGAGCACCGTCGTCGGGGACTGTGCCTCCTCGAGCTGGCGGAAGATCACCCGCTTGATGTCGATCTGCTCCACGACCGCCTCGACGACCAGCGCCACCGGCGGGACGGTCGTCATGTCCCTGGTGGTGTGGGTGCTGATCCGGGCGAGGGTGGCCTGCGCGGTCCCGCGGTCGACCCTGCCCCTGGCCACGAGCGTGTCGAAGGTGGCCGTGAGCTTCTCGACGGCCCTCTCGGCGGCTCCTCGCTGGCTGTCCACGAGCGTGACGGGGTGGCCCGCCTGCGCCGCCACCTGGGCGATGCCCGAGCCCATCGCGCCCGCGCCGATGACGGCGACGGGCAGGTCGGCGGGGGCGAGGCACGAGGGCGCGCCGGTCGTGCTGGTGGTCGGTGCGCTGCTGGTGGCCGGGTCTCCCGCCCCGGCCGGGCGAAGGGGGCTGCCGGTCACCGTGGGGTCCTGCGGCTGCGTCATGGATCCACTCTGGCACGGGCGTTCGCTGCGGTCGTCCAGGAGTGCCGAGGCGGCCCTGCGACGTCGGGGAAGACCCGCGGCCCGTGGAAGAGGGTCCCGTGGGACTGCTGCGTCTCGCGGCACTTCCACGGGACGCTGATCCACGGGACCAGCATGCCGGGCCTGTGGATGAGCACGGTCGGCCACGGACGGGACGTGCCAGCCTGGGTATGCGCCCGAGAAGCGGTGGGCGGAGGCCAGGACGCGTGTCCGGCTGCACGAGCGCCGGGCGGGTCGTGGGAGACGCGCGCGACAGTCGGAGGAAGGCGCGAGACAGATGCAGGGACCGGGATGGAACGTGGCGAAGCAGTCGGCGCAGGAAGACGGTGGTCCCGGGTCTGGGCCGATCGGAGCCGGGACGTCGGCGGACAGGCTGGACCGCCGCGCCCGCATCGGCGGAGAGCTCGCACGGCTCCGCGGCGGGGTGGCTCTGCGTCAGGACCTGCTCTCGGCCGGTCTCACCCGTCACGACATCGACGGCCAGGTCCGCCGACGGTTGTGGCACCGCGGCGGGAAGCACACGATCTGCATCGACGGCCGTGAGCCCACCGGTGAGGGGCTCCTCTGGCGGGCGCTGTGGGAGTCAGGTCCGCGTTCCGTGCTGGACGGGCCGACGGCGCTCATCGCCGCCGGACTCACGTCGTGGACCGAGGACCTCATCCATGTCACCGTGCCGCGCAACGCGACCTATCGCCGGCTGCCCGGCGTGCGGCACCACGTGCTCCGCGACCTCGGCCCCCGCGTGACGACCGGCCTGCGCCGGACCAAGCCGGAGGTCGCCCTCGTCAGGGCCGCAGAGTGGGCGAGGTCGGACCGGGCGGCGGCGACCCTGCTGGCCATGGCCGTGCAGCAGCGGCTGGTGTCGACGACCGCGTTGCTCGAGCGGTGGGAGTGCGTCGGCCGGTCGCGCCGGCGCAGCGTTCTCGACGGGGTGATCAAGGACATCTGCGACGGGGCGCACTCGATCAACGAGCTGGACGTCTCCAGAGCCTGCCGCGGCGCCGGGCTGCCCGAACCTTCCCGCCAGGCCGTGCGGACGGGGCCGGGCGGCCGCGTCTACCTCGACCTGTTCTGGGAGGGGGAGGACGTGCACGCCGAGATCCATGGGGCGCACCACTTCGTCGGGCTGAAGGTCGTGGACGACTCGCTGCGGCTCAACGACCTGGCGATCACGAGCGACACCATGATCAGTCTGCAGATCCCCGTCCTGGGGTGGCGCATCTCGCCAGCGCCGTTCCTCGACCAGATCCGGGCAGCCATCGAGGAGGGCCGGCGCCGCCGCCGGCGCCGCGCAGGGTGAGCTCGCCCCGCGGAAGCCCGTCCCGCGGGAGCCCGTCCCGCGGAAGCCCGTCCCGCGGGAGCCCGTCCCGCGGAAGAGCGTCCCGTGGAGATGCTGTGTCGCGCAGCACTCCCACGTGACGATCTTCCACGGGACCGCTGTCCCCCAGCGCCACCCCCGCTGTTCCCCAGCGCCACACCCGCTGTCCACCGGCACCAGACCAGGCGGCCCGGACCACATCCGGTGGACCGCGCCCGGCCGCGCCTGACACGCTCGCATCGTGGGCCACGTCAACCTCGACCAGATCTCCTTCGTCCTGCCGGACGGCCGTCCGCTGCTCGACGAGGTGAGCTTCCGCGTCGGCGAGGGGGCGGTCGTGGCGCTGGTCGGACCGAACGGCACCGGCAAGACCACCCTGCTGCGCATCGTCGACGGAGAGCTCGACCCGCACGGCGGCACGGTCACCCGCAGCGGCGGTCTGGGCGTGATGCGCCAGTTCGTCGGGTCCGTGCGCGACGACTCCACCGTGCGCGACCTGCTCGTCTCCGTCGCGCCCGAGCGCATCGCCGCCGCCGCCCGTGCCCTGGACACCGCCGAGCTGGCGATCATGGAGATCGACGACGAGCCGGCCCAGATGGCCTACGCCCAGGCGCTCGCCGACTGGGGCGACGTCGGTGGCTACGAGCAGGAGACCCGCTGGGACGAGGTCACCACCGCGGCCCTGGGGACGCCGTTCCAGCGGGTCCAGTGGCGCCGCGTCGCCACCCTCTCCGGCGGCGAGCAGAAGCGCGTCGTCCTCGAGGCGCTCCTGCGCGGACCCGACGAGGTGCTCCTGCTCGACGAGCCGGACAACTACCTCGACGTGCCGGGCAAGCGGTGGCTCGAGGAGCAGCTGCGCGCCTCCACCAAGACCGTCCTGCTCGTCAGCCACGACCGCGAGCTGCTCGGCAACGCAGCCACCCGCGTCGTCACCCTCGAGCCCGGCGCCGCGGGGGCCACCGCCTGGACGCACCCGGGCAGCTTCGCCACCTGGCACCGCGCCCGCGAGGAGCGCAACGCCCGGCTGGAGGAGATGCTTCGGCGGTGGGAGGACGAGCACGCCAAGCTGCGCGCGCTCGTGCTCATGTACAAGCAGAAGGCCGCCTACAACTCCGACATGGCGATGCGCTACCAGGCCGCGCAGACCCGCCTGCGCCGCTTCGAGGAGGCCGGGCCGCCGGAGAAGGTCGCCCGCGAGCAGAACGTCACCATGCGCCTCACCGGGGGCCGCACCGCCAAGCGCGCGGTGGTCTGCGAGCGGCTCGAGCTGCTGGCGCCGGGGGAGGCTGAGGGTGAGCCGACCGTGTCGCCGGTCGCGGAGGGCGCGCCGGGGGACGCGGACTCGCTCATGCGGCCGTTCGACCTGGAGGTCTGGTATGGCGAGCGCGTCGCCGTGCTCGGGTCGAACGGCTCGGGCAAGTCGCACTTCCTCCGCCTGCTCGCGGCCGGGGGGTCCGACCCCGACGTGGAGCACCAGCCGGTGGGCGAGGCCGGACCGCCGGCGGTGCGGCATACAGGAACGGCGCGGTTGGGCTCGCGGGTGCGACCGGGCTGGTTCGCCCAGACCCACGACGGGCACACCTTCGACGGCCGGACGCTGCTGGAGATCCTGCACCGCGGCGACGACCACCGGCGCGGTCGCACGCGCGACGAGGCGTCACGGGTGCTGGACCGCTACGAGCTGGCGCGGCAGGCGGAGCAGACCTTCGACTCCCTGTCCGGCGGTCAGCAGGCGCGCTTCCAGATCCTCATGCTCGAGCTCTCCGGGGCCACGCTCCTGCTCCTGGACGAACCCACCGACAACCTCGACCTGGACTCGGCCGAGGCGCTGGAGGAGGGGCTGGGCAGGTTCGAGGGCACGGTGGTCGCGGTCACCCACGACCGGTGGTTCGCGCGCGGCTTCGACCGCTTCCTCGTCTTCGGCGCCGACGGCGAGGTCTACGAGGCCGACCAGCCGGTCTGGGACGAGCGACGGGTGCGGCGCCGACGGTGATCGACCTCGGCGGTCGGCCGCGGCACCGGCGACGGTCCCGTCGAGGTGTCGCCGCGCAGGTGCTTGAGCACGAGCTCGGCGCTGATCAGGCACATCGGCAGCCCGATGCCCGGGATGGTGCTGGACCCGGCGTAGTACAGGCCCTCGACGTGGCTGGACCGGTTGCGCGCGCGGAACATCGCACTCTGCCGCAGCGTGTGGCCAGGACCGAGCATGCCTCCACGCCAGGCGGAGAGGTCCTCGGCGAAGTCACCGGGACCGATGGTGTGCCGGACGACGACGCGCTCGGTGAGGTCTGGCGCGTCGGCCCACCTGGCCACCTGCGCGACCGCGGCGTCCGCGATCGCCTCCACCTGGGGGCTGCCGCTCCCGTCGGCTCCGCCGCGACCCAGGCCGGGGTCGGCAGGGACGGGCACGAGGACGAAGAGGTTCTCGTGGTCCGCCGGGGCGACGCCCGGGTCGGTGGCCGACGGTCTGCAGACGTAGACGGAGGCCGGGTTGGGCACCCGACCCTCGAAGATCGCGTCGAAGTTGGCGTGCCAGTCGTGGGTGAAGAAGAGCGAGTGGTGCGGCAGCTGCGGCAGGCCGCCGCGCACGCCCAGCAGCACGAGGACGGCTCCGGGCCCAGACTCGCGGCGGTCCCAGTACTCCTGCGGGTAGGTGCGCAGGTGGCGCGGCAGCAGCCGGGTCTCCAGGTGGTGCAGGTCGCCGGCCCCGACCACCACGTCCGCGGCGTGCGTGTGCTCCGTGCCGTCGGCGTCCCGCCAGCGCAGACCCGTCGCCCGGGCCCGGGGGCGTCGGCGCGCGGTGTCGGCGGTGGTCACCGCGGTGACGGTGGCCCCGGTATGGATCCGCGCGCCCTGGTCCCCCGCGAGACGGGCGATCGTGGCGATCAGGTGGCTGAAACCGCCCTGCGGATACATCACCCCGCCGGTCAGGTCCAGAGCGCTCATCAGGTGGTAGAGGCTCGGTGCCCGGTCGGGCGAGGACCCGAGGAAGACCGCCGGGTAGCCCAGCACCTGACGCAGCCGGACGTCGGCGAAACGCCGTGCGACGAAGTCCTCCAACGAGCGGGTGAGCAACGGCAGCAGGCGGGGGAGCCGGCGCAGCACCGCCGGGGAGGCGAGGGCCAGCGGTGAGGTGAAGTTGGTGTAGAGGAAGTGGCGCAGCGCGAGGTCGTAGGCCTCGCGGGCGGAGCCGAGGTATGCCGTGAGCGCGCGCCCGGCACCGGTCTCGGTCTGCTCGAACGTCGCGAGGTTGGCGTCGGTGTCGGCGCGCACGTCCAGGGGAGCCGGAGCGGCTGCCCCTGGCGCACCCTCGTAGAACACCCGGTAGGCAGGGTCGAGGACGCGCAGGTCGAGCTGCTCCTCGGAGGAGGTCCCGAGGAGCTGGAAGAAGTGGTCGAACACCTCGGGCATGAGGTACCACGACGGGCCGGTGTCGAAGCGGAACCCGCCCACCGACCGCGAGCCGGCCCTGCCGCCGACGCCTTGCTGCTGCTCGAACAGGTCGACGTCGTGCCCGTCCCTGGCGAGCAGCGCGGCGGTGGCCAGTCCGGCGATGCCACCGCCGACGATCGCCACCCTCATCGGGCGACCAGTGCGCTGCGCGCCAGGATCCGGGCCTTGACCAGGTCCGGCACGCGCACCCGCTCCTGGGCGATCCGGGCGGCCGGGGTGGTGCGCAGCCGCGTCGACAAGGCGCAGAACAGGCCGTGGGCCGCGTGCACGGCACACCGGCTGCTCGCCGGGAGCCGTCCGATCACGGCCGCGGCTGCCTCCAGGTCGGCGTCGATGTCGTCGAGGAGAAGGTCGCGCTCGCGGTCGGTGAAGGTGGCCAGGTCGACACCGGGCAGATAGGTGCGCCCGAGCTCGCTCTGGTCGGCGTGCAGGTCGCGCAGGAAGTTGACCTTCTGGAACGCGGCGCCGAGGCGGCGGGCGCCGGGGGCGAGCTCGAGGTAGCGAGGCTCGTCTCCGTCGACGAAGACCCGCAGGCACATCAGGCCCACGACCTCCGCGGAGCCGTAGACGTAGCCGTCGAGGCTCTCGCGGTCGTGGACCTGCACGGTCAGGTCGGCGCGCATCGAGTCGTAGAAGGGGTCGACGAGGTCGCGACCGATGCCGTGCTGGGCGGCCGTGAGGGCGAAGGCGTGGACGACCAGGTTGGCGCTTCCTCCCGCGCGCAGGGCCTGGTGCGTCTCCTCCTGCAGGCTGTCGAGGAGCCGGGCGCGCTGGTCGCGGTCCCAGGGCTGGCCCTCGTCGTCGACCAGCTCGTCGGCGACCCGGACCAGGGCGTAGACGCAGCGCACGTGGGTGCGGACCGGCTCGTGCAGGAGCCGGGTGGCCCAGCCGAAGGAGGTCGAGTAGTGGCTGATGACCACGGCGGCGCTAGCCCGCGCGACCTCGTCGTAGGAGGTGGTCGACGGGATCGACCTACGGACGCGACGGGGCGTCATCAGGCTGCTCCCCTCACCCTCGTCCGGGCCCTCGTCCGGTCCTCCGCCGGCGCGGCCGCCGTGCTCGGAGCGGTCCTCGGGAGCAGCAGCCGGATCATCTCCAGCAGGGGCTCCCGCGCGGTCCCTGGCAGCGCTGCGGTCCCCGCCACGGCGGCCTCGCGCAGGTCCCGCACGAGAATCTCGACCGCGCGCCTGGCGCCGCAGGCGGTCAGCAGCTCGCGGGCGCGCCGCGCCCCGTCGGCCGTGAGGTCCGGGTCGCCCACGTACTGCGCGAGCTCCTCCCACCGGCGGGTGGAGCGCGCGACGGTGATGAGCGCGGTGCACTTGCCCTCGCGCAGGTCGCACAGCGGGTCCTTGCCGGTCTGCTCGGCGGTGGCGAAGACGCCGTCCAGGTCGTCCTGGAGCTGGAACGCGACCCCGAGGCACCTGCCGACGGCCCCGAGGGCCACGACCACGTCCTCGGGCGCCTCGGCCAGGACCGCCGCCGCCTGCAGGGGCAGCTCGAAGGAGTAGGCCGCCGTCTTCCACTCGGCGATGTCCAGCGTGTCGGCCAGGGAGGCCTCGACGGTCAGGCTGACCCGCACGTCGGCCAGCTCCCCGGCTGCGCTGCGGTGGAGCACCTCCTCGAGGAGGTCGAGCAGTCGCACCACGACGTCCCTGCGGGCACCGCACAGGGCGATCTCACGCACCGCGCCGGCGAGGGCCAGGTCCCCGGCGAGGATGCCCGCGGCCTCTCCGTAGTGGTGCGAGCGCTCCGGGGAGGCGCCGGTGGCGCGAGCCCGGCCGGCGAACGTGCCGCCGACGTTGGGTCGGCCCCGACGCACCTCGTCCCCGTCGATGACGTCGTCGTGGATGACGAAGGCCGTGTGGAGGAGCTCGATCGCATCAGCGACGGCGGAGGCGACGTGGTGGTCCCGCCCGCCGAGCGCCCGGTGGAGGTGCATGAGCAGGGCGGGGCGAAACCGCTTCCCTCCGTCGGTGAGCCCGTGCAGGGCCTCCCACAGGGCGCGGTCGTGCTCGTCCACGACCTGGGCACGACCCCGGGCGAGGAAGCGTTCGAGTGCGGGGGTGGCCAGGTCCTCCTGGCGGGGCGCGTGCGGCGGGCCGGAGGCGAGGCCCTGGCCGGCGGACGCGGCGGTCGTGGTCATGTCGGCTCGTCTCCTGTGCGTCGGGAAGCCGGTGGACCCGGATCCGGACTGGCTGCGTGACTCAAGGATGCCTCATGGACAAACATTTGACAAACGATAGACGTTAGTGGTCTGAGTCACACCTTGAGCCTACCCGTCGCAGCAACGGCGGGTAGGACGACACGGCGGAGCCCCGCCTTTGGGCAGGCCCTTGTCCGACCTCAGCGGGTCGCGTTCAGCGTGTCCTGCAGATGGACCATGACCTCGCGCGCAGCGCGGGTGACCGAGCCGGGCAGGTCCAGGACCGCGCTGCTGCGGAGGGCGTCGGCGGCGTGCCCGGTCCCGCCACCGCCGGCGAAGATCGGGAGCGCCGGGTGCTCCCCGCGCAGCCGCCCCGTGACCTCGGACGCGGCTGCCAGGTCGGCGCCGGTGGGGACGGTGATCACCACGGCCGCCGGCCGCAGCCGCGCGACGGCGTGGGACCAGCTGTCGACCGGGAGGTCGGCTCCTAGCCACCGCACGTCGCCACCGAGCCTGCGCAGGCAGGTGGCGAAGGTCAGGGAGCCGAGCTCGTGCCGGGAGCCCGGGGGCAGTCCGACCAGCACCACCGGCCCTCCCAGGGCGGAGCCCGCGGCGTCGTAGGCGCTGCCCAGCCGTCCGCGGACGACCCCGCTGACGAGGTGTTCGCCCGCCACGTCGATCCGACCGTCGGACCAGGCGGCGCCGACCTCTGCCAGCGCGGGCAGCAGCCACTGCTCGGCGACCGACTCGAACGAGCCGGTGGAGAAGGCGCGGTCCAGGACGCGGTCGACCTCGGCCCGGTCGAGGTTCCGGGCGGCCACGACCAGCGCGTCGAGGCCGGGGTCGGTGACGGCCGGAGAGGTCGTGGGCCGCGGCTCGACCTCCGCCGAGGACGCTCCTCCGCCCGGCCCCGGACCGGCGTGCTCCGACCGGTCGTCGGGCAGGCTCGCCGCCACCTGCTGCGCGGCCAGCGACGCCGGGGCGCCCCCGCTCACCAGTCGCGCCATGAGCTGCAGCCGCTCGATGTCGTGCTCGTCGTAGAGGCGGTAGCGGGACTCCGAGCGGGCCGGGGTGACGACGCCGTACCTCCGCTCCCAGGCCCGCAGGGTGTCGGGTGCGATGCCGGTCATCTCACTGACCTGCCTCACCGTGCGGTGCACGTCGTCCTCCTCATGGACGCAGCCTACCCCAAGCCTTGACAAACCTTGGATGCGAAGGGTCGTCCGACGAACCCCGTCGCTGGACGTCGAGGGCGGGGGCCCGCTTCCGCGCGGCGCAGGTCCGTCCTGGCAGCTAGGGTCCGAGGGCATGAGCTCGTTGCGCAGGGCCTTGCTCGCCGGGTACGTCGTCGGGCAGTGGCTGCCGCGCAGCGCCGGCTCCGCCGTGGCGGCCAGCAGCCGGCTGGCCGCCGCCCTCGCCCTCGACGCCAGCTGGCTGACCGTGGTCTTCGCCGGCCACCATGGTCGTCCTCGCCATGGTGGTCGGTCTCTCGTTCTTCCTGCTGCGCCGCACCCCGGACGTGGTCGCCCTCGGCGTGATGGCCGTCGTCCGCTCCGGCCCTTCTCCCCATACCTGTTCCCACGTCCCTCTGCCCACGTCGACGAAGGAGATGCACGATGACCCAGCGCGAGCACCACGACACGAGCCCCGCCGACCCCGTGCGGGTGAGCGAGGACCCCGCAGACGTGGAGAAGGTCCACGACCTGATCTCGGACATGGACGTCGCGATGGTCACCACGATCGACTCGAGCTCCCCCCAGGGTCGGCTGACGAGCCGCCCGCTGTCGACGCAGGTCGCCGAGGAGGACGGTGACGTGCTCTTCCTCGTGCGGCGCAGCAGCCCGGTGATGAGCGACGTCCTGGCCGATCCGCGGGTCAACGTCGCGTACTCGTCGATGAAGGCGTGGGTGTCGCTCTCCGGCGCCGGGGCTCTGGTGGAGGACCGCGCGCTCGTCGAGCGGCTGTGGTCCAAGGGCGCCGACGCGTTCATGGAGGGCGGTCCCGACGACCCGGACAACGTGGTGCTGCGCGTGTCGGGCGACACCGCGCACTACTGGGGCGGCGAGTCGCTCGTCGGCACCGCGGTGAGCACCCTCAGGGCACTGACCGGACGCAAGGGCGAGGACGGTGGCTCCACCGTCGTCGAGCTGCCCTGACGGCATCAGGCCACGCACCGGACCGCCGGGCTCCTCGCCGGCGACCACGTGCGTGGCCTGACCGAGATCGTGGCCTCAGCCGCGCACCAGGGGTAGACGAAGAGGCTGTCGCACGGTGACGCCGACGGCCACCGCGGTCTGGATCGGCAGTCCCTGGCTGGCGACGCTCGCGAACAGGCCGGTGTCCTTGAGCCCGGCGATCCAAGGTTTGTCAAGCGTTTGTCTATGATGAGCAGGTGCCGGAAAGGCGGTGAGCATCCAGGATGGGACCTGTGAACCCGGTGACCGAGCTGCGCGCGTTCCTCAACGCCGCGCTCGTCACCAAGGTGCCGCGCCAGCGGCGCGACCCCCCGGGCGTGCTGCGCCGGCGCCGGATCGTCTCGGCCCTCACCCTGGGCGTCGGTGCGGTGCTGCTCTGGTGGTCGCTGAGCCTGCGTCCCGGAGATCCCCTCTTCTACCTCGGCACCGCGGCGCTCGCGCTCACCTGGGCCGCTGGCGCGCTGCTCGCCGGGCCCCTCCACGTCGGTCGGGCGCGCACCCGCGACGGGACGTCCTACGCCGTGCCCGTCGTGCAGTCCCTCGCCCTGGGAGCACTGCTGGTCGGGGTGTTCCTGGCCGGTGCGTTCCTGGTCGCGCAGGTGCCGGTGCTGCGGGGACCGGTCGACGACCTGCTCGACCACGCGCGCTACGGCTCGCTCCCGCTCGTCCTGGTGCTGACCGCCGGCAACGGGATCGCGGAGGAGGCCTTCTTCCGCGGTGCCCTCTACTCCGCGATCCCCGAGCGGTGGACGGTCGCGGTGACCACGGCGGTCTACACGCTGACGACCGTCGTGAGCGGCGTGCCCCTGCTCGTCCTCGCTGCTGCGTCCCTCGGTCTGGTCTGCGGGCTGCAGCGACGCGTGACCGGCGGGGTGCTCGGCCCGGTCATCACCCACGTCACCTGGTCCACCGGAATGCTCCTGCTCCTCCCACCCATCCTGACCTTCCTGAGGTGAACCCATGGAAAACCGCACCGCACTCGTCACCGGCGCCTCCGGCTATGTCGGCGGCCTGCTCGTCCCGCGCCTCCTCGAGGAGGGCTACGCCGTGCGCGTCCTGACCAGGTCCGGCTCGCTCGACGCGCCCTGGGCGGGGGAGGTGGACGTCCACCAGGGTGACGCCTCCGACGCGGACGACCTGCGCTCGGCGCTGCGGGGCGTCCACGTGGCCTACTACCTCATCCACTCGATGGACGGTGGCGACTTCGTCCGACGCGACCGGGAGCTGGCGGACGGCTTCGGGCGGGCGGCGGGGGAAGCGGGCGTGGGCCGGATCGTCTACCTGTCGGGCCTGCACCCCGAGGGCGAGGAGCTGTCGACGCACCTCGCCTCGCGGGTCGAGGTCGGCGAGATCCTGCTCGCCTCCGGCGTGCCCACGGCCGTTCTGCAGGCGGCGACGGTGATCGGACGAGGCTCGGTGAGCTTCGAGATGCTCCGTTACCTCACGACGCGGCTCCCGGCGATGGTGGCCCCCAAGTGGCTGCGCAACCGCATCCAGCCGGTCGGGATCGACGACGTGCTGCACTGGCTGGTGGCGGCGGCGCAGCTGCCCCCGGAGGTGAGCCGGACCTTCGACATCGGCGGACCGGACGTGCTGACCTACGCCGAGATGATGCAGGCCTTCGCCCAGGAGACCGGGCAGCACCGACGCCTCATCGTGACGCTCCCGGTGATGACGCCCTGGCTCGCGAGCCACTGGGTGGGTCTGGTGACCCCGGTGGATGCCGGGGTGGCCAAGCCGCTGGTCGGCTCGCTCGTGCACGAGGTCGTGTGCCGCGAGCGCGACCTCGAGGAGCTCGTCGGGGCTCCGCCGGGAGGGATCACCCCCTACCGCGAGGCGGTGCGCCGGGCCATGCGCGGCGTGGATCCCGACCCGCACCACGCCGTCGGGGTCCTGTCGGCAGCCACCGTCGCGGCGACCCTGGTGCTGGTGGTGGTCGGCCGTCGCCGGAGCCGGCGGACACGGGGCCGCTGAGCCCGGGAGCCCGTCCTGCCCCGACCGCGTCCGGCGGGAGGTCACCCCGGACGACGGTCGAGGTCCGCATGTCCGTCGTCGCACCACGTCGTTAGGCTGGCACCATGGCCGACACCGCGACGACGCACCCGCTCCTGGACCAGCACCGGGAGACCCTGGAGACCGCGACGCAGGCACTCCGGGACCGCAGCTACTACAGCCGCTACCCCGAGTCGCCGAGCCCGCGGGTCTACGGCGAGGCGGCCCCGGAGCGGGGTCAGGCGGCGCACGAGGCCACCCTCAACAAGGACTTCGAGGCGCTCGCCGACCAACCCTCGACCGGCGACACGGTCGGCTCGGAGGTCAGCCCCTACGGGCCGACGCTCGGCGTGCGCTACCCCCAGCTCGACGTCGCCGCCGCGATCGAGGCAGCCCGCGCGGCGATGCCCGCCTGGCGTGACGCCGGCGCCGACGTGCGCGCCGCGGTCTGCGTGGAGATCGTCGACCGGATCAACGAGCGCTCCCACGAGATGGCGCACGCCGTCATGCACACCAGCGGTCAGCCGTTCGTCATGTCCTTCCAGGCCGGCGGTCCGCACGCCCAGGACCGCGCGCTCGAGGCGGTCGTCGCCGCACTCGAGGAGCAGCACCGCATACCCGCGTCCGTCACCTGGGAGAAGCCGGCCAAGGGCGAGCCGATCCGGATGCAGAAGGACTACCGGGTGGTGCCGCGCGGCGTGGCGCTGGTCATCGGCTGCAACACCTTCCCGACCTGGAACGCCTACCCGGGCATCTTCGCCAGCCTCGCCACCGGCAACCCGGTCATCATCAAGCCGCACCCGCACGCGGTCCTGCCGCTGGCCCTCACCGTCGCGATCGCCAGGGACGTGCTCGCCGGTGCGGGCTTCGACAGGGCGCTCGTCCAGCTCGCGCCCGAGGACACCGGCGGCACGCTGGCCAAGGACCTCGCGCTGGACCCGGCCGTGAAGATCATCGACTACACCGGCGGGCCCGGCTTCGGCCGCTGGCTGGAGACCGAGGCGGCGGCGCGGGGCAAGCTCGTCTACACCGAGAAGGCCGGCCTCAACACCGTCGTCGTCGACTCCACCGACGACCTCAAGGGGATGCTCGGCAACCTGGCCTTCTCCTTCTCCCTCTACTCGGGCCAGATGTGCACCGCCCCGCAGAACGTCTACGTCCCGCGCACCGGTGTCGACACCGACGAGGGTCACCTGTCCGGCGAGGAGTTCGCAGCCAGGCTCGGCGAGGCGATCACCCGCTTCACCGCCGACGACGCCCGCGCCGTGGAGGTCCTCGGCGCGACGGTCAACGACGACGTCCGGGGCCGGGCCACCGACCTGCCGGGGCTCGCCGAACGGCTGGGGGGCACTGTGCTGCTCGACACCCGCGCCGTGACCCACCCGATCTACCCGGACGCGGTGGTGCGCACCCCCGGCCTCGTGGCGGTCGACGCCGACGACGCCGAGGCCTACACCCAGGAGTGCTTCGGCCCGGTCGCCTTCGTCATCGGCACCGACGACACGGCGCAGTCGCTGCAGATCTTCACCGACACCGTCCAGCAGCACGGCGGGATGACCGCGGCCGTCTACTCCACGGACGAGGAGGTCCTCGACGACGCCCGCGACGCCGCGGCCGAGGCCGGGGTCGCGCTCTCGGAGAACCTCACCGGGCAGATCTTCGTCAACCAGACCGCGGCCTTCTCCGACCTGCACGGCACCGGCGCCAACCCGGCGGCCAACGCGGCCTACGCCGACGCCGCGTACGTCGCCAACCGGTTCCGGGTCATCACCAGCCGTCGGCACGTCTGAGCCGGCACGCTCCGTGACGGGAAGGCAGGTATGACGACGGGCCGGGTCCGCGCCCAGGTCCGGTCCGGGGAGCCCGGCGTCGTCGGTCTGGTCGGGCTCGAGCACCTGGGGACGGTCGACGACCCGCCGTTCGGGACAGACCCAGCCGTCGAGGCCGCCGAGGGAACGGCGCGACGGGCCGGCCCCGCGGAGGGGCTCGACTCGGCTGCCAAGGCCGTCCTCGAGGTCGTGGACGCAGCTTTCGCCGCCGGGCACCACCGCGTGGAGGCGGAGGTGCCGCGGGAGCAGGTGGCGCTGCGTCGCGTCCTCCAGCGCGCCGGCCTGCGACCCGAGGGGGTGGCGAGAGGCCGTGGGAGGGGAGCGGACGGCATACCCGTGGACGTCCTGCGGCTGGCGCGGCTGCGCGACGACCCGCCGCCGGGGACCCACGAGGCGTTCCTGGCGATGCTGGACGCCTCGCTGCCGACCAAGCGGCTCATCGTGCAGGGTCTGGTCACCGACGGAGCCGGGCGGGTGCTGCTGTGCGAGCTGACCTACAAGAAGGACTGGGACCTCGTCGGCGGCGTGGCCGAGCCGGCCGAGTCGCCGGTCGCCTCGCTGCGGCGGGAGGTGTCCGAGGAGCTGGGGCTGGAGCTGCCGATCGGCGGGCTGGTGGCGGTGGACTGGTTGCCGCCCTACAAGCAGTGGACCGACGCGCTGCTGCTCGTCTTCGACCTCGGGGCCCACCCGGACCTGATCGAGCGTGTCACGCTGCAGCCGACCGAGCTGCGCGCGGTGCACTGGTCCACGACCGAGGAGGCCGCCGGGCACGTCGCCCCCTACGTGGCGCGGCTGCTGACCTCCGTGCTCGCGCGGGACCCGGGGGGTCCGACGCTGTTCCTCGAGGACGGGCTGCCCAGGAAGCGTCCGGGCGGCGCGTCGGCCTGACGGACCGTGTCTGCCCTGACAGACACGGGGCGGTCCAAGACGCGCTACCTTGCATGGCGTGGCCAAGCACAGCAGCCCCACGTCCGTGAACTGGGGCCCCGTCGCGCTCGTCTCCCTCGTCGTCCTGCTCCTGGTGGTCGGGGGAATCAGCGTGTTCCAGCTCCTCGGCGGCTCCGACGACGACGGGGCGACCGCGGGCGAGACCCCGACCACGGACGTCGCGGGCGCCTCGGGCCCGGGGCCGGACGAGGAGGAGCAGACCTCCGAACCGGCCGGGCGGGGCGACCTCGACTGCACCCCCGTGACCGTCTGGTCGGCCCCCGAGCTGCTGCCGGCCGTGCAGGCGGCCTCGGAGCGGGCCGGCGACGAGTGCTTCAGCTACGCGGTGGTCTCCCGCGAGGCCGCCACCGCCCAGGCGGCGCTGCGCAGCGGTGAGACGCCCGACGTGTGGGTGGCCGGCTCGTCGGGGTGGCCCGAGCTCATGGCTGCTGAGGGCGTGGACCTGGAGGTCGGCGACGTCGTGGCCTCCAGCCCGGTCGTCCTCGCCGCGTCCGAGCCGGCCGCCCGGGCCTTGGGCGCGCTCGGCGTGTCAGAGGACACCACGTTCGGCCAGCTCACCGCCCTGTACCGCGAGGCGGTGGCCTCCGGCGAGGCGCCCGTGACGCTGCGCGTGGGCGACCCCCGCGTGGACCAGGCCTCGATGGCCCTGCTCGCGGCCGCGGGCGCCGGCCCCGACGGGTGGGCTCAGGCCGGCAGCGACGCGCGCGGCACGCTCGTGCTGCTCGCCCAGACCGCCGTCCAGGGCGACCCGTTGGTCGCGGTCGCGGCCGACCCCACGACGGTCGTGCCGGTCACGCAGCAGCAGGTGGCCGGCGCCGACCCCGACCTCGGCATCCGGGGACTGCCCTTCGGGGACGGCGCGAGCGTGGTGCGGATGCCCTTCGTGCGGATCGGCGACGCCGGCTCCCCGCAGGCGGCCGACGCGCTGGAGGAGGCGCTCACCTCCGAGGACGCCGCCGGCGACATCGAGGACCTCGGCCTGCAGCCCGGCGACGCGGACGGGCAGGAGCCGGACCCGGAGATCACGCAGACGCTGGCGAGGACCTGGACCGTCATCGCCCCGCAGTCGCGGATCCTGACGCTCATCGACATCTCCGGCTCGATGGAGGCCGTGGTCGGCGAGGACACCACCCGCATCGACCTCACCCGGCAGGCGGCGCAGACGGCGCTGTCGGTCGTCCCGGGCCAGACGGCGATCGGGCTGTGGTACTTCGCGACCGCGCTCGACGGCAAGAACGACTACCGCGACGTCGTGCGGCTGCGACCCCTCAACGAGGTGGTCCGCAGCGGCGTCACCCAGAAGGACCTGCTCCTCGCCGAGACCGACAAGCTCGACCTGGACATCCTGGAGGGCGACACCGGTCTGCACGACTCCCTGTGGGCGGCCTACACCGCCATGCAGGAGCGCTACAGCCCCGAGGCGATCAGCTCGGTGCTGCTGCTCACCGACGGCATCAACGACGACAGCACCGGCGGCCTGTCCGAGAAGCAGGTGGTCGAGCGGCTCTCGAAGGCACGGGACTCCGGCGACGCTCCCGTCACCGTCGTCCTCATCGGCGTGGGCCCGGACGTGGACGCCAAGGCGCTGGACCGGCTGGCCAAGGCCGCCGGGGGAGAGTCCCTGGTCATCCGCGACCCGCGCGAGCTGCCGCAGGTCTTCGTCGACGTGGTGGCCAGCCGCGCCCCGTGACGTGAGGACCGTCGGGGCCGGTGGCAGGATGCCGGGCATGAGCATCGACGCCCGGCACGTCCCCACCGACCGCCTGAACACCTTCGTCCGGGAGGCCGGTGACCCCGCCTCGCCGACGCTGCTGCTGGTCCAGGGCAACGTCAGCTCCTCGGTCTTCTTCGAGGAGCTGATGACCGACCTCGCGGGCGACTTCCACGTGATCGCGCCCGACTTCCGGGGCTACGGCGACTCCGAGCGGGCGACGATCGACGCCACCCGCGGCGTGGCGGACCTCTCCGACGACGTCGCGGCGCTGCTCGACGCGATGGGCATCGAGGGGCCGGTCGACGCGCTGGGCTGGTCGGCGGGCGGCAACGTCGTGCTGCAGCTGGCGATCGACCACCCCGGAAGGGTGCGCCGTCTCGTCCTGGAGGCGGCCGGCAGCCCCTACGGGTTCGGCGGGTCGACCGGGCTGGACGGACGGCCGGTCGCGGCGGACTTCGCCGGCTCCGGCGGCGGCACCGCCAACCCCGACTTCTGCGCGGCGCTGGCCGCGGGCGACCGGGGGGAGCGGCCGACCAGCCCGCGCACCACGCTGCGGTCCTTCTACGTCCGGCCGGGCTTCACCTTCGACCCGCAGCTGGAGGAGAAGTACCTCGACGGCATGCTCAAGACCTCCGTCGGCGACGACGTCTACCCCGGCGACCGCACCAGCTCGGCCAACTGGCCGGGGGTGGCCCCCGGCACCACCGGCATGAACAACGCGCTGTCGCCGAAGTACCTCGACCAGTCCGGCTTCGCCGACCTCGACCGGGTGCCGCCGGTGCTGTGGATCCGCGGCGACGCCGACCAGATCGTCTCCGACACCTCGATGTTCGACCTGGCCCAGCTGGGCAAGCTCGGCGTGGTCCCGGGCTACCCGGGGGAGGAGGTGTGCCCCACCCAGCCGATGGTCTCCCAGCTGCGCGCCGTCCTGAAGGCTGGCGGCGGGCAGGTCACCGAGATCGTCTACGCGGAGTGCGGGCACAGCCCGCACCTGGAGCACCCCGGGCGGTTCGCCACCGACCTGCGGGAGTTCCTGACGCGCTAGGCCTCGTGCTCGAACCACTCACCTGAGTGGGGTGCGCACGCGTTCGGCGGGTATGCCGTGCTGGACCCACTCACGTGAGTGGGGTGCGCACGCGTTCGGCGGGTATGCCGTGCTGGACCCACTCACGTGCGCGGGTCGGGCACAGCGGCTGCGGCTCAGGCCGGCAGCGGCGTGGCCAGCATCGTGTCCAGCGCGATCGTCACCATGTCGCCGAAGGTCTGCTCCCGCTCCCGGGCGCTGGTCTCCTCGCCGGTGATGATGTGGTCGGACACGGTCATCACGCCGAGCGCCCGGCGGCCGTGCCGGGCGGCGAGGGTGTAGATCTCCGCAGCCTCCATCTCGACCGCGACGACGCCGTACTCGACGACCTTCTGGGTCAGCTCCGGCCGCGCGTGGTAGAAGCTGTCCGAGCTGAAGACGGTGCCGACCAGGTGCGGCGCGCCCGCCTTCTCGGCCGCCTCGACGGCGTGGCGCAGCAGCCCGAAGTCGGCGACGGCCGGGTAGTGGTAGCCCTGGAAGCGGATCGTGTTCATCGAGCTGTCGGTCGCGGCCGCCTGGGCGATGACGACGTCGCGCACGGCCAGCCGCTCGCTCAGCGCGCCGCAGGAACCGACGCGCACGAGCTGCTGCACGTCATACTCGCTGATCAGCTCGTTGACGTAGATCGAGGCGGACGGCTGCCCCATACCCGTCCCCTGCACGGACACGCGCTCGCCGTGGTAGGTGCCGGTGAAGCCGAGCATGCCGCGCACCTGGCTGTAGCACTCGGCATCCTCGAGGAAGGTCTCGGCGATCCAGCGTGCCCGCAGGGGGTCGCCGGGCAGGAGGACGCGGGGGGCGATCTGGCCGGGCTCGGCGGCGATGTGGGTGCTCACGGGGGACAAGGGTATGCGGTGCGCGCGTCGCCGCCGTCGTCAGCCGGTCCCCGCTGTCACCCGGAGCAGGACGTCGTCCTCGCCGTCGGAGGAGGTGACCCACAGCGCGCCGTCGGCGTCGAGGGTGAGCGAGCGCAGGCGCCCGTAGGTTCCCTCGAGCTCGGGCACGCGGACGCTGCCGGTGATCTCCCGCTCGTCGACGAGGAAGACGGTGACGCCGCTGCCCTTGAGCTCGGCGACGGCGAGCGCGCCGTCCCAGGTGCCCCACTGCTCGCCCTGCAGGAAGGTCGCGCCGCTGGTGGCGTGGGTGGGGGAACCGCTGCTCCAGACGGCCTCGACCGCGTCGGGGAAGCGCTCCAGGTTGGTCATCGGCACCGACTCGTCGTAGCCGGGCGTCGGGTCCCAGCCGTAGTTGGCGCCGGGCTTCAGGATGTTGACCTCGTCGTCAACGGCCGGCCCGTGCTCCACCGACCACAGCCGGTCGTTGCCGGGCTGGAGCGCCAGCCCCTGCACGTTGCGGTGGCCGTAGGTGAGGATCCGCGGATCGGCGCCCTCGACGTGGCCCTCGGGCGCCGCCGGGTCGCCGTCGGCCGTGAGCTGCAGCACCTTGCCGCCGAGGGACTGCAGGTCCTGAGGGTTGCTGCCCTCGGCGGCGTCACCGGTGCCCACGAGCAGCTGCCCCTCCGGTGTGAACAGCAGACGGCAGCCGGAGTGCCGACCGGTGCTCAGCGGCATGCCGGCCACCACCACACCGTCCCGGCTCGCCCTGGTCACGTCCTCGTCGAGCGTCCAGCGGGTGACGCGCACGTCAGGGTGCTCGCCAGCGGGCTGGGCGGCGTGGCAGACGAAGATCGTGCGGTCCTGCTCGAAGTCCGGCGAGACGGCCAGGCTCATGAGTCCCGCCTCGCTGCCGACGAAGAGCTCGGGCAGGTCGAGCGCGACCTCGCGGGGCTCGGCGGAGCCGGGGTCCTCGACGGCGTCGTCGAGCGCGAGCAGCCGGCCGCCCCGCTCGGTGACCAGAGCCGTGCCGTCGGGCAGGAACTGTACGTCCCACGGCAGGCTTAGCCCGTCGGCGACCACCTGGACCCGGACGGTCGGCTCGGTGGCCGGTGCAGCCTCGGTCGGGCTGCTTGTGGCCGCCTCGCTGGTCGCGGTGCCGGCATCGGCAGGGGCGGCGGTCGTCGTGCTCGTCGCGGTCGTCACGTCGGTGGGCGGCGCGCTCCGGGGATCGTCGCCGTCGCTCCCGCCCGAGCATGCGGTGAGGACCAGGCACCCCACCGCCGCTGTGCTCAGCGTCCGGGTCGGCCGTCCCATGCTCCCCAGCGTAGGGGCCGGGCGCGGGCCAGGCACCCCGGGCGGCGGTGCGCGCCGGTCGCCGCACCCGCCCTGCCCGTCTCAGACCCGGCACCCAGCTCCTGCTCGATGAGTGCGACGGCGCCGGCCACGCCGTCCTCGCCCCGGACGGCCGCCGCGACCTGCGCAGCCCGTGCGGCCACGGCAGGCTCGAGCACACGGGCCAGGGAGGCCCCGACCCGCTCCGCCCCGAGGCCCCGACCCGCTCCGCCCCGTCCGGGCCGGACGCGCCCGGCGCCGGCACCGGGGGACCGGCGACCCGATCTCGTGCAGGCGACCGGCGAAGAACGGTTGGTCCATGGTGAACGGCACGACGACCTGGGCCGGCCGGTGCGCAGGGCGACCGCGCTGGTGCCCGCACCGCCGTGCTGCACGACCGCGGCCGTCCGCGGGAAGAGCAGGTCGTGCGGCACGTCGCCGACGAAGGCCACCCGCTCGTCGTGCCCGTCCTCGTCCTCCAGGCCCGACCCCCTCATCACGGCGACCCGCCGGCCCGCCGACAGTGCTGCCGCGACAATGCCGCGGATCGCCTCGCGCACCGCCGGGACGGTGTGCGACCCGAGCCCGACGGAGACCGGCGGCGGGCCGGCGGCGAGGAAGGCCTCGAGGTCGGCGGGCAGGGCGGCGTCGGCCGCGGGCCCGAGGAAGGGGTAACCGATCACCCGGACCCGCCGGCCCGCCACCCGGCGCGGCGTGACCAACTGCGCGGTGTTGGCGATGAAGGCGGGCGCCGTCGCCATCCCGAGCACCCCGCGCCGGCGGTCGCGCCTGGTGATGCCGGCGGTCCCCGGCTCCAGCCCGGGCGCCACGGCGCCCATCGCCGAGTACATGCCGCGCAGGCCCGCGGCCACGTTGTGCACCGAGCGGCCCGGGGCGACGGAGAACAGGCTGGAGTCGCCCCATGCCGAGGGGATGGCGGGGACGAACATCATCAGCACCTGCGGACGGTCGCTGCCGAACAGTCCTGGCCAGGTCGCGCTCAGGGCGGTCGTGACGAAGCTGTCGTAGCGGCCCGCCAGTCCCCGCATCGTGCGCGCCACCTCCGGCGCCAGGAGCCGGGCCACCCCGCCGACCATCCCCAGCTGGCCTGGCAGCTCCTCCGGCATGCCGGCGCTGTGCAGCACGTCCTCGCGGTAGTGCTGCATCAGGTCCATCCGGACCTCCTCGGCGCGCAGCCCGCCCGCCTCGACCACCGGGACGTAGTCGGTCGTGGCGGTGACGCCGGCCTCGTGCCTGCGACCCACGAGCCCGCCCCAGGCCCCGGCTCGACGACCACGTCCGCCGTGGCCATGGCCGCATCGTCGTGGTCGGCCACCACCACGGTGCGACCGTTGTCCACCAGGGTGCACTGCTGCACCCTGCTGCACCCGCAGGCGGTGCGCGCCGCCCCGATGCGGGGTGTAATGCGCTCGTCAGTGGTGGCCTGAAACCGGATCCGACATTATCATCAGGTGTCCTGAAACCGAGAACCTGCATCGTAGGCGTCTTGGCGGCGCTGACGCTCGGCATGGCAACGGTCACTGGGCCAGCTACGGCAGCGGATATCGACAACTCTCAACCGTCGCTAGTGAAACTTGTAAGTTCAACGTTCATAACCCTCACTGGAGCAGTGAATTCGAGACGATCCATGCGAAGGTTACAATGAACTGCTCTGGGCTTGGGGGAACAACGCGACTGCGAGTCGACGGTTATTTTGGCTTCGACTCCGGTGGATCCTGCGGGAGTCCCTCGAGCGGGCCTTTCGCCTCACTCTCTCAAGGGCCTCAGTGGGTTGACGTTACGCGGGGTCTTCCGTACGGGCCAAAGAAGACGGTATATCTTCCTGCTCGAAGTGAAGGAGCACATTATGGCGCCTCAGGCACCTACTTTGCGTCAGCAAACGTCTACGTGGACAACTGGGCTTCCGCGGATGTGGCCGACGGCAGTGCTCCCGCTCAAAACATCGGTTATGACTCGAAGACAGTGTATGTTGGTGGGCAATGTCAGGGCTAGCGCATCCTTCACGATTGAACTCAGAGAAACGCGATCTGCTTTTAGGGGTTCCTCTCTTGGGGGACCCTTGCCGCACCTTGGCTGTAACAACGCAAAGGTTCATCTCTGACGTCCTGCCTTGTGTCTTTCCATTCATAGTGAGGGTATATCACCCGGCGGGAGGTGTGAGATTCCGTGATACTTACCTTGGGGTGACGGGGCGTGAGCTGACCCCGGATGCTCGATGGAAGCATGTTCTCCTTCATTACGAAAAGGATGTGCAGCAAAACCCTGATTCATTGAGTCTGCCCGAGGATGGGTCTGCCCCGCCGCGGCTGCTGGACCTGCTCAAGGATCACGCGCCGGACACTCGAGAGGTCTTCTTGTATGCCATCTGGGAGGGGTTTGACATGTGGGATGCCGGATTTGATGCGCCCAAGATCGGCCCCTATTACATTTTCGAGTCGGACGGCTTGACCCTCGGCGGATGGGAAGGAGCGCCCGAGGGGCTGGAGTCGGCCCAGCCCGCCAACGTCATCGCGCCGTTGGACGGAACGTGGCTCATGGCGACGCCGATCGACAGCCATGAGACTTTCGTCGCCAGCATGGACAGCGCGCTGACCGACGCGATACTTGCGGACGAGTGGCTCGACGCGGTATTGGCACGCTGTCACGACAGCGCCTGACCCGACAAGGGACGTGTGTCCTGACGACGGCACGTCAGCCGTCGACCTCGACCATTCACGGTGACGGGGTGAGGTCGTGGCCTTTCGCCGAGGTCGGGCGCGGGCCTCCTGGGTGTCGGGGCGGAACGGGGTGGCCTATCCGCTCGGCTGGGCGCTGGTTTCCACGTGGCGGTGCTGCTAGGGGTGGTGGGTGGACAGGTCGGGGGAGCGGGTGGTTACGATCCGCCCGCCGTCCTCGCCGGCCCCCGGACCCATCTCCACGACGACGTCCGCCGTGGTCACGGCCGCCTCGTCGTGCTCGGCGACCAGCACGGTGTGGCCGGCGTCGACGAGGGTATGGAGCTGCGCCAGCAGACGGTGCACGTCGGCCGGGTGCAGCCCGGTCGTCGGCTCGTCGAAGAGGTAGAGGGTCGGCTGGCGGCGCTCCTTCTGCAGCTCGGTGGCCAGCTTGATCCGCTGCGCCTCCCCGCCGGAGAGGTCGGTCGCCGGCTGCCCGAGCGTGAGGTAGCCCAGCCCCAGGGCGTCGAGCGCGGCGAGCGCCCGGCGCGCGGCGGGCAGGTCGGCGAGCGCCTCCGCGGCCTGCACGACCGTCATGGCCAGCAGGTCGGCGACGGTGCGCCCCTGCCAGGTCACCTCGAGGGTCTCGGGGTTGAAGCGCGCGCCGCGGCAGGTGGGGCAGGTCGACCAGGTGCCGGGCATGAACAGCAGCTCGACCGACACCGCGCCCTCGCCGCGGCACGTCGGGCACTGCCCCGCCCTGGTGTTGAAGCTGAACCGGCTCGCCGTCCACCCGCGCGCCCTCGCCCCGGGCGTCGCCGCGAACGTCTTGCGCACGTGGTCCCACATCCCGGTGTAGGTCGCCAGCGTGGACCGGGGGGAGCGGCCGATCGGCTTCTGCGTGATGCGCACCAGCCGCCTCGGTATGCCGTCTCCGGAGGCGGTCACGCGTCCGCCGGCGGGTGCGTCGGCGGTGCCGGCCGCGCCGCCCTCCGCCCCGCCGGCGTCCTCGCTGTCCGTCTCCTCCGCAGCGCCGGGAGGATCGTCCCCCGCCTGGATCTCGACCCGCGCCAGCTGTGCGCCGGTCACGTCGTGGACCGCGTCGAGCATGCTGGTCTTGCCCGCCCCCGAGACGCCGGTCACCACGGTGAGCGTCCCCAGTGCCACGTCGAGGTCGACACCGCGCACGGTGTGCCGGGTGAGGTCGGTGAAGGACAGCGTGCCGGTCCCTGCCCGCGCCGGCGAGCCGTCCGGCCGGATTTCCCCGGCGTGCACGGGGTGGTCCAGGTAGCGCGCGGTGACGGAGTCCACCACGCCCGCCAGCCCGGCGACCCTCCCCGACCACAGGATCTCGCCGCCCTCGCGCCCGGCCCCCGGCCCCACGTCGACCACCCAGTCGCAGCGGGTGACGATGCCCATGTCGTGCTCGACCACGACGACGGTGTTGCCCGCCGCGACGAGGCGGCGCAGGAGCGCGACGAGCTGCTCGGTGTCGCGCGGGTGCAGCCCGGCCGACGGCTCGTCGAGCACGTAGACCACGCCGAACAGCCCCGACCGCAGCGCCGTCGCCAGCCGCAGCCGCTGCAGCTCGCCGGCGGAGACGCTCGTGCTGCCGCGGCCCAGCGTGAGATGCCCCAGCCCGAGCTCGGCCATCAGCCCCAGCCGCCCGACCAGGTCCTCCAGGAGCATCGTCTCGGCCTGCTCGCGGGCGTCCCGCTCCGGCTGCACGGCGAGCTCGTCGAGCCGCACCCGCGCCACCGCCAGCAGCTCGCCGACCGCCAGGTCGGCCGCCTCGTCGACCGCCATCGCCTGCCAGGTCACGGCGAGGGCGTCGGGCCGCAGCCGGCGACCACCGCACGTGCCGCACGGGTGGGTCTCGACATACCGGAGCATCCTGGCCCGCTGGGTGGTGCTGCGCGTCTCGGCCAGGGTGCGCCGCACGTAGCGCGCCGCCGAGGAGAAGGTGCCCTGGTAGGGCCGCTGGATCCGCGCCGCCTCTCGGGTGGGGACGACGGTGACGACCGGCTGCTCGTCGGTGAAGAGGATCCACCGTCGGGTCTCCTCGGGCAGCTCGCGCCAGGGCAGGTCGACGTCGTGGCCGAGCGTGGCGAGGATGTCGCGGTAGTTCTTGCCCAGCCATGCCCCGGGCCACGCGGCGACCGCACCCCCGGCGACCGACAGCGAGTCGTCGGGCACCATCGAGGCCTCGGTCGGCTCGTGCACGACGCCGAGGCCGCCGCAGGTGGGACAGGCGCCCTGCGCGGTGTTGGGGGAGAAGTGGTCGGAGTCGAGGTGCTCCGCGCCCGGCGGGTAGGTCCCGCACCGCGACCACAGCATCCGCAGCGTCGGGCCGGTCGTGGTGACCGTGCCGACGGTGGAGCGCCGGCTCCCTGCGCCGCGCCCCTGCTCGAGGGCGACCGTCGGGGGCAGTCCGCGCACGTCGCGCACCTGCGGGTCGACGGCCGTGTGGATGAGCCGGCGGGCGTAGGGGGCGACCGAGTCGAGGTAGCGTCGCTGCGCCTCGCCGTGGATCGTGCCGAAGGCCAGGCTGGACTTGCCCGACCCCGAGATCCCGGTGACCGCGACCAGCGCGTCGCGGGGCAGGTCGACGTCGACGTCGCGCAGGTTGTGCAGGCGGGCGCCGCGCACCTCGATCCGACCGGTCACCAGGACAGCGTATGGCGTGGACCACATCCGGTCCGGATCCGGAATATGATTGAACCGTCATCTATTATCAGTGGTATGAGTTTCCCCAAGATCGGCGTCGTCGTCAGCACCACCCGCCCCTCCCGGATCGGCCCCAAGGTCGCCGAGTGGGTCTCGCAGCTGGCGCCGTACGACGCCCAGGTCGAGATCGTCGACCTCGCCGAGGTCGCCCTGCCCTTCCTCGAGGACCACGCCGTGCCCGCGGCCGGCGACTACGACCGGCCCAGCACGATCGCCTGGTCGCAGCGGGTGCGCGGCTACGACGCGCTGGTGCTCACCGTCGCCGAGTACAACGGCGGCTACCCGGCCGTGCTGAAGAACGCGCTGGACACCCTCAAGCAGGAGTGGGCGGGCATGCCGGTGGCCGTGGTCGGCTACGGCTGGGGCGGCGCGGCCGCCGCGACCGCTGCCCTCGGCACCGTCCTGGACCGCCTGCGGATGGTGCGCCTGGACGGCCCCGGCCTGAGGTTCGGCGAGGACCTGTCCACCGAGGGCGAGATCCTGGCCGACGCCCCGGAGGACGCGGTGCGCGGTCTCTACGACCAGCTGCTCGCCGCGGTGCGCGAGAGCCAGCCGGCAGCCTGAGACGGCGGCCCGAGCGGCGCACCGCGCCCCTGACCCGGCCCGCGGACCGCGGGGGGGGCGCCGCCACGTCCCGGGCGGCGCCCTCGCACCTGCGGCTCCCGTCGGCCAGACTGGCCTCATGACTGAGACGACCACGTGCAGCAGCCTGACCGCCGGCATGGTGACCTTCGACTGCGAGCGTCCGCGCACGCTCGCCGGGTTCTGGCGGGAGGCTCTGCAGGCCGAGCCGGTGATGGAGACCGACGACTTCGTCATCCTCGGCGGACGGCCCGCGCTCGGCTTCCAACGGGTCGAGCGGCCGACCCAGGGCAAGAACCGGGTGCACCTGGACCTGTCCGGCGGCGACCGCGCCCACGAGGTCGCGCGGCTGGTCGAGCTGGGCGCCCAGGTCGTGCGCAACCACGACGTCGAGGGCTTCAGCTGGACGGTGATGCGCGACCCGCTGGGCAACGAGTTCTGCGTCGGAGACCCCCACGAGCCCAACGACCACCCGGCCTCGTCCGCGTGAGCGGCGCACGGCATACCCTGCTCGTCCGATGACCGGACCCAGCCCCGACCCCCTCCCGCTCGTCCTGCTCCACGCCCTCGGCCAGGCGCCGATGGCGTGGGAGGACGTCGTCGTGCGGCTCTACGGGTCGCGGCGGCTCCTCACGCCGTGGGTGCCGGGGCTGCGTCCGACCGAGCGCAAGACGGTGCCGATGGCGGAGGCGGCGGCCGCGCTCGACCAGGACCTCATGCTCGAGGGGATGCGGCAGGTCGACCTGTGCGGGGTGTCCTACGGGGCGATGGTCGCCGCGCAGGTCGCGGCCGACTACCCGGAGCGGGTGCGTCGGCTGGTGCTCGTGGGCGGGCAGGTGCGGCCCTCGCGGACCGTGCTGCGGCTGCAGTCGGCGCTGGTGCGGATGGTGCCCAGGTCGCGCCTGGCCGACGCCGGCGTCTCCAAGGAGCAGGTGCTGCGCAGCCAGCAGGTCGTGCGGGCGCTCGACCTCACCGAGGCGCTGCCGCGGATCACCGCGCGCACCCTGGTCGTCGTCGGCGGCAAGGACCTGGCCAACCAGGCCGGCGCCAGGGCGCTGGCGGCCGGGATCCCCGACGCCCGGCTGCGCGTGCTCGAGGGCGCCGGGCACCTCGTCAACACGGAGAAGCCTGAGGAGCTCACGGAGCTGCTGCGGGACTTCCTCGACGGCTGAGGCGTGCCGGCCCCGCCCCGCCCCGCCCCGCCCCGGCCCGCCGGACCTGTGCACGCCAAGATGACTTGTGCACGGGTGACATCCCCTGCACAAGTCGACTAGGGGTGCACAGGTCGGGGTGGGCGGTCAGAGCGTCCTAGCGCGCGGCACCCCGCGGCCGGGCGGGCTGCGACGAGCCTCCCGGCAGGCCGCTGCGGTCCATCCGGGCCAGCAGCCGCAGCTGGGCCCACCGCTCCCGCGCGAAGGTCGCCCGCACCGACGCCCCGACCGCACGGTCGAGCAGGCGCTTGCCGCGCGCCAGCGCCACCGGGTCGTGGGCGACCATCTGGCCGACGAGGTCGAGCGCGGCGGCCTGCGGGTCCGCCGCGACGCGCGTGACCAGACCCAGCCGGTGCGCCTCCTCGCCCCCGACCGTGCGCGCCGTGAGCGTGAGCTCCTTGGCCACGTCAAGACCGACCAGCTCGACCAGCGACCGGGTGCCGCTCATGTCCGGCACCAGCCCCCAGCGCGCCTCGCGCACCGACCACTGCGCGTCCGGCGTGCTCACCCGCAGGTCCGCGCCCAGCGCCAGCTGGAGCCCAGCCCCGAGGCAGTGCCCGTGCACCGCGGCCACCACCGGGACGGGCAGCCGCCGCCACGCCCAGCAGGCCTCCTGGAAGACGTTCGTCCCGGTCCACGGCAGCGGCACGAACCTCGTCGCGATGCCGCGCGGCTGCCGCAGGGCCGCCCGCAGGTCGAGCCCGGCGCAGAAGGCGTCCCCCTCGCCGGAGAGCACCACGGCCCGCACGTCGGCCTGCCCGCGCAGCGACCGCGCCGCGGCGACCAGGCCGTCGAGCATCTCGAGGGTCAGCGCGTTGAGCTTGTCCGGCCGGGCCAGACGCACGTGCGCGACCCCGTCCACGAGCTCGCTGGTGAGGTGGCTGCCGAAGGTGTGCGTCCGCATACCCCGGGAGCATGCCACGAGCGCCGGACCAGCTCCCCCGCCGTGCACGCGCCGCTCACGTGAGTGGGTCAGGCACGCGCTGGACAGGTATGCCGTGCACGCGCCACTCACGTGAGTGGGTCAGGCACGCGCTGGACAGGTATGCCGTGCACGCGCCACTCACGTGAGCGGCTTGCGGCCAGCCCCTGGCCGGCGTGCTTCCCCTACACCCCGAGGAACTCCCGGATGGCGGGCAGCTCGCGGCGGGCCTGGGCCAGGCCCGCCTCGTGGCTGGCGCGCAGCCGCGCCACGTCGCGCTCGCCGTTGCCGACCGGCATCACCTCCGGCACGAAGAGGTATGCCGAGCCCTCCCGCTCCAGCTCCCACAGCTCCGCGCGGGTCGCGTTGTAGCGCGCCGGGCGCTGCCGCAGCGCCTCGGCGACCGCGGGGAGACGGCGGAAGTGGCGGCGGACGTACCAGTCGGTGCGCGACGGCGTCTTGACGTAGCCCCGCGGCCGGGTCAGCACGGCGAGGAACCTGCCGTAGCCGTCGGCCCGCGCCGCGTCCAGCGGGATCCCGCCCGCCGGTCCGAGCGCCCCGTCGACGTAGACCTCGCCGTCGATCGTCACCGGCGGCATGACCACCGGCATCGTCGAGGAGGCGCGCACCCGCACCATGAGGTCGGCCATCGAGCCGAAGTCCTGCCGGCCCCACCACACCTGCTCCCCGCGGGTGGCGTTGAACGCCCCGATCCGCACGGTGGCCGGGTCCGCCACGAACGTCGCCCAGTCGAAGGGCAGGGCGGCACCGGGCAGTCCGGTCTCCTCGTAGATGTAGTGCGCGTTGAACAGGCCCTGCCCCCGCACGAGCGTCCGCCAGTCGCCGAAGCGAGGGTCGGCCGCGAAATCGGTGAAGCTGTGCCGCGCCCGCCAGGCGTCCCGCGAGACGTAGTTGGCGGTGTTGCTCGCCCCGGCCGAGATGCCGCCCACCCAGTCCAGGTGGAGGCCCGCCTCGAGCAGGGCGACCAGCAGCCCGGAGGTGTAGGACGCGCGCATGCCGCCGCCCTCGAAGACCAGGGCGGTGCCGGACACCGTGGAGGTCAGCTCGCTCACGAACCGAGGGTATGACGCCGCACCGACGGGGTGCGCCCGGGTCGGCCCACCGCCGCGAGCACCTCGCGCTCCTCGTCGTCGGTCAGCCCCGACGGCCGCGGCCCGGTGCGTTCCTCCTCCGTCGCCAGCGCTCCGCGCAGGGTGCCCGCCAGCGGGCGGCACACCAGCCCCGCCGCTCGCGCCCGCGCCGTGTCCATCGTGGCGAAGCCGCGCAGCCCCGGCACGTCGATCCACAGCGGCATCGAGCGCGGCCCCGCCCAGGGGTTCACCCCCAGCTCCTTGAGCAGCTCAAGGGGTATGGGGCGTGCCCGGGAGCCGCTTCCGCCCACCTCCGCCGCCTCGGCCAGCACGCCGGCGAGCGTCGTCGTGGGGCCGGTCGCGTTGAAGGGTCCGTCGAGCCGCTCCTGCGCCGCTGCGACGATCCAGGCCGCCAGGTCGCGCACGTCGACGAGCGCGCACGGGAAGTCAGGGTCGTCCGGCACCGCGACCTGTCCGCCCCCGTCCACCGGGTGGGCGAACCGCCACGGCCAGTAGCCGCTGCGCGCCGACAGGTCGCCGGGACCGCCGATGAGCCCGGCGCGGACCAGCGTCGCCGAGGTGCCCGACCCTGCGAACGCCCGCTCGCACGCGACCTTGGCCGCCCCGTAGTCCTCCATGCCGGACATCAGGTCCGCCTCCAGCGGCTCCACCAGCGGCGTGCCCTCGTCGCGGTCCACCTCCGGGCCCTCCACGTAGACGTTGGCGCTCGACACGAAGACCCAGTGCGCCGTCGTCAGGTCGCGCACCGCACGGCGGGCGTGGCCGGGCTGCCTGGTGAGGTCGACGACCGCGTCCCAGGACCTTCCCGACACCGGCGCAAGCGCGTCGTCCTGGTCCCGGTCGGCGGTCACGAGCGTGACGCCGCCGGGCGCCGGCGCGGTCCCGCGGGCCAGGCAGGTGAGGTCGTGGCCACCGGCGAGCGCGGCCCGGGCGACCTCGCGCCCGAGGAAGGCTGTGCCACCCAGCAGAAGGAGCTCCATACCCCCATCCTGCGGCGCCCCTGGCGCTCCCACCCGCTCGACCCGCCATCTCGGCCCGGAGAGGCGTAGCATCCCCGCACGTGACATCCGCCGGAACGCGCCCGGCACGCTCCGTGGCGCCCCTCGTGCTGGGCGCCCTCGGCGTCGTCTTCGGCGACATCGGCACCAGCCCCCTCTACGCCCTGCAGACCGTCTTCGCCCTCGACGGCGGGATCGTGGAACCGACGTCGGAGAACGTCTACGGCGTGGTGTCGATGGTCTTCTGGTCGATCACGCTCATCGTCTCGGCCAAGTACCTCGGCTTCATCCTGCGCGCCGACAACGAGGGCGAGGGCGGCGTGATGGCGCTCGCCCACCTGGCGCACCGCAGCGTCCGCTTCGGCGGGCGCCGGCACGCGCTCGTGCTCGTGCTGGGCGTCTTCGGCGGCTCGCTCTTCTTCGGCGACAGCCTCATCACCCCGGCGATCTCGGTGCTGTCCGCGGTCGAGGGCCTCGAGGTCGCCACACCGAGCCTCGGCCGACTCGTCGTGCCGCTCGCGGCGGCCATCATCGTCGCGCTCTTCGCGGTGCAGCGGTTCGGCACGCACCACGTCGGGCGGTTCTTCGGCCCGGTGATGGTGGTGTGGTTCCTCACCCTCGGCGTGCTCGGCCTGGTCCACGTGGTCGCCGCCCCGGCCGTCCTGGCGGCGCTGTCGCCGCACCACGCCTGGTCCTTCGTCCTGCACCGGCCCGCGATCGCCTTCGTCGCGATGGGTGCCACCGTGCTGGCGATCACCGGGGCCGAGGCGCTCTACGCCGACATGGGGCACTTCGGGCGGGTGCCGATCGTGTGGGCGTGGTTCGCGCTGGTCTTCCCCTGCCTGACCCTCAACTACCTCGGTCAGGCCCAGCTGGTCCTGCGGGACAGCCACGAGATCGAGAACCCGTTCTTCCACCTCGCGCCGGAGTGGGCCCGGCTGCCGCTCGTCGTCCTGGCCACGATGGCCACGATCATCGCCAGCCAGGCGGTGATCTCCGGGGCCTACTCGGTCGCGCGCCAGGCTGAGCGGCTCGGCTTCCTGCCCCGGCTCACCGTGCGGCAGACGAGCGAGCAGGAGGGCGGGCAGATCTACGTACCCAGCGTCAACTGGCTGCTGCTCGGCGGCGTGCTCGTCCTCCTGCTGACCTTCCGCGCGTCCGAGCGGCTGGCCACGGCCTACGGGCTGGCGGTCACCATGGACCTGATGCTCACGACCACGCTCTTCTGCGTGTATGCGGTGGCCGCCCTGCGCTGGCGCTGGCCCCAGGTGGCGGCGTTCGCGCTCGTCTTCGGCACCCTGGAGGTGGGGTTCTTCTCCGCCAACATCGCCAAGGTGCTGCACGGCGGCTGGCTGCCGCTGACCGTCGCGGTGAGCGTGGCGACGGTGATGACGACCTGGGCGCGCGGCCGCGAGCTGGTCACCGCGCGGCGGGAGAAGCTCGAGGGGCCGCTCGGGCCGTTCCTGGACGAGGTGCACGGCAACGCCAAGATCCTGCGGGTCCCGGGCACGGCGGTCTTCCTGCACCCCAACAAGGCCACCACCCCGCTCGCGCTGCGGGAGAACGTGCACTTCAACCACGTCATCCACGACGACGTCGTCATCGTCACGATGGAGACGGTCAACGTCCCGCACGTCCCGGAGGACGAACGCGTCGTGGTCG
The DNA here is from genome assembly GCF_003351765.1 of Ornithinimicrobium avium. Classification (NCBI taxonomy): domain Bacteria; kingdom Bacillati; phylum Actinomycetota; class Actinomycetes; order Micrococcales; family Ornithinimicrobiaceae; genus Ornithinimicrobium; species Ornithinimicrobium avium. The sequence continues at coordinate 3,031,307 of NZ_CP031229.1, forward strand.
ACGACCTCGGCGACCCCTACGACCACATCACGCACGTCACCGCGCGCTTCGGCTTCTCCGACCACCCGGACATCCCGGTCGCCCTGGCGCTCGCGCGCGACGAGGGGGTGGACGTCGACCTGCGCGACGTCACCTGGTTCCTGTCCAGGATCACCGTCCACCGCAGCGACCGGCCCGGGATGGGCCGGTCGCGCAAGTGGCTCTTCGAGGTGCTGGCCCGCAACGCCGCCGACCCGACCTCCTACTTCCGGCTGCCGATCGGGCAGACGGTCGTGCTGGGGGCGCGGATCAACTTCTGAGGCGGGCCTCGCACGTCACCAGCGGTGGGCGACGTCGATGACCAGCCGGGCGCCGTCGCCGGGGCCGTCGAGCACGAAGACCCGGAAGGGCAGCCGGGCACGGACACCGAGGCCCACGGTCGTCTGCCCCTCGACGCTGCCGGCCCACGCCACCTGGCGGAAGGTCGACCAGCCGGCGACGTCGACCAGGTGTGCGCGGTCCGCGGGCCGGTAGGTGGCGCGGCCCTGCGCGTCGTAGGCCGGCGCCCGCAGCACGATCCGCAGCTGGGCCGGCCCGGCGAGCGGGACGCCCTTCCCGCTGCCCTCGGTCCGCACGACGTCGACGTAGCGCACGTCGTAGCTCAGCCCTCCCGGCACGTCGTCGACGTCGAGGACCAGCCGGTCGTAGCAGTCGTGCTGCCCGGCCCGCACGTCCTCGAGCGTGCCGGTCGTGTGCGAGACCGCGTTCTTCTTGGCCAGCGATCCCCACGAGATCCCGCAGTAGGGACCCGGCGCGGCCGGCACGACGGTCACCGGCGCGGCCGGCGCGACGGTGCCGGCGCCCGCCGAGACGGGGGCCGCGAGCGCGGTCGCGAGCAGGCCGGCGGCGGCCAGGCCGGTGAGGCGGTGGCGGAGGAGGTGTCGAGCGTCCATGGTGTCGTCCCCTTGGTTCGTGGACGGGTGTCCCCCGCCCGGGTATGACGTGAAAGGTCGCGTCATACCCCTCTAGTCGCACGGGAGGGCCGCAGGGTTCAGTGGTTCGACAGATCGCGCTATCATCGCCAGATGGCGATGATGACGACGGAGACCAACGGCCGGGAGGCGCCCCGGCCCCTCGACGAGGCGGCGGCGGCCACGGCGGCGGCCTGCCTCTTCCGCGGCATGGCCGACCCCTCCCGGATGGCGATCCTGCAGCACCTGCTGCTCGGCGAGCACCGCGTCGTCGACCTGACCGCCCACCTCGGCCTGGCCCAGTCGACGGTGTCCAAACACCTCGCCTGCCTGCGCGGCTGCGGCCTGGTCACCTCCCGACCGGTGGGCCGCTCCTCGCTGTATGCCGTCGCGCACCCCGAGGCGGTCACCCGCGTCCTCGCGGCGGCCGAGGGGCTGCTGGCCGCGACCGGCGACGCGGTCGTGCTCTGCCCGAGCTCGGGCGCGGCTGCGGAGCGGACCGGATGACCGCGGTCCGGCCCCTCGCAGCGGTCGCCACCGACGCGGCACGGCGGCGCACCCTCGGCCGGCGGGCCCGCCTCCTCGCCGGCGCATCGGTCGCCTACAACGTCGTCGAGGCCGTCGTCGCGCTCGCCGCGGGAGTGGTCGCCGGCTCGGTCGCCCTGGTCGGTTTCGGCCTCGACTCGGCCATCGAGGTGAGCAGCGGCCTGGTCGTGCTGTGGCAGTTCGCCCACCGCCTGCCCGAGTCGCGGGAGCAGCTGGCGCTGCGGCTGATGGCCTTCTCCTTCTTCGCGCTCGCCACCTACGTCGGCGCGAGCTCGCTCCTCGCGCTCGTCGCCGGCCACGAGCCCGACCACTCGCCCGTCGGCGTCGGGCTGGCCATCGCCTCGTTGCTCGTCATGCCGTTCCTGTCGTGGGCGCAGCGCCGCACCGGGCGTGAGCTCGGCTCCAACGCCGTCGTCGCGGACTCGACCCAGACCCTCCTGTGCACCTACCTGTCCGCGGTGCTCCTCGGCGGGCTCCTGCTCAACGCGCTGCTCGGCTGGTCGTGGGCCGACCCGGCGGCAGGCCTGGTCATCGCCGCGATCGCCGCCCGTGAGGGCGTCCTGGCCTGGCGCGGCGAGGGCTGCTGCGCGCCGGGGTCTGCGATGCCTGCCGGCGGCGGCGCGCCCGATGGCACGGCGTGCTCGGGCGCCTGCTGCGCCGGCGCGCGATGAGCCACTCCCACGGCAGCACCCACCTGGGCGGTCGGCACCGCTGGCGGCTGGCGGTGGCCCTCGTGCTCGTCGCAAGCTTCTTCGGCGTCGAGCTGGCAGCGGGGCTCTGGTCCGGGTCGCTGGCGCTGCTCTCCGACGCGGGACACATGGCCGCCGACGTCGTCGCGCTCGGCGCCGCGCTCGCCGCCACCCGCATCGCGACGCGGCCGGACACGACCGGCCGGCGCACCTACGGGTCCTACCGGGCCGAGGTCTTCGCCTCCGGCCTGACCGTCCTGCTCATGCTGGGGGCCGCGGCCTACGTCGGGACCGAGGCCGCCCGCCGCCTCGGGCAGGAGCCGGAGGTCGCCAGCGGCCCGATGATGGTGGTCGGCGGCATCGGCCTGGTCGTCAACCTCGTCGCGCTGCTGCTCCTGCGCGGCGGCGCGACGGAGAGCATCAACGTCAAGGGTGCCTACCTCGAGGTGGTCGCGGACACCGTCGGCTCGGTCGGCGTGATCGTCGCCGGCGTCCTGGTCGCGCGCACCGGTCAGGGCTGGTGGGACACGGTCGTGGCCCTCGCCATCGCGGTCTTCGTCCTGGTGCGCGCCCTGCTCCTGGCGCGCGAGGTGCTGGCCGTGCTGGGCCAGCACGCCCCGCACGGGCTGGACCCGGCCGACGTCGAGGCACGGCTCCGGGAGGTGCCGGGGGTGCGCGACGTCCACGACCTGCACCTGTGGGCGCTCACCTCCGGGATGCACGTCGCCACCGCGCACCTCGTCGCCGCGCCCGGCACGTCGAGCCAGGCGGTGCTCGAGGACGCGCGGCAGGTCATGCAGCGACGCTTCGACATCGAGCACGCCACCCTCCAGGTCGAGGCCGACGCCACCCGCTGCCACGAGATGTCCTGGTAGGGGCCGGCCGCTCGCCCCCGGGCGACCACCGCCGGGCTAGCCCCGGGATAACGCCGGCTTCAAGACGGCGACCAGCGAAGAGCAGCCGGACGCTGTGCCGATGATGGTCCGTTCCACGTGGTCTGCCTGAGCGGGGAGGCCCTGGACGAGTGCCGGCACCGGGTGCAGCAGGAGCTGCACGGTCATCGTGGCCGCAAGGGTGACCCGCTCTACACGGCGCGCCGGACGCTGCACACCGGCGCCGACCTGCTCACCGAACGTCAGCACGAGCGCCTCGAGTCGCTCTTCGCCGGCGAGGAGCACATCCAGGTCGAGTGCACCTGGGGCATCTACCAGCGCATGATCGCCGCCTACCGCCACCCCGACCGGGCTGCTGGCCCGCGTCGAGATGAGCTCCGTGATCGAGGCCCTGGCCGACGGCGTGCCCAAGGCGCTGGTCGAGCTGCGCAAGCTCGGCCGCACCCTGGCCAGACGCGTCTGCGACGTCCTGGCCTACTTCGACCGACCGCGCACCAGCAATGGACCCACAGAAGCGATCAATGGTCGCCTTGAGCACCTGCGTGGCCTGGCCCTGGGTTTCCGGAACCTGACCCACTACATCGCTTATGCGGAATTCCGCATAAGCGATGGTATGTCGACCTCGGGGTTATGTTGACCGGCATCGTGAGTGGCGTGGTCGGGCGGAGGCCAGCGCCTGAGCCGGTCAACATAACGATGGGTGCTTGCGTCGGGGTTCGCTTGATCTGACCTGGCGGTCACTGGGATCGCCTGGCTTCGGGTCAGGAGGACAGAGATGGTGATTCATCGCGATCAGCGCCGCGCCGACGTCCGAGACGTGCTGGACGAGTTCGAGAAGTGGCTGCTGCGGGAGCGGTCCGCACAGAAGCGCACTGGGGCGGCGTATACCGCTCGTGTCGCGGGGTTCGTGGAGTGGCTGCCCGCGCCGGTCGATCAGTCGTTGCGGAGGTTGACCGCAGCGACGTTGACAGAGTGGGTGAATCTGGAAGCGGCGCGCGGATGGAAGGCGTCGACGCTAGGCAAGCAGCTGGTGATGCTGCGCTCGTTCTTGCAATACTGCCACCGGTCGGCACGGACCTCACAGGACTTCTCTGGGGTAGTGCCTCACGCGGCGGCATGGCGGCTCTCATCGATCCCTGAACCCGTTCCCGCCGGGACGGTCGAGGCGCTGTTCGACACGCTCGATCTGCGTTCGTCGAAAGGCCTTCGCGACCGCGCGATCTTGCTGCTGTTGACCGGGCTGGGGCTGCGTGCCTGCGAGATCGCCGGCCTGCGGCTGGATGACGTCGGCTGGCGCACCGGAAGCCTGCGCGTTCGCGGCAAGGGCGACCGCATCGATGAACTGCCACTTCCTGACGATGTCGGACAGGCCTTGAAGGAGTACGTTCTTTACGGCCGTGGCGGCAGGGTTCAGGGCGAGGAAGTGTTCTGGACCGGCGGACGCCCTTACGGGGCTCATCGTCCTCGCCCGCTGATCTTCACCGGCGAGCAGATCGACACGCTGTTGGCCGCGGCGGGCAGGCTGATCCCAGAGGTTCGTGCAGCGTCCTGGCAGACGCTTCTGGGGCTGCTGACTGCGACCGGGATGCGGATCAGCGAGGCCCGTAACCTCGATCACGACGACCTCACCCTGGACGAGTCCGGTGACGGCAGCGATTGGGCACGAGTCACGGACACGAAGTTCGGCAAGTCCCGCCTCGTGCCGCTGCACGCAACGACGATGGCCGCCATCCGCAGGTACCAGCGGCTGCGTGATCGGACGTTCCCTGTCCCGAAGACGACAGCGGTGCTCGTCGCCCGGCGCGGCACCCGGATCGCTCGCTCGACCGCAGGCAACACCTTCCGAGAGATACGAGAGATGGCCGACCTGGCTGGCGGTTCGACCGGACCGGCCGCCAAGTTGCATGACTTCCGACCCTCGTTCGCGACGAATACCCTGATCGGCCACATCCGTGCCGGCGGCGACGTCGATCAGATGATGCCAGTGCTGTCGGCGTTCCTCGGACACGTCGGCCCGGAAGCGACCTACTGGTATCTGTCGAACACCCCTGAGCTCGCAGCCGCTCTCGCCGAACGCATCCAAGCGAGCGGGGGCCGATGATGAGTGACCTTGCGACGCTGCTACAACGGTTCTTCACCGACAAGCTCGACCGGCACCCGTATGGTGAGTCCACCAGCCCAACGTCGAACGGTGTGGTTCGACATGAAAACGGAGTGGTTCGACATGGGATGGAAGCGGTTCAAGATCATGGCGCGCTGGGGCAGTTTCTATGATGACTGCGGCCCTCACTTCTCTCTGCGCTCGGGCGCTCAGGGGTGGTCCCACAACAAGTCCTGGGACGCTCGCACGAGCGCTTCCGACACGGGGAACTGGGGATACGTCGACCACCCGTACTACCGACGCTCCTACTCCATCCCCTACTGGGCGACCAGGCAAGTCTACGCCGAAGCCTCCTTGAGGTGGATCGAGCGTCCCTATCTTGTGTGCCTTTGAGGTGCGAGGGCTTGTGCTCGGCGTCGTCGGCAGCGCCGCGGTAGTGCTCGCCGGCTGCAACCAGCAGGGGGCGCCGGTGCCGGACGTGGCCAGCACCACGTCAGGCGCCTCGAGTCCTGCCGACACAGCGCAGCCGGTGACTGCTGAGGGTCAGATCGCGGCCGTCGCGGAAATGCTCGGCATCGAAGACCCGCCGGAGGTGGAGCCCATCCGGGAGGTCACGCCGGCGGAGTCCAAGGACGTGGTGGACGAGTGTCTGGTCGAGCGGGGCTGGTCGATGGGCGAGCATGGCGGTTTCAGCTATCCCGAGGAGCAGAGCGCCGCGTTCGACATGGACTACTACGTGTGCATCGCAAGCTATCCGATCCGGGAGGAGTATCTGCAGCCCCTCGACGACGCCGACTGGTCACGCATCTACGACTACTGGACGACGACGACCGTGCCATGCCTGCGCGACGAGGGTCTCGAGATGGCTGAGCCGCCCACGAGGGAGACGTTCCTGGCCAGCCGCGCCTGGACGCCGGACGAACCGTCGGTGCGTGGTCAGGTGGAGGACATGGTGGCGCAGGGCAAGTACCCCGATGTCGAGCATGTGTTCACCGAGGTGTGCCCGGTCTCGCCGCCAGAGAAGGTGCGCCTGGGGCAGTGATGCGAGCCGAAGAGGACGCTCGTTAGCCTCGGGCTAGCCTGACAGGGAACCCGGCCCAGCCACATACCCCGTCCTGCCAGGAGGCGCCGTGCCCACCGTCGCGGAGAACATCGTCAGCCAGCTCTACGCCCAGGGGGTGCGCCGCGTCTGGGGCGTCCCGGGCGACTCGCTCAACGGGCTGACCGACGCACTGCGCGAGGACGGTCGGATCGAGTGGATGCTGACCCGGCACGAGGAGAGCGCGGCCTTCGCGGCGGCGGCCGAGGCCGAGATCACCGGTGAGGTCGCGGTCTGCGTGGGCTCCTGCGGTCCGGGCAACCTGCACCTCATCAACGGGCTCTACGACGCGAACCGCTCCCGGGTGCCCGTGCTGGCGATCGCCGCGCACATCCCGACCGAGGAGATCGGCTCCACCTACTTCCAGGAGACGCACCCGGTCGAGGTCTTCCGGGACTGCTCGGTGTATGCCGAGCAGCTCACCGCTCCCTCGCAGCTGCCGCGGATGCTCGACATCGCGCTGCGGGAGGCCGTGGAGAAGCGGGGCGTGTCGGTGCTGGTGGTCTCCGGCGACGTCGCCCTCGCTGAGGCGGAGCGGACCGAGCCGGTGCCGATCCCGCGCACCGCGCCCCGGATCCTGCCGTCCGTGGACGAACTGGACCGGGCGGTGGAGCTCCTCGGCGGCTCGTCCAAGGTCACGATCCTCGCCGGTGCGGGCTGCGCCGGCGCCCACGACGAGGTGGTGGCGCTCGCCGACCGGCTCGCCGCGCCGGTGGTGCACACCCTGCGCAGCAAGGAGCACCTCGAGCACGACAACCCCTTCGACGTGGGCCTGACCGGGCTGCTCGGGTTCGCCTCCGGCTACCGGGCGATGCTGGAGGCCGACGTGCTGCTCATGCTCGGCACCGACTTCCCCTACCAGCAGTTCTACCCGCAGGACGCGACCGTCATCCAGGTCGACCTGCGCGGGGCCAACATCGGGCGTCGCACACGCGTGGACCTGCCGATCGTCGGGACGGTCAGGGACACGGCCGCCGCGCTGCTGGAGCGGGTGCCGCGGCAGAAGAGGCGCAAGCACCTGGAGGACTCGCTCAAGCACTACCGCCGGACGAGGGAGAAGCTGGACGAGCTGGCCACCCCGAGCCGGCGCAAGGAGCCGATCCACCCGCAGTACCTCGCCCGCCTCGTGGACCAGGTCGCCGCGGACGACGCGGTCTTCACCGCGGACGTCGGCTCGCCGGTGGTGTGGGCGTCGCGCTACCTGACGATGAACGGCCGGCGCCGGCTGATCGGCTCGTTCAACCACGGGTCGATGGCCAACGCGCTGATGCACGCCCTGGGCGTCCAGGCGGTCGACCGGTCCCGGCAGGTCGTCTCGCTCTCGGGCGACGGTGGGCTGGCGATGATGCTCGGCGAGCTGCTCACCGCCGTCCAGAAGAACCTGCCCGTCAAGGTCGTCGTGCTCAACAACGCCTCGCTCAACTTCGTGGAGCTGGAGATGAAGGCGGCCGGGTTCGTCACCTTCGGCACCGGCCTGGACAACCCCGACTTCGCGGCGGTCGCGCAGGCGATGGGGATCAAGGGGGTGCGGGTGGAACGCTCGGCCGACCTGGAGGCGGGGCTGCGCGAGGCCTTCGCGCACGACGGGCCGGCGCTGGTCGACGTGGTCACCGACCGGCAGGAGATGTCGATGCCGCCGGCGGTCAAGCTGGAGCAGGCCAAGGGCTTCGCGCTCTTCGCGATCCGCACCGTGATGTCCGGACGCGGCGACGAGCTGCTGGACCTGGCCAGGACCAACTGGCGCCAGCTCTTCTGAGGCGCTCAGTCGTCCGTGCCGAGCGGCCCCTCGCCCGGGGCGGACAGGCTGAGCACCGCACGGGTGATGAGAGGGTCCTCGTGCAGCCGGTCCTCGACCGCCTGGAGCCGCCCCCGCAGCACCGACTCGCGGTCGTCGGCGACCAGGTCCACGGCGGCGATGACGAAGATGCGGGAGGGACCCACATACTCCATGTGGGCGAAGGTGACCTGCTCGATCTCCGGGTCGTCGAGCAGGGCGGAGAGCACCCGTCGGCGGGTGAACGGCGCCACCACCTGACCGACGAGGAACTGGCCGTTGCGCACGATGAGCAGGACCGCGACCAGACCGAGCAGCACGCCGACGAGGATCGAGCCGACCGCGTCCCACACCGCCTCCCCGGTGACCTCGTGCAGGGCCAGGCCGCCGGCGGCCAGCAGGATGCCGAGCAGGGCCGCGGCGTCCTCGAAGAAGACCGCCCGCAGGGTGGTCTGGCTGGTGTCCAGGACGAAGCGCAGGGGCCGCATCGCCAGCTTCGCCGCCCCGGCGCGGGTCTGGCGCAGGGCCTGGACGAAGGAGACACCCTCGAGCACGAACGCCACCGCCAGGACGGAGTAGGCGACCAGGTAGTCCTCGCCCGGTCCCTCGTCCTGCAGGGCGGAGATGCCGTGCATGACGGACAGGATCGAGCCGGCGGTGAAGAGTCCGAACGCGGCGATCATCGACCACACGTAGGCGGCCCGGCCGTAGCCGAGCGGATGGGCGAGGTCCGGCTCCTTGCCGGCCTTGCGCTCGGCCACGAGGAGCAGCGCCTCGTTGCCGGTGTCGGCCCAGGAGTGGGCGGACTCGGCGACCATCGAGGCCGACCCGGTGAGGAGCGCGGCAGCCGTCTTGGCCACGGCGATGAGGGCGTTGGCGCCCAGCGCGATGAGTACCGTGAGCATGCTGCCGCCGTGCTCGTCCGCCTTGGTCGCCTGCGCGCCGGTCGTGGCCACCTCGCCACGCTAGTCCCCGACGGCGTGCCGCGCCCGGTATGTGGTGAGGGGGCCTGGGTGACCCTGCTACCGCAAGCGCACGACAGGTGGTGGTGCAGCGGTGCCATCCGCAAGACCGGCATGCCAGTCCAGGTTCTGCGATGCCGTCAGCCCGAGGCCCCGAGAGCTCACTCCTCGATCCGCTCCACGTCGTCCGCCACCGTGGGGACGGCCGGCGCGCGGTCGGGCTCGTGCGGCTCGGCGGGCGTGAGCACCGAGGCGTAGTCGTGCTCGTGGGAGTACCTCAGGAAGGCGAGATGCGCCTCATACCTGTCGAGCACGTCGCTGATCACCTGCTGGCGGGTCAGACCCATGAGGTCGTAGCCCTCGGTGCCGGTCTGGGTGAAGACCTCGACCTTGTAGAAGACGTCGTCGCCGCGGGACATCGGGCGGGCCCCGAGCGCCGGCACCGGGGCCTCGACCGCGGCGACCTGGTAGTGGAAGTCCCGGTGGTCGGCCTTGTCGATCACCAGCGTGTGCTCGGGGATCCCGGTCGGGGTGACGGTGGTCGTGGTGAACCGTGCGTCGTAGCCCTGCTCGCGGAACTCCTCGGCGACGTCGGACAGGGCCGGGCGGACCACCTCCTCGAGGAACTGGGCGACGACCTTCTGGGAGGGGTAGGCACGCAGCTGAGCGAGCCGCTGGCGCCAGGTCTTCTCCGGCACCTGCCCGCCGTGCGCCGCCGCAGAGCGACGGCGGATGACCTGGCCCTCGCGCTCCGCCCGCTCCATGCGCAGCACCTTGGAGAAGGAGGCCATCACGAGGTAGGCGACGACCGTCACGGGCAGGGCGAAGATGAGCGTCGCGTACTCCATCGTGGTGACCCCTCCGGCGACCAGCATGGCGATCGTCAGCACGGCGGTGACGACCGCCCAGAAGATCCGCAGCCACTTCGCCCCGTCCTGGGCCGGTTTGGGGATGCTGGAGGAGAAGTTGGACATCACCATCGCACCGGAGTTGGCGCTGGTGAGGTAGAAGAGCAGCCCGGACAGGGTCGCCAGCCCGATCAGGAAGGCGGCGCCGGGAAACCCCTCCAGCAGCGCGTACCAGCCCTGCTCCGGCTCGGTCATCGCCAGCTCGGCGAACGCGGTGTTGCCGTGGAGCACCTCGAAGAGGGCGGAGTTGCCGAAGATCGACACGATGATGAAGTCGCACAGGACCGGTGCGGTGATGGCGGCGATGACGAACTCCCGCAGCGTGCGGCCACGCGAGATGCGGGCCAGGAAGAGCCCGACGAACGGTCCCCAGGCGAGCCAGAACGCCCAGAAGAACAGCGTCCAGCCGCCCATCCACTCCGCGCCGCCCGGGGCGTAGGCGAAGGTCTCCATCGTCCGTTGCGGCAGCGTGCCGATGAACCGGCCGATGTTGGCCACCATGGCGTTGAGCAGGAACGCGGTCTCGCCGGTCACCAGGATGTAGAGCATCATGGCGCCGGCGCACCACAGGTTCAGCTCCGAGACCAGGCGGATGCCCTTGTCGACCCCGGAGGTGGTGGCCGCGACGGTCATGACGACCGCGACGACCACCAGGGCGACCTGCAGCGCGAGGCCCTCCTGGAGGCCGAACAGCCAGGCGAATCCCACGTTGAGCAGGACGACGCCGATGCCCATCGAGGTGGCGACGCCGAAGACCGTGCCGATGAGGGCGAAGATGTCGATGAGGTCACCGGTGAGCCCACGCACCCGCTTGCCCAGGAGCGGGTAGAGCGCGGCCCGGATCGACAGCGGCATCCCCCAGCGATAGGCGAAGTAGCCCATCGCCATCCCGAGGAGGGCATACATCGACCAGCCGGTGATGCCGTAGTGGAACATGGTCCACACCACCGCGTCGCGCGTAGCCTCGACAGACTGCGGCTCGGCCGACACCGGCACCATGTACTGGGTGACCGGCCCGGTCACCGAGTAGAAGAGCATGTCGATGCCCACGCCGGCCGCGAAGAGCATCGCGACCCACGTGAAGAGGTTGTACTGCGGCCGCGAGTGGTCGGGGCCGAGCCGCACGCTGCCCTCCCGGGAGAAGGCCACCCACAGCACGAAGAGGATCACGAGGGTGACCGTCAGGACGTAGAACCAGCCCAGGTTCACCGCGATCCAGGTCACCGTGCGGTGCATCGTGCCGCGTGCCTGGTCGGGGGCGAGCATCGCCCAGGCCGAGAAGCCGAGGATGACGGCGCAGGAGACGCCGAAGACCCTCCAGTTGACGTGGGCGCCGCGGTGCTCGGCGAGCTCGGCAGGTCCCTTGCTCAAGCCACTCTAGAGCTCCTTGTCGCTTGATCAGGGGGCGCCGGGCACCGGGGCGTCCTAGCCTGGGGAGGGCGCAGACGAGCTGAACCGGGATGGAGCAGCCCTTCCCGGCGCGAGGAGGAAGGAGAGAGCTGGAATGTCGACGGACGCAGCGGGGCAGGCTCGCGTGGAGGAGTTCGCGCACGTGCAGCACCCGGACGAGCAGCACCACGAGGTCGTGATCGTCGGGGCCGGTTTTGCCGGTCTGGAGGTGGCCAAGAGGCTCGGGCGGGCCGGCATCGATGTCCTGCTGATCGACCAGAACCTCTACCACCAGTTCCAGCCGCTCCTCTACCAGGTGGCGACCTCCCAGGTCGCTGTCGCTTCGGTGGCCAGCCCCCTGCGGAGCCTGCTGCACAAGCTGCGACGGCACGTCACCCTGCGCACCGCCACGGTCAGCCAGATCGATGCCGGGTCCAGGACCGTGACCACCAGTGACGGGTTGCGGTACCACGCGCAGATCCTCGTTGTCGCAGCGGGTGCCGTGGTGAACTTCTTCGACACTCCGGGGGCCGAGGAACACGCCTACCCGCTCTATTCGGTCGATGACGCGACCGCGCTGTCCTCGGCGATGCTCGGTGCTCTGGACAGAGCGGCCACCGGCCAGTCCGCGGTGGGTGAGGGGACCTTCAGCGTGGCGGTGGTCGGAAGCGGACCCACCGGGGTGGAGACGGCTGGGGCGATCGCGGAGAACATCAAGTACGTGGTGTCCCGGTACTACTCGCCGGAGTTCGCGGCCCGCTCGTGCCGCGTCCACCTGGTCGACATGGTGGACACCGTGCTGGGACCGTTCTCCCAGGCCTCCCAGCACTACGCGGCGGACCGGTTGCGCTCCGTGGGTGTGCAGCTGCGGCTCGGCAGCGCCGTGTCGTCGGTCGATGCCGAAGGGGTCACGCTGGCCGACGGCAGCAGGATCCGTGCGGACATCGTCATCTGGGCGGGAGGGCTCAAGGCCAATTCCCTGCTCTCCGGCTCCGGTCTGGACACCGGGCGTGGCGGCCGCGTCGACGTGGCCGCTGATCTCACGGCGCCGGACGTCACAGGCGTGTACGTCCTGGGCGATGCCGCCAACATCGTCGACGCGAAGGGGCGCCAGCTCCCCCAGCTGGGCTCGGTGGCACAGCAGTCCGGCAAGCACGCCGCCCGCAACATCATGGCCGACCTCCGCGGCGAGCCCCGCACCCCGTTCACCTACCTCGACAAGGGCATCATGGCGATGGTCGGGCGGGGCGCGGCCGTCGCCGAGCTCGGAGCCGGTCGGCTGCGGGTGCTGGGGCCGGCCGCCTTCCTGGCCTGGTTGGCTGTCCACGCCGCCCTGCTGCCCGGCGTGAGCCAGCGGGTGACCGCGGTGACGAACTGGTGCCGGGACTACCTCTCGCACCGCCGTCCCCAGGTGGTGGTCCATCAACCCGCCGCCTACGACCACACGCGTGCCGGCAAGACTCCGAGCACTGCGTCACGACAGTAGGCGGCGACCCGCTGAGCAGGTTCCTGCGCAGCGCGTAGGCGCTGATGACCCACCCGACCGGCGACACGCATGGTCCAGGGGCGGGCCAACAGTGTCTCCGGCGCAAGCCGCTGACCTGCGGCGGGACAAGTCGCCTCGCTGTTTGTTGTCTCACTATCTTGTCCGCATCCCTAGCCGTCGCGCCCAGCTAGCCGTCACTGCCCGGCTGAAAGTTCACTGGAACTTGCCCCTCGTCATGGAGGTGGCAGGAGTTCCGTTCAGAAACCGACGACTTGATAGTCGACGCCCAGCAGGTCGTAGGTCCGACGGGCACGCAGGTCCCGCGTGAGTAGGCGTCGCTCGTTGGCGCGGGCCGCCTCACCGACGAGCGCGTCGTAGACCGCACCACCGACGATGCCCGTCGTCGCCAGTCGAGGACGCAGCGCGCCGCTGGCACGCGCCGACAGCCACACCGCCTCGGGAAAGACGCGATCGATCAGCGTTGCGGCATCCGTGGCATCGACGGCCAGCGGCCCGGGAAGCCGGGTCAGGACGGCCAAGAGCTCGTATGCCGCGTGCCCGGCAAGGGAGGGGCGATGCTCACGGACGGCCGCAAGACACGGAACGTGTGCCGCGTGACCAGCGTCCAGCGCGGCGACCGCGACGCTGGTGTCGACCGCCCAGCGGTCAGCGCTGACCATCGTCCCGCCAGCGTTGGACATCGGCGTCGGTCGTCGTCACGCCGGGCACGGCCTCGATGACCGGCCAGCCGTCGACCTCGACGATGCGCCGTGCCGACCTACGAAGGGGGGTGAGGAGCAGCCCGTCGCCGGTCAGGGTCACCTCGAACTGGACTTCGGGTCCCAGCCCAAGTTGATCCCGGGCCTCCTTGGGGATGACCACGCGCCCCGCCTTGTCGAGCGATGCCAACATGCCATCCATAATACCATCGTCATCGGGAGTGAGGCCGAGGGCGGCACGGGGAGAGAGAAGAAGAAATGTAGGTTCTCGACCGATCTGTCGGGGAAGCAGGCGCCTGACCTGCAGACCGACAAGATCGCTGGACGTCGTCAGTCTCGCTAACTTGACGGAATCCTCACGGCCGTGCCGCGGTCGGGACTGCCCCTGCCACGTCCTCCCGCCTCGTGGTCTTTGCCGTGCGGGGGCCAAGGTGGGCACTGAGGGCGTGCCGCCGTCCGCCTTGACGGATGCAGTCGCGCTTCATATTTTGAACGTGAACATCACTCCAAAATCTGAAGCAGACGGGAGCAGTCCATGTCCACCTATCTCACGGGTGTCCGCAATGTAGCCATCTACGTGCAGGATCCAGACCGTGCGCGCATCTTCTACGAGGGCCTGCTGGGACTGACCTTCATCTCCGAGCGGGCCCGTAGGATTCAGCTGGCCGTCGGGGAGACCAGATTGCTGATCAGTCCAACCCACGTCGACGAACAGGACGCCACCGAAGCGCTCCACGGACGCTGCGAGGGGTACTTCGAGGTCGTCGACGTCGTCGACCTCGTGGCCCGCCTGCGCCGTGAAGGGGTTCCGGTCACCCAGGAGCCCACGGACGAACCCTGGGGTGAGCGCGACGCGGTCGCGCTCGACCCGGACGGCTTTCCCGTGTTCCTCACACAGCGGGCGTCCTGACCCGTGTCCGGCGACGACCGGCACATTCCCGGGCCGGGACTGCACGCGGCGAGTCGGCTCCTCGGCCGGCCCTGGACACTGCTGATCCTCGCCACGCTGGCCGAAGAGCCCCGACGCTTCACCGAGATCGTCCAGATGTTGCGGGGGATCTCTACGAACCTGCTCAGCGACCGACTGCGCACCCTGGATGGCGCAGGCCTGATCGAACGCCAGGACGGCCCCAGCGTGTCGTCCTACAGCCTCACTCCAGCGGGCCAGGCGCTCGGCCCGGTCCTGGATGGCCTGGAGGAATGGGGCCAGGGGCTAGGCGCTCACCAGCCGGCACCACCGACATGATGACGGCACCAGTAGTTCGCCGGTCAGACGAGGCACTCCTGGTGGCAGCACGTCCGCTGGTGATGATCGGTGTGGCGACGGGCTTCTTCGCTCTGCCGGTGCGTATGTGGAACCTCACCGCCTCAGCGAGTTGGGCGGCCACGCTGACAGCTGCGCAGGGCCTGCCTGTTCTCATCGCGAAGCCCGATCACGAGTTCCCTGGTCGACAACTTTCCTCGGATCCGGATCGCTGTGGCAAGTGCGCCACCGGAACCTCCCCGAGGACTGGAAGCACCGGCAGGAGAAGTCTGGCATCAACCCCGGCAGACTAGCCAAGAAGTACCAACCCGGGTGAGCCTGACAGGGGCCTCTTTGCGTCCACCCGGCGCCGTCGCCCTGGTGGCGTGCGTCAGGCGATGTACTGGCCGGCTGTGCGCTTTGGGAATGCTTAGGCGGCGACAGGCGGCATGAACTCAAAGTTTGCACCCCGGGCACGGGACGAGCGCGAGCGTTCAGCCAGCACGCGACCCGCTCGCGGACGGGGGCCAGAATCGTTGCACAGTGGGGGCTTGTGGGCAGCCCGGCATGTAGGGTGAAGCTATCGGCCTTAGTTCTCGCTCTTGGGAATGGTGAAGGTGCCGATCTTGGTCGCCCCGTCGCTCTCGTACACACCAAGCACGAAGTCGCTGGCGTACCGCTCCTCCTGCCAGGCAAGCGCTTCCTGTGGAGACTTGAAGTCTGGCGGGTTCAGTTCGTCGGTGTAGACGTACCCTTCGGCGCCGGCGTCGGACACCACGAGAATCAGGTCTGGCTCCTCATCAGGCACGTTTGCCTGCGCGGCCGTCCCGTAGGTGAGCCCCTTCGCGTTGATTGCGTAGTCGGGGTTGGCGGGCTTCGGATACTGGTCGGCAGCGATGTTGTCCTCGACCGTGTCACTCGCAACGGTGCCCTCTGCCAACGCGACACCACCGTAGGCGCCACCGACGATGACCGCACCTGCCCCGAGAACGACTAGGGCGGCTCGCCTCGGCTTGGTTTTGATGCTCATCTCTGGACCTCTTTTAGTTCACCAGGACCACTGCCACGGTCCTGAAGGTGAATTGGTAGTTGTAACCGTTCCCGTTCCATCGGGCAGCCTTGCCCCCGCTGTAGTAGTGCTGGCCACTGGGGCACGTCGATGAGTTTGTCGGGCGCCATGCACCCCGGGAGACGGATGATGTCGCGTTGGAGCTGTACTGCATGCCAGTGGTGCGGCAAATCGCGTCACTGGACTGGCGTAGCACCCGGCCCTCGACGCCGAGCCACCCGGCAGGGGCAGTGCCCGATGTGACGTAGGTCTTGGCTGCACCTTGGCCTGGACTGTAATTGTCCAACCATGCTTGGTTCCGGAAGTTGTACCCGCCGTAACTGCCCATCGTGGATACAGTGGAGTAGTAGGTGGCCGCGAAAGCAACCGAGCCGGAGGCAGAGCCAGTGCGAGCACGACTGCGGCCATCGTCCTCGACCGGTACCTCAGGCGCCCCCCGGGGCCAGGCTTCGCCGCTTCAGGTGCTCGTGGGAAAGCCATCTGTCAGCCCTTCGTCGTCAACAGGCCTAAATGCCAGATTAGATCACCTCGGCCGATCGGACAAGGGTGCGACGAGACTCACCTGAAGTGCCCGCGAACGTGGTCCGGTGCCTCAACTAGGAACTGCCCGCGAAACGGGTGGGTGCACCCTGGAACATGGACGGTGGGCTGTCGGTGAGGTCGCGCGCGGAGATCACGAGCAGGTACGCCAAGGCGTGCGGGCGAGCAAGAAGGACCGGGGCCGGATCCTGGGCGAGGTGGTCGCAGTGACCGGCTGGTCCCGCGACAACGCCCGGCGCCGGTTGACCGAGGCCGCGAAGACGCCACCGGGCGCGGGTCGCCAGGTCGCGGCCCGCCCCCGCACGCCGCGGGGTCCGAAGTACTCCTACAACGCGACCAAGGTCCTGCAGAAGGTCTGGGCGGCCTCGGGCGGGCAGTGCGGCAAGTACCTGGCCGCCTCGATGCAGCTCCAGCTCGACGCCCTGGAGCACCACGGCGAGCTGTGCCTCGAAGGTCCCGGGATGTTGGACCCCGAGGGCAGGTACAGCACCGGGGTGCGGGCCGAGCTGCTGGCCGTGTCCGCAGCCACGATCGAGGAGGTACCTGGCACCGGCCAGGGCCACCGACCAGGTGCGCGGCATCTCCACCACCAAGCCCTCGCCGTTGCTGCGCACCTCGATCACCGTGCGCAGGGCCGGCGACGAGGTCGAGGCCGAGCCGGGGTTCTTCGAGTGCGACACCGTCGCGCACTGCGGCCCCACGACCAAGGGCGAGTACGCCCGCACCCTCAACCTGACCTGCGTGCACACCGGGTGGGTGTTCACGGCCACGGTCCGCAACAACGCCCACATCCACATCCTGGGCGCGCTGCAGGCCGGCGTGGACCACATCCCCTTCAAGGTCAGCGGCCTGGACTTCGACAACGGCAGCGAGTTCCTCAATCACGCCGTCGTCAACTGGGCCGCCGACCTGGACGTGTACTTCACCCGCGGGCGGCCCTACAAGAAGAACGACCAGGCCGCCATCGAGTCCAAGAACAACCACCTGGTCCGCAGGTACGCCTTCTACTACCGCTACGACACGGCCGAGGAACGCGCCGTGCTGGCCCGTCTGTGGCCGCTGGTCAACGACCGGATGAACTACCTGACCCCGACCAAGAAGCCGGCCGGCTACGGCACCGACCGCCACGGACGGCGCACCCGCCTGTACGACCAGCCCCGCACGCCCCTGCAGCGGCTCCTGGCCGCGGGCGTCCTGTCCACGACCCAGCAGGCCGAGCTGACCGCCTACCGCGACTCGCTCAACCCCGCCCAGATCGGCCGCCGGATCGCCGACCTGCAGACCCGACTGATCGTGCACGCCAAGGCCAAGACCGAACAGCTCTACCTCGCCAGCATCCCCTCCGCACTACCCGACGTGCGCAAGGGCGTACGCGTCCAGGCCAAGCCCCATCAGCCACCCGTTTCGCGGGCAGTTCCTAGTTGAGGCACGGGCACCGTTTCGCGGGCACCTTGACATGAGGCACTACGGTCTGCTGCGTCTGTTGACCCTCGTCTGCGCCTGCGCGGCCCGGACTCTTGGAGGCCGTCGATGAACGTTGCGTCGTCGTACTCGACCGACACTAGCTCGGGCCGGGCTCGAGATGGTCTGAGATTGCACCGGACGGTTGTTTGGAGATGCTGATCAGGTTGAGGAGCCAAGTCTCGGGTGTCAGGTCGCCGCTCGGTGGTGCCCGTCCAGTTCCCAGATGATGTGGCCGGCCCTGGGTGGGTCCTCTCTGTCGAGGGCGAGGGTGTGGCGGATCTGTCGGCGGACGATCGGGTCGACGAGGCGCTGGTCGTGGGGGAGCCCGCGCAGCGTCTGGTAGGTGGCGCGCGTGGAGGGGAGTAGCTGGGCCAGGAGGTCGGGGTTGGTGATGCCGTAGCCGCTGTCCATGAAAGCCGCAGCGGTCGAGGACAGCGCCTGCGCCGGCAAGTCCTCCTCGGCAAGGCGCAGGGCGACCGCCCGGGTGACGGGCGCGGAGTGGTCCCAGCGCACGGACCGTGGCAGCTCGGGCGCTGACCCGGTGTCATCTCGTGTCGGTTCAGGTGTCGGCTTGGGAGCCTGGCTGCTTCAAGGAGGTCGCCACGTCAACGGTTCGTCCGGGTTGTGCCCGGTCGCCTCGGCCACACCGGTGGCGACCACGGCCAGGAATCGGGCCAGGTAGGGGTCTGCGGTCGGGTCGGTGTCGGCGCCCTCGTCGTCGCGGTGGTACAGGTCGGGGTTGAGCAGGGTTCCTTCGGTGGGTGCGGCCAGTCGTAGGTCACCGCCGGTGTAGACGGACCAGAACAGCTCGACCAGGGCGCCGGTGCTGACCCAGCCGTGGCACGGGCCGAGGAGGCCGCGGGTGTGGTTCACCGCTGCGACGAGCAGGTCCTGGTCGGCGGCAATCCACCGTCGGGCCTGGTAGTCGATCGGCGGGAAAGTAGCCTCCAGGAGGGTCGCGACCTCGTCCAGACGGCGCAGCACGGCCGGCCAGGCGCCGGTACGGCGCAGGTGCCGGACCAGGTTCGGTGGGTGGACCGCGAACGAGGCTGGCAGGCCGAGGTCGATCGCGATCAGTCGCCAGGGCCGGGTGCTGCCGACCTTGGCCAGCAGCATGCTGGCGGCGGCCCGGTCCCGGTAGTCGCTGTCGCGGATCCACGGGTTGAGGGTGCCGGGCCAGAGCAGCTGCGGAATCCACGCCAGTCGCGCCTGTTCCGGCGCTGGTGTGGGCGCACCGTGCTCGGTAGGGAAGGGGTAGCAGGGGTGGCCACTGCCGGTGCGGAAGACCAGTTGGCTGCTGGCGGGCAGGTGTTCTCTCAGGGACGTGAGGCGGACCGCGGCCAGCAGGGGGTTGCGGCGACGTTTGGTCAGGACGTGGTCGGGGCCGATCGGGGTGACCCGGCCGGCCGGGTGGAGCAGCCCGTGCCGGTCGGCGACCTCTCCAGCGGCGGCCGGGTCCGGTTGTTGGATCACTGCTCGTGCCAACCGGATCGCGTCCAGCAGGTCGCGGGCGGCGCGGCCGGGACGGGTCAGGTGCTTGACGTCGCCGAGTCGTTCGACGACGAGCTCGAGGGCGGCGTCGAACAGGTCCGCGTGGGACACCTCGAAGCCGCAGGCACCGATCACGTGGGCCGGGTCGTCGTCGGCTTGCCGGGCCAGGGCGTGCAGCCATAGCTGCAGGTTCGCCATGTCCTGGTCGACCGGCGGAGCAGGAGTCTGGCGCAGGTCCTGCCCGCAGACCTGGTATCGGGTCCGTGGGGTTGTGCTGTCCGGACGCGGGTTCGCTGCAGACCCAGGGGGCAGTGTCGTGGGTCATCCACGCCGAGCTGGTGAACCGTGCGCGTCGGCACGCCGGGCAGCGGCGGACCAGCAGTTGTCGGTGCGTGGTGCAGACCAGGTTCAGTGGGGCCGTCCAGGCCTGCAGCCAGACCCCGCCGGAGTCGGCGAGGCAGGAGGGGCAGAAACGGGTCCGGTCCGGGGCGACCTCGCCCCGTCCGTGATAGGTGCCCAGGTACCGGGTCACCTGGGAGGACAGCGCATCATCGCCGCCGTCGGTGCCCGGCGGTAGGGAGTCGAGCCCCGCCGCGATGGCCAGGATCTGGGCGTGTGGGGACAGGTGCGCCTCGACGCGGGAGGCCGGGCCGGCGACGACCGGCACGGCGAGCTCGGTCAGGAGACCGGAGACCGGCAGTCGGTACCTGTGAGCCAACCGGGCCAGCCACGACCCCAGCTGTTCCCCGGCGGCCGGAGGCACGGTCAGCGGGAGCCGGGTGATGTCGTACCCGCCGGGCACCAGCCGCGCCCGGACACCCCCGGTGACTGCCCGGGGGAGGGGTTCAGGCGCTGTGGCTGAGACGTTCGGCGGCATTGTCGATCCGGACCGAGGACAGCACGTCGGCGTCGAGCACCTCGGTCCCGGTGGTGATGGCTCGTGCGCAGGCACCGTCGAGCAAGGCCGTCAGTGACCCGATACGGCCCTGGGTGCGTCGATGCAGTAGGTCGGCGTGGTCGGTCAGCATCCCTGGCCGGGCCCGGGCCAGCTTGTAGTGCGGTTCCAGGGTGGCCAGCAGCGTGGCCCAGGCGCGGGCACCGGCGTCGGTGCCGGTCGTGAAGGGCACGACCGGGCAGCGGGTGGCCCGTCGGCTGGTCTGGGCCAGGACGGCCTGGTCGCCGTGCAGGCCCTCGTCGAAGAAGCGGCGTTCACGCAGCCCGACCCCGACGTAGATGAACGTGACCGGTAGCTCGTTGGCCAGGCCCTTGAGGTGGTTGGACACCTCGGTGCCATGGCGCCCGGCGAAGTCGACGAAGTGCAGCTCGTCGATGACGATCAGGCGGGTGTCGCAGCTGGCGACGCAGTCGATGGCCAGTGCGGTCAGCTCGGTGCGTGACCCGCGCCGGGCCGCCGGGTGGCCGTAGAACTCCAACAGCTTCTGGTTCAGACCCTTGAGGGTGATGCCCTCGTTCAGCGGCACGAACGCCACCGGCAGCCGCTGATTCCCCTCAGCCGTGGTGTGCCCGTAGCGGCGGTAGATCCGCCGGTGGAAGTCGCGCGCGTACCTCGTCGCGATCGTGGTCTTGCCCAGGTACGGTTCGGCGTCGATGACCACCGACCCGCGCAGCTTGTCCGCGTCGCGCCGGTTGGAGGCCATCACCTCATCGATCACCTGGTAGGCCGAGGCGAGCTGCTGGGTACGCACCGTCGGTGGGTTGGCGTTCCACACGATCCGGGCCTCACCGTAGTCCTCCGCCTCCTCCGGGCCCAGGTCGGCCATCTCAGCGATGGTCAAGGTCGGGAAGTCCGGGCGCGGTGCCGCGTTCACGAACGCGTCCCACCCGACCTTGCGGGACAGCTGGAACAGGGCCGTGTCGTGCACGGCCAGCCACCGGGCCCACGGGTTGCTCATTCGTCGAACACTTCCAGCACCTCGCTGTCCGGGTGCTCGGCGTAGTACCGCTCGAACACGTCCAGGTCATCCGCGTGCTGCGGCGGCGCGGCCTCGCGGGCCTGACGGGCCGTCAGCAGGTCGATCACTCCGGGCAGGGAGGCGTGGTCGGTCACCTCGTCGTCATCGAACACGTGGCTGCTGGGCTGGGTGGCCAGCCGGATCGCAAGGTTGCGTTCTCGGCGGCCCATCACCTCCTCCCGGCTCCACCGGGCCAGGAGGTCTTCTACGGCCTGCTGCGGGTCGACGTGCCGGTGCTCGGCGATGCTGATGCGGCGGGTGTAGTCGGCTGCGTCCTTGCTGAACGGGGTGTTGATCCCCGCGGCCAGCCGCCACTCCAGGCGGTGCCACCTCTTGTCGGCCGGGTCCTGGAAGTAGACGGCCCGCACGTCGTCGGCATCGACCAGGATCGGCCACTTCCCGGCGTGGGCGCCCCCGTAGTCCGATCTCCTGGCCCGGTAGGTGTTCAGGCCCGGACCGTCGTACCGGCGCCCGTCGATGTCGACCCCGTAGTGATGGATCTTGCGCCACTGGACCTCCATCAGCTCATACCGCAGATCCTCGGCCGCCGGGAGCCGCAGCAGGCCGGAGAACTCGATCCCCCGGTTGAACATCTCCTGCGGGGACAGGTCGACCTTCGGCAGCAACGGGTCCCGCAATCCCCGGTGCGCGCGGAGGTGGTAGACGTCGCCGACCCACTCCCTGATCAGGTCCTCCAGCTCGGTGACGTAGTAGAACGCGCCCTTCTCGACGTCCTTGCCCCGGGAGGCGATGTTCGGTCCCTTGTAGGCGGACAGCTTGTCCAGCAGGGACAGCCGCAGGCTCTTGAAGAACCGCTCGAGCGCCGGTTTGTCGGTCGGTTTGTCCGGGATTGCCGGCTGCACCGAGATCCCAGCCGGCGGCATACTCCCATCGTGTGCTCGGAATCATTCAACGCCACCCTGAAGCGCGAGGTCCTCCAGGACGCCGCCTGTTGGCCCGACGAGGCCACCTGTCGTCGCCAGGTCTTCCGCTGGGCTGTGCGCTACAACACCCGACGCCGACACTCCTGGTGCGGCTACCTGTCCCCGTCCACCTACGAGGCCCGCTGGGCCGCTACACTGCCAACCGCTGCGTAATCAACCCCCGTGTCCAAGTTCCGGGGGGAGGGCCCGACGTGGGTCGGCCCACCTTGGCTCAGTCTCATCTTCTTGTCCATTTCCAGGTTGTAGCTGCGCACAGGCCGGTCAGCCCTGCTGAGCCTGGGTTGACCGTCCCGGGATGTCCGCAACCTTCCGCGCTCGGGGTCTGCTGCGACTGAATGCGTTCTCGCCTGGCCAGGTTGGGTTGCGGTTATTCGCCGGGCAGCTCGTTCAATCGGGCTGATTTCGGGATAGCTAGGGCGGCGGTGGCACCTGCTGCGGTCGCGAGAATCATGGCGGGAACGAGTGGCCACAATCCGATCAGGCCTGTCCCCGTGGGACTGCTCAGGGTGTAGAGCAGACTGCTGGCGCAGGAGATGCCTACGAGCAGTGCAAGAGCCGTGACAAGAGCCATCGGGGCGCTCACGGATAGGCACACCGCTGCGCGGAGCGTGCGCGTCGGTGTTCCCATCGCCTGCAGCACTGCCGTGCTGGTGGATCTCCTCGCGATCCCGGTGAGCGCGGACGCGAACAATGCTGCTGCGGCGGTGAGGAAGGTCCCGATAGCCCCCCACAACATGATGCTGTAGTACTGGCGCAGTTGCCCGTCGTAGCCCTCCTGCGAAGTGGCTCGGGTCGCGATCTGTGCGGTGGGGTCCGTCGTGAGTGCGGCGGTGCGAATATGTGCGAGAGCCTGGGGGTCGGTGGTCCGAACCAGTACGAGAGTAGGCCGGAAGTGGGACACGTCCAGCCCTGCCCGGGCGGGGTCGATGATCAGGTGTGGTCTGTCTGTCGCGGCGATCGCGGTACGCAGTTCGGGCGTGGCAGCCGGTACGGGGAGCGATTCGGCTTCGTTCGGGTCTGGCGCTGCGGTCAGCGACCGAAGGGTTGCAGGGGCCAGGCCGGTGACCTGCAGGGCCGGATCCTGCAATGCGGCTTCTGCTGCGGAGGTGGTCCAGGCAGCCGAGGAGTCGCCGCAGTCAAGCTCGGCCAACTCAGCGGCGGTGGCGATCTGGCGGCAGTCTCCGATCCATGTTGTTAATGGGTGCTGACCAGTTTGGACGGTGCCTTCGATCACGGGAGCTGCGGCTTGGACTCCTGTGATCTGGCGGAGATCATCGACCAAGGCGGACACCTGGTCGGCGGACGCGGCACGGGCCTCGATCGTGATTGTTCCCGGGGCTTGCTGGATGACGGGGTCAGGAACGGCGGCCACCGCGGTGGGGTTGAGCATGACGAACACTGTGGCGACGAAGACGGCCAGCGAGGCGGCCGCGACGCCTCTGGCGGTACTCCAGGGGGCGGCCTCCAACCACCCGCCGGAGAGAACCAGTGCGGGGCGGCGCGAAGCGAGCATCCACTGGCCAGTCCTGCGGACCAGCCACGGGAGCACCAGCACCAGGCCCGCTCCACCGAGCGCCATGAGCAAGAGGGTCTGCCGTGTGCCGGTGAAGATCCCGACCCAGCCCAGCGTCAATGCACTGGCGAAGAGCAGGACCCCGACCGCGGCGGGCCGTCCCGATCGGGTCTGCTCCCGGGCGGTGATTGTTGAGACCAGCGGTTGGTGTACTGCCGAGCGTGCGGTGCGCAGCCCAATCCCGACGACGATCAGAGGTAAGCCCACGGCGATCATCAACACAAGGGGCCATGCCGGGGCAAGGTCCCTGGAAAACGGGGCAGGTTCCCCGACCAGCAGGCCCGCTAAGGCTGGCCGCAACACGAAGAAGGTCGCGCCGCCCACGAGGATCCCAAGGCTGCTGGCTATCAGCGCCTCACCAGCGACGATCCTGCGGATGATCGCGGCGGGTGCGCCGGCGATGACGAGGTTGGCCATGCGCCTCCGGTGTGCTTGAGTCAACGCTGAGGTGGCCGTGTAGGCGAGCAACAGCGGTGGCACCAGCAGTGCCACACCGGCCAGAGACAGCAGCAGGGTCAGCGTCGTCGACGAGACGGCTGCCGCCTCGGCAGACAGTTCCGTGATCGGGACAGCGACCGGGTCGAGTTGTTGCTCTGTATCACCGCGGACTGCCATCAGGTGGTTCGGCCCCAAGAGGGATTCAGCGGTGATCCCACCGACGACCCTTCCGTACCTTCGTGAAACCTCCGGGTGCTGCGCCAGCGCATCCTGCAGTGCTGGTGAGATCAGCGTTTCGCCGGGCGCGGGAAACTCGGGTATCCCGGCGGGGGGAGCCACTCCCTCGCCATGCGTGGCCACGTTGACCACGGTCACCCGCTGATCTGCGATGTAGTCCACCACCGGGTAGACATAGATGTAGTCGGCAGTTGTCTCCGGGTCGGCCTGTGCCGTCCAGTCCCGCGGAAACTGTGTCCACGCCAACCGGTCTTCTTGGCTCTGAAAAGCTGCCGGGACGCTGGCCATCGCCAGCAGCACCACGGCAGCCAATGCGGTTGTGGCGACCAGGACCGCGGTTAACGCCCACTGCACGGGCCCGGCGCCCCGCCACAGCCGCCCCACGAGCCAGAACGTCACGGTCTGAGGCTCTCGGTAGCCAGCGTGCCATCATGCAGGTACAACTGCCGGTCCGCACGTCGGGCCACGCCCTCATCATGGGTGACCAGCACCAAGGAGGCACCGGCCTGCTGGGTGGAGCGGCACAACAGGTCCAGCACGTCCTGGGACGTGCGCGAGTCCAGGGAACCGGTCGGCTCATCCGCCAACACAACCAGCGGCTCGTTCACCAAGGCTCGGGCCACTGCCACCCGCTGTCGCTGCCCTCCAGAGAGCTGATGCGGATATCGGCTGACCATCTCGCCCAACCCCAACTCACCGAGTATGGCTCGAGCCTGCTCCGTCGCGCGGTGACGGCGTGCGCCTCCCAAAAGCAATGGCAACGCCACGTTGTCACCCGCAGTCAACTCAGCAACGAGTTGACCGAACTGGAAGATGAGGCCCACGTTCTCGCGACGAAACGTCGTGCGCGCATCCGCGTCCAACTGATAGACCGCGGTTCCCTCAACGATCACCTCGCCCGCGGTCGGAGGGAGCAGTCCAGCCAGGGTCAGCAGTAGCGTTGACTTCCCAGATCCGCTGGCCCCACTGACGCTGACGATCTCTCGCCCGCGGATTTCTAGGTCGAGCCCGCACAGGACGGGAGTCCCGTCATACCCTGCGTGCAATCCGCTGCACCGGACCGCAATACCGTCAGTTGGGCTCTGCCTCAGGCTCGTCCACCTCACGAAGGTAGATATAAGCGTTCGTGCCGTTGCGCCAGGGGAAGGTGAAGTACTCGCGCTCACCCTGCGGGCAGGCGTACCGGCTGTAGTCCGTGGCGGTGGAGATGTTGTAGGAGGCATAAACCTGGGCGCACTGGCCGTCATTGTCCGTGTCGATGACGTTGCCGTTGACCCGAATCTGAGTGCCGGCGCTATTCCTGCACTCTCGCACTTGGGCTTCACCACCCGAGGTTTGGATGATGTAGTACGCGCCACATCGTCCGGGTGCTGGCGGCGGCGGGACCGCAGTCGGCCCAACGGTGGACGAGCTCTCCGCTGGTTGCGCCGAGGCCGTGACGGCCGCTGGTCCAACCGCGAGGACCGCGCTGGCGAAGCACGAGAAGGGTGGTCCGAAGAGTTTTCGTGGGTGACATGGATCCATCCGATCCTGAATGGTGAGCTCATGTGCAGTTCCCCTGCGTTGGCTGCTGCGGAGCCTCACCAGCACCCCCAAGGCCAGACGATAACCCGACCGACACGACATATCCTGCTCCTATGTCTCATAGTTCGTCAAGGGCTGTCTCTTGCGCACCTTCGTGCTGCTGCCGCCGGGCCAGACCTCGATGATTCACGGTGGTCGGTCGAGCGCCTGAATCGTCGTGTCGGCCCGCGCGGATGCGGCTGGGAGGTCGCGGGCAGGGTCAGGGTCCGATCCGCTCGGTCCACCACCACGGCCCGGCCTGGGACAGCCACACGCCGCGACGGTGACGGGCCGTCGGGGATGTCAAGGGCCAGTAGGAACTGCCCGGTGGCGGACAAGAAACCTGCCCGGTGGTGGCCATGGGATCTGCCCAGGAGGCGGGGTGGCCATGGGATCTGCCCAGGAGGCGGGGTGGCCACCACCGGTCTGGTTGCTCAGTTCAACAGGCTCACCCCTGACCGGCGAGGGCTTGGGTGAGGCGGACGCTGTCGCCGCTGGTCTGACAGACGTGGGCGTGGTGCAGCAGCCGGTCGACGGTCGCGCGGAGCGACGACCGACAGCCAGGGCCTTGATGGTGCGCAGCACGACTGGATCGCCGCCGGAGAAGACCTCGTAGCCCCAGCCCTTGTCCCGGCACAACCCGCGTGTCCAGTCGAACTGGGCCCGCACCGCGGGCTTGTCCAGGAACTCTGCCGGCTTCACGTCGACTAAGGTGACCGTCCGGTCGACATGGACCAGGAGGACATCGGGCACATGCGAAGGCTGAGCGCCGGTGCCGCTTCCCGTGATCTGGAACGGTTGGGTCGCGATACCCACGACAGTCGGGTCGAAGTCCGCCAACCACAGCCGGTCCAGCTCGAGCAGGCTCTCGTACACCAGCGTCCGTCGGTTCGTCGCCGACCAGAACAGACCCGGGTAGTTCCCCTGCCCCCGGTAGGACGGCGGGATACGGACCGGAAGACCCTCGACGATCAGCTCGGCGCGCGCCTCGCGCCACGTCGTCGTGACCTCGTCACCGGCGACGTTGCAGTACCGCAAGGAGACCTCGCGCACGCCCACACGCCCATCGTGACCCACTGACAGATGGATGAGACTACTGACACGCCACTGTCAGATAGATGAGACCACTGCCAACTTGGCCGAGAACCTACAAGAAAACTCGCCGGCTGTAGGTTCTCGGACGACCTGTCGGAAGAGCAGTCGCGTGACCTGCAGAGGGACAGTCCTTGAGCCGCCGTCCGTCTCCTTAACTTGTCGGAATCCTCACGCCGGGGTCGCTGATCCAATGCCGGTTCACCGTCCCCATTCCGTCGAGCGGGCCGACATTCTCTTTGTCTGGGGGAGGGTCAACCAGGCAGGTCATGTGGTTAGTTAGGGGGCGTCTCATGCGCTGGCGCGCATTTGTCCAGACCGGAGACATACCACCACTTACCAGATCTGGCTAGTCGCAGGATGTGGCTCGCTCGACCGTCCGCGCCTACCCTGACCCAGACACCCGCAGACACCTCGCTGTCCTTGCCGGCAGGCAGTCCTTCGAGGGTGGCGAAGTTCCGGATTGCCTGCGCCGGATCTTCTGCGGCGCCTGGGCCGGTAGCCGCCCCGCCATCCCCCGCGACCACAATGTCGCTACCCTCCCACTGATCGCACCCCAGCGTCGAGTGCTCCACCGGGCGGTCGGTAACCGCCGCCCCCTCACCCGTCGTTCCCGGTGCTGGGTCGGACCCGGCGCAGGCTCCCAGCCCAACCGCTAACGCGACAGTCGCGGTCACTACTGCGAACCGTCGCCCCCTGCTGCGCCTCGGACCCATCCTGACTCCTAGTCGTAAGCCGCCTCTGTTGGTGAATGTCGTGCGTTCCTAACGTTCGCCAGTACGTCGAGCCTAGTTCGAAGGCAGCGCACATCGTTTGCCTGGTTGTGCCTGCGCAGTTATCTAGTGGCCCAACCGTTCGCGGTTTCATCGATGAGATACTCGGTATCCTCATAGAACTCTTCACCAGCGCACATGCCGACCTCGCCTGCGTCGACTTGAACCATGATCGAACCCTCCCCGGTGGCTGCCGACGCCACCCGTTCGATCGAGAGCAATGCCAGGAGAGTTGACGCCATGCCAAGCAGCAGGACCTGGGCGGAGCGTGCGCGATCTGGACCCGTTCTGCGTGCCATCATCGGCTTCATGGCTTGCCCTCCATCTCCGGAAGTGGGAGAATTTTAAGTTTGGGGCCATCGCTCTGTCAAGGCTCACTTTCGGTGCCCGTGACCCGTGAACATCGCCTGGTGGCACGGGGTCAACTCACTCCGGGCAGCACGAGACGGGTCTTCGGGCGAGCCCGGCACCATGCGCAGCTCGGTCCGAAGTGCTCGACGCGACGTGCGAGTGACCACGTCAACCAGCAGGTTCGGCCCACCTCTCGAGCTGTCCAGTGCCGGGATAGAAGGTGTGCGTGAGGCAGGCGTCAAGGGTGCGTTCAGGTTGGAGCAGGCTGCGGTGGAGTTTGGGTGTGAGGCAGGCTGAAGCGCCCCAGGTTCTCTGCCGCTCTCATACGGGCTGCGGCTCGGGGTTGAGGGCAGCATAGTGGGCTTGCTCGTACTCGATCGGTGGGACGTTGCCCAGCGACCCGTGGAGCCGACGGGTGTTGTACCAGTCGACCCAGCCGGCGGTGGCGTACTCCACGTCGGCGAGGGTCTTGTAGGGCCCCGCGTGGAAGACCGTGGTGCGGATGCACTCGGCCTTGTAGAGCCCGTTGACCGTCTCCATGAGCGCGTTGTCGTACGCGTCGCCCACGGACCCGATCGAGGGCCGGATCTCCTCCAGCGCGAGATGCTCGGTGAGGCGGATCGAGGTGTACTGGCTGCCCGCATCACTGTGATGTATCAGCTGCCCGGGCACCCTGGGGTGGCCGTCCCGTTCTCGTTGCCAGATCGCCATCCGCAGCGGGATCATGACCAGGTCGGTGTGCTTGGTGCTGGCGGCGTGCCAGGCCACGATCCGCTGGGAGAACACGTCCAGGATGAACGCGACGTAGACGAACCCGGCCCACGTCCTGGCGTAGGTGAAGTCCGTGACCCACACGAGGTTCGGTGCGTTGGCGGTGAAGTCACGATTCAGCAGGTCACCGGCCCGGATGCCGTCCTTGGCCGGGATCGTCCGGGTGCCCTTGTCGCGGCGCACCCCGACCAGCCCGAGGGTCCTCATGGCCCGGTCCACGGCCCCGGCAGACGCCGCGGGCATCGTCGTGCGGCGCACGTACGCGGTCATCTTCCGGCGCCCGTACAGGCCCTCCGGGGCCAACTTGCGGCGCCCGTGCGGCGTGGTGGTCCAGGCGATGTCACGCACCGCGTCCACAACCTGGGCGTCGGTCACCGTACGTGCCGCGATCGTTCGACCGGTCTGCTTCCAGGATCGGTAGGTCCGCGCGGCAACCTGGCAGCCCTGCTCACGCAGCACCACACAGACCGACTCGACCGCGTGGCCCTGGGCTCTCATGGTGTCGATGAATCCCATGATCATCGGTTGCGGGGGTCGAGCTCCCCGACGAAGAAAACCGTCGCGGCCTTCAGGATCGCGTTGTCCTCCTCCAACCGGCGGACCCTGGACTTCAAGGACTTGATCTGCTCCAGTTCCTCACTGGTCACACCGTCGCGGCCACCGGCATCGACCTGGGCCTGGATGACCCAGCGACGCACGGACTCCCTCCCGACACCCAGCTGCTTGGCCACCGCGGCCGAAGCGGCCGTCAACGACGGGTACTCGGACAGGTGCTCGGTGACCAGACGCACAGCGCGGGCCTTCAACTCTGGATCGATCTTCTTGGGCATGGTGCTCATCCTCCTGGACTCAAACAGGAGCGGCATCGAACCTGGGGCGCTTCAATCAGCCAGTGTGCTCACGACGTCCTCGCCCTCACGGGACGTGTACCGCAACTCCACCTCGCCACGCGGCGACCTGCTCACGCCACCAGCATGACGCCGTCGTGACAACTCGCCCGGAAGTGACACGCGAGTGACAAGAAACCCGGAAAGTGACAACTTGTGCCGGAACCTACAACCACTGTAGGTTCTCGGCCGACCTGTCGCAGCCACGGGCCTGTGACCTGCAGGCTGACAAGTTTGTGGGATGCCGGCGGTGTCACTAACTTGTCGGCATCTTCAGCCAATCTCCACGCCCGAGTGGCACCGGTGTGGCTCGGGGATCCTAGCCGTCGAGGGCTCCTGCGGGGTGGCGCCGGGAGTGCAGCACCCGGACGACGAGCAGGTCACCCGCCGGGGTCTGCTGGTAGAAGACTCCGTAGGGGAACCGCCGCATCCGGGCCCTGCGGAGCTCGTCGAACCCTTCAACCGCTGGTGCTCCCTTGGGGAACATCACAATCCGCTCGATGGCCGCGCCGACGTCGTCGGCGAAGCGCGTACCGAGCTTCGGGTCGATGCCAGCGTAGTAGTCACAGGCTTCTTCGATGTCGCTCACCGCGTGCTGGGTGAGGACGATCCTCAACGTCGACCTGGGAGAGTCTTGCGGACGTCGGACCAATCGTGCAGTGACTCCGGGTTCACCTGGGCGGCGTCCAGTGCCGCAACGAGGGCTGCACGTTCCTCGTCGGTCGGCCGGTAGATGGGCTCACCGAAATGAGTGCGCAAGGCCTCTTGGATAACTTCCGAACGGCTCCGGTGCTCTGCCGAGCGGGCTCGCTCCAGCATCTCGTAGAGTTCCTCGGGGAGCGTCACCGCGACCTTGCGCACCGTCATACCCACCTCCACAGTATGATTTCATCATACCAGAGGCGGAGGTCCACAGGTGCCTGGCGCATCCAACGAGAGGCCAGAAAATCCGACATGCGACCGACAAAGAGCAGGCATCCGACACGTTGGCCATGAACCTACACACAAGGTTGGTGTAGCGGTGTCGAAGAAGATGAAGTCCGGGCGGAGGGGTTCTCGGCCGATCTGTCGGAGGCGCAGGGCGCTGACCTGCAGGTTGTCAAGTTGGTGAGAGGCCACCAGTGTCACCAACTTGTCGGCATCTTCAGCGGATGACGACGAGGGCTGACAGTACATGGCCCGTGGGCACTGGGACTTCGAAGGTGGGTGGCTAAGCGGCGCGGATGAGTTCGGGCCGGATCCTGGGGTTGGCGACGAGTGATGTGGCCCAGGCGACGAGGAGGCTGCCGATTCCGGCCGCGGCGATCATCGGCCCGATGAAGCTGGGGGCGATGCGCAAGCGCTCGTCGTCGCTGACCAGCAGCAGGTAGCTGTCGGCGGCGAGCCAGCCCAGCCCCAGGGCTAGGACGGTGCCGAGCAGGATCGGGACGGCGACTTCGAGCCAGTGGCTCAGGGGCAGGGTGCGAGGCGGGACGCCGAGCAGCTGGAGCCGGACGACCTCGCGGCGGCGTTCGATGGCGCGGTCCAGGGCGCCGACCGCGCAGCTGGTCAGACCGAGGACGAGGACGAGCGCGCCGACCAGCCGGACGGTGTCGATGGTCCGCTGGATGCGGTCCATCTCGCCCATGTCCCAGAAGCTGGAAAACCTGCAGGTCGGCGGCCCTCATCGCCTCCACCAGATCGCGGCGGGGGTCGGAGATCACGTGGACCTCGGCGTATCCGCCGTCCGGCAGCGGACGCGGCGGCCAGGTCGGCTGGTTCGATCCCGCGGCGGGCGACCGCGAACGCCCGGATGTTCGCCAGCGCGACCTGCTCGGTACCGGACCACACCTCGTACCGGACGCCCTTGGCCTGGCACAGCCGCGCGGTCCACCGGAACACCGCTTGGACTTGCGGTCGCTTGACGAACTCGGCGGGCTTGACGTCCACGACCGTCATAACGCCACGCCTGTCGGTCAGCAGCAGGTCCGGCGCGTGCCGCCGTAGGACTCCCTCGTCCGATCCGCCGAACCACATCGGCTGGGCGGCGATCCAGTGCACATCAGCGTCGAAGTCGGCCAGCCACAGCCGATCCAGCTCCAACCGACTCTCATAGGGCACGTGCGCACCCGTAGTCGCCGACCAGAACAGGCCTGAGTAGTGACGTTGGCGGACATGCGACTTCAGCCGACGCACCGGCAACGCGGTGGATGCGCGCTTGAGGTCCAGCTGCCGAAGCGACGTCGTGACCGACTCGCCGTCGGCGTCGACGTAGCGAACCTCCGTGTCCAAGGGGTTCGTCGCGCCCATAGCCACCAGCGTCCTACCAGGACACGAAATCGGGACTCAGGACACGCGCGGGACACGAAACTGGGATCGGGACAAGAAATTCGGGTTCCTACAAAAAAACTCGCCGGCATCGGATCCAGCCGTCGGGAACATCTGCGCCTCGTCTAAGGTTGAGCCTAGTGAACTCAACTTCGATGAGCCTCAGTTTGACAAGGCAGGGGTCCGATCCGCAGAGTTGAGTGCAGACGTGTCAACCCAGCGTCCGCCCGCCCGGGCGAGGCGCACCGCATACCTAAGGAGAACCCGCATGGGACGTGCAGTCGGCATCGACCTCGGCACCACCAACTCGGCGGTCGCCGTCCTCACCGGCGGCGAGCCGGAGATCATCGCGAACGCCGAGGGCGGTCGCACCACGCCGTCCGTCGTCAGCTTCGCCAAGAACGGCGAGATCCTCGTCGGTGAGGTCGCCAAGCGGCAGGCCGTCACCAACGTCGACCGCACCATCCGCTCGGTCAAGCGCCACATGGGCACCGACTGGAAGACGCAGGACATCGACGGCAAGTCCTACACCGCGCAGGAGATCAGCGCGCGCATCCTGATGAAGCTCAAGCGCGACGCGGAGTCCTACCTGGGCGAGGACGTGACCGACGCGGTCGTCACCGTGCCGGCCTACTTCGACGACGCCGAGCGTCAGGCCACCAAGGAGGCCGGCGAGATCGCGGGCCTGAACGTGCTGCGCATCGTCAACGAGCCCACCGCCGCCGCGCTCGCCTACGGCCTGGACAAGGGCAAGGAGGACGAGCTCATCCTCGTCTTCGACCTCGGTGGCGGCACCTTCGACGTCTCCCTGCTCGAGGTGGGCAAGGACTCCGAGGACGGCTTCGCGACCATCCAGGTGAAGGCCACCCACGGTGACAACAAGCTCGGTGGTGACGACTGGGACCAGCGCATCATCGACCACCTGGTCACCACGGTGAAGAACCAGTCCGGCGTGGACCTGTCCAAGGACAAGATCGCGCTGCAGCGTCTGCGCGACGCGGCCGAGCAGGCCAAGAAGGAGCTGTCCTCCTCGACCAGCACCTCGATCAACCTGCAGTACCTGTCGATGGGTGAGAACGGCCCCGTCCACCTGGACGAGACCCTCACCCGCGCGCAGTTCGAGCAGATGACCGCAGACCTGCTGGAGCGCACCAAGGCGCCCTTCGACCAGGTCATCAAGGACGCCGGCATCAAGCTCGACGAGATCGACCACGTCGTCCTCGTCGGTGGTTCGACCCGCATGCCGAGCGTGGCCGAGCTGGTCAAGAAGATGACCGGCGGCAAGGAGCCCAACAAGGGCGTCAACCCTGACGAGGTCGTCGCCGTCGGCGCTGCCCTCCAGGCCGGTGTCCTCAAGGGCGAGCGCAAGGACGTGCTGCTGATCGACGTCACCCCGCTCTCCCTGGGCATCGAGACCCAGGGCGGCATCATGACCCGCCTGATCGAGCGCAACACCGCGATCCCGACCAAGCGCAGCGAGGTCTTCACCACGGCTAGCGACAACCAGCCGTCCGTGGGCATCCAGGTCTACCAGGGTGAGCGCGAGATCGCCCAGCACAACAAGCTGCTCGGCAACTTCGAGCTGACCGGCATCGCCCCGGCCCCCCGCGGCGTGCCGCAGATCGAGGTCACCTTCGACATCGACGCCAACGGCATCGTGCACGTGTCCGCCAAGGACCGCGGCACGGGCAAGGAGCAGTCGATGACGATCTCCGGCGGCAGCGCGCTGCCCAAGGAGGAGATCGAGCGGATGGTCAAGGACGCCGAGGCGCACGCGGAGGAGGACAAGAAGCGCAAGGAGGAGACCGAGACCCGCAACACCGCCGAGCAGCTGGTCTACTCGACCGAGAAGTTCCTCGCCGACTCCGGCGACAAGGTCCCGGCCGACGCCCGTGGCCCGGTCGACACCGCGCTGAGCGACCTCAAGGACGCGCTCAAGGCTGACTCCGGCGCCACGATCGAGGACATCAACGCCAAGATGGAGACTCTCTCCACCGAGAGCCAGAAGATGGGCTCGGCCATGTACGCCCAGCAGGGCGCCGAGGGCGCCGGTGCGGGTGCCGGTTTCGCCGACGCCACCGGCGCGGCGGACATCGACCCGAACGCGGCCGCCGGCGGCAATGACGACGACGTGGTCGACGCCGAGGTGGTCGACGACGAGGAGACCAAGTGACCGACATCCACGGCACCCAGCCCGGGGGCGCTCCCGACGAGGAGCGCCCCGGGTCGGGGCCCGTCATCAGGGACCGCAGGCTCATCGACCCGGAGACGGGGCAGGTGCGCCGCCCCGAGGGCCAGCAACCCTCGGCGGACGCCCCCCAGGGTTCCTCCACGCAGGAGGCCACCCCCGCCGGCGGTCCCCCCGCCGGGCCCGAGGACGAGCCGCACCCGGACACCGCCCTGGCCGCCGAGCGGCTGGAGGAGATGCGCCGGATGCAGGCCGAGTTCGTCAACTTCCGCAACCGCACCCAGCGGGAGCGCGAGGGCGACCGGGACCGGGCCACCTCAAGCGTCGTGGAGGCGCTGCTCCCGGTGATGGACGACATCCACTGGGCGCGGGAGCACGGCGACCTTGCCGAGGGGACGCCGTTCGCGGCGATCGCCGACAAGCTCGGGCAGACCCTGGAACGCTTCGGCGTCAAGCAGGTCGGCGCGGTCGGCGAGATCTTCGACCCGAACGTCCACGAGGCGCTCATGCACATGCCCGCCGACGCCCCCGGCGTGGAGCTGCCGGAGGGCACCACCGAGATGACGGTCGTGCAGGTGATGCAGCCCGGGTTCGTCGTCAACGACAAGGTCGTGCGCGCCGCTCGCGTGGCGGTCGCCGACCCGGCCTGAACGCTCCGCACGTGCCCCGAGCCACGCGGTGGGGCCGGCCGCCCGCCGGCCCCACCGCATACCGTCGGACCACCACGCAGCACCCCAGGAGGAGGTGAGGACCCATGGTCAGCCAGGACTGGATGGAGAAGGACTTCTACGCGATCCTCGGCGTCCCCAAGGACGTCGACGAGAAGACCCTGAAGAAGACCTACCGCAAGCTCGCCCGCCAGTGGCATCCCGACGCCAAGCCGGGCGACACCGCCGCGGAGAAGAAGTTCAAGGACATCGGTGAGGCCTACGCGGTGCTCTCCGACCCCGAGCAGCGCCAGCAGTACGACGCCGTCCGCGCTATGGGCGGCGGCGCCCGGTTCACCGCCGGAGGACCCGGCGGGGCCGGGGCCGGCGGTTTCGAGGACGTCTTCGCCCAGATGTTCGGCGGAGGCGGCGGCGGGGCCCGCAACGTCCGCTTCAGCACCGGAGGCAACGCCGGGGGCATCGACCTCGAGGACCTGCTCGGCGCCTTCGGCGGCGCCGGAGGTTTCCAGCAGCAGGGCGGGCAGGGCTTCCCGGGCGGTTTCGCCGGGGGCGGCCACGGCCCGCGCGGCGGCGCCCGCGGCCACGACGTGGAGGCGAGCACGACGCTCGACTTCCACGCCGCGGCGAGCGGCGAGACCGTCACCCTGAGCAAGCCGGACGGCGGACGCATCACCACACGCATCCCGGCCGGCGTCAAGGACGGGCAGAAGATCCGCCTGCGCGGCAAGGGCGAGCCCGCACCCGTCCCGGGCGGCGAGCCCGGCGACCTCATCCTGCACGTCGCCGTCCGTCCGCACCCCGTCTTCGGCCGCGAGGGCGACAACCTCACCCTCGACCTGCCCGTCACCTTCGCGGAGGCGGCGCTGGGCGCGACCGTCCCGGTGCCGACGCTCGACGGCGGCACCGTCAAGGTCAAGATCGCCCCCGGCACGCCCTCCGGGCGGGTGCTGCGGGTCAAGGGTCGTGGCATCAAGGCCAGGAAGGGCACCGGCGACCTGCTGGCCAAGGTCCAGGTCGTGGTGCCGCAGCGGCTCTCCGACAAGGCCCGCGAGGCCGTCGAGACCCTCCGTGAGGAGGACGGGAGCACCGACCCGCGCGCCGAGCTCATGGCGAGGGCGCGTCCTTGATCGCGCGGCCCGACCGGGACACGCCGGTCTACGTGATCTCGGTGGCGGCCGAGCTGGCCGGCATGCACGCGCAGACCCTGCGCCAGTACGACCGGCTGGGCCTGGTCACGCCCTCGCGCACGCGCGGGGGAGGTCGTCGCTACTCCTCCCGGGACATCGACCGCCTGCGCGAGGTGCAGCGGCTCTCCGGCGAGGGGGTGAGCCTGGCCGGGATCCAGCGCATCCTCGAGCTCGAGACGCAGGTCGAGGCGATGCGCACCCGTCTGGCCGAGCTCACCGCCGAGAACCACTCGCTGCGGGAGGCCGTCGGCCGCGCGCCGCGGGTCTTCGCCGCCGGCCGCTCCGGCGAGGTCGTGGCGCTGCGCGCCGGCACCCGGCCGGTGGCCCGGGGCGGGGGGACCGCCCTGACGCTGTGGCGCCCGGCCGGTTGGCCGTTCGGCGACTGAGCGCGGCCGCACGCAAGCCGCGCGATCTGCGGCAGGCCTGCACCCGTCCGGAGCTCCCTCCCGGAGTGCCCAGCGTCAACGCGCGCTCGAGCATCCTGGCCAGGCCCGGCCAGGCGGAACAGTCCGGGGCAGGACAGCGTTCTAGTAGACGTACCGATCATGTCCGCCGCGGTCCTGCGGTGCAGAGCTGGTGCAGAGCTGAGGTGGCTGGTGGACGGAGGTCCATGATGCCCATGGCAGTTCCTGTCGGCCCGATGTTTCTCGGCCCGTTGATGCTGGTCTTCGTGCCCCTGTGGTTCGCGTGGTTCTTCCTCTTCTTCCGCGAGCCCCACAAGGGGTCGATGCACTACGTGCACGCGCCCACGGTCCCGGCGCGACGGACGCAGGACCACCTGCACCACGGCGCGTGACCCTCCGCGGTCGCCTAGGCCCCCAGATTCTCGACGAGCTCGACCGTGACCTCGTCGAGGGAGCCGACCCGGACGTCGGCGAGCGCGAGCGCGTCCGCCGCGGGCGGTAACGCCTCGTGCGGCACGGCGATCACCCGCATCCCGGCAGCCGCCGCCGAGCGCAGCCCGTTCGAGGAGTCCTCGATCGCCACGGCCCGCGACGGCGCGACCCCGAGCAGCTCGCACGTGCGCAGATAGCCGTCAGGGGCGGGCTTGCCCCTCGCCACCTCCTCGGTCGACACGGACGCGCGGACGTGCCCGGTGAGTCCGAGCGTGGCCAGCGTCGTGTCGATCAGGCGTCGCGGCGACGAGGACGTCAGGCCCACCGGCCAGCGCGCGGCCATCCGGCGGACGGCAGCCTGCGCACCCGGCAGGGTGGGCAGGTGCGCGCGGTAGCGCGCGGCCATCGCCCCGACCGTCCGGGCCGCCACCGTCTCCGCGTCTCCGTCCACCCCGACCGTGGTCGCCATGAACTCCGACCACTCCGGCGTGGACATGCCCATCATCGCCTCGGTGGCGCCCTTCGGCCACGGCACGCCGTCGTCGGCCGCCAGTCCCCGTCGGACCTCGTCCCAGATCGTCTCGGTGTCGGTGAGCACGCCGTCCAGGTCGAACACCACGGCGGCGACCGTTGCAGAAGCTGGCATGGCCACCATCATGCCCGGGCCGGCCGACCTGCCAGGATGGGCGTCATGAGCCAGCCACCCGCCGCCCCCGTCCCGGGCCGGGCGCTGGAGCTGGTCCGCCGTGCGCAGCGGGTCTGCGTGCTCACCGGCGCAGGGATGTCGGCCGAGTCGGGGGTGCCCACCTTCCGGGACGCCCAGGTCGGGCTGTGGGAGCGCTTCGACCCCGCCGAGCTGGCCACGCCGTCGGCCTGGGAGGAGGACCCCGGGCAGGTCTGGGCCTGGTACGCCTGGCGCGCCGGCCTCGTCCGCCGTGCCGAGCCCAACGCCGGCCACCGCGCGCTCGCCGACTGGCAGCAGCGGCCGGGGACCCAACTGCGCATCGCCACCCAGAACGTCGACGACCTGCACGAGCGCGCGGGCGCGCAGGTGCTGGCCCACGTGCACGGGAGTCTCTTCGCGCTGCGGTGCGCGGAGTGCGGGCGACCCAGCGGTGCGGCATACCCCCAGGTGGACGAGCCGGTCGCCCACCTCGAGCCGCCCAGCTGCGAGGTCTGCGGTGCCGCCGTGCGTCCGGGGGTGGTCTGGTTCGGCGAGGCGCTGCCGCAGGAGGAGTTCTTCGCCGCGGCGCAGGCCGCAGAAGGCCGACCTCGTCGTGGTCGTCGGCACCTCGGGGCTGGTCCACCCGGCCGCGACGATCCCGCACCTGGCCGGTGCGCGCGGCGTGCCCGTGCTCGAGATCAACCCGCAGGAGACCGCGGTGAGCGAGGCGGCCGACGTCGTGTGGCGGACCACCGCCGCCGCGGCGCTGCCCAGGATGGTCGCGGCCCTGCCGGACCGCTGATCCGAGCGAGAGTGGACCGCCCACCGCGGCGAGGCCGAGGGGATCTGGTCGTGCCGGTGCGGGTGGAGCCCGCTGCTGGCCTGCCCTAGCCTGGAGGGATGCCGGCGGTGCCCAGCGTCGTGGAGGCCATGCGGGAGACGCCGCGGGCCGGCTATCTGCCCTCGGGGTCGCGGCGGCTGGCGCGGATCGACGCGCCGGTGGAGCTGGGCCACGGCTCCACGTGCTCCCAGCCCTCCACCGTGCGCACGATGCTGGAGCTGCTCGACGTGCGGGAGGGGCAGTCCGTGCTCGACGTCGGCAGCGGCTCGGGCTGGACCACCGCGATCCTGGCGCGTCTCGTGGGCCCGACCGGCAGGGTGCTCGGGGTGGAGGTGGTCGAGGAGCTCGTGCAGGACGCGGCCGGACGGCTCCGGCGGGACGGCCTGGACCGGGCCGCGGTGCGCGTCGCCGACCCGGACGTGCTGGGCGCGCCCGACGCCGCCCCCTTCGACCGGATCCTCGTCTCGGCGATGGCCCGCGAGCTGCCGGGGGCGCTCGTCGACCAGCTCGCCGCCGACGGTCTCATGGTCCTGCCGCTGGAGGGCCAGGTGGTGAGCGTCCGGGTCGAGGACGACCGGCCCCGTCTCGAGCCGGCGCCCGGGTGGTACCGCTTCGTCCCGCTCCGCACGCAGCCGTGAGCGGACGGGCGTGAGAGGCTCGGACGGATCGACCACGAGAGGACCACGATGAGCGCTCCGACGCTGCCCACCTACGCCGACGTCGAGGCCGCCGCGCAGGTCCTCGACCGTGTCGCGCACCGCACGCCGGTCCTGCGCTCCCGCCGGCTGGACGCCCTGGCCGGCTGCGAGCTGCACCTCAAGGCCGAGCACCTGCAGCGGGTCGGTGCGTTCAAGTTCCGGGGCGCCTACACGGCCCTGTCCGCCTTTGACGGGGAGCAGCGTCGCGGCGGTGTGGTCGCCTTCTCCTCGGGCAACCACGCCCAGGCCGTGGCGCTGGCCGCGCGCGAGATCGGCATGCCGGC
The DNA here is from genome assembly GCF_003351765.1 of Ornithinimicrobium avium. Taxonomy (NCBI): domain Bacteria; kingdom Bacillati; phylum Actinomycetota; class Actinomycetes; order Micrococcales; family Ornithinimicrobiaceae; genus Ornithinimicrobium; species Ornithinimicrobium avium. The sequence goes on from NZ_CP031229.1 coordinate 3,070,905, forward strand.
GGTCATCGTCATGCCGCACGACGCGCCGGAGCAGAAGGTCGCCGCGACCCTCGGCTACGGCGCCGAGGTGGTCCGCTACGACCGCTACACCGAGGACCGGCCCGCGGTCGCGGCGGCGTTGGCCACGGAGCGCGGGATGACCCTGGTCCCGCCGTTCGACCACCCGAAGGTCATCGCCGGCCAGGGCACCGCGGTCAAGGAGCTGGTGGAGGACGCCGGCCCCCCCGACGTGCTCGTGGTCCCGCTCGGCGGGGGAGGGCTCCTCTCGGGCAGCATCCTGTCCGCCCGGGCGCTCGCGCCCGACGCGCGGATCTACGGCGTGGAGCCCGCCGCCGGCGACGACGCCCGCCGCTCCCTGCAGGAGGGGCGGATCGTGCAGATCCAGACCCCCCGCACCATCGCCGACGGTGCCCAGACCACCAGCCTGGGCGAGCTGACCTTCCCGATCGTCCGCGACGGGGTCGAGGCGGTCCTGACGGCGACCGACGAGGAGCTGGTCGGTGCGATGCGGGTGATGGCCTCGACGCTGAAGCAGGTCGTCGAGCCGACCGGCGTGCTCGGGCTGGCCGCCGTCCTGTCCGGCGCGGTGCCCGAGCTCACCGGCCGACGGGTCGGGGTGGTGCTCTCCGGCGGCAACGTCGACCTGGACCGGTTCGCCGCGCTCGTCGGGGGGCAGTGAGCACCCACGTGGCCACACCCGCCGACCCGCCGACCACCGCGCCCGACCCGCCCGGGGTGCGCGACCCCATACCCCGCGAGATCTGGGTGCTCGTCGGGGCCGCGTTCGTCATCGCGATCGGCTTCGGGATCGTCTCGCCGGTGCTGCCGGCCTACGCCCGCTCCTTCGACGTCGGGGTGGCGGCGGCCTCGGTCATCGTCTCCGCGTTCGCCTTCTTCCGGCTCGTCTTCGCGCCGGCCGGCGGGCTGCTCGTCGGGCGTTTCGGGGAGCGGCCGATCTACCTCGCCGGGCTGCTCGTCGTCGCGGCCTCCTCGTTCGCGACGGCGTTCGCCCAGTCCTACGGCCAGCTCCTGCTCTTCCGCGGTCTGGGCGGGGTCGGGTCGACGATGTTCACCATCTCGGCGATGGCGCTGCTCGTCCGGCTCGCGCCGCTGCGGGCGCGCGGGCGGGTGTCCTCGGCCTACGGCTCCGCCTTCCTCATCGGCGGGATGGTGGGACCGGTGCTCGGCGGGCTGCTCGCCGGGTGGGGGATGCGCGCACCCTTCATCGTGTATGGCGTGGCGCTCGTCCTCGCCGCCGGGGTCGTCGCCGTGGGGCTGGGCGGCGCCAGGTTACGGCCGGCGCCGGACCGCTCGGAGCGCCCGACCATGGCGCTCGCCGAGGCGTGGCGCTCCCCGGTCTACCGGGCCGTGCTGGTGTCCGGTGCGGCGAACGGCTGGACCAACTTCGGGGTGCGGATGGCGGTGCTGCCGCTGCTCGCCATCGCCGTCCTCGACCAGACCTGGGTCGCCGGCGCGGTGCTGGCCGTCGGTGCGGTGGGGACCGCAGCCACCCTGCAGGTGTCCGGCCGGCTCACCGACCGCCTCGGCCGCCGCCCGCTGGTCCTCGTCGGGCTGATCACGATGGGTGTCTCGATGGCGCTGCTGGGGCAGGCGCTCCGGCCGGGGCTGTCGACCACCGCGGGCCTGGCCGTCCTCTTCGTGCTCTCCCTCGTCTCCGGGGTCGGCGCCGGCATGGTCAACCCGGCCCAGCAGGCGGCGGTCGCCGACGTCATCGGCAACCAGCGCAACGGCGGGAAGGTGCTGTCGACCTTCCAGATGAGCCAGGACGGCGGCGCGATCGCCGGTCCGATCCTCATCGGGCTGATCGCCGACGCGGCGGGCTTCGGCTGGGCGTTCGGGGTCACCGGGCTGGTCTGCCTGCTCGGCACGCTGCTGTGGTGGCGTGCGCCCGAGCCGTTGACCCTGCACGCCGAGGTCGACTGAGACGCGCCACCCTGGCCCTGGCATCCCGGACGCAACGCGTTCGCGCGCCTACCCTGGGCACCGTGAGCACCGCAGAGCCTCCCCACGCCGGCAGCGAGCACCTCCTCGTCCTGCCGGACCGGCGGCGCGCCGAGGAGATCGCCGACGCGCTGCGCTCGGAGGGCTTCGAGCACGTGCGCGTGCTGCGCGAGGCACCGCGGGGCCGGGGCCACGGGGCCGGCGGCGCAGACGCCGGGTGGGGCGTCCACGTCCTCGACACGCGCCTGCCCGACGCACCCGGGGGCGGGGCCTACGAGGGGCTGCGGGAGCGTTTCGTGGACCTGGCGCGCGAGCACGACGGGTGGTACGACCAGCCCGGTGACGAGCGCCCTGCCACCGGCTGACCCCTCCGTCCGGCGCGACGGCCAGAATGGGGTCATGAGACAGGTCGAGACCGAGCGCAAGTTCCACCTCGACCCCGACGACCCCTTGCCCGCGCTGGGCGACCTGGTCCGGGTGGGGCCCGCGCGCGAGCTGCGGATGCGCGCCGTCTACGTCGACACCCGCGACCTGCTGCTGGCCCGCAACCGGATCACCCTGCGCCGCCGCGAGGGAGGGTATGACGAGGGCTGGCACCTCAAGCTCCCCCGCCCGGACGGTTCCCGCCTCGAGGTCCACGCGCCGCTGGGGCGCGGCCCCGGACGCCTCCGCGTGCCGACCGGCCACAGGACGGAGGTGGCCGCCGCGCTGGGGGAGGCGTGGCCGGCGGGCGCGGACGCCGCGCTCCTGCCGGTGGCCGTGCTCCGCACGCACCGCGTCGAGATCGACCTGCTCGACCCGGTCGGGAGCGGTGGCGAGGACGCGGCCGGCGCCGGGCCCGTGCTGGCCCAGCTCTGCGACGACACCGTGACCGCCCTGCCGCGGGGGAGCGGCTGGCGCGAGCTCGAGGTCGAGCTCGTCGAGGGCGACGACGCCCTGCTCGACCGGATCACCGAGCACCTCGCCGGCCAGGGCGTGGAGGTCGCGGACAACCCGTCCAAGCTCGCCCGGGCCCTGGGCGAGCGGCCCGAGCGCGCCGCCCGTGGCGAGCGCCCGGGTGCGGACGCGCCGGCGGCCGAGGTCGTGCTGGCGCACCTTTCTGCCCAGGTCGCGGTGATCCTCGGGCGCGAGGACGACGTGCGGGCCGACGCGCCCGACGCGGTGCACAAGGCCAGGGTGGCGACCCGGAGGCTGCGCAGCGCGCTGCGGACCTTCCGCCGGCTCCTGGACCCGGACGTGACCGAGCCGCTGCGGGCCGAGCTGCGCTGGTACGCCACCGCCCTCGGGCGGCCCCGCGACGCCGAGGTCATGCGGGAGCGGATGCTGACCGCGATCGACGAGCTGCCGGTCGAGCAGGTCGTCGGACCGGTGCCCCAGCGGCTGCGCACCGAGCTCGACGCCCGGCACGACCAGGCCCACGCGGCGCTCGCGGGCGTGCTCGACGGCGACCGCTACCTGCTCATGACCGACCGCCTGGTCGAGCTGCTCGCCGAGCCGCCGTGGCGCGGACGCGCGCACCGGCCGGCGCAGGACGTGCTCCCCTCGCTGGTGGCGGCGGCCGTCGAGCGGGTCCGCGCGGACCGCGACGTCGCGGCGCGGGCGGAGGGCGCGGAGCGCGTCCGCCTGTTCCACGAGGCGCGCAAGAAGGCCAAGGCCGTGCGCTACGCCTGCGAGGCGGTGGCGCCCGCCCTCGGCGACGGGGCGGCCGCCGCGGCGCAGCGGTGGGAGCTGGTCACCGAGGCCTTCGGCGAGGTGCAGGACTCGGTCGTGGCGGAGGAGTGGCTGCGCGAGCTGGGCCACGTGGCGGCCGGCGCCGGTGAGGAGACCTACACCTACGGCGTGCTCGTCGGACGCGAGGAGGCCCGCCGCGAGGAGAGGACGCTGGAGGCGGGCGAGCAGCTCCTCGACGACGCGCTGGACCACGCCTGGCCGCCCGCACGCTGACCGTCAGGCGCCGAGCGCCCGCTCGAACTCCGCCAGCACGGCCTCGCCGAAGAGCACGAACCGCACCTCCTGGACCCCGGGCGTGGCCGGCGCCGTCTGGCGGACCGTCGCGACGGCCACGTCGGCGACCACCGCAGGGTCCCAGCCGTAGACGCCCGCGCTGACCGCCGGGAAGGCCACCGAGGCGGCGCCGACCTCGTGCGCCTCCTCCAGGCTGCGGCGGAAGCAGGAGGCGAGCAGGTCGGGGTCGCCCTGGCCGGCGTGCCGGTTCGGGCCGACGGTGTGGACGACCCAGCGCGCGACCATCCGGCCGGCCCCGGTCGCGACCGCCTCGCCCACCGGCAGCCCGTCCGGCCACCGCTCGGCCCGCACCCGCCGGCACTCGGCGAGCAGCTCCGGCCCCGCGGCCCGGTGGATCGCGCCGTCCACCCCACCCCCGCCCAGCAGCGAGGAGTTGGCGGCGTTGACGACCGCGTCGACGCGCTCGGTGGTGATGTCGCCCAGGTGGCAGCTGATCTCCATACCTCCAGGGTGGCACCCGTGAGGATGTGCGGGAGGATCGACCTGCCCGGTGACGCCCGACCACGAGCAGGAGGTATGCGGTGGCCCTCGCCCTGCTCGTCGCCCTCCTCGCCGGGCTGTCCACGGTCGTGGGCGGCTGGCTCGGCACCCGCGAGCAGCTGCTGCGGAGGCAGGCCCTGGCGGCGGCGCTGGCGTTCGCGGCCGGCCTGATGATCGCGGTCTCGGTCGTCGAGGTCGCGCCGCAGGCGGTCCGTGCGCTGCGCGACGTCGTCGGGCTGCGGCCCGCCCTGTGGTGGGTCGGTGCCGTGACCCTGCTCGGCGCGCTGGTCGTCGTCGGGATCCACAAGGTGATCCCGCACGACCTCAACCCCGCCGAGCTGGAGGGTGTGGAGGACGTGGACGAGGCGCGGCTGCTGCGCAGCGGGCTGCTCGTCGCCGCGGTGGTCGGGCTGCACAACCTGCCCGAGGGGCTGGCCACCTTCATGTCCACGCTGCAGGACCCGGCGAGCGGGATCACCCTGGCGGTGGCGATCGCGATCCACAACGTGCCCGAGGGGGTGGCGGTGGCGGCGCCGATCTACGCGGCGACCCGTGACCGCTCGCGGGCCATCATGTGGGCGACCGTCTCGGGGCTCGCCGAGCCGGTCGGGGCGGTGGTCGGCTACCTGCTGCTGCGGGCCGTGCTGCCCGAGCAGTGGCTGGTGCTCTCCCTGGCGCTGGTCGCCGGGATGATGCTGGCGCTGAGCTTCCTGGAGCTGCTGCCGGCGGCGCGGCGCTACCAGACGCACTACAGCCAGTCGCTGGTCGGCTTCTTCCTCGGCGCGGTCGTCATGGTGCTCTCCCTGGCACTCCTCGGGCTCTGACCCTTCCCTCCCACCCCCGACCACCGTGTCGCCGGTCGGGGGTGGGCCGAGCGTGTCGCCGGTCGGAAGTTGAGCGGAATACACTCAACTTTGAACAGGTTGGAACGGGCAGAGTCCGTTTTTCCCACTGCCGACGAAGGTGATGCTGCATGGATCTGTCCCTGACCACCAAAGCCCAGGAGGCCCTGTCCGCCGCCGTGCGCGACGCGGCGGCCGCCGGCCATGCCCAGGTCGAGCCGGCCCACCTGCTCAAGGCGCTCGCCCAGCAGACCGACACCACGACCGGGCCGCTGCTCGACGCCACCGGGTCCTCGGCCACGTCCGCGCTGCAGGCCGCCGAGTCCGCGCTGGCCTCGCTGCCGACGGCCAGCGGCTCCTCGATGGGCAACCCCGGCCTGTCCCGGGCGATGCACGGGGTGGTCAAGGACGCCCAGGACACGATGGCCCAGATGGGGGACAGCTTCGTCTCCACCGACCACCTGCTGCTGGCCGTGGCTCGCACCGGGCTCTTCCCGGTGCTCGACGCCGCCGCGATCGAGGAGCGCATCCCGACCCTGCGTGGCGGCCAGAAGGTGGACAGCGCCGAGCCCGAGGGCACCTTCGACGCGCTCGGCAAGTACGGCACCGACCTGACCGAGATGGCGCGCGAGGGCAGGCTCGACCCGGTGATCGGCCGGGACTCCGAGATCCGCCGGGTGGTCCAGGTGCTCTCCCGCCGGACCAAGAACAACCCCGTCCTCATCGGCGACCCCGGCGTCGGCAAGACGGCCGTCGTCGAGGGCCTGGCCCAGCGGATCGTCGCCGGTGACGTGCCCGAGTCGCTGCGCGGCAAGAAGCTCGTCGCCCTCGACCTGAGCGCGATGGTCGCCGGCGCGAAGTACCGCGGGGAGTTCGAGGAGCGGCTCAAGGCCGTCCTCGGCGAGATCAAGGCCAGCGAGGGGCGGGTCGTCACCTTCATCGACGAGCTGCACACGGTGGTCGGCGCCGGCGCGACCGGCGACGGCTCGATGGACGCCGGCAACATGCTCAAGCCGCTGCTCGCCCGCGGCGAGCTGCGGATGGTCGGCGCCACCACGCTGGACGAGTACCGCGAGAACATCGAGAAGGATCCCGCGCTGGAGCGCCGCTTCCAGCAGGTCTTCGTCGGCGAGCCCTCGGTCGAGGACACGGTCGCGATCCTCCGCGGCCTCAAGGAGCGCTACGAGGCGCACCACAAGGTCGCGATCGCGGACTCCGCGCTGGTCGCCGCGGCGAGCCTGTCCGACCGCTACATCACCGGTCGCAAGCTGCCCGACAAGGCCATCGACCTGGTCGACGAGGCCGCTTCCCGGCTGCGGATGGAGATCGACTCCAGCCCCGTCGAGATCGACGAGCTCCAGCGCCAGGTGGACCGCCTGACGATGGAGGAGATGCACCTGCAGCGCGAGGAGGACGAGGCCTCCCGCCAGCGCCTGGCGAAGCTGCGGGCGGACCTGGCCGACCGTCGCGAGCAGCTTGCCGCGCTCACCGCGCGCTGGGAGGCGGAGAAGTCCGGCCTCAACCGCGTCGGCGAGCTCAAGGCCCGGCTGGACGACCTGCGCACGCAGTCCGACAAGCTCCAGCGCGAGGGCGACTACGAGGCGGCCTCCCGGCTCCTCTACGGGGAGATCCCGCAGCTGGAGAAGGACCTGACCGCGGCCCAGGAGCAGGAGGATGCGGCCGTCAGCTCCGCCCCCGAGTCCCCGATGGTCAAGGACGAGGTCGGCGCCGACGACATCGCCGACGTCATCTCCATGTGGACGGGCATCCCGGCCGGCCGGCTGCTCGAGGGCGAGACCGAGAAGCTGCTGCGGATGGAGGACGTCATCGGCACGCGGCTCATCGGCCAGCGCACCGCGGTGCGCGCCGTCAGCGACGCGGTCCGCCGCTCGCGGGCCGGCATCGCCGACCCGGACCGGCCGACCGGCAGCTTCCTCTTCCTCGGCCCGACCGGTGTCGGCAAGACCGAGCTGGCCAAGGCCCTGGCCGACTTCCTCTTCGACGACGAGCGGGCGATGGTCCGCATCGACATGTCGGAGTACTCCGAGCGGCACGCCGTCGCGCGCCTCATCGGCTCCCCGCCCGGCTACGTCGGCTACGAGGAAGGCGGCCAGCTCACCGAGGCGGTCCGCCGGCGTCCCTACTCCGTCGTCCTGCTGGACGAGGTGGAGAAGGCCCACCCGGAGACCTTCGACATCCTGCTGCAGGTCCTCGACGACGGGCGGCTCACCGACGGCCAGGGCCGCACGGTGGACTTCCGCAACGTCATCCTGGTGATGACCTCCAACCTGGGCAGCCAGTTCCTCGTCGACCCCACCACCGACGAGCAGACCAAGCACGACCAGGTCATGGTCACCGTCCGGCAGGCGTTCAAGCCGGAGTTCCTCAACCGGCTGGACGAGGTCGTCATCTTCGACCCGCTCAGCCAGGACGAGCTGGCCACGATCGTCGGCCTGCAGGTCGAGCTGCTGGCCCGCCGCCTCACCGACCGGCGGATCGAGCTCGACGTCACGCAGGCGGCGGCCCGCTGGCTCGCCGAGCGCGGCTACGACCCGGCCTACGGCGCCCGTCCGCTGCGCCGGCTCGTCCAGACCGAGATCGGCGACCGGCTCGCCCGGGCGCTGCTCGCCGGGGAGGTCCGCGACGGCCAGACCGTGTCCGTCGACGTCGCCGACGACGGGGACAGCCTCACCCTGAGCTGAGGCGGTGCCTCGAGACCATCCCAGGGGCTCGTTCCGGGCACGTAGGGTCGCCGGCATGGACGAACTGGAGGCCTACCTGCAGACACTCGCGGCCGTCAACCACCGTGGCGCCGGCTTCCTCGCCGCCTACGGCACCACGTGGCTGGCGGCCGCCCTCCTCTGGCGTCTGCGCGGGTCGGTGGTCGGCAGCTACGCCGCCCTCTTCCAGGGGATGGTCGCGCTGCCGCTGGCCCTGGCGCTGACCGCGCTCACCGCCAGCGGTCCCCGCCCGGAGGGAGCGGCGCTGAACCAGCTGGCGATCTACCTGTCCACCGGCCAGCTCCTCGTGCTGCCGCTCGCCGTGGTCCTGGTCGTGCGGCGGCGCCACCTGCTGGCCGCGGCGACCCTGAGCACCGTCATGGCCGTGCACCTCGTGCCCTACTCGTGGCTCTACCGGACCCCGGCCTACCTCGGCGCGGCCGTCGTCGTGGCGCTGGCCACCGCCGTCCTCGTCGGGCGCCACCTGGGCGAGGAGGGCGAGGCCCGGACGGGGGGATGGGTCTGCGCGTCGACCGGCGGGGCCCTGCTGCTGGGGGCGAGCGCCGCCCTGCTGTCCTGAGGCGCCCACCGCCAGCCCGCGGACGCGGGTCGACGGCATACTTGCCCCATGAGACCCACCCGGCGGACCCTGGTCGTCCTCGCCCTCGGCGCCTCGCTCACCCTCGCCGCCTGCGGCGGCGACGCGGAGGACCCGGCCCCGACCACGCAGGCGCCGACCGCCGCGGACCGGCTCGGGCAGGCGCACGACGTGCTGGTCGATGCCGGCTCGGTCCACCTCGAGCTCGCCGGGACCGGGCTTCCCGAGGAGGAGAAGAGCTACATCATCGGCGCGGTGGGTGAGGGGACCATGGACCCGCCCGCCTTCACCGGGACGATCACGGCCAGGCTGGCCGGGATCCAGGCCGACGTGCCGACGGTGGCGCTGGACGGCGACCTGTGGGTGAAGCTCCCGTACGTGCCCGCGCACGTCAGGACCGACCCGGCCGATCTGGGCGTGCCCGACCCGGCGACGCTGTTCGACCCGCAGGACGGCCTGGTGGGGCTGCTCCCGCAGACGCAGGACCCGCAGTTCGGCGACGAGGCACGGGCCGGCGCCGACGTCGTCCAGGAGGTCACCGGGACGCTGCCCGGCAAGGCGGTGACCGACCTGCTGTACGCGGGCGACGCGGCGTCGCCCTTCGACGTGACCTACGGGCTGGTCGAGGAGGGCTGGGAGCTGCGGACCGTCGAGATCACCGGACCGTTCTACCCACCTGCGACGTCCACCTACACGGTCACGCTCACCGCCTACGGCGAGCCGGTCACCGTCACCAAGCCCTGACGTGAGCGGGCGGGGGAGCCAGGCGGCCACCGGCCGGAGGGGGACGTCGTCGGCGCAGGCGCGTGGCGCGCGGTCGCTGCTGACCGTCGCCTCGCTGGCGGTGGCGCTCGCCGCTGCCGACACCTACGTCGTGGTGCTGGCGCTGACCGACATGATGGCCGGCGTCGGGGTCGGGATCGAGTCGCTGCAGAAGGGCACGCCGATCATCTCCGGCTTCCTGCTGGGCTACATCGCCGTGCTGCCCCTCATCGGACGGCTCTCCGACCTGGTCGACCGGCGGCGGATCCTCCTGTGGTGCCTGGTGGTCTTCGTCGTCGGCTCGGCGATCACGGCTGCCGCGGTGGAGCTGCCGGTGATGGTGGGTGGCCGCTTCCTCCAGGGGCTGGGCGGGGGCGGGCTGGTGCCGGCCACCCTGGCGCTCGTCGCCGACCTGTGGCCACCCGGGCGCCGTGGTATGCCGCTCGGCGTCGTCGGCGCCGTCCAGGAGCTGGGCTCGGTGCTCGGTCCGCTGCTCGGCGCGCTCGTGCTCGTCGTCGCCGGCTGGCGCGACATCTTCTGGCTCAACGTGCTGCTGGGGCTGGCCTGCCTGGTGGGGGTCTGGGTGCTGCGGGACGCCACTCCCTCTCCGCCAGCACCGCCGCCGCGGCCCGGTCCGGCACGGGCGGCGGTGCGCGTCACCGCATACCTCCTGGCGGGGACGGCCGCGGTGCTGACCACGCTCGCGCTGTGGGCGCCCCGGGCGCTGACCACCTCGATCGCGCTCGGCGGCCCGTTCGTGCCCTTCGACCCGACGTCCGGGTCCCGGGTGCTGACCCCGGTCGGCGCCGCCGCGGCGGCCGTGTGCCTGCTGCTGGGGCTGCTCACCGCACCGCGATGGCTGCCGCTGCTGGTCCGGGCCGACCTGCTGGGCGCGAGCTTCGTGGCGGTCTGCCTGGGGGCGCTCGTGCTGACCTTCGCCACCGCCGACCCGGAGACCGAGGTGCTGGGGCCGTGGGGGAGGTGGTTGCTGCCGCTGGCCGCGCTCACGGCGCTCGCCTTCGTGGTCCGCCAGCGCACGGCCCGCGACCCGCTCATCCCCGAGGGCGTGGTGCGGCGGCGGGTGTGGCCGGCGCTGGTCGTCAGCCTGCTGGTGGGCGCCGCGATCGTGGCCGTCGTCGTCGACGTCCCGCTGCTCTCCCGGCTCGTGCAGGACACGGACGAGACCGACGCCGCGCTGGTGCTGGTGCGCTTCCTGCTCGCCGTGCCGGTCGGGGCGGTCGTCGGGGGATGGGCGCTGCGGCGGCTGGGCCCGGCCCTCGTCGCCGCGCCCGGGCTCGCGCTGGCCGCCGCCTCGGTCCTGGACATGGGCCGCTGGGACCGGGGCACCCTCGACGACGCCCTCGCCACCACCCTGCCCCTGGTCGGCGCCGGACTCGGCGTCGGCCTGGCCATCGCCCCGGTCAACGACGCCGCGCTGGCCGACGCGCGCGAGGACGGCCACGGCACGGTCAGCTCGCTCGTCGTTGTCGCCCGGATGGTCGGCATGGTCGTCGGCCTGGCCCTGCTGACCTCCTTGGGACTGCGCCGCTTCGAGCAGGAGGTCGCCGGCCTGCCGGACCCGACCGACACCGACGCCCTCCTCGGCGCCGCGGTGGTCCAGGTGCAGACCGTGCTCACCGGCGCCGGGCTGGCCACGGCCCTGGCGGCCCTCGTCGCGCTCGGGCTGGGCCTGCGGCCGCCTCCGCCGGCAGCGTCGCCGGGCGCGGCCCTTCGGCATACCATCGAGCCATGACCCAGACCCTCCACCTCGTCGGCGAGCCGGAGGCCGACCGTGTCCTCTCCGAGCACCCCTTCGCGCTGCTCACGGGCATGCTGCTCGACCAGCAGATCCCGATGGAGGTGGCCTTCGACGGCCCCCGCAAGATCGCCGAACGGCTCGGGTCGGTCGACCCGCAGAAGATCGCCGCCACCGACCCTGAGGAGTTCGTCGCGCTGTTCGCCACGCCGCCTGCGGTGCACCGCTTCCCCAGGTCGATGGGACAGCGCGTGCACGACCTCGCCGCGACCGTGGTCGCGGACTGGGACGGTGACACCGAGGCGATCTGGACGCGGGACGACCCGGACGGCAAGGAGATCCTCAGGCGGCTCAGGGCGCTGCCCGGCTACGGCGACATGAAGGCGCGCATCTTCCTGGCACTCCTCGGCAAGCAGCGCGGCCTGGGGGCACCCGGCTGGCGCGAGGCGGCAGGAGTCTACGGCGAGGAGGGGGTCCACCGCTCGATCGCCGACGTCACCAGCCCCGAGTCGCTGCAGCAGGTGCGTGCCTACAAGAAGGAGAAGAAGGCGGCCGCCAGGGCCGCCGCCCAGTGACCGCGCCCGACTCCCCGACCGGAGGGCCACCGCCCCGGGACCTGCCGCCGACCAGCATCTGGGCCGTGCCGGGCATGCTCGCCCTGGCCGTGGTCTCCTTCGCCGGCTTCGCGGGGTATGCCGCACTCCTCCCGGTCGCGCCGCTCTGGGCGGTCCACGGCGGGGCCGACTCGGCCGGGGCGGGGCTGGTCAACTTCGTGCTGCTCGGCGCGACGGTCGCCACGCAGTTCGCCGTGCCCGCGCTGATCCGTCGCGTCGGCTGGACCCTCACCCTGACGCTCGCCCTCGTCCTGCTCGGCGTCCCGGCGGTCCTGCACGTGCTCACCGACGAGCTCGGGACGATCCTGCTGCTGTCGGCCGTCCGCGGCGTCGGGTTCGGCATCCTCACCGTGGCGGCCAGCGCCGCGGCGGTGCTGCTCGTGGACCCGGCGCGGCGCGGGGCCGCGGTGGGCGCCTACTCGCTCGCGCTCGCCGCCCCCAACGTCCTGCTCATGCCGGTCGGCGGCTGGATCGCCGAGGCCTGGGGCTTCTGGATCGTCTTCGTGCTCAGCGGGGTGTCCCTGCTCGGGATCCCCGCCACCGTCCTGCTGGCGCGGCACCTGCCCGAGCGCGCCACCGGGGACCCCCAGCACCCGGAGGTGGCGGACGCACCCGCCGGCGCCGCGACCTACCTCGCCGTGCTCTCGCCGACGCTGGTCCTGCTGGCCATCACCCTGGCCGGCGGCGCGCTCATCACCTTCGCGCCGCAGATGGTCTCGGTGGCGTGGCTGGCGACCGCCGGGCTGTTCGTCTTCGGGCTGGTCTCGACCGTGCTGCGGTGGCGGGTCGGCGCGCTGGCCGACCGCCTCGGCTCGGGTCGCCTGGCCTGGGTCTTCGTGCTGGTCGCGGTGGCCGGGCTGCTGGCGGTGGCCTGGCTGACCCAGCAGGAGGTGGGCCTCGACGGCCTGCTGCCGTGGCTGCTCGGCTGCGCGCTCCTCGGCGCCGCCTACGGCGGCCTGCAGACGCTGACGATGGTCTCCGCCTTCGAGGCGGCCGGTCCGCGCCGCGTCGGGGCGGCGAGCGCGGTCTGGAACGCCGGCTTCGACGCCGGCACGGGCCTCGGCGCCGTGCTCGTGGGCACGGTCGCCGTCCAGCACGGCTTCGGGACCGGGATGGCGATCTCCGCCGGCCTGGTGCTGCTCACGCTGCCGCTGGCGCTGCGCGCCCGTCGCTGACCACAGCGTCCCGTGGAAGTGCTGCACGGCATGGCACTTTCGCGGGACGCTCTTCCACGGGACCGGCGGTGCGCTCCGTGTCCTCATCCGGCCGTCAGGTCGACGACCACCGGGGCATGGTCGCTGGCACCCTTGCCCTTGCGCTCCTCGCGGTCGATGAAGGCGCCCTCCACCCGCCGCGCCAGCCCGGGGCTGCCCAGGCAGAAGTCGATCCGCATGCCGCGGCGCTTCGGGAAGGCCAGCTGGGTGTAGTCCCAGTAGGTGTAGGTCCCCGGCCCGGGCGTGTGCTCTCGCGTCACGTCGGCGAAGCCCGCGCCGACCACCCCCTCGAAGGCCGCCCGCTCCTGCGCCGAGGTGTGGGTCTTGCCCTCGTAGTAGTCGACCGACCACACGTCCTCGTCGGTCGGCGCCACGTTCCAGTCGCCCATCAGCGCGATCGCCGCGTCGGGGTCCTGCCCAAGCCAGCCCGCCCCGGCCTCCCGCAGCGCCGCCAGCCAGTCCAGCTTGTAGACCATGTGGGGATCCTCCAGCGACCGGCCGTTGGGGACGTAGAGGGACCACACGCGCACCCCGCCGCAGGTCGCGCCCAGCGCCCGGGCCTCCGCGGCTACCGGGTTCCCCCACCCCGGCTGCCCCGGGAAGCCGACCTGGACGTCCTCGATCCCGACGCGGCTGACGACGGCGACGCCGTTCCACTGGTTGTGCCCCACGTGCGCCACCTCGTAACCGGCCGCCTGGAACGGCAGGTGGGGGAACTGGTCGTCCCGGCACTTGGTCTCCTGCAGCGCCAGCACGTCGACGTCGTGCCGCTCGAGGAAGGCCACCGCCCGGTCGACGCGGGAGCGGATGCTGTTGCAGTTCCAGGTCGCGATGCGCACGCCGCCAGACTAGGCGCCGGTGATCCGCCGCACCGCCAGCAGGTATGCCGTGCGCACCGCTGGCCGGGCCAGCGCGGCCAGGCGGTCGGGCACCAGGGCGGCACCGTAGGTCTGGTGCCAGCGCACCAGGGTGCCCTCGGTCGTCGGCCGGAGCGTCACGGTCACTGCTCCGCGCAGCACCTTCCCGACCTTGTCGACGACGGCGCGCCGCGGCGGGTCCCACTCGCGCACGACCATGTCGTCGTCGAACCCGAGCGGGCCCAGGCCGGTGCGGCCGGTGAATCTCGCCCCGGCACCCAGCGGGCCCCCCGCGACCGTGGTGAGGGGGACCGCGGCGGTGTGCCGGTCGAGGTCCCACAACCGTTCCCAGACCACGTCGGGGGGTGCGGCGAGCGTGAGCTGGAAGGAGAACGCGGCGCGCGGCATACCCGTCAGCGTACGGGTCCGGCAGACGTAGGCTGGCGTCATGGGAGTCGCACTGGTGACCGGAGCCTCGTCCGGGCTGGGACGGGAGTTCGCCGAGCAGCTGGCCGGCCGCGGCCACGACCTCGTCCTCGTCGCCCGGCACCCGGAGCGGCTGCAGCAGGCCGCCGCCGAGCTGCGGGACCGGCACGACGTCGCCGTCGAGACGCTCACCGCCGACCTCGTCGACCGGGGGCAGCTGCAGCGGGTCGCCGACCGCCTGGTCGACCCCGACCGGCCCGTCGACCTGCTCGTCAACAACGCCGGCTTCGGCTCGGGGCGCGGCTTCGTCCGCAACGACCTCGCCGAGGAGGAGGCGGCCGTGGACCTCATGGTCCGGGCGGTCATGGTGCTCAGCCACGCCGCCGGTCGGGCGATGCGCGGGCGGGGGCGCGGTGCGATCCTCAACGTCTCCTCCGTCGCCTCCTTCGCGGTGATGGGGCACTACTCGGCGATCAAGGCCTACGTCACCGTCTTCTCCGAGGCGCTGGCCTGCGAGCTCGCTCCCCACGGGGTGACGGTGACGGCGGTGTGCCCGGGCTTCGTGCACACCGAGTTCCACCAGCGTGCCGAGATGGACATGTCCCGGCTGCCGGAGGCGCTCTGGCTCGACGCTCCCGCCGTGGTCCGCGAGGCGCTCGCCGCGGTCTCGCACGGCAAGGTCGTCTCCGTCCCCTCGCTCACCTACAAGGGCGTGGTCGGGCTGCTGCGGGTCGTCCCGCGCCGGATCACCCGCGGCGTCAGCGGGTCCCTCGCCACCCGGCGCCGAGGCAGGGACCCGGACCGTCTGAGCCGGGCGCTACCCTCGCTGCCATGACTGCCGCCCGCGACCGCCTGCTCGAGCTCGTCAAGGACAGGGCCGTGGTGCACGGCCGGGTCACGCTCTCCTCGGGCCAGGAGGCCGGCTACTACGTCGACCTGCGCCGGATCACCCTCGACGGGCAGGCCGCCCCCCTGGTCGGCGACGTCATGCTCGACCTCGTCTCCGACCTGGAGATCGACGCCGTGGGCGGACTGACGATGGGCGCGGACCCGGTGGCGACCGCGATGCTGCACGCCGCGCACCGCCGCCACGGGCGGTTGGACGCCTTCGTGGTCCGCAAGGCCGAGAAGGCCCACGGGCTGCAGCGCCGCATCGAGGGGCCGGACGTCGAGGGTCGGCGGGTCCTCGTCGTCGAGGACACCTCCACGACCGGCGGCTCGCCGCTGACCGCGGTGCAGGCCTGCCGGGACGCCGGTGCCGAGGTGCTCGCGGTCGCGGTCATCGCCGACCGCGCGAGCGGGGCGGAGGAGAAGGTGCGCGCCGCCGGCGTGGACTATCGGGCCGCCTATTCCCTGGCCGACCTCGGGCTGAGCTGAGCGACCCCGTTCCCGCAGAGCAGGGACCCCGCACCTTCCCCGGGTGCGGGGGCCCTGAGCTCGTGACGGGGGTGGGTCAGAGGCCGGGGACCCGGCCGTACCACATACCCGGGTCCTGCAGCATGGGGCCGTACATGACCCCGGTGCTGGGGTTGCGGGCGTCGTAGACCATGCCGTTGCCGGCGTAGATCGCCACGTGGTACCACTTCGTGTAGAACACGAGGTCGCCCGGCTGCGGCTCGCTGACCGGGGTCACCACGGTGCGCTGGTCGCGGACCGTCCGCGGGATGTTGATGCCGTGCTGCTTGAAGACCCACCAGGTGTAGGAGGAGCAGTCGAAGGCGTTCGGCGGGGTGCCGTAGAGCACGTACGGGTAGCCGACGTACGACGCCGCGGTCGCCAGGACCGCCTCGCGCACCGGGGTGCTCGGGGCGGGGTCGGACGGGGGCGGCGGTGCCGGTGCCGCCGCGGGCGCGTCCGGGGTGAGGACGCTGGGCGCCATGTACTGCGTGGTGGAGATCCGCAGCCAGCCGTTGGTGCTGACCACGCCGCTGACCGCGCTGCCCTGGGTCTTGGTGCCCACCACCTGGTGTGCGGTGGAGGGTCCCGAGCGCACGTTGGCGACGGGGACGCTGACCCACCTGTCGACCTTCGTGGTGCCGCCGTCGTTGCCGCCGGGGTCGGTGGCACCCAGGACGGAGGGGGCCATGTGCTGGGTGTCGGAGATCTTCAGCCAGCCGTTGCTGCCGATCGTGCCGCGCACCTCGGTGCCCATCGTCTTGGTGCCGACGACGGCGTAGCTGGTCGAGGGCCCGCGGCGCACGTTGGCGACCGGGACGCTGACCCAGCGGGTGACGGTCTCGGCCGACGAGCCGCCGTCGGGGTTGCTGGAGGTCAGGATCGTCCCGCTGACGTACCTGCCCTCGCCAACCTTGAGCCAGCCGTTGACCCAGCTGCCGAGGGCCTTCTGCCCGTAGGTCATCGTGTCGACGACGCGGTAGCCCAGGCCGGGGCCGGAACGCACGTTGCCCACCGCGACGTCGAGCCACATCGTGTCGGCCTGCGTGTTCGTGCCGGGCTGGCTGGAGCTGACCACGGAGGGGGCCATGTACTGGGTGTCGGAGATCTTCAGCCAGCCGTTGGAGGTGACCGTCCCCTGGACCTTCGCGCCCAGCGACCTGGTGCCGACGACCCGGTATGAGGTGCTGGGACCGGAGCGCACGTTGGCCACCGGGACGCTGACCCAGCGGGTCACGCCCTGCTCGACCGTGGGCAGCACCGGCGCGGTGGGAGCGGGCGCCGCCGGCAGCGCCGGCGAGGCGGGCAGTGCCGGTGCGGAGGGGAGGAGCCCGAGCGGCGTGCGCGGGGGCTGCGGCTGCGGGGCGGCGTGAGCCGACGGTGCCAGGGTGATGACCGGGGCCGTGGCGGCGGTGACCGCGATCAGCGTGCGGGACAGGCTGCGCGTGCGCGACATAGAGGCATCCATCAGGGGGGTCGGGGACGAGACCGCTCACAGGGGCGAGCACGAGCAGTGAACCCATCTTTCGCGGTCCGGTCAACCCACGCTGACCTGCATGAGTACGCTTCTAGCGGTAACCACAACCGTGTAACTATGTGAGGTTGCTCACACACTCTCAGCAAACATGCAGGTCACCCCGGATATGACACAGGTGTAACTCTCTGACCTGCGATGATTCCGCATTTTCACTCGTGTTTCGCTCGCCACAGGCGACCCACGCAGAGCGGGAGCGGACGGACTGGTGGGGTCCGTGTGACGCCCCGACGCCCCGTCCCGGCCTCGTCCTGCGGTCGAGTGGGTGAGAGGTGCCGGCAGCGCAGAGCCCCCGCCGACCGGGTCGGCGGGGGCTCTGCGTGTGGTGGGCTCAGCGGCGGCGGCGGTCCCAGTGCGCGAAGCCGGCGTTGCGCGCGGCGTCCTCGGACTCGAACCAGACCTCGGCGCGCACGGCGTCGTAGCTCGGCGACTCCGGCGTGTGGAAGAGCATCGAGCCGGCGTTGCCCTTGATCTCCCAGCCGGCAGGACCGGTGCCGTCTTCGAGCGGCTCTGCCGAGCCGGCCCCGTAGGCAGCCTCGGCGAAGACCGGGGCGTAGCCGGGGTCGTCGGTCCTCGGGGTGGCGGCACCGTTCGCAGGGGCCGCGTAGGTCCCGTCCGTCGGAGCCTCCGCGGCGACCTCGGGGTCCGTGGAGCCTGCGGCGAAGTCGTCCGCCGTCTGCGGTGCGCCGTAGCCCGCGTCGGCCGGGGCCGGGGCGGCGGCAGCGCTGTCAGCAGCGGGGGTGTCGAGCGGCGCGTCGGGCGTGGTGTCCACGGACTCGTAGCCGGCGCCACGTCCGGCCGCCTCCTCGAGCCCGCTGGTGTCCTCGGCGGCCGGCTCCTCGACCCGCACCGCGGATCCGTCGTCGGCCCGGTAGGTCGTGCTCTCGTCCCCGACCGGGTACTCCTGAGCAGGTCCGGCGTCGACGTCCGTGCCCTGGTCGGTGGGCAGGATCTCCTGGTGGAAGCCACCGGTCGCGGGAGCTGTCCCGGCGCCGGGGGCCGCATGCTCGGCGTCAGCGTCAGCGACGGGCTCGTCGATCACCTGCTCCTCAGCCACGGGCTCGTCGATCGCGGGCTCGTGGTGCGCGGATGCCGCGGCGAGGCCTCCGCCGGCGGCAGCCGCAGCGCCCAGCGCGGCCGCCTCGCCGACGTCCGGGCCGTCCGGGTCCCAGCCGCCCCGGGAGTCCTCGTGGAGCGACTCCTGGGTCTGGCCCTCCACGTCGAGCGGCTCCTCGCTGCTGCCCGCCTCGATCTCCTCGTCGGTGAGCGGCCTGGCGCCCTCGGCCTCGAGCGACCCGTCGTGGTCCGCGCCCACGGGCGCGCTGTCGGCAGTGACCTCGTCCGGGGTCTGCGCGGGCGGCTCGTCGTCGGCAACCGGTCCGGCCGCCGCGGCCCCCCCGGCACCGGCGGCTCCGACCGCAGCGGCCTGGGCCACGTCCGGGCCGTCGGCGTCCCAGCCGTCGGCGGCGGTCGTCCCCGTGTCGTACGCGCCGGCCTCGGGGCGGTAGGGCTCCGCCTCGTCCTCGCCCACCGGCTCGTCGTAGGTCTGGTCCGCCACCGGCTCGTCGTAGGTCTGGTCCGCCACCGGCTCGTCGTAGGCCTGGTCCGCCACCGGCTCGTCGTAGGCCTGGTCCGCCACCGGCTCGTCGTAGGTCTGGCCAGCGGTGGTGACCGGCTCGGCCGGCACCGCCTCGGCGTCCTGGTCGTAGACGCCCCGCTCGTCCACCGGGGCCACGCCGGCGCGTCCGCCCGGGGCGTCCGGGATGCCGTCGCGGTCGGTGTCGGCGGGCGGCACGTCGACCGCGCCGTTCTCCTTGCCCGGGGAGCGCAGGAGCATGAACACCGCGGCACCGATGAGGAGCAGCAGCAGGATGATCATGATCCACTTGGTGGTGTCGTTCATGTGGCGTTCCTCCTAGTGACGACCCGCTGGTGGGCCGCGTCCGAGGCACCCGCAGGTGTTGCGGCGCTGCCCCCACCGTAGTGCGGCACCGCAGGTCGCGCATGGTATTCGGCCGGTGCGCCGGGTGCCCGGGCGGCGCTCACGGCATACCGTCAGCAAGCGGGTGGGACAATCGTGCAGCCGCAGAAGCGACAGCGACGAGGAGAATAGTGGGCACGCAGACCGACCTGACCGGGGTGGCCGGCTGGGCCGTCAACCTCATGGAGACCCTCGGCGGACCGGGAGCGTCCCTGGCCATCGCGGCCGAGAACCTCTTCCCGCCCATCCCCAGCGAGATCATCCTGCCGCTCGCGGGCTTCACCGCCAGCCAGGGCACCTTCACCCTGGCCGGCGCGATCTTCTGGACCACGCTCGGCTCGGTCGTGGGCGCCCTCGCCCTCTACAGCGTGGGGCGCGTCTTCGGGCGCGAGCGGTTCCGGGCGGTGTGGAGCCGGCTGCCGCTGGTCAACCTCGACGACCTGGACCGGACCGAGGCGTGGTTCGCCAAGCAAGGCGCCAAGACGGTCTTCTTCGGCCGGATGGTCCCGATCTTCCGCAGCCTGATCTCCATACCCGCGGGTCTGGAGCGGATGCCGGTCCTCCTCTTCCTGCTGCTGACCACGGCCGGGAGCCTGGTCTGGAACTCGATCTTCGTCGTCGCCGGCTACCAGCTCGGCGAGAACTGGCACGACGTCGCGCCCTACGCCGACATCTTCCAGAAGATCGTCATCGGCCTCGTGGTCGTGGTCGTGGCCGTATGGGTGGTGCGGCGGGTGCGCAGCAACCGCAGGGCCGGGCGGGTGTGAGCGTCGGCGTCGGGCCCTGGGAGGGCGACTGGCCGACCGGCCCGGACGGCCGGCTGCCGGCGCACCTCGACCCCGAGCTGCTGCGCGAGGGCGACACCCGCAACGTCGTCGACGGCTTCCGCTACTGGCGCCACGACGCGATCGTCGCGGACCTCGACACCCGTCGCCACGGCTTTCACGTCGCGGTCGAGAACTGGGGCCACGACTTCAACATCGGCTCCGTCATCCGCACCGCCAACGCCTTCAACGCCGCCGCCTTCCACATCGTCGGGCGGCGCCGCTGGAACCGCCGCGGCGCGATGGTCACCGATCGCTACCAGCACGAGCACCACCATCCCGACGTCGCCTCGCTCGCCGCCTGGGCCGCCGGGCGGGGGCTCGCGCTGCTGGGCGTCGACAACGTCCCCGGGTCGGTCCCCCTCGAGGGGTATGCCGTCCCGCGCGGCTGCGTGCTCCTCCTCGGTCAGGAGGGACCCGGTCTGAGCCCGGAGGCGGTCGAGGCCTGCGAGACGGTCCTGGCGATCACGCAGCACGGCTCGACGCGCTCCATCAACGCCGGTGCCGCCGCGGCGATCGTCATGTACCACTGGGCGCTGCAGCATGCGGCGGGTGGCCGTACCTAGACCGGCGGACACCGCATACCCCCGCTGTGGAAGCATGGAGGCAGCCGATCGCACCGCTGCGTCCGAGGAGGACCCCATGCCTATCGCCACCCCCGAGGCCTATGCCGACATGATCGACCGGGCCCAGGCCGAGAACTTCGCCTACCCGGCCATCAACGTCACCTCCAGCCAGAGCCTCAACGCCGCTCTCAAGGGCTTCGCCGACGCGGGCAGCGACGGCATCATCCAGGTCTCGACCGGCGGCGCGGAGTACTTCTCCGGCCAGGGCGTGAAGGACATGGTGACCGGGTCGCTGGCGTTCAGCGCCTTCGCCCACGAGGTCGCCAAGAAGTATGACGTCAACATCGCCCTGCACACCGACCACTGCCCCAAGGACAAGCTGGACGGCTTCGTGCGTCCGCTGCTGGCCGCCTCGATCGAGCGGGTCAAGAACGGCGGGCTGCCCTGGTTCCAGTCGCACATGTGGGACGGCTCGGCGGTCGACCTGGACGAGAACCTCAAGATCGCCGAGGAGCTGCTGGAGCTCTCCAAGCAGGCGCGCACGATCCTGGAGGTCGAGATCGGCGTCGTCGGCGGCGAGGAGGACGGCGTCGCCCACGAGATCAACGAGAAGCTCTACACCACCCCCGACGACGCGATCGCCACGATCAAGGCGCTCGGCCCGCGCGAGGAGGGTCGTTACCTCACCGCGCTGACCTTCGGCAACGTCCACGGCGTCTACAAGCCGGGCAACGTCAAGCTGCGCCCGGAGATCCTCAAGCTGGCCCAGGAGGCCGCGGCCAAGGAGCTGGGCCTGCAGGAGGGCGCGCTGCCCTTCGACCTGGTCTTCCACGGCGGCTCCGGCTCCAGCGAGCAGGAGATCTCCGACGCCGTCGACTACGGCGTGGTGAAGATGAACATCGACACCGACACCCAGTACGCCTTCACCCGGCCTGTCGCCGGCTTCATGATGACCAACTACGAGGGCGTCCTGAAGATCGACGGCGAGGTCGGCAACAAGAAGATGTACGACCCGCGCACCTGGGGCAAGGAGGCGGAGGCCTCGATGACCGCCCGCGTCGTGCAGGCCTGCGAGCACCTGCGCTCGGCCGGGACCAGCCGGTGACGGTCGGCGCCGACCTGCTCGGCGTCCCCCCCACGCACCTTCCCGAGGACCCCGCCGCGGCCGCGCTCGAGGCGCAGGACCCGCGCGCGGTGGCGGCGGCATACCCGTCCTCCAGCCTGGCGTGGGGCACGCTCGCCGAGCGTGCCCTCGCCGACGGCGACGACGTGAGCGCGTACGCCTTCGCCCGGACCGGCTACCACCGCGGGCTCGACGCGCTGCGGCGCGCCGGGTGGCGGGGCCAGGGCCCGGTCCCGTGGGAGCACCTGCCGAACCGCGGGTTCCTGCGTGCGCTGGCGGCGCTGGCCCGCGCGGCGGGGCAGATCGGTGAGGAGGACGAGCGGGTCCGGTGCACGGAGTTCCTGCGGGCCTCCTCGGCGCAGGCTGCCCGCGAGCTCGGGCTCTGACCCCAGGCGCGTCCGAGCAGGCTCATCCGGCGCCGCCCCGGAGCCGTCGACCCCGGTCCCTCCCCAAGCGCGGTCGACGCCAGGGGATCCCGGCGTCGACCGCGCCCCCTGAGCGGGCGTGATCGCGTCCCCTGACGTATGCGCCCGACGATCGTCTATCCAACCAGACGCCACCCGCCTCGTCTGGCGCAACGCTGCCACTGGCCCTAACCTGCCATGTGTGAACCCTCAACCACGTCTTCCCGGGCTCAGCGACGACGCGGTGGCGCTCTACCGGCGCGTGCTGCGCAGCCCGGCCGCACCGCTGGCGGTCCATGCTGAGGGCGTGGGCTGGACCGCGCGGCGCGCCGAGCGCGTGTTCCGGACCCTCGAGCGGCTGGGCCTGGCCAGGGAGACCCCGCAGGGGAGCGTGAGCGTCGACGACCCGAGGGTCACGGTGGGGCGGCTGCTGGACAGCCAGGAGGCCGAGCTGGACGAGCGCCGTCAGGAGCTGCTCGTGCTGCGCGAGTCGCTGGCGGCGCTGGAGGACGACTACCGCCACGGGCTGCAGCTGTCCGGCCCGCGCGCGCCGATGGTGCAGCGGGTCGCGCCGGCCGAGTCCGCCGGTGTCGTGGAGCAGCTCTTCCGCACCTCGACCGGCTCGGTCCTGCAGGTGACCGGCGCCATGGACGCCGGCCCCGCCCACGAGGACACCGTGCGACGCCGGCGGGACGAGGGGATGGCCGAGGGGCGGCCGATGCTGTCGATCTTCCCGCTGTCGGTGCTGGAAGATCCGTACTGGAGGGCCTACGCGGAGGAACGGGCGCGCGCCGGGGAGCAGCAGCGCTACCTGCCCGACGACCAGATCGGCGTGGAGTTCGGCATCTTCGGGCGCTCGGGGGTGCTGGTGGCCGGGGGCGGGCCGGGCGACGACCTCATCCTGCTCCGGCCCCGCCGGGTGGTCGACGCCTTTGTCACCCTCTTCGAGGAGCTGTGGCGCCGCGCCGAACCCGTCCCGAACGGGGACGCCGAGGCGCGGGACGTGCGGCTGCTGGAGCTGCTGGCGCTGGGGTTCAAGGACGAGGCCGTCGCCCGCCAGCTCGGCGTGGGGCTGCGCACGGTGCGCCGCCGGGTGGCCGCCCTGATGGACGAGCACGGGGCCGACACCCGCTTCCAGCTGGGGCTGGCTCTGGGCAGGCGTGGTCTGCTCGACAGCCGTCGAGGATAGGCTGACCCCCACAACTTTCACAGAAAGGTCAGCCGCATGCCAGCGATCGTCCTGGTCGGCGCCCAGTGGGGCGACGAGGGGAAGGGCAAGGCCACCGACCTGCTGGGGAGCAGCGTCGACCACGTGGTGAAGTTCAACGGCGGCAACAACGCCGGTCACACGGTGGTGATCGGTGACCAGAAGTACGCCCTCCACCTGCTGCCCAGCGGCATCCTCTCCCCCGGCTGCGTCCCCGTCATCGCCAACGGCGTCGTCATCGACCTGACGGTGCTGATCGAGGAGCTGGACGGGCTGACCGAGCGAGGAGTCGACGTGAGCCGGCTGAGGATCAGCTCCAACGCGCACGTCATACCTCCCTACAACCGGGTGCTCGACAGGGTGACCGAGCGCTTCCTCGGCAAGCGCAGGATCGGCACCACCGGCCGAGGCATCGGCCCGACCTACGCCGACAAGATGAACCGGGTCGGCATCCGCGTGCAGGACCTCTACGACGAGTCGATCCTGCGGCAGAAGGTCGAGGGTGCGCTGGCGACCAAGAACCAGATGCTGCTCAAGGTCTACAACCGGCGCGCGGTCGAGGTCGAGGAGGTCATGGAGGAGCTGCTGCGGCACTCCGAGCGGATCCGGCCGATGGTCGCCGACACCGCGCTGGAGCTCAACGAGGCGTTGGACCGGGGCGAGACGGTGCTCTTCGAGGCCGGGCAGGCCACGCTGCTCGACGTCGACCACGGCACCTACCCGTTCGTCACCTCCTCCAACGCCACCTCCGGCGGGGCCTGCACCGGGTCCGGCATCGCCCCGACCCGCATCGACCGGGTGATCGGCATCTTCAAGGCCTACACGACCAGGGTCGGTGAAGGGCCCTTCCCGACCGAGCTGCACGACGAGTCCGGCGACTTCCTGCGCGAGGCGGGCCACGAGTTCGGCACCACGACCGGCCGTCCGCGCCGGTGCGGCTGGGCCGACGTCGTGGTCGGCCGCTACGCGCAGCGGATCAACGGCATCACCGACATGGTCATCACCAAGCTCGACGTGCTCACCGGGCTGGAGAAGATCCCGGTCTGCGTCGCCTACGACGTGCAGGGCACCCGGGTCGACGAGATGCCCGCCAGCCAGTCCGACTTCCACCACGCCCGACCGGTCTACGAGGAGCTGGACGGCTGGACCGAGGACATCACCGGCTGCCGCACCTTCGAGCAACTGCCGCCCAACGCGCAGCGCTACGTGCGACGGCTCGAGGAGCTGATGAACACGCGCGTCTCGGTGATCGGGGTCGGGCCGGACCGCGAGGAGTCGATCGTCCTGCACGACATGGTGGGCGCAGACGCGGCCTGAGGTCCGGGCCGAGGGCCTCAGACCCGCTCCTCACCGAAGCTGAACCGGGTGCAGTCGGTAGGGAAGGAGAACCACGCCACCGCCCGCACGGGCGTGATCACGCGAAGGCCGCCGCCGTCCTCGCCCGACCAGGAGTCCGGCTCCGGGTGGTAGCCGGCGTCGTGGTACTTGGCGAACGCCGCCGCGAGTCGGACACCCAGGCCCTCTGGATCGGCCCGCGTCGCCAGCGAACTGCCCTCCACGATGACGACCTCGGTGCCGCTCTCCAGCGTCAGCGTCACCGCCGGGTCGGCCTCGACGTTGCGGGTATGCCGTGTCTGCGGGGCGCCGTCGTACCAGAACCGACCGTCCGGGCGCCGGGAGGGCCGACCGGACGGGGAACGGCATACTGGACGGATGGACGAGGTGTCCGCGCGGCTGCGCGACCTGCGGCTGCTGCGTCAGGTGCGCGACCGGATGGACCGGGAGTTCGCCGGCCCGCTGGACGTGGAGGCGCTGGCCCGGGGCGTGCACATGTCCGCCGGGCACCTCTCCCGGCGGTTCAAGGAGGCCTACGGCGAGTCGCCCTACTCCTACCTGATGACGCGGCGGGTCGAGCGGGCGATGACGTTGCTGCGGCGCGGGCAGCTGAGCGTGACCGAGGTCTGTTTCGCCGTCGGCTTCTCCTCGCTGGGCACCTTCAGCACGAGGTTCTCCGAGCTGGTCGGCATCTCCCCGAGCGGCTACCGACGGGAGGCGACCGAGCTGGCCATACCTCCGTGCGTGACGAGGGACGTGACCAGACCGATCAGGAATCGAGAAGCGCCGCTCGCCACCACGAAACTACGGTGAAGCCATGGACATCACCATCTCTTCAAGCTTCCTGCCGGCCGACGACCCCGAGGCCTCGCTGGCGTTCTACCGCGACGCCCTGGGCTTCGAGGTCCGCGGCGACGTGGGGTCGGGCGCCATGCGCTGGATCACCGTCGGCCCGCCCGGGCAGCCGAGCGTCTCCATCGTGCTGCACCCGCCGGCCGTCACCCCCGGCATCAGCGACGAGGAGCGCGCGGTCGTCGTCGAGATGATGGCCAAGGGCACCTTCGCCGGCATCAACCTGGCCGCCGCCGACCTCGACGCGGCCTTCGAGAAGGTCCAGGCCAGCGGCGCCGAGATCATGCAGGAGCCGATGGACCAGGACTGGGGAGCGCGCGACTTCGCGGTGCGCGACCCGGCCGGCAACTCGGTCCGGATCCAGCAGGCCTGAGCGAGAACCGCCCAGGCCCCCACACGTCCCCCGCCGACGCCCGACGGCTCGACGCGCCCCCACGACGCTCCGGGAGTCGCGCGACCTGTGCACCCGAACGAGACTTGTGCACGGGATATATCCGGTGCACAAGTCTTCTTCCGGTGCACAGGTCCACAGACAGAGCGGATCACGCCGGAGGACGGCGGCGAGCGTCGGCGCGGGCGAAGGCCGACCGGAGCTCGGGCACCAGCGCAGGCAGGCCGTCCGCCTCGTCGACCCAGCGGGTCAGGACCGGAGGGTGCACGTGCACCACGGCTCCGCTCCGACCCCGGCGACCGTCGGTGCGCACCAGATGGACCCGGTCGTCCACGCCGTGCACGCTGACCCCCTGACCGCGAGCGAGCTGTGGTGGCTCAGCGCGTAGGGTGACCCCGGGACAAGGGCCGCGGCGACCGCCCGCGCGCGCAGCTGGTGCTTCTCCCAGGGACTTGTCGTCCGCCACAGCTGCCCGTCGATGAAGGTGGCACGACGGAGGCGCACGAGGACGCCCGAGGCGAGCAGGCCCTTCAGCTCGGCCGGCGTCACGCCCAGCGCCGTGAGCTGGACGGTCGTCGCCACCCCCTGGTGAGCGGCCAGGGACCCCCGCACGTCTGACATGCGCTCAAGCCTGTCCGACGAGGCAGTTCCCCGCCGACGTTGTGTCGTTTCTCGGTGCTCGGGTCCGAGGAGGGGTCAGCCCACCCACACCCGCGCGTTGCGGAACATCCGCAGCCACGGGCTGACCTCCTCGACCGGCGCCGAGGTCCACGACATCTGGACGTTGCGCTGGACCCGCTCGGGGTGCGGCATCATCGCGGTGAACCGTCCGTCGGGCGTCGTCACCGCGGTGAGTCCGCCGGGGGAGCCGTTCGGGTTCGAGGGGTATGCCGTGGCGACGCGCCCGCGGTTGTCGACGTAGCGCATCGCGCGCAGCACCGACGCCTCGTCGCCGGCCGAGAAGTCCGCTCGACCCTCGCCGTGCGCCACCGCGATCGGCAGCCGTGAGCCGGCCATGCCGGCGAAGAAGATCGAGGGCGACTCCAGCACCTCGACCATCGACAGGCGGGCCTCGTACTGCTCGGACCGGTTGCGGGTGAACCGCGGCCAGGCCTCCGCGCCGGGGACGAGGTCGGCCAGGGCCGCGAACATCTGGCAGCCGTTGCAGATCCCGAGCGCGAAGCTGTCCTCGCGGTGGAAGAACGCGGTGAACGAGTCCTTGAGCCGCTCGTTGTAGAGCACCGAGCGCGCCCAGCCCTCGCCCGCGCCGAGCGTGTCGCCGTAGGAGAACCCGCCGCAGGCCACCAGACCGACGACGTCGCCGAGGTCGAAACGTCCGCTCTGCAGGTCGGTCATGTGCACGTCGTAGGTGTCGAAGCCGGCACGGTCGAAGGCGAACGCGGTCTCGACGTGGCTGTTGACGCCCTGCTCGCGCAGGATCGCCACGGCTGGCCGGGCCCCGAGGTTGAGGTAGGGGGCCGCGACATCGTCGACCGGGTCGAAGCTGGGGCGCACCGACAGCCCGGGGTCGTCGTCCGCCCCGAACACGGCGTGCTCCTCGTCGGCGCACTCCGGGTTGTCGCGCAGCGCCGCGATCCGCCACGAGACCTCGTCCCACGCCTGCGCCAGGTCGCGCAGCGGCTCGTCGAGGGTGACGCCGCCCGCCCGCACGCGCACCCGGCGCTCCTGCGTCGACCGGCCCAGGTGATGCATCAGCGGCGTGAGCCCGTGCGCGTCGAGGACGTCGCCAGCATCCTGCAGCCGGTCGGCGGGCACCTCGAGCACCACCCCGAGCTCCTCGGTGAACAGTGCCGCCACCCCGTGGCCGGCGGTCGTGGGGACCTCGACGTCCAGACCCACCGCACCTGCGAGCGCCATCTCGCACAGCGCGGCCCACAGGCCGCCGTCGGACCGGTCGTGGTATGCCGTGACCAGCCCCTTCTCCCGCAGCTCGCCGAGCGCGTCGGCCAGGTCGGTCAGCCGTGCCGGGTCGTCGAGGTCCGGCACCGTCCCGCCGAACTCTCCGCGCACCTGCGCCAGGATCGACCCGCCCAGGCGGCGACGTCCTGCGCCGAGGTCGAGCAGCAGCAGCTCGGACCCGGCGTGCAGCTGCGGCGTGAGCACGCCCCGCACGTCGTCCAGCGAGGCGAAGGCCGAGACCACCAGCGACACCGGCGAGGTCACCTGCCGCGTGGCGCCGTCCTCGTCGGTCCATGTGCTGCGCATCGACAGGGAGTCCTTGCCGACGGGCACCCCGATCCCGAGGGCAGGGCACAGCTCCATCGCGACCGCGTGCACCGTGTCGTAGAGCGCGGCGTCCTCCCCCTCCTCGCCGCAGGCGGCCATCCAGTTGAGGGAGAGCTTGACGTCGCGCAGCGAGGGGACGGGCGCGGCGAGCAGGTTGGTCAGCGCCTCGCCGACCGCCATCCGGCCGGAGGCAGGCGCGTCGACGGAGGCCAGCGGCGTGCGCTCCCCTGACGATATCGCCTGACCGGCGAGGCCGACGTGGTCGGACAGGGTCACCGCGACGTCGGCCACGGGCACCTGCCACGGGCCGACCATCTGGTCGCGGTGGGACAGTCCTCCGACCGTGCGGTCACCGATCGTGATGAGAAAGCGCTTGGACGCCACGCTCGGGTGGCGGAGCACCGCGTATGCCGTGTCCCGCACCGCGGACCCGTCCAGTCCCGACAGGTCGATCTCCGCGGAGGAACGCTCCACCCGGGCGACGTCGCGCGTCATCCGCGGCGGCTTGCCGAGGAGGACCTCCATCGGCATGTCGACGGCGACGAGCGGGTCGTCCCCGTCGCCCTCGCCCCGCAGCACCAGCTGCCCGTCGTCCTGGGCGACGCCGATGACCGCGAAGGGTGCCCGTTCGCGCTGGCACAGCGCACGGAACACCTCGAGAGACTCCGGTGCGATCGCCAGGACGTAGCGTTCCTGGCTCTCGTTCGACCAGATCTCCCTGGGCGACAGGCCCGACTCCTCCAGCGGCACCGCGTCCAGGTCGAAGCGCGCGCCGAGGCCGGCGTCGTCGACCAGCTCGGGGAAGGCGTTGGACAGACCACCGGCGCCCACGTCGTGGATCGCCAGCACCGGGTTGTCCGCGCCGAGCGACGCGCAGTGGTTGACGACCTCCTGGGCGCGCCGCTCCATCTCGGGGTTGCCGCGCTGCACCGAGTCGAAGTCCAGCTCGGCGGCGTTGACGCCCGAGGCCATCGACGAGGCGGCGCCGCCACCCATGCCGATCCGCATGCCGGGACCGCCGAGCTGCACCAGCAGCGTGCCGGCGGGGAAGCGGATCTTCTCGGTCTGCGAGGCGCTGATGGAGCCCAGGCCGCCGGCGCTCATGATCGGTTTGTGGTAGCCGCGGCGCACTCCGTCGACCGTCTGCTCGTAGACCCGGAAGAAGCCGCCCAGCACGGGCCGGCCGAACTCGTTGTTGAAGGCCGCGGCACCGATCGGGCCCTCGATCATGATCTCGAGCGGGGTCGCGAGGTGCCCGGGTGCGCCATACCGCTCGGACTCCCACGGCTCGCAGGTGCCGGGCAGGTGGAGGTTGGAGACGACGAACCCGCCCAGGCCGGCCTTGGGCGCCGAGCCGCGACCGGTCGCACCCTCGTCGCGGATCTCGCCGCCGGCGCCGGTCGCCGCGCCCGGGAAGGGGGAGATGGCGGTGGGGTGGTTGTGCGTCTCGACCTTCATGAGGATGTGGACGTCCTCCTCGCGGCGCGCGTAGCGGCTCGGGCCCGAGAGCCCGGCGGCGCCCGCGTCGGCCCCGCCCTCGGGGGCCCACCGGGTGATCCGGCCGCCCTCCATGACCGAGGCGTTGTCCTTGTAGGCCACGACCGTCCCCTGCGGGCTGACCTGCTCGGTGTGCCGGATCATCCCGAAGAGCGAGCGCTCCTGCGCCTGCCCGTCGATGACGAAGTCGGAGTTGAAGATCTTGTGCCGGCAGTGCTCGGAGTTGGCCTGGGCGAACATCGTCAACTCGACGTCGGTGGGGTTGCGGCCCAGCCCGGTGAACGCCTCGAGGAGGTAGTCGACCTCGTCCTCGGCCAGGGCCAGGCCCCACGCACGGTCGGCCTCGACGAGCGCCTCACGACCGCGCCCGAGGACGTCGACGTGCTCCATCGCCGGGGCGTCCTGCTCGGTGAACAGCGCCGCGGCGGCCTCACGCGTCGGCAGCGCGGTCTCGGTCATCCGGTCGTGGAGCACGGCCGCGCAGGCGTCGCGCTCCTGCGCCGTCAGCCCGGCCCCGCCCACGAGCCCGAGGTGGACCTCGGTGACCCGCTCGACGCGGTGGATCGGTATGCCGCAGTTGTGGACGATGTCGGTCGCCTTGCTGGCCCAGGGCGAGATGGTGCCCAGCCGCGGGGCCACGACCACGACCTCCTCGCCAGGTCCGGGCACGGCCGAGGACTCCTGCTGGCGGTGGCCGGTCCACGGCTCGCCGTAGGTCAGGATCGCCGACAGCGCGGCGTGCTCGTCCTCGGAGAGCGGGGCGTCGGAGGCGACCCAGTGCACGTGGCGTGCGGAGACCGCGCCCACCTTCGGGGCGACTGAGCGCAGCCGGCGCAGCAGCGCCTGCGCGCGGAAGTCGGACAGGGCCGACCCGCCGGGGAACACGGTCAGCTGGTGGTCGTGCACGGCCATGCTTCAGGACTCCTGGGCGGTGGAGGAGGTGGTGCCGGACGGGTCGAACGCGCGCCCGGTGAGCGTCTCGTAGGCCTCGACGTAGCGGTCCCGGGTCAGTGCGACGACGTCGTCCGGCAGGGGTGGCGGCGGGGCGTCGGAGGCGCGGTCCCACCCGCTCGCCGGGGAGGTGAGCCAGTCGCGCAGGACCTGCTTGTCGTACGAGGTCTGCGTGCGCCCGGGTGCCCACTCGTCCGCGCGCCAGAAGCGCGAGGAGTCGGGCGTGAGCACCTCGTCGGCCAGCACGACCGCGACGACGTCGGGGTCCACCCCCGCCCAGTCGACCTCGCCCTCGGTGGCCTGCTCGAGGGGGATGCCCAGGGCGTCGGCCAGCTGCTGCGGGTCCACCCCGAACTCCACCTTCGTGTCGGCGATGAGGATGCCGCGGCCGGCGGCGATCTCGTTGCCGCGCACGAGGATCGCGACGGTGAGGTCGCGCAGGCGGGCAGCCAGGCGGGGCCCGACGAGCGCCTCGACGTCCGTGAAGGAGATCGGCTGGTCGTGCTCGCCGACGGGTGCCTTGGTGCTGGGCGTGAAGACCGGCTCGGGCAGCCGCGACCCGTCGACGAGCCCCTCCGGCAGGGCCACGCCCGACACGGTGCCGGTGGCGGCGTACTCCGCGAGGCCCCCGCCGGTGAGGTAGGCGCGGGCGACGCACTCGACGGGCAGCATCCGCAGCCGTCGCACATAGACGCCGCGGCCGGCGACCTCCTCGGGGACGTCGGTGGAGACGACGTGGTGCGGGACCAGGTCGGCCAGCTGGTCGAACCACCACAGCGACATCTGGGTCAGCACGCTGCCCTTGTCGGGGATGGGCGTGGACAGGACGTGGTCGTAGGCGCTGATCCGGTCGGAGGCGGCGAGCAGCAGCCGGAGGTCGTCGCGGCCGCCGGTCTGCGGGTCGAGCGGCACGTAGAGGCCGCGCACCTTGCCGGAGTGGACCAGCTCGTGCCCGACGACCTCCACCGGGCTCTCGCCGTCCTCGCCGGTCGTCGGCCAGACCACGGCGAGAGGCACCTCCACCCCGCCCTGCTCGGCGGCGCGGGAGATGTCGCCGCGGTGGTGGGACCCCTCGAGGTGTATGCGGTGCACCGCGCCGTAGGCGCGCTCCCGGGCGCCGGCCAGGTCGTCGGCCACGCTCACGACCGACAGCACGCGTCCGCCCGAGGAGAGCAGGCGACCGTCCTCGTCCCGGCGGGTGCCCGCGTGCAGCACGTGCACGCCCTCGACCTCCCCGGCCTCCTCGAGGCCGGTGATCTCACGGCCGGTCACCGGCGACCCGGGGTAGCCCTCGGCGGCCACGACGACGGTGACGCTGCTGCGCGGTGACCACTCCAGCGGCGGCAGGTCGGCCAGGCGCCCCTCGGCGGCGGCGAGCAGCACGCCCGCCAGCGGCGTCTCGAGCCGTGCGAGGACCGACTGGGTCTCGGGGTCGCCGAAGCGGGCGTTGAACTCCACGACCCGCGGCCCCGCCGCGGTCAGCGCGATCCCGACGTAGAGGACCCCGACGAAGGGCGTGCCGCGGCGGGCCATCTCCTCGACCGTCGGCCGCGCGACGGTGCGCAGGACCTCCTCGACGAGGCCCTCGGGCGCCCACGGCAGCGGGCTGTAGGCGCCCATCCCGCCGGTGTTGGGGCCGGTGTCCCCGTCGCCGACGCGCTTGAAGTCCTGGGCGGGCGCGAGCGGCACCACGGTGGTGCCGTCGCTGAGGCAGAAGAGGGAGACCTCCGGTCCGTCGAGGTAGTCCTCGACGACGACCCGGCCGCCCTCGCGGGACAGGCACGCGGCCGCGTGCGCGGCGGCCTCGCCGCGGTCCGCGGTGACGACCACGCCCTTGCCCGCCGCGAGCCCGTCCTCCTTGACGACGTAGGGGGCTCCGGTGGCTGCCAGCGCCGCGGCGACCTCCTCGTCGGTGCCGCACACGTGGCAGCTGGCGGTCGGCACGGCGGCGGCGGCCATGACCTCCTTGGCGAAGGCCTTGCTGCCCTCGAGCCGGGCCGCGGCCGCGGAGGGGCCGAAGCAGGGGATCCCGGCGGCGACGACGGCGTCGGCGACGCCGGCCACGAGCGGTGCCTCCGGGCCCACGACCACCAGGTCGACCCGCTCGGCGCGGGCGAGCCGGGTGACCGCCTCCGGGGAGCACGGGTCGCCGGCCAGGCACGTGCCGACCTCGGCGATGCCGGGGTTGCCCGGCAGGGCGAGGAGGTGCTCGACGGCCGGGTCGGAGGAGAGCGAGAGGGCCAGGGCGTGCTCACGGGCACCGGAGCCGAGGAGGAGGACCTTCACGCCTGTCGAGCCTACCGGCCGCGGCGGGCGGCGCCGGTGCGGGGAGAGGGCTGGCGGCGCGGGAGATAAGTGTGGCCCTCCTGGAAGGCAGGGGGGGTATCTCCCAGGAGGGCCACGTCACAGGGCAGGGTCAGCCGGACTGATGGGGGGCATGCCCGGCGACTCTCACGTTCCCTGCGCCCGGCCGAAGCCGGTAGACCCACTCTGACACATCGTCTCGGCAGATGTCATCTCGGGCCGTGACGGGATGGCGACAATGGCGGAGATCCGCCATGATGGCCTGCGTGGTCACTTCCGTCGCCGCCCCCACCGATCCCGGTCCGTTCGAGCCGCACGTCTTCGGCGAGGCCTACGAGCACTTCGTCTCCCGCGTCTACGTGATCGCCATCGGGCTGGGAATGCCCAGCCGCGAGGGTCTGCGTTCGGCCGGTCTGGAGGATGCGGCGATCACCATGGCGACCGGCGAGCTGGTGGCCCGCGGGTTGCTGGAGCGGACGGCGGACCCCGACGCGTGGGACGTCCCTCCCCCGCGCGAGGCGATCGCCCGCAACGCCGACCGGATGGAGCATCGGGCCGCCATGGCGCGCGCCACCGCGAGCGAGGTCGAGGCGCTGTGGCGCCGGGCGGTCGGCCAGCGGCCCACCCTCCCGCCGGTGGGGCTGCAGATGCTCCAGGGCGTGGAGGAGATCGTCGACCACGTCGTCGCCCTCCACCGCCTGGCCTCCTCGCGAGTCTGGCTGGTCCTCGACGCCTCGCCGGCCGCGGTCCGGCTGCTGGAGCGGGTCGATGAGGTCCCCGGCCTGCTCACCGTGCGGGCCGGCGCCGACGTGCGGCTGGTCCTGGACACGGAGCTGCTCGACAGCGCCGCGGCCCTGTCCCACATCGGACGGAGCCGGGCGGAGGGGCACCAGGTGGCCGTCGCCAACGGCATACCGTTCACCACGGTCGTGGCCGACGCTGCCGCGCTGGTGGACCTCACCGCCCACGACGGCGAGGGCGAGGGTTCCTTCGAGGTGCGGCTCGGGCCCCCGGTGCGGGCGCTCACCCGGCTGGTCGAGGAGATCTGGGGGCTGGCGACCCCCTACGCGGCGGGGCTCGAGAGCGAGCTGACGCCGCACGAGCGGATCCCGCTGCCCGAGCGTGACCAGCGCATCCTGGCGCTGCTGACCACCGGCGCGAGCGACAAGGTCATCGCGCGGCAGACGGGCGTGTCGGTCCGCACGGTGGAGCGCCGGGTCCGGTGGCTGATGGACCACCTGGGGGTGGCCACCCGGTTCCAGGCCGGCGTGCAGGCGGCCCGCCGCGGCTGGATCTAGAGCATCTCCCGCACCCGGGCGCGACGACGCGGCCGGTGGCCGTGCAGGTGGTCGGCCGCAGAGTCAACGGATAGAGTGTTCGCTTTGCGGGGGAGCACGTCGGACGAAGGGTGGGCGAGTGAGGGCCACGACCAACGACATCGTCGCCGCCGAGATCGCGGTCGAGCAGGCGCACGTGGATCGCGTGTACGCCGAGCTGGCCAAGGCGGCCGAACGCGTCGAGCTCGTGCACGCGGAGGGCATGGCCAGGGCCCGCCCGGACCGGCCGGGCACCGGTGACCCGCGGGAGGAGGAGCTGGCCGGGCTCTTCGAGCGGGACGCCCTGGTGTATGCCGCGAGCAAGCGCCGCGCCTCCCTGGAGCACCAGCACGAGGGTCTCGTCTTCGGCCGTCTCGACCTCGACCACGACGGGCAGGACGGCAGCGCGGGGAACGGCACCGGGCAGGACGGCGCCGGCTCGGCCGAGCGCGAGGTGCGCTACGTCGGCCGCCTCGGGGTGCGCGACGACGACTACGAGCCGCTCGTCGTGGACTGGCGGGCGCCGGCGGCGGCGCCCTTCTACCGCGCCACGCCGGTGGACCCCCTGGGCGTGGTGCGTCGGCGCGTCCTGCGCTGCCGGGGGGAGCAGGTCGTCGGCATCGAGGACGACCTCATGGTCAGCGAGGCGCCCGACGACGTCGTGGTGGTCGGCGACGGGGCGCTGATGGCGGCGCTGACCCGCAGCCGGGGCGCGCGCATGCGCGACATCGTCGCCACCATCCAGCGGCACCAGGACGAGGCCATCCGTGCCCCCGCGCGCGGCATCACCGAGATCACCGGAGGCCCTGGCACCGGAAAGACCGTGGTGGCCTTGCACCGCGCGGCCTACCTGCTCTACTCCGACCGGCGCCGGTTCGAGGGCGGCGGGGTGCTCGTGGTGGGTCCCTCGGCCGCCTACACGGCATACATCGAGCGCGTCCTGCCCTCGCTGGGCGAGGAGAGCGTCTCGCTGCGCTCGCTCGGCGACGTCGTGGCCGGGATGACCGCCACCCGGCTGGACCCGCCGCCCACCGCGGCCGTCAAGGGCTCGCTGCGGGTGCGCCGCCTGCTGGCCGGGCTCGCCAAGGAGCCCGTGCCGGACGCGCCGACCCAGCTGCGGACCTTCGTCGCCGGGCACGCGATCCGGCTCACCGAGCAGCACCTGCGCCGCGTCCGTGCCCGCGTGCTGCGCTCGCACCACCGCAACACCTCCTACGACGCGGCGGTCGAGGCCCTCGCGGAGGCCGCCTGGGAGCAGGTGGACACGGAGACGGGCGAGCGCGCGGACTTCGTGGACCGGTTCACCGACTCCGGCGACGTGGAGGCCTTCGCCCGGGAGTGGTGGCGGCCGGTCGACCCGCGCCAGGCGTTGCTCTGGCTGGCCGACGAGGCGCTCGCCCGACGGCTGGGGGCGGACCCGCACGAGGCGCGGCTGCTCGCGGAGTCCTACCGGCGCGCGCTGGAGGAGGGATCGTGGACGGCGGCCGACGTCGCGCTGGTCGACGACCTGCACGCCCGGCTGGGTCCGGTCGTCGACCTGCCCAGCGAGGAGCGCGGCTTCTACGAGATCGAGGAGCTCGAGGACGCCTCGCAGTACGGCGTCGCCGCGCTGCGCACCGGCGCGGGCCTGGACCTCGGGCAGCAGCAGCAGGCCACCGACGAGGACGGGCGGCCGGTGGTCGTCGCGGTCGACCCGACCAGCACCGAGCGCATCTCCCGGGATCCGCTGACCCGGCTGCTCGCCGGTCGGATCGGCTCCCCGGAGGAGTACGCCCACGTGCTCGTCGACGAGGCCCAGGACCTCTCGCCGATGCAGTGGCGGATGCTCGGACGCCGGGGCAGGTGGGCCTCGTGGACGGTCGTCGGCGACCTGGCACAAGCGTCCTGGGACGACCTGGAGGAGGCGGCCCGGGCGCGCGAGGAGGCCTTCGGCAGCAGCGTGCGCCGCGCCTTCCACATGGACATCAACTACCGCAACGCGCGGGAGATCTTCGACCACGCGGCCGCCATGGTGCGCGAGCACGTGCCGGACGCGGACATCCCGCGCGCGGTGCGCGAGACCGGTCACGACCCGGTCGAGCTGTCCGTGCCGCGCGAGGAGGTGACGACCGCGGCCCGCGATGCGCTCCAGGACCTGCTCGGCCAGGTCGACGGGCAGGTCGCGGTGGTCGTCCCCGAGGTATGGCGTGCACCGCTCGTCGGCCTCGAGGGCGTGGCCGACCGGGTGGTCGTCGTCGACCCCCTGTCGACCAAGGGCCTGGAGTACGACGCCACCCTGGTGGTCGACCCCGACGAGATCGTCGCAGAGGCGGCCGGCGGCGTGCGGGCCCTCTACGTCGTGCTCACCCGGGCCGCGCACCGGATGACGGTGCTGCGCCCGACGACCTGAGCCGCGCCGTACCCCGGGGTCGGTCCGTCGGTCCCGGAGCGCCGACCTGTGGACGGGCGGGCCGGTTGTCAGCGGCGGCCGTTAGGGTCGGACCGTGAGCACCGCCCTGTACCGCCGCTACCGGCCCGAGTCCTTCGCCGACGTCATCGGCCAGGAGCACGTCACGGAGCCGCTGATGCAGGCGCTGCGGTCGGGGCGGGTCAACCACGCCTACCTGTTCTCCGGGCCGCGCGGGTGCGGCAAGACGACCAGCGCGCGCATCCTGGCCCGCTGCCTGAACTGCGAGCAGGGGCCCACGCCGGAGCCGTGCGGCACCTGCCAGTCCTGCGAGGCACTCGCCCGGGACGGGGCCGGCTCGGTCGACGTGATCGAGATCGACGCGGCCAGCCACGGCGGCGTCGACGACGCCCGTGACCTGCGCGAGCGGGCCGCGTTCGGGCCGGCGCAGTCGCGCTACAAGGTCTACATCATCGACGAGGCGCACATGGTGACGCCCAACGGCTTCAACGCGCTGCTCAAGGTCGTCGAGGAGCCGCCGCCGCACGTGAAGTTCATCTTCGCCACGACCGAGCCGGACAAGGTCCTGGCCACGATCCGGTCGCGGACCCACCACTACCCCTTCCATCTCGTCCCACCGCAGCGGCTGGGTGCCTACCTGGAGCAGGTGAGCGGGCAGGAGGGCGTGGCGCTGGAGCCGGGGGTGCTGTCCTTCGTCACGCGCGCCGGTGGTGGCTCGGTCCGCGACTCGCTGTCGGTCCTGGACCAGCTCATCAGCGGCGCCGGCGAGGAGGGGCTGACCTACGAGCGGACGGCCGCGCTGCTGGGGTTCACCGACGTCGAGCTGCTGGACGCGGTCGTGGACGCGGTCGCCGCCGGGGACGCGGCCACGGTCTTCCAGCAGGTCGACAGGGTCATGGAGTCCGGGCACGACCCGCGCCGGTTCGTCGAGGACCTCCTCGAGCGCTACCGCGACCTCATCGTGCTCTCGGCGGTCGGCGACTCGGCCGCCGCCGGGGGACTGCTGCCCGGCCTGCCGGCCGACCAGATCGACCGGATGCGCCACCAGGCCTCGGTGCAGGGCGCCGAGGCGCTCTCCCGCGCCGCCGACGTCGTCAGCCACGGCCTGTCCGAGATGACCGGCGCGGTGTCCTTCCGGCTCATGCTCGAGCTCCTCGTCGCCCGCCTCCTGCTCCCCTCCGCCGCGGGCGAGGAGGGGTATGGCGTGCGCCTGGACCGCATCGAGCGCCGCCTCGCCGCGTCCTCGGGCGGGCAACCCGCAGCAGCGCCGCAGCAGCCTGCCCCGGCGCAGCAGCCCGCCCCGGCGCAGCAGGTGCCCGCAGCGGCACCGCAGGCGGCCCCGCGACCGGCGCCCGAGGAGGCGGCAGCTGGTCAGGGAGCCGCACCCGGACCCCCGCAGCCCGGGCCCGAGCAGGAGCGGCCGCAGCCGCAGTCGGGACCGCCGCCGTCGCAGGAGCCCGCCCCCACGTCCGAGCCTCAGCCGACCGACCGGTCGGCGCCCGGCGCGCTCGACACCGCCGCGCTGCGGCGGCAGTGGCCGGACGTGCTCGAGCACGTCCGGCAGATCAGCAGGCGCACGTGGAGCGGTCTGCAGATGGCTGTGCTCCTGGACTACGACGGACGCCGGGTGCTGCTGGGCATGCCCGACGAGAACTGGATCCGCCACTTCATCGGGACGCCCCACCAGGAGGCGCTGCGCCAGGCGCTCATCGAGTCGATCGCGCTCGACGCCCAGGTCGAGGCGGTCGTCTCCGGAGCGGGCCGCCCCCAGAGCGGGTCACCGCAGGCTGGACCCCCGCCGCAGCCCGCCGCGCCGCAGCAGCACCTGGCGCCGCAGCAGCAGCCGACGGACCCCCAGGGTGCGGCCCCGCCGCCGCTCGAGGACCGTCCGCGCTCGGGACGCATCCGCACCCGGGCCGGCCAGGCTGCAGCGGGAGACGCGGCCGCCCGTTCCGCGGCCCCGCCCCGTGCCCCAGCACGTCCGGCACGTCCCTCGGCGGACGACCCGGCGGCGGCCCCGACCCCCGCGCAGGCTGCACCGGCCCCCTCTATGGCCGACCAGCTCGGCGCCAGCCGTCGCACACCGCACGCTGCCGGACCCGACTGGTCCCAGCAGGCGCGGTCGGCCTCCGCCCCGGCGTGGGCGACCGGCGACCCCGAGCCCGAGCCCGACGCCAAGGCTGACGCTCGGACCACGGGTCAGCCCGTCACCCGTGACGCGGTCACCGTCGCGGAGCAGCCCCAGGCCTCCGCGCCCGCCCGGCCGGCTCCCGACGGCGATGCGCCCAGCGACGACGACGAGGACCTCGCCACCTCGGGAGTGGTCGGGCAGCCGGTGATCGAGCACGTCCTGGGCGGTACCGTCATCGCCATCAACGACGATCCCGTGGCCTGAAAGGACGGAGATGCTCTACGAGGTGCTCCACCCGGTGGCGACCCCGCTCGCCCGCCTCATCTGGCGCCCCGAGGTCGTCGGCACCGACAACGTCCCAGCGACTGGCGGCGTGATCCTCGCCAGCAACCATCTGTCCTTCGCCGACAGCGTCGTCATCCCCCTCACCTCGCCGCGGCAGGTGGCCTTCCTGGCCAAGTCCGAGTACTTCACCGGCACCGGCGTCAAGGGCTGGATCAGCCGTGAGTGGTTCACCGGCGTCGGCTCGATCCCCGTCAACCGCGACGACGTCCGCGCCGCGCAGGAGTCCCTTGACCTCGCGCTGACGCACGTCCGCGGGGGAGGGGCGTTCGGGATCTACCCCGAGGGCACCCGCTCCCGTGACGGTCGTCTCTACCGCGGACGCACCGGCGTGGCCTGGCTCGCGCTGGAGTCCGGCTGCCCGGTCGTCCCGGTGGCGCTCACCGGCACCGACCAGATCATGCCGGTGGGCTCCCGGCTGCCCCGCCGGGCCAGGGTCCGGGTCGAGTTCGGTGCGCCGATCGAGGTGGGCGACCGGTTCTCCGGCATGCCGCAGGGCCGGGCGCGCCGCCAGCTCACCGACGAGGTGATGGCCGCGATCCTGGCCATGTCGGGCCAGGAGTGGGCAGGGGAGTACAACCAGCGGCAGCCGGACCTGCCCGGATGATCCTCGCAGACCGACCCTGGGAGGCAGTGCTCTTCGACTTCGACGGCACGCTCGCCGACACCATCCCCCTCATCCTCGCCTCCTACCGCCACACCCTCCACGGGCTGGAGGTCCCCGTGGGTGACGCCGAGATGCGCAGCTGGATCGGGCGCACCCTGATCGACGTCCTCGAGGAGCGCCACCCCGGCCGGGGCGAGGAGCTGGTGCTCCGCTACCGCGAGCACAACCTGCTCCACCACGACACGCTCATCCGCGCCGTCGAGGGGGCGGCCGGCCTGCTCACCGAGCTCACGGCGTACGGCATACCCGTCGCGGTGGTCTCATCCAAGGGGCGCCAGACGGTCCGTCGCGGGATGCGCGTGACCGGCCTGCCGGAGGTCGAGCACGTCGTCGGGATGGAGGACACCAGCGTGCACAAGCCAGATCCCGCGCCGCTGCTCGAGGGCGCCCGGCGGGTGGGGGCTGCACCGGCGGGCTGCGCCTACGTGGGCGACGCGGTCGTCGACGTGCTCGCCGCGCGGGCCGCAGGCATGACCGCCGTGGCCGTCACCTGGGGTGCGGGCACCCGCGAGGCGCTGTCCAGCGCAGACCACGTCGTTGACGACGTCGTCGGCCTGCGCGCGGCGCTGCTCGGCGCACGCAGCCGGACGGCATAGGCTCGGCCCCTGTGTACGAGGGTGTGGTCCAGGACCTGATCGACGAGCTCGGCCGGCTGCCCGGCGTCGGCCCCAAGGGCGCCCAGCGGATCGCCTTCCACCTGCTCACCGCGGACCCGGAGGACATCACCCGGCTGGCGGACGCGTTGGTGCAGATCCGCGAGAAGGTCAGCTTCTGCGAGGTCTGCGGCAACGTCGCGGAGGCCCAGCGCTGCCGGATCTGCCTGGACCCGCGGCGCGACACCTCGCTCATCTGCG
Source organism: Ornithinimicrobium avium (assembly GCF_003351765.1). NCBI lineage: Bacteria > Bacillati > Actinomycetota > Actinomycetes > Micrococcales > Ornithinimicrobiaceae > Ornithinimicrobium > Ornithinimicrobium avium. The sequence continues at coordinate 3,111,489 of NZ_CP031229.1, forward strand.
TGGTGGAGCAGAGCCAGGACGTCGCCGCGATCGAGCGGACCCGTGAGTTCCGCGGCCGCTACCACGTGCTCGGCGGGGCGATCAACCCGATCGGCGGCGTGGGCCCGGAGGACCTGCGCGTGCGCGAGCTGGTCGCGCGGCTGGCCGACGGCCAGGTCGGCGAGGTCATCATCGCCACCGACCCCAACCTCGAGGGGGAGGCGACGGCGACCTACCTGGCCCGGATGCTGGCCGCCTTCGAGGGCGTGCGCGTCACCCGGCTCGCCTCGGGGCTGCCTGTCGGGGGCGACCTGGAGTATGCCGACGAGGTCACCCTCGGGCGGGCCTTCGAGGGCCGACGCCTGCTCTCCGGCGGCGCGCCGACGACCTGATCCGGCGGCCGGCCCGGTGGCCTACCGGCCCACGAGGCCCGTCTCGTGCGCCAGGACGGCGGCCTGCAGCCGGTCGCGCAGGCCGAGCTTCATGAGGAGCCGGGCCACGTGTGTCTTGACGGTCGTCTCCGCCACGTAGAGCCGGCCGGCGATCTCGGCGTTGCTCAGGCCCTCGGCGACGAGCCGCAGCACGTCCAGCTCGCGCGCGGTGAGCTGTTCCAGGCGGTCCGGCGCCACCCGGGTCCTCGCTGTGAAGCGCTCGACGAGCCGATGGATGACGGCCGGCGCGAGCACGGCGTCGGCGCCGCGCCCGGTCCGCCGGACCGCGTCGACGATCTCCTCGCCCGGCATGTCCTTGAGCAGGAAACCGGCGGCGCCGGCCAGCAGTGCGGCGTGCACGTACTCGTCCAGGTCGAAGGTGGTCAGCACGAGGACCGCGGTCCCGGGGTGGGCGGCCACGATCTCCTGCGCCGCGCTCAGCCCGTCGCGCAGCGGCATCCGCACGTCGAGGAGCAGGACGTCGGGGTGCTCGCGGGCGACGAGCGCGACCGCCTCCTGGCCGTCCGCCGCCTCGCCCACCACGACGAGGTCCGGCTCCGTCTCCAGGATGGCGCGCACGCCGGAGCGCACGAGGTCCTGGTCGTCGGCGATCGCGACCCGGATGGTGCCGGGGGCCGTGCCGGGGGTCGTGCCGGCGGTCATGCCGGTGCCCTCGTCAGCGGCAGGATGGCCCGCACGTCGAACCCACCGGCCGGCACGGCCCTCCACTCCAGCCGGCCGCCGCAGGCCCGTACCCGCTCCTCCATGCCGAGCAGCCCGCGGCGGGCGGGGTCCGACGGGCCTGCGTGGCGCTCTCCGGCGGTGCTGCTCACGCGCACGTCCACGGTCCGCTCGCCGGACAGCACGCTGACTCGCACCTCGGCGGCCGGTGCGTGGCGCAGCACGTTGGTCAGCGACTCCTGCACCACCCGGTAGAGCGCCACCCGGCCGGCCGCGTCCAGGAGCGGGTCGGCGTCGCACAGCTCCGCGCGCACGCTCAGCCCGCAGTCCCGGGCGTGCTCCAGCAGCTCGCCGACCGCTGCGAGGCCGGGGCGTCCAGGGTCCGTCCACGGGGTCGGCACGTCGTCGTCCTGCCCGCTGCCCAGACCGGCCGTGAGCTCGGCCAGGCCAATGTGGCCAGCACGGCTCATCGCGGCCAGCGTCTCTGCCTCGTGGTCGGTCACCGGCCCCGCCGTCGGACCCGGCCCCGTCGTCGGGAGCGGCGCTCCCGTCGGGCGCGGCGCCGGCGTCCCCCGCGCCGCCCTGGCACGGCGCAGGGCCCCGGCCTGGAGGACCACGACGGTGAGACTGTGACCGAGCGCGTCGTGCAGCTCCCTGGCCAGCCGTCCGCGCTCATCCATCCCGGCGGTACGTGCCGCGGCCTCGTGCTGCCGGGCCATCTCGTCGGCGCTCCGGCGCAGGTCGTGGACGAGCCTGCTGCCCTCCTGCATGGCCGCTCCGGCGGCGAAGCTGAGGAGGACGACGACCAGGGCGTCGCCCAGCCCGGGCCATCCCAGCGTGAGCTGCAGACCCACGAGGCAGGTGGCGAGCGCGAGAGGTCCGAGTGCCCGGCGGACGAGGGCGGCCGCGACGAAGGGCGGCACGAACGCGAGAGCGACCCCCGTCAGGCTGCCGTCGAGGTCCGCGACCAAGGAGCCGACGAGGACGACGACCGCCCAGAAGCACGCGGTCAGGAGGAGCGGTGAGGCCCACGCCAGCGCGAGCGGGAGGGTCACGGCGACGCAGGCCAGCACCGCCAGCGGCAGCGGCACCCGCACCGCGAGGTGCGGGAGCTCGAGGAGGAGGGTGCCGGCCACGACCGACCCGGCGAGCGCGGTCCAGGACCTGGCCCCGGCAGCGGGGCGCCAGGGCGACGGACCTGCGGGGCCGGCGGTGACCCGGCCGGAGGTCGCCTGGCCGGTCGAGGTCGCGGTGAGCGGGACAGCCAGGGCAGGGATGTCGGGATCAGGGTCGGGAACCAGCGAGACCACCGCCTGGCGCGTCCGCACCAGGAGGGCGCGCGCATCCTGCTCGATCCCGGCGATCTCGGCGCCGTCCAGCCCTCGCTCCATCTCCCGTGCCCGCGCGGCGGCGTCGACCCGCACGGTCAGGGCCGCCATCCCGACCAGCAGCTCCTGACCCACCTGCTTGGACACGGCCAGCCGCGCCCGTGCGGCCGCCTCCCGGGCTCCCTGATCGCCCGCCGCGAGCAGCTCGGCAGAGCGTCGCCGCAACTCGCCGGCCGCCGTGCGCCGGGCCCGCACGAGCCGGCCGGCGCACACGGGCACCGCGACCACGAAGAGGACGGCGAAGACGACGGCCGCGCCCGTGCTCCGGCCGGTCCCCGCCAGGAGGTCGGTGGCCACGACGAGGACGGCGGGCAGCGGTGCGCCGAGGAGGAGCGCGCGGCGTGCGGCATACGCACCCAGGCTGTAGGCGGCCACGACGAGGACCAGCACGCCCACAGCGGAGTCGGTCACCGGGACCTGCGCCCAGCGCTGCAGCAGCGAGCCGACGAGGGCGAGACCGGTCAGCGTGCCCACGCACGCGAGCGGCCGCACCCGACGCCAGGCGACCGGCGCGAAGGTGCCGGCCCCCACGAGCCCGAGGAGCAGCGCGGGGGACCCGTGGTCGTGGGCGCGCACCAGCGCCTCGGCCGCGGCGGCTGCCACGACGGCGGCTGCGAGCCACCGGTCCGCGGTGCGGGGGGACCCGGACTGGCGCCTGGTCACGTCTGCAGCATAGGACCGCGGCGTGCGGCACGGCGTCCTCCGTGAGGACGACACCGGACGGACGACGCGAGGTCGGTCCTGGTACCGACGACACGGACGCCGGACGTCCCTAGCGTCGAGGGCGTCCGTTCGAAGGAGGACCTCATGACCACCGTCCCAGCCGGCCGACCCCGTCCGACGCCGACAGCCCTGGCGGACGCCGCGGTGCGCCGGAGGGGTCAGGGGCTCCTCCATGTCGGCGTCGCCGTGGGCGTCGTCGGGGCCATTACCGAGGCCGCGGTCCTCGCTGTGGCCACGAACACCGCGGACGGGCCCTACCGGTACGCCGCGGACTACTGGCTCACGGCGAGCGGCCTGCCGGTCGCCGTGGGCGCGGTCCTCGTCCTCGCCGGTGTCCGTCTCGTCCAGGACCGGCGTGACGGCCGGCTCGGTCAGGTCGGGCTGGGGCTCGTCGGCGTCACGATGGCCGCGCTGTGCGCGGTCCTCCTGGCGAGCCTGTTCGCCGGCCAGGACGTGCAGGGCGGCCCGACGTATGTCGCGTCCACCGCGCTCAGCTGGGTCGGCGTCGCTCTCTGCTCGGCCGGATCCTGGCGCGTGGGGATGGTGCCGCGCTGGCTGCTCGTGGTCTGGCCGGTGGTGTGGGCGGTGGGGTCGTTCTTCGCCGTCAGCGTCTCGCCCCTGCTCCTCGCCGCGCTCTACGTCACGCTGCTCGTGGTGGTGCGGTCGTCACCGGTGTCGCCGGAGGCCGGCTGAGCCTAGTGTGGGGGCATGGACACGATCGTCGACGAGGGCTGGGACGAGCTCGCCCGGGAGATGCAGCACGAGGTGTCGGCCTACGTGACCGCGCTGCGGGAGGTGACCTCGGGGGAGGTGCCAGAGGCGGCGCTGCCGGTGCTGCTCCTCGCCGTGGGTCAGCTCTGCGGTGCGGGTGCCCGCCTCGGGGCGCTCGTCGACGTGGTCCCGGAGGAGCGCTTCGAGCCCGACCCCGGCCCCGACGCGGACCTGGACGGTCTGCACGAGCGGCTCCTCGAGCTGCTCGGCGGGGTGGACACCTACTGCGACCTGGAGGACCCCGTCCTGTCCGCCGAGGTGGCCAGCGGCTCCCTGTCGGCCGACCTCGTGGCGATCGCCGACGACCTGCACCACGGCGCGCTGCACTACGAGGCCGGCCACCGGACCGAGGCCATGTGGTGGTGGCAGTTCAGCTACCTGTCGTCGTGGGGCGAGCGGGCCGCGGCCGCGCTGAGGGTCCTTCTCGCGCTGCTCGCGCACGTCCGCCTCGACGCCGAGGAGGAGGACGTCATGGAGGCCGAGATGGCGGCCCTCCACGGGGTCGACTGATCGGGCCCTCCTCGGACGCGGTCGTGCAGCCGGGGCGCCGCTCGCGGCAGCGCTAGCTCGCGTCCTCGACGCGCGTCTCCTGCCGCGGCTTCATCACCAGGCTGCGCAGGGCACGCAGCAGGAGCAGCCCGGTGAGCACCCAGCCGGCGATCTGCGCCCAGCCGACACCACTGATGAAGATCAGCGACATCGCCACGAGCACCGGCACCAGGTAGCGGAACGCCAGAACCACGTAGCCCCCGAACGACGGCATGGTCACGCCGGCCGAGTCGGCGACCGCCTTGACCATGAAGTTCGGCCCGTTGCCGATGTAGGTGACCGCGCCGAAGAACACCGCGCCGAGACTGATCGAGACCAGGAACGGCTCCCACACCTCCGCGACGGAGGGTTCGCCCCCCAGCTGCTGGGCCATCTCGAAGAACGTCAGGTAGGTCGGTGCGTTGTCCAGCACCGCGGAGAGCCCACCGGTGAAGTAGAAGAACGTCAACCGGTTCAGCGGCAGCTCGGGAGCCACCTGGGCCAGGTAGCGCAGCGCCGGGATCATCGTCAGGAAGATGCCGATGAAGATCGCGGCAACCTCCTGGATCGGTCCCCAGGTGAAGCGGTTGTCGCGGAAGCGCGCGGTGCGCGGACCGGTGAAGAAGGAGGCCATGGACACCGAGAGCATGATGATTTCGCGCCAGGGGATCCACTGGTACCAGGTCGCGTGACCCTCCTCGATCGCCTGCACGTCGACGCTGGGGGCGAAGGCGACCGACAGCACGATCATCGCCAGGTAGAGGAAGTGGATGGCGCCGTGGACGCGCAGCGGCTCGACCCGGGTGGTGTCCCGCTGACGGGCTTCCTTCGGCTCGCTGCGCCACAGCCGGTGGTCCAGCCCGTAGTAGGTGGCCAGCAGGACCAGGTTGACGAAGAGCCACTCCGGGAAGAGGTTGAAGGTCCAGGTGAACGGGACGCCGCGCAGCATGCCGAGGAAGAGCGGCGGGTCGCCCAGCGGCGTGAGCAGCCCGCCGGTATTGGCCACGATGAAGATCGTGAAGACCACGGTGTGCACACGATGGACCCGCTCGGCGTTGGTGTTGAGCAGCGGGCGGATGAGCAGCATCGCCGCACCCGTCGTGCCGATGAACGAGGCCAGCACCGACCCGACCGCCAGGAAGGCCGTGTTGACCCTCGGCGTCGCCCGGATGTCACCGGCGAGAAAGATGCCGCCGGAGACCACGAACAGCGCGAGCAGGAGCATGATGAACTGGCCGTACTCGACGAGGGCATGCACCACGGCCTGGCCCTCGCTGGCCGCCAGGAACCAGATCGCGACCGGCAGGCCGAGCAGCAGGGAGACCTGGAGCTGGACGCGCTGACGCTCCCACAGCTCCCTGGTCGCGGGGACGAGCGGTGCGACGGCAATCGTCGCGAGCATGATGGCGAAGGGGATGACGCCCCACCACTGCACCTGCATGACCTGGCCTTCCGCGTCGGGTCCTTCGGAGTGCGGCTCAGACTATCCCCAGACGCGCCGACGGGGCGGAAGGGCTCACGCCCTCCGCCCCGTCGGAACGGCAGATCTCGTGCTCAGGCGGGGACGATGAGCCCCGCGGTGCCGGTGCGCGCAGCCTGGAAGCGCTTGGTCACGTCCGCCCAGTTGACGACGTTCCACCAGGCCTTGACGTAGTCGGCCTTGACGTTCTTGTACTGCAGGTAGAAGGCGTGCTCCCACATGTCGAGCATGAGCAGCGGGGTCTGTCCGATCGGCACGTTGCCCTGCTGGTCCCAGAGCTGGAAGACGCGCATGCCCTGGGCGATGGAGTCCCAGGACAGCACGGCCCAGCCGGACCCCTGGATGGTGGTGCCGGCCGCCTCGAACTGACCCTTGAAGCCGTCGAAGGAGCCGAAGTGCTCGTCGATGGCTGCGGCCAGCTCGCCGTCGGGACGGTCGCCGCCCTCGGGGGACATGTTCTGCCAGAAGACCGAGTGGTTGGTGTGGCCGCCCAGGTTGAAGGCCAGGTTCTTCTCCAGCATCGGCACCGTGCCGAAGTCGCCGGACTCGCGCGCCGCGGCCAGCTTCTCCAGCGCCGCGTTGGCGCCGTCGACGTAGGCCTTGTGGTGCTTGCTGTGGTGCAGCTCCATGATCTCGCCGCTGATGTGCGGCTCGAGCGCGCCGTAGTCGTAGGCGAGGTCGGGAAGGGTGTAGGTGCTCACGGCAATTCTCTCCTCTGACGTGGTGGAAATGCGGGCTCCTTGCACTATAGACGGGCAGGTATGACGTCGCGCCGCTAGTCGGTCGCGCAGATCACCTGGGGTGGGCACAGTGTCTGGTGCCTGACGGGTCAGGCTGTGCTGTCTGCTGACTGACGTCTCCTCCTCGTCGGACGTGTTGCGCAAGCGCAGGCCTCAGCTGGCGGTGGGGGCGGGGTCAGGCGAGCGTCATGAAGAGCTTCTCCATGGCCGCCTGGTCCTCGGCGGTCATCCCCTCGGAGGAGCTGAGGCACTCCCGCATGCCGGAGGACACGATGGCGAAGCCGGCGCGGTCCAGGGCCCGGTTGACCGCGGCCAGCTGGGTGACGACGTCCTTGCAGTCCCGGCCCTCCTCGATCAGCCGGATGACGCCCCCGATCTGGCCCTGGGCGCGGCGGAGGCGGTTGACGACGGGAGCCATGTCCTCGGAGTCCAGCGTGATCATGGTGATGGTCCTCTCGGTAGGTGTCAGGCGACGTCCGGCGTGCCGAGCGAGGCCAGCGCGGCGCTCAGCCGCTGCCTGGCCTCGGACGCTACGCCGGTGAGGTCGTCGTTGCTGGTCATGGTGACCATGACGTCCGGGTCCATCGCCTCGACGACGGTCGTGTCGTCGACGGCCCGGACCACGACGTTGCAGGGCAGCAGCACACCGACGGAGGGCTCGGCCCGGACCGCCGCGAGGGCGAGGGCCGGACGACAGGCCCCGAGGATGACCTGCTCGGGGATGTCGGCGCCCAGCTTGGTCCTCAGCGTGGCGGCCATGTCGATCTCGGTCAGGACGCCGAAGCCCTGGTCGACCAAGGCGTTCCTCGTCGCCTCCAGCGTGTCGGCGAACGGCCTCTTGACGGTGGTGCTCATTGCGTAGTCCATACGTGCCACTATATACCCACGGGGGTATTAGACAAACGCGCGGGAGGTCCCCCGTGCCGAGCGCGCGACCGGACTTGACGCCATACCCCCCTAGGTATTAATGTTCCTGCCCAGGATACCCCTATGGGTATCGTCGTCATCGCCCTGACCCCGGGGAGAACACACATGTGCCGTCGCACCACCTGCAGGACCTGCGGCAAGACCACCTGGGCCGGTTGCGGCCTGCACGTCGACCAGGTCATGGCCGGCGTCGCCCGCGCCGACCGCTGCGCCGGGCACACCGAGGCCGAGACGGCCGGCGGCCGCCGCTCGGTCCTCGACCGGATCCTTGGGCGCGCCTGATGCTGCTGGAGCGGATCTATGACGAGGACCTGTCGCAGGCGAGCTATGTGGTGGGTTGTCAGGGCAGCGGTGAGGCGGTGGTGGTCGATCCTCGGCGCGACGTCGGGGTCTACCTGGGTCTGGCCGAGCGGCACGGGCTGGCGATCGTGGCGGTGACCGAGACGCACGTGCACGCGGACTATCTCTCCGGCACCCGCGAGCTGGCCGCGGCGACCGGCGCGCAGGTCTATCTCTCCGGTGAGGGCGGGGCGGACTGGCAGTACGGTTTCGCGGGGAGGCGGCTGCACGACGGCGAGGCTCTCACCGTGGGGGAGGTGACCCTCACGGCGCTGCACACTCCCGGGCACACGCCCGAGCACCTGTCCTTCCTGGTCACCGACGGCGCGTTCGCGGGGGAGGCGGGCTATCTGCTCTCGGGCGACTTCGTCTTCGCCGGTGACCTGGGTCGTCCCGACCTGCTGGACGAGGCTGCCGGTGGGGTGGAGACCCGTTTCGCCGGTGCCGGGCAGGTCTTCGGTTCGTTGCGGGAGAAGTTCCTCACCCTGCCCGACCATGTCCAGGTCTTCCCCGCGCACGGTGCGGGGTCGGCGTGCGGGAAGGCGCTGGGTGCGTTGCCCTCGACGACGGTGGGCTACGAGCGGCGTTACGCGTGGTGGGCGCCCTACCTGGCGGCTGGTGACCAGGAGGGTTTCGTCGCCGAGCTGCTGGCGGGCCAGCCCGACGCGCACGCCTACTTCGCCCGGATGAAGCGGCAGAACCTGGCCGGTCCGGTCGTGCTGGGGCGGCGGGCGCCGTTGGCCGAGCTGGCGGGCGAGGCCGTGCGCGCGGACCTGGAGGCCGACCGGGTCACCTTCGTGGACACCCGGAGCGTCGGGGCGGTGCACGCGGGCACGGTGCCCGGCTCGTTGTCGGTGCCGGTGCCGGAGAGGGCCGCGACCTACGGCGCCTGGGCCTACGACCCCGAGACGGACAGCCGGCCGTTGGTCCTGCTGGCCCGCGGGCAGGACCAGGCCCAGGACCTCTGGGACCATCTGGTGCGGGTCGGCGTCGACGACGTCGTGGGCTACGTGAGCAGCCTGGAGGGGCTGCCGTTGGTGCAGCCGGGCACGGTCTGCCCGGCCGGGCTCGAGGGTATGGAGCACGCGGTGCTGCTCGACGTGCGCAACCGCAGCGAGCACGCCGCGGGCACCATCCCCGGCGCCGAGCAGCTGTCCGCGGGCAGGGTGCTGTGGCACCAGGACGAGCTGCCGGCCCGGGGGCGGATCGTGACCTTCTGCCAGAGCGGCGTGCGCAACGCGGTGGCCTCGGCGGCCCTGCGCCGGGCAGGATTCGACGTCGTCGAGCTCGAGGGCAGCTACGACGGCTGGCTGCAGGAACAGGCCCGGCGCAGCGCCGCCTCGTCCTGACACCGCCCAGAGCTGATGTAGGACACTGTTCGCAACCCCCGGGCAGAGCGGTGCCGAGCAGACGGCTAGCGCCCATGCGCATGACGCTGCTGTGTACACCCGCAACGCGGATGCTTGTGGCGGACCTGACGACCCTTTCCGGCGCCAGCCGGCCTGAACGGTCTGACGGCGGCAGAGTCGGATGCATCGCGTGGTCGCGTTCCAGTGCGGCACGAGCGCGGTCGGTCAGTGCTACGCCCTTCGGCAGGCCGGGGGCCTGAACACCCAGGAGGCAGGGGCCCGCACCGCACCACACCTGAAGTGTCAGAGGTTCCAATCCAATGGGCGAGCGGCTCCGAATACCGCTCAACCATTGAGATCGTCTCCCTGGTCGCACACCTCTAGGAGCTCATCATGCATCCACGCAGGCAGGCCTTCCTCGGCACCTCGGTCCTCGCGGTGGTCGCCACAGCGGCACTCGGGGCCGGGTCGGCCTCGGCCCACCCGCAGCCATCCGGCCAGGGTGGCGACAGGACCGTGACACTCGAAGCGGACCTGCACGAGCTCAACAGTTCGGGCGCCTCCGGCACCGCCCGGCACCGTGCGCAACCAGAAGATCCAGCACATCGAGGTAGACGCCCACGGCCTGATGCCGGACGCCCCGCACGCCCAGCACATCCATTACGGGAGCAATTGTCAAGACCTGTGGATCGGTGTGTCACGCGACGTGTTGGTGGTCTCCTGATTCCTCGGGTCGTTCTACGAGCTTGCCCTTCTCGAAGGTGGCGCCGGCGCGGACGAGGGCCACGAGGTGGGGGGCGTTGACCGCGCGCCAGCGTCGTTGCGCGGACTCGATGAGCTTGAACGCCATGGCGATGCCCGCGGCGCGCGAGCCGGGGCCCTTGGTGACCCGCTGACGGAGCCGGACGGTGGCGAAGGTTGACTCGATGGGGTTGGTCGTGCGCAGGTGCACCCAGTGCTCGTCCGGGAAGTCGTAGAACGCGAGCAGGACGTCGAGGTCGTCGGTGATCTTCGCGGCCGCCTTGGGCCACTTGGTCCCGTAGGCGGCCGCGAACGCCTGCGCCGCGGCCTGGGCGTGTTCGCGGTCCTGCGCCTGGTAGATCTCGGCCAGCGCCGCCTTGGCGTTCTTGTGCACCGACTTGGGCAGCGCGGCGAGCACGTTGCCGATCTTGTGCCACCAGCACCGCTGCTGTGCGGTCTCGGGGAAGACGTCGCGCAGCGCACGCCAGAACCCCAGCGCCCCGTCACCGACCGCCAGGACCGGGGCGGCCATGCCGCGGCGCTTGCACGAGCGCAGCAGGTCGGCCCAGGACTCGGTGGACTCGCGGTGCCCGTCCTCGAGCGCGACGAGCTCCTTGGTGCCGTCGGCGCGGACGCCGACCATGACCAGCAGGCAGACCTTGTCCTGGGTGAGGCGGACCTTGAGGTGGATCCCGTCGACCCACACGTACACGTAGTCGGTGCCGGCCAGCGACCGCTTGTTGAACGCGGCGGCCTCGGCTTGCCACTGCTCGGTCAGCCGGGTGATCGTCTTGGCCGACAGCCCCGAGGCGGTGCCGAGGAACTGGGTCAGCGCCGGGGCGAAGTCGCTGGAGGACAGGCCGTGCAGGTACAGCAACGGCAGCACCTCGGCCAGCTGCGGGCTCTTGCGGGCCCACGCGGGCAGAATCGCCGAGGCGAACCGCTTGCGCTCACCGGTGGCCTCATCCACCCGCCGGTCGTTGACCCGCGGCTGGCGCACCGGGACCGCACCAGCGGCGGTGCTCACCTCCCGCGGTTGGTGGTAGCCGTTGCGGACCACGAGCCGGTGGCCGTGCTCGTCGACCTCCTCGGCGTACCGCTCGACGTAGGCGGCGACCTCGGCCTGCAACGCCGCGGCGAGCATCTGCCGAGCACCGTCACGGACGATCTCATCCAGCAGCGACCCACCGCTCGTGGTCGCGTCGACGTTGGACTCGATGTTCTCCTGGACTACCTTGAGCATGGGCGTACCTTCCCGAGCCGGCGCTCCAACGCCGACCCCGATCAGAACTTGCATGGGCTTCAGATCTTGCTCGGGAGGTACGCCACTTGCACGTCACCCCGCCGAGGGCCATCCACAGGTTCTGATCATTGCTCCCATTACGGCGAGGACGCCCTCAACGAGTGCCCCGGGCTGGACCTGGACGCCAACGGCGACGGGCGCATCAACACCGCCGAAGGCGTGCCGGCATACGGACCAGTCGTCGTCTCGCTCACCGCCACCGGTGACACCACACCCGCCAGCTTCCTGGACGTCACCCGCTTTCCGGTCTCCCAGGGCGGCTCGTACCACTACAGCCGCGCCAACATCAACGTCACCAGGATCGCCGGCACCGGCGACACCGGCCGCGACGGAAACGCGAAGCAGATCGCCGACGCCATCCGTGATGGTGAAGGCGTTGTGGTCATCCACGGTGTGGACTACAACGGCAACGGGACATACGACTTCGACGGCGCGGGTGCCAGCGAGCTCGACGCGAGCCTGCCCGCCGAGGCGACCGACCCGGCTGTCTGCGGCGTGCTCGAGGTCGACAACTGATTTCGCCGAGTCTGACTCAGTCATGAGCGACGATGGGCCACCGTCACCACGGTGGCCCATCGTCGCGTCCACCACATGCCTCCCAGCAACTCAAGAGCGGACGCCGCCCCGCTCCGACCGGCCTAGGTCTTGCCGTGAACGCCACTGGCGTTGAGGCCCAGGCCTGGATCGGGATGGTCGTCGTTCCCGGCCAGCGCCGTGGCACGGTCAAGGCACGGCCGGGAAGTCAGAAGGGCCGCTGAGTCAGCGTTTCCGCAGGTCAACGGCCCTTTCGTGCCATGGTCGGGGTGACAGGATTTGGAGCTGCGACGCAAGGACCTGTCCGGCAACGTCGTCCATGTGACCCGCGCCGTGGTGCGCCTGCCTGGTGAGGATCCCGAGACGGTGGCGGCGCGTCGTCGACCACGGTTCGTCGTGGGTGACCCCAAGAGCGAGGCCGGCATCCGCGCCGTCACGCTGCCGTCCGCGATCATGCCCGCCATCCAGGCGCACCTGGACGCGATGAAGGACAAGCGACCGGACGCGCTGCTGTTCCATGCCAAGAGCAACCCGGCCCAGCACCTGGCCGTGTCCACTCTCAACAAGGCATGGCACCCCGCGCGGGCAGCGGCCGGGCGTCCGGACCTGCGCTGGCATGACCTGCGACACACGGGAGCGGTGTTCGCGGCGCAGGCGGGAGCGACGCTGGCTGAGCTCATGGCTCGGCTCGGCCACTCGACGCACAAGGCGGCCCTGCGCTACCAGCACGCCGCAGCGGACAGGGACGCCAGGATCGCGGAGGCGCTCTCGGCGATGGTCGAGGCCGGTTCGCCGCGTCGCGACGGCCTGTGAACGTCGCCTTGGCTTCAAGGCTGGCTGAACGCGCCCTGGTGGTTCTATTGTGTTTTTGGTGTTTGCTCTAGAGTAGAGACATGGAGAACGACACGCTGATGAAGACGGGGGCGGTCGCCGAGGCGCTCGGCGTCTCGCGTCAGCACGTCGTCAACCTGTGCGAGCGGGGCGACCTGCCTAGCATCAGGGTGGGGGCGCACCGCAGAGTCAGACGCTCTGACGTCGAGGCCCTGCTCGACGCCCAGTCGATGACGGAGGAGCAGCGCAAGCAGATGTGGATGCACCAGGCGATGCTCACCCACCTGCTCACCAGGCCGGAGGAAGTCATGGGGCTGGCGCGAGAGAACATCCGACGCTGGAGCTCCATGCATCGGGCGGACGGCCGAACGGTCGAGTACCTCCGTGAGTGGGACAGCATCCTCGCCCGGGGACTTGAACAGACGGTCGGCACGATCCTCAGCACCAGCCCCCGGGCGCGCGAGCTTCGTCAAAACTCCCCGTTCGCCGGCGTCCTGAGCCAGACCGAACGGACCCAGGCGCTGCGCACCTTCCGCGAGAAGCGCGCGCCGGCGGCATGAATCGCGAGGAGTCCTGCTCAGCCGGAGACATCACCGAGGACCCAGACGTCTTGGTCATGTGCTAGCAGGCAGTCCCGGCACCTGAGAAGAGGACGAGCGTGCGCCTCAGGCCGCGGCGTGAAGGTCGACATCGGCCCCGTCAAGAGGGCCACCGGTTTCGGCCCGAGCGGGTATGTAGCACATCGGCTACCATGAATTCATGGAAACGGTTGGGCTTCGTGAGCTGAGGCAGGACGCCTCCGGACTGCTGCGACGCGTGGAGCGAGGCGAGGAGATCATCATCACAGTGTCCGGTCGGCCCAGCGCCCGGCTCGTGCCAGCTCGGCAGAACCGTTGGCACCGCTGGGATGACGTCACGGATCTGTTCGCCGGCCCTGCTGATGCAGACTGGGAGGCTGATCGAGAACTGGTCGAGGACGCCGTTCGCGACCCCTGGGCAGAGAAGTGACCGAACAGGCGGCGGCAGACGAGCGGGGCCTGCTCGACACGAGCGTGGTGATCGCCGAGGACGTCACGCCCATCCCCGGCGTCCTGGCCATCAGCACTGTCACGCTGGCGGAGCTGCACTTCGGGGTCCTGGTTGCCAGGTCCGCCGCGGTGCGTGCCGAACGCCTGCGGCGCCTGAGCATTCTCCAACGTCGCTTTGATGCTCTACCGCTAGATGAGACAGTGGCGGCCAGTTACGGCCGCCTCGCGGCCGCAGTCGTAGAAGCCGGACGTCAACCCCGTCGACGCACGATGGACCTGTTGATCGCGGCTACCGCCCATGCGCATGACGCTGCGCTGTACACCCGCAACCCAGATGATTTCGGCGGACTCGAGGATCTGATAGATGTGCGCGTGGTCTAACCACGCGCGGCAATGTCGGACGCGCCGCAGGCTAGCGTCCTCCTGGCGGCATGGGAAGGCGTTGTAGCGCTGGGGTCTGGACGTGAGGAACGTCCTCCTGATGCGCTTGTCGGGCTTGGTATCCCATCGCCTTCAGGAGGACGTTCAATGTCTAACCGTAGTGGTGTCTCGCGTGGTGACCGGAACCGGAACGCCAGGCTGGCCCGGCTGCGCGAAGCGGTCCCGCCCACGAATGCGATCGTGGGCATCGACCTTGCCGACCGCAAGCAGATGGTCGTGGTGTGCGACCACGACTCCCGCGTCCTGGCCCGGCGCACCTTCCGGTGCAAGGCCTGGGACCTTGGCGCCGCGCTGGACTGGGCAGGCCAGCACGGGGCCCGCCACGGGTTCGCCGGCGTCACGGTCGCCTGTGAGCCGACCGGGCACCGGTGGCGGATCCTGGGCCAGCTCGCGGCTGACCGGGGCATGGCGTTCGTGTGCGTGCAGCCCACGATCTCCTCCTGGGCGCGCAAGTCCGAGGACCTGACGTTCGACAAGACCGACGACAAGGACGCCGTGCTGATCGCCCGGCTGGTCGGACAGCTGCGCTGCTACCTGCCTGAACCGGTCGATGAGACCTGGGGCCGCCTGCGGCACCTTCTCGGTCATCAGGTGACCTTCCCTGCCAGCGGTGCCGGCGTGTCAGGCCACAAACACCGTTCGGCGGACAGTCCCCGCTGCTCGTCAGCTGCGGCGTCTGTTCAGGGTCCGCGACCGGGTGGCCGTCGAGCGTCAGATGCTTGCTCTTGCGATGGCTCTGACTCTGGCATCGTGATGGTTGATGCTGGCCTGGTGCAGGGTGGCCCGGGCGGGCGGGTGGTCGGTGAGTTCGCGCAGGGCGAGGGTGGCCGCCAGCCGGACGTCGGGGTGGTCGTCGTCCAGGCGGTTGGTCAGTGCGGGGGTGGCCTCGTGCGCGGCGGGTGCGCCGATGAAGCACAGGACATCTGCGGCGTGGGAGCGCACTGTGGCTGCCTGGTGCTCCAGGGCCGCGGCGACCGTGGGCACCGCCGGGGCTCCGAACTGGCTCAGGGTGGCGGTGATCCCGTCGCGCACGGTGAGTTCTGTCGCGCCGAGGCGGTCCACCAGCAGGGGGATGACCGAGGGGTCCTTGATCCGGGCCAGCGCCCATCTGGCCTTGTCCGCGACGGCCGGGTCGGGGTCGTCGATGTGCTGCGCGACGACCGCGACCGAGCCCGGGTCGGCGACCTTGCTGAGCAGGTGAAGCGCCTGCAGGCGGATCTCGGCGTCGGGGTTGTGCAGCTGGGCTGCTGCCTCCTTGGTGGCCGCAGCCGGGGTGCGGGTGAGTACCCAGGTGAGCGTCTCGCGCACGAAGACGTCGCTCTCCTGCCACAGCAGGTCCGCGATCCGTGGAGCGAGCCGGGGGTCGGCGAGCTGGCCGAGGGCGATCGCACCCTGCTGGCGCACGTCCTTGTCCGGGTGGGTCAACGCGGACAGGGCAGGGTGAGCACCGTCGGTGGGCGCGGGTAAGTGGTGGTCCATGGGTGGGACTCTAGAGGCTCCCGTGACGTGAGGCTCAAGACCCTGGCCATGGGCTCAGGTCCTGCCCGTCGTGCCAGACTCCTGTTCGTGGAAGACGGAGGTCTTGAGACGTGGCCGGTCCTGGGTGCCTGGCGGGGGGTGCTGCTGACCGGTGCGGTGGCGGCGCTGGGGTCGGTGCTGCTGATCGTGCTGCAGGTGGTCGTCTTCGCGGTGCAACCCCCGCCGGGCACGGTCGCGGGGTTCTTCGAGCTGATGAGGGCCGACCCGGTGCTGGGGCTGGTCAGCCTTGACCTGCTCTACAGTCTCAACAACGTCCTGGTGGCGCTGATCTACCTGGCCCTGGTGGTGGTGCTGTGGGGGCGGGCCCGGTCCGCTGCCGCGGTGGTCGGTGTGCTGGTCGTGCTGGGGATGGCGGCCTACCTGGCGTCCAACCCTGCGGTGGAGATGCTGCTGCTGGCCCGCGTGCACGGGGCCGCGCCCGCCGCGGACAGGCCGGCGCTGCAGGCTGCGGGTGAGGTGCTGCTCGCGTCGTGGCGGGGGACGGCGTTCCTGACCTACTACGTCCTGAACGGGGTCGCTCTCCTGCTGGCAGGGGCCGCGCTGCTGGGCACCAGGGTCCTGGGGCGTGCGGTGGCGTGGTGGGCACTGGCGGCGGGGGTGTTGATGCTGGTCCCCTCGACGTTCGGAGTGGTCGGTTTGGTGATGTCGGTCGCCTCGCTGCTGCCCTGGTGCGTGATGTGCGTCCTGGTCGCGGTGCGGCTGCGTGGGCTGGCCGTAGCCGCCACGTCCTCGCGGTGACGGGGTCAGCCCGGGGCCAGCTGAGACAGCCGGCGCAGCAACGCCCTGAGGCCGGCGTTGAACTCCGTGGTCGTGTCCGCGCGTTCCAGGACGGGCCGTAGCTCGGTGATGGTGGGGTAGTCGTGCACATCGACCTCGCGGTCCCGCCCGGTCACCGGTGCAGCGTCGTCCTCGCTGGTTCCTTCGTCGATGCGGGCCTCGGGAGGGGCGGTGCCCTGCCCCTGGGCGGCGACCTCGAGCAGGAGGTAACCGAGCAAGAAGCTGGAGAACGCCTGGTAGGCGTGCACGGCGTCCTCTGGTGTCCATCCCTGGGCCCGCAGGGTCGCCAGCAGGTGCTCCACCACGCGCAGGCTGCGCAGCGGTGGGTGCAGCCAGGGCGCGGCGGGGTGGCGGGTCGCGACCAGCGGAAACAGCCGAGGGTGTTTCAGCGCCAGCTTACGCACCTGGGCGGCCACGTCGGTGAGGTACTCCTCCCACGGTGGTGGTTCGTTCGGAAGGTCCAGGGAGTCGGTGAGGCGGTCGACGACCGCCTCCAGCAGATCATCTCTGCCGTCCACGTGCCGGTACAACGACATCCCCTCATACCCCAGCACCGCGCCGAGGTTGCGCATCGACAGGGCTTCCACGCCGCGCTGGTCGATCAGGTCCACGGCCGCGTCGACGATGGTGTCCCGGGCCAGGGCAGGGCGGACCTCGCGGCGGCCTGAGCGCCGCGTGCGAGCACGCGTGGTGTCGACCATCGTGGCCAGTCTAGGCCGACCCATGCAGGCGGGCAGCCCAGGTCGTGACCACCCGGTGCCGGTTCGAGGTGCGCGCACCGCCGGTGCGCTTACGCTGTAAGTCTCAGTTCCCCCGTTGAACGACGGAGCGTAAGCACATGAGGATCACGCAGGAGCAGGTGCAGGACCTGGAGGCCGCCGAGGTCGTCGACCGAGACGGCGACGTCCTGGGTGGTGTGGAGCAGGTGTATCTGGATGACCGCAGCGGTGACCCGGCGTGGGTGACCGTGCGGACCGGGTTGTTCGGCACGAAGGAGACATTCGTGCCGCTGCAGGACGCCTCGCTGGACAACGGGCAGCTGCGGGTGCCGTACGAGAAGGGCTACGTCAAGGACGCACCGAACTTCGACGCCGATGAGCACCTGTCCGAGCAGGAGCAGGACCGCCTGTACGAGTACTACCGGCTGGACACGTCCGGGATGGACGTCAGCGGCGGCCCGAGGACCGGCGACCGCGACGTCGACCGTGACGGGAGGCTTTACGGGGCATGGCCGGCACCGGCACCGGTCCCGGGGATGATGACGCGCGGATGACGTTGCACGAGGAGCGGGTCGACGTCGGCACCGAGCGGGTGCAGACCGGCCGGGTCCGGCTGCGCAAGCACGTGGTGACCGAGCAGAAGACGGTGACCGTGCCGGTCCAGCGTGAGGAGTACGAGATCGTGCGCGAGCCTGTGACCGGGGGAGGACACCGGCGGGGCGGACTTGGGCGAGGATGAGGTCGTGGTGGCCGTGCACGAGGAGCGCCCGGTGATCGCCAAGGACGTCGTGGCGACCGAGCAGGTCGGGATCCAGCGGGAGAGCGTGACCGAACAGCGTGAGGTCACCACCGACGTCTCCCGCGAGGAGGTCGACGTCGTCGAGGACACCGACCGGCGCAGCTGAGGTCGGATCGAGCAGGGCCGGCACCCCGCCCATACCCCTCCGTCGCGGGGTGCCGGCCCACCCCAACCTCACTGCCCCAGCTGCATCTCCAGCCGGTCGATCAGCGCCTCCAGGCCGATCTCGAACTGCTCTGCGCCGCTGTCCCGGGAGAGCCGTTCCCGCATCCGCCTCAGGTGCGGGAAGTGCCCATCCTCGCGATGCTCGTGCGTGCCCGGCACGCTCGCGCCGCCCTCGTCCAGCGGCACCTCGACCGGCCCGGTGCTGGCACCCAGCAGGGAGCCTCCAGCAGCAGGTGGCCCAGCAGGAAGGAGGAGAACCCCTGGTAGGCCTGCACCGCCTCCTCGTCGCTGAACCCGTGCCCGACCAGGTGTGCCAGCAGGTCCTCCACCACGATCAACGAGCGCAGCGGCGGCCGCAGCCACGGCGCGGCCGGGGGTGAGGTGACCAGCAGCGGGAACGCCCTCGGGTGCATCACCATCACCTCCCGCACCCGGTGCCCCAGCGCCTGCAGGTACCCCTGCCAGGTGCGTGCCATCCCCTCCTCCAGCGGTCCCTCGATCCGGGACACCAGCTCGGCCACGACCACGTCCAGCAGCTCCTCCCGACCCGAGACCACCCGGTAGAGCTGCTCCACCGGCACCCCGGCCTGTCCGGCGATCACCCGCAGGCTCACCGCCTGCGGCCCGCCCTGATCGATCAGCTCCAGCGCGGCCCGCACCAGACCGTCCCGCTCCACCTGACTCATCACCAGCCTCCGTCCCTGCCTCAGCGTCTCCGTCGGGCGGTGGTGAGCAGTTACCACTCACCGCCCTCTCGTGCTTACAGTGTAAATCCCGCGGCGGGCCACTCCGGTCGGCCGCTACCGAAAGGAACACTCCATGACCGAACCACTGGAGCAGCTCTGGGCCGCCACGGTCCTGTACGTCCCCGGTCGGCCATCCCCGGGCGGTCCTGCGGGGCGCGCAGCCCGCCGCCTGACAGCGTCACGATGCGGCGCACGCCAGCAGCTCTCATCGCATCCACGATGATCCGCGTGCCGTCCGTCTGCAGGGTCCTGGGTGGGCCCTTGACCTGCCCGAACAAGCTCAGCACGACGTCCGCGCCCGACACCGCCCGGGCCACCGACGCGGGGTCG
The DNA here is from genome assembly GCF_003351765.1 of Ornithinimicrobium avium. Lineage (NCBI taxonomy): Bacteria > Bacillati > Actinomycetota > Actinomycetes > Micrococcales > Ornithinimicrobiaceae > Ornithinimicrobium > Ornithinimicrobium avium. Next base: position 3,130,778 of record NZ_CP031229.1, read on the forward strand.
AGGACGTCCCCGCGGATCACGCTCAGGTCGTCACCCTCGTGATCCAGCTTCGCAGGGTCGCGCACCAGCTCGCGCACGGCATGACCGGCGTCGAGAGCACGGTGCAGGACGCGGCCCCCGGTCCTGCCGGTCGCACCGAACAGCGCGATGGTCGCTATAAGTTCAGTTTAGCGGCTTAACCGACGAGGGGGCGACCGGGGACGCAAGCACCCTGACGGCACGAATCTGGGCAGGGGGATCCGCACTCAGGCTGGGCATAACGAGCGACTCGTCCTGTCCCGACCTGGCCACTCCTGTCATCACCCGGCCTTGTGCCCCAGTTATGCCCGACGCGACGATTTCACGCCATTAGGCGACCCCAGGATGGCAAAACCGCAGGTCAGGAACCTGCGGTATCTGGTCGGGGTGACAGGATTTGAACCTGCGACCTCTTCGTCCCGAACGAAGCGCGCTACCAAGCTGCGCCACACCCCGTGGCTGTGCTCCGCACGGCCGGGGCCGTACGCAGCGACCGCAAGAATAACCCACACCCGCGGCAGCGACCGAATCCGTGCCGGGTCAGGACCTTGGCAGCAGGGTCAGCAGGGTGGCCTCGGGCCGGCAGCAGAACCGGAACGGCGTGTACGGGTTGCCGCCCAGCCCGGCCGAGACGTGCAGCCACGCGGCGTCGCCGGGCGCCGTGCGCGACGGTGCGTGCCCCGCGCCCGGCCACCACCGCGACAACCCGGCGACCCTGCCCGTGTCGAGGTCGCAGTTGGTCACCAGCGCCCCGTAGAACGGCACCTGCAGCTGCCCGCCGTGGGTGTGCCCCGCGATCAGCAGCCGGGCACCGTCGGCGGACATCGCGTCGAGCACCCGCTGGTAGGGCGCGTGCGTCACCCCGATCGTCAGGTCGGCGTCGGTCGCGGCCGGCCCGGCCACGGACGGGTAGTCGTCGTAGCGCAGGTGCGGGTCGTCGACGCCCACGAGCTCCAGCCGCACCCCGGCCACCTCCAGGCGGGTGCGGGCGTTGGTGAGGTCGACCCAGCCGCGCGAGGTCAGGCCGTGCACCAGGTCCTGCGTGGGCAGCCGGCGCGGGTCGTTCGCCACGTCCGGACCCGGGCCGTGCTGCCCGGGCTCCGCCGGTCCGGTGCGCACCGGCTTGGGGTGGCTGTCGTCGAAGTAGCGCAGCGGGTTCCTGGGGCGGGGGCCGAAGTAGTCGTTGCTGCCCAGCACGAACGCACCCGGCACGCCGAGCAGCCCGTCGAAGGACTCCAGCAGTGCCGGTACCGCCTCGGGGTCGGCCAGGTTGTCACCGGTGTCGATCACCAGGTCGGGGCGCAGGGCGGCCAGCCCGGCGACCCAGTCCCGCTTCATCCGCTGGCGGGGCACCAGGTGCAGGTCGGACAGGTGCAGGATCCGTAGCGGCAGCGCCCCGGCCGGCAGGCAGGGCACGTCCACGCGTCGCAGCACGAAGAGTCGCGGCTCCACCCACGTCGCGTAGGCGGCGGCACCTGCCGCCAGGACCGCGCCCGTGCCGAGCGCACGCCATACCGATCCGACCATGTCCTGATCCTCGCAGGTGGAACCTGTGCAAACCCGGTGCCCTCCGTCCGGCCGGGTGAGAGACTGACGTCCATGACCACGCCCCAGCAGGCCGGACTCAAGGCGACCCTCCAGAGCGACCTCACCGAGGCCATGCGCGCCAGGGACCGGGTGCGGGCGGCCACGATCCGGATGGCGCTGACCGCGGTCTCGACCGAGGAGGTCGCCGGCAAGGCGCACCGGGAGCTGACCGAGGAGGAGGTCCTCAAGGTCGTGGCCAAGGAGGCCAAGAAGCGGCGCGAGGCCGCCGAGGCCTACATCGGCGCAGCGCGTCCCGAGCTCGCCGAGCAGGAGGAGGCCGAGCTGGCGGTGCTCGAGGCCTACCTGCCTGCCCAGCTCGAGGACGCCGAGCTGGCACGCCTGGCGCAGGAGTCCGTCGCCGAGCTCGGTGTCTCCGGCTTGGCCGCGATGGGCCAGGTCATGAAGGTCGTCCAGGCCAAGGTGGCCGGCCGCGCCGAGGGCGGCCGGGTGGCCGCCGCGGTGCGGACGGCTCTCGGCGCCTGACGGGCACCCGTCCCTCGCCGCTCAGCGCTCGTCCGGCAGGCAGGCCCCGGCCGTCACCCGGCGGGGCAGGGCTTAGTCATCGCCCGGCGGGCTGGGTGGACGGTCTCCACCGCCGCCACCCCGGCCACCGCCTTCGTCGCCACCGCCGTCAGAGGGCGGTGGCGCGGTCGGCGGAGCCGACGGCGGTGGTGCAGCCTCGTCGTCGTTCGACGGCGGTGGGGACGGCTGGGACGGCTGGGACGGCGGGAGCGGCTGGGACGGCGGGAGCGGCTGGGACGGCGGGAGCGGTTGGGACGGCTGCGTCGGCTGGGTGACCACCGGGGGTGGGGGCGGGGGCGCGGTACCGGTCGACACGTGGAGCACCACCGGCGTCGAGGTGAGGATCGAGCTGCCGATGCCGGGCGTGGTGTAGACCACGGTGCCAGCCGCCTGGCCGGAGGAGACGTCCTGGGTGGAGGCTGTCAGGCCGGTCTCCTCGAGCTTCTTCTTGGCGCTCGCGACGTCCAGGCCGATGACCGAGGGAATCGTCAAGCGCTTGCCGTTCAGGATCTCCGAGGAGGGCTTCTCCCAGTCCTCGATCGGCATGCCCTCGGACGCCATGTCCATGATCCGCTTCCAGGTGGGGGCCGCCAGCGATGAGCCATAGAGGACCCCGTCGACGTAGGTGTCCCCGATCTGCAGGTCCTCGCGGTCGGCCCCGGCAGGGGCGCCGGTCGGGACGCCGATGAACACCGCGATCGAGAGCTGCTTGGTGAAGCCGGCGAACCAGGTGTGGCTGGAGTTGTTGTTCGTGCCGGTCTTGCCGCCCGCCGGTCGGTCGCCCTCGAGGATCGCCTTCCATCCCGACCCCGCCGGGCTGACGACGCCCTTGAGCAGCTCGACCGCGCCGAGCGCGATCTCCTTGTCGATGACCCGCTCGCACTCGGGCAGGTCGAGCGGGAGCTCCTCGCCGTTGCTGTCGACGATCTTGGTCACCGGGACCGGCGGGCAGTAGACGCCGCCGGCGGCGAAGGTGGCGTAGGAGGAGGCCACGGTCATCGGCGAGGCGTAGTCAGCGCCCAGCACGATCGCCGGCGGGAACGGGGAGAACTGCTCACCGGTGCTGTCGTGCATGCCCATCCGGGTCATCGTCTCGATGATGTCGCAGGTGCCGACCTGGGAGGCCAGCGTCGCGAAGGCGGTGTTGATCGACAGCGAGGTGGCCTTGCGCAGGCTGATCTCGGGCTCGTGGTTCTCGTCGGCGGCGTTGCGGACGGTCCAGTAGTCCTCTCCGATCGTGCAGCCCTTCTGGAAGTCGTCCTTGGTGAACACGGCGACGGGGTGGGTCTGCCCGTCCGGCACCTGCGGGTCGGCCGGGTTGTTGATCCACACGCCCTTGGAGTCGGCCAGTTGGGGTGTGGGCAGGTCGATCTCGGCCTCGACCGGCACGCCCTTCTCCAGGGCGGTGACGACCGTGTAGGCCTTGGCGACCGAGCCCAGCTCGAACCCGCCGGGGCCGCCGTAGGCGGAGTCGACGTTCCAGTCCACGGAGGTCTGTCGGACCTTGTCCCCGGACCCGTCGAAGGTGTACTGGCTCGACTGGTTGAAGGCCAGCACCTTGCCGGTGCCCGGCTCGATGATCGTGGCTGCCGAGCCGAGGTTGTACTTGTTCTTCGGGGTGGTCTCGCGCAGGATCTTGCGCAACTTCTTGGACAGGTCCGACTCGAGGGTCGTGGTGACCGTCAGGCCGCCGGTGTTCAGCCTCTCCTCGCGCTCGGCCTCGGTGGCGCCGAGGGCGGGCTGACGCAGCAGCCAGGCGGTGACGTAGTCGCAGAAGTAGGGGTTCAGGGAGTTGATGCAGGAGCGCTGGCTGTCGGTCAGGTCCAGCTCGATCTTGCTGGCCTTGGCCTTCTTCCACTCCTTCTCGGTGATCAGGTCCTGGGCGTACATCTTGTCCAGGACGGTGTTGCGCCGCCCGGTCGCCAGCTCCACGTTCGCCACCGGGTTGGTCGCCGTGGGGGAGCGGACGATCCCCGCCAGGGTGGCGGACTGCGCGATGCTCAGGTCCTTGGCGTGCACGTTGAAGTAGTGCCGGGCCGCGGCCTCGACCCCGTAGACGTGGTCGCCGTAGAAGGACAGGTTGAGGTAGCCGGTGAGGATCTCGTCCTTGGTGAGGCGCTCCTCGAGGGTGACGGCATACTTCAGCTCGCGCAGCTTGCGGACGTAGCCCTCCATGCCCGAGCGGGCCTCGACCTTGCGCAGGGCCTCCTCGTCACGGTCCTTGAGCGCCTCGTCCTTGAGCGCCAGCTTGATGTACTGCTGGGTCAGCGTCGAGCCGCCCTGGGTGGTCTCGCTGGTGGCGTTGGAGACGACCGCGCGGGCAAGAGCCTCGACGTCGAGACCTCCGTGCTGGTAGAAGCGCTCGTCCTCGATCGCGACCTGCGCGTCCTTCATGTTCTGGGAGATGTCCTTGCTCTCCACGATGATGCGGTTCTGCTCGGCGGGAGTCGCCAGCACCCGGCCGTCGGCGGTGAGGATCTTGGACTGCTGGGCCAGCGGGTTCTGGTCGAGGTCGCCGGGCAGTCGCTCGAACATGCCGACGCCCTCACGGGCGGCGAGCCCGGCGGCGCCGACGACGGGCGCGACGAGGCCGGCGCCGATGACCCCCATCAGCATCGCGACAGCGAGGAACACCCCCAGCAGCGAGGTGACCCTGGCGACGGTCAAGGCAGAGCGCATCCCACTACGGTACGGGAACTTCCTGGGGAACTGCCCTCACCGACGGTCCAGCAGGCCCTCGATCCCGGCGACCAGCACCCCGTGCGCAGGATCCTCCGGGTCGATCAGCGGGAAGTGCCCGACGCCCTCCACCCGCACCAGCCGGTCGCGCCCGGGCGTGCCGGCGGCCGCCCACCAGGAGTCGGCGACCTGTTCGGGCACCTGCTCGTCCGCGGTCCCGTGCACGACGACCACGGGGTATGGGGTGCGCCCCAGGAGAGCGGGGTCCGCCGCGGCGTAGCGCTCGGGCACCTCGGTCGAGGGACCGCCCATCAGGTCGACCGCCGCTCCGTCGTCCAGGCCGAGCTCCGCCACGAGGGACAGGTCGAGGCAGCCGGCGAGGCTCACCGCCCCGGCGACGGGGGCCAGGTCGGTCCCGGGGCAGGCCGCGTCCTGGTGCAGCAGCCAGACCGAGAGGTGACCCCCGGCGGAGTGCCCGACGAGGACCACCGGCACGGCGCCACCCACGTGCCGCCGCACCGTCAGCAGCGCCGCGGCCACGTCGTCGAAGGTCCCCGGCCACCCGCCTCCGGGCATCCCGGAGCGGGCGTACTCGACGAGCGCGACCCCATACCCCCGGGCGCGCAGCGCTCCCGCCAGCGGGCGCAGGTGGGCGCGGTCCCACTCGGCGCGCCAGAAGCCGCCGTGCACGAGCACGACCCAGGCGCGCGGCGTCCGGCGCGCAGCGGTGTAGAGGTCGACCAGCTGCGCGGGCCGCCCGCCGTAGGCCAGGGTCGCGTCCGGCTCCGGGCCGGGCCGGTCGAGGATGCCGCGGTCGGGGCTCACGGGGGAAGTCCTACCACGCCGGTGGCGGCGCCCGGGTGAGCGGTAGTGTCGGGCGCATGAGCAACGCGCAGTGGGAGTACTCCACGGTCCCCCTCATCATCCATGCGACCAAGCAGATCCTCGACCAGTGGGGCGAGGACGGCTGGGAGCTGGTCCAGGTCATCCCCGGCCCGGACGGCACCAACCCGGTCGCCTACCTCAAGCGGCAGAAGGGCTGACCCTGATGAGCACAGTCGAGCAGCGGCTCTCCGAGCTGGGCCACACCGTCCCCGAGGTGGCCGCGCCGGTGGCCGCCTACGTCCCCGCCGTGCAGCACGGCGACATGGTCTTCACCTCCGGCCAGCTGCCCTTCGTCGACGGCAAGCTGCCGGCGACCGGCAAGGTCGGCGAGGGTGAGGGCCTGGTGTCGCCGGACGAGGCCAAGAAGATGGCCGAGCTGTGCGCCCTCAACGCCATCGCGGCGGTGAAGTCCGTCGTCGGCGACCTGGAGAAGGTCGTGCGGGTGGTCAAGGTCGTCGGCTTCGTGGCCAGCGACCCGGCCTTCACCGGGCAGCCCGGCGTCGTCAACGGTGCTTCCGAGCTCCTCGGCACGGCTTTCGGCGACGCGGGTGTGCACGCCCGGTCGGCGGTCGGCGTGGCGGCCCTGCCGATGGACACCCCGGTCGAGGTCGAGATCACCGTCGCCGTCCGCGACTGACGTCGTCGTGGTCGACCTGGGCGTGGTCGAGGGGCCGGTCCGCGACTTCGCCATGCCGCCGGTCGTCGAGGAGCAGACGCGGGCCTGGCTGGCCACGGCCGAGCCCGAGCGCCGCGCGGCCGTGCCCAGGCCGTCGTCGACGGTGATGATCCTGCGCGACAGGTCCGACGGCGGGGCCGGCGTGGAGGTCTTCGTGCTGCGCAGGGCCTCCTCGATGCCCTTCGCGCCGGGCATGGTGGCCTTCCCCGGGGGCGGCGTCGACCCCCGTGACGCCGACCCGGACGTGCCGTGGGCCGGTCCGACCCCGCAGGCGTGGGCGCGGCGTCTGGGCACCGACGAGGCGGTGGCCCGCGAGCTGGTGGGCGCCGCCGCGCGCGAGGTCTTCGAGGAGTGCGGGGTGCTGCTCGCCGGTCCGAGCCCCGAGGAGGTGGTCGCGGACCTGACCGACCGGTCCTGGGAGGTGGAGCGACTCCGGGTGCTGGGCCGGGAGCAGGGGTTCGGCGAGCTCCTCACACGCCTGGGCCTGGTGCTGCGCAGCGACCTGCTCTCCCTGCGCGGGCACTGGACGACACCGGTGTGCGAGCCACGGCGCTACGACACCCGGTTCTTCGCCGCCCGGCTGCCCCAGGGGCAGCGGGCCGCGAACCTGACCACCGAGGCCGAGCGGGTCGCCTGGGCAAGGCCGGGGGCCGTCCTCGTCGCCCAGCGCGAGGGTCGCGAGCTGCTGCTGCCGCCGACCCAGGTGATGCTCGAGCAGCTCGCCGCGGTCGAGGACCTGGACTCCTGGCTCGCCGGAGTCCCGCCGGTCGTGCGGATCCAGCCCTGGCCCGTCGAGCGCGACGGTGCCCTGTGGATGCGCTGTCCCGCGCAGGTCGCAGGGGTATGAAGCCGCTCGCCGCCGCGGACCCCTCCTGGCAGGGCGGAGCGTGGGGGGAGCGGGCACACTGCGTGCTCTGCCCCAACCCCTCGCCGATGACCCTGGAGGGCACCAACACCTGGGTGCTGGCCGAGCCCGGCAGCAGCCAGGTGGTCGTCGTCGACTCCGGGCCGCTGGACGAGGACCACCTGCGTGCGGTGCTCGACCACGTCGCCGGGCAGGACGCGCGCGTCGCCCTCACCCTGCTCACCCACCACCACGACGACCACGCCGAGTCGGCCGGCCGGTGGGCGGAGCTGACCGGCGCCCCCGTGCGGGCCGTCGGCGGGGGCCACGACGACCTCGCCGACGGCGAGGTGCTGGCCGTCGGCGGCCTGGAGCTGGTCGTCGTCCCCACGCCTGGTCACACCGGGGACTCGATCTCCTTCCTGCTGCCCGCCGAGCAGGTGCTCCTCACCGGTGACACGGTCCTGGGCCGGGGGACCACGGTGGTGGCCTACCCGGACGGCGACCTCACCTCATACCTGGAGTCCCTGGAGCGGCTGCGCCGGCTCGGCGGGTCCGGCGCGATGGCCAGCATCGCGCCGGGCCACGGGCCGGGCGTGCCGGACGCGGCCGGGACGGTGGAGCACTACTGGACCCACCGTCACGAGCGTCTGGACCAGGTCCGGGCCGCGCTGCTCGAGCTCGAGGGCCCGACGGCGGGGCGACCCGCCCCGGACGGACGCGACCTCGCCGACCGGGTCGTGGAGGCGGTCTACGCCGACGTGCCGCACGCGGTGTGGCCGGCCGCCAGGCTCAGCGTCCTGGCCCAGCTCGACTACCTCGGACGTCTCTGAGCCCAGGCCCCCGAAGGGTGGAGAGGGCGCAGCCGATCAGCGCGCGCGCCGGTGCAGGCGCTCGAGGTCCAGCAGCGTGACCGACTTGGCGCCGAGCGTGACCCAGCCCCGGTGGGCGAAGTCAGCGAGCGCCTTGTTGACCGTCTCCCGGCTCGCGCCGACCAGCTGCGCCAGCTCCTCCTGGGTCAGCTCGTGGGCGACGTGCAGGCCCTCCTCGCTGCGTCGGCCGAAGCGGTCCGACAGGTCGAGCAGCGCCTTGGCCACGCGGCCGGGGACGTCGGTGAAGACCAGGTCGGACAGGCCCTCGTTGGTGCGGCGCAGCCGGTGCGCAAGCCCGGCGAGCATCTGCATGGCCACCTCGGGGTGGTCGGCCAGGAAGAGGCGCAGCGCGTCGTTGCCCAGCGAGACCAGCTCGGTCGTGGAGACCACGTGACCGGTGCTCAGGCGGGGGCCGGGGTCGAAGAGGCTCAGCTCGCCGAACATCTCCCCCGGGCCGAGCACCGCCAGCAGGCTCTCCCGGCCGTCGGCCGAGCTGCGGGCGAGCTTGACCTTTCCGGTGAGGATGACGTAGAGCGAGTCGCCCGGATCGCCCTCGTGGAAGACCGACTCGCCCCGGGCGAGGCGGTGCGGCGTCATGGAGTCCAGGAGTCCTCGCGCCGACTCCTCGTCGAGCGCGGAGAACAGCGGAGCCTTCATCACGACTTGGCGGTCCACGAAGCCCATAGTGCCACTTCCCGCCCCGGCCGGGCGGCGGCGGGTGTGTCGCGGGTCACGTCTAGGCTGGGCGGGTGACCGGCAGCGACGTGGAGAATAAGACCGGGGGCGGGACGAGGACCGAGGAGACGCCGCTGGCGCTGACCCGCCGCGCCCGGCGGATGTACAGGGTGCTCGCCGAGCGCTACCCCGACGCCCGCGCCGAGCTGGACTTCACCGACGCCTACCAGCTGCTCGTGGCCACCGTCCTGTCGGCGCAGACCACCGACGTCCGGGTCAACGGGGTGACGCCCACGCTCTTCGCCCGCTTTCCCGACGCTGCGGCGCTGGCGGGGGCGGACCGCACCGAGGTGGAGACGATCATCCAACCGACCGGCTTCTTCCGGGCCAAGACCGACAGCCTGCTCAGGCTCGCCGCAGCGCTGGTCGAGCGCTACGACGGAGAGGTCCCGGGCCGTCTGAAGGACCTCGTCACCCTTCCCGGCGTGGGCCGCAAGACGGCCAACGTGGTCCTGGGCAACGCCTTCGACGTGCCCGGCATCACGGTCGACACCCACTTCGGCCGGCTGGCGCGCCGCTTCGGCTGGACGGCCGAAGAAGACCCCGTCAAGGTCGAGCACGCCGTCGGCGGGCTCTTCCCCCGCAAGGAGTGGACCCAGCTCTCCCACGTCGTCATCTTCCACGGCCGCCGCACCTGCCACGCCCGCACTCCGGCCTGCGGCGCGTGCCCGGTGGCCCGGCTCTGCCCGTCCTACGGGATCGGCGAGACCGACCCGGCCCGCGCGGAGAAGCTGCTGCGCACGGGACCGCGGCCGTGACCGCATACCGCGCACCCTCCTGGCTCGCCGCCCTCGCCGAGACGGTCCCCACGATCGGTGGGGAACGGTTCAGCCGCTTCCTGCCCCCGCCCGAGGGGGGTCGGCGGCAGTCGGCGGTGCTCATGCTCTTCGCGCCCGGGCCGCAGAACCCCGCGGAGACGACGGTGGTCATCACCGAGCGCGCGCACGACATGCGCTCGCACGCCGGGCAGCCCGCCTTCCCCGGCGGCGGCACCGAGGACGGCGACGCCCGGCCCGCCGACACCGCGCTGCGCGAGGCGTGGGAGGAGGTCGGGCTGGAGCCCGGGGGAGTGCGGATCCTCGGCGAGCTGCCCACCCTGCACATCCCGGTGAGCGGCTACGACGTGACACCGGTGCTGGGGTGGTGGCGCGAGCCGCAGCCCGGCGAGCTGTGGGCCAAGGAGCCGGCCGAGGTGGCCCGGGTCGTCCGGCCGTCGGTCGACTGGCTCGTCGATCCCGCGCACCGGTTCGTGGTCCGTCACCCCAGCGGCTTCGTCGGACCCGCCTGGGACGTGGACGGCCTGCTGGTCTGGGGTTTCACCGCGGGGCTTCTCGACCGGGTCCTGGACTTCGCCGGCATCGCGCCGGAGTGGGACCGTTCGGACGTGCGGCCGCTGCCCTTCTGAGCCGTCCGCCCGGGCGGGACCGGTCAGGGAACGGTGGTGGTCTCCGGCAGCGCCGGGGCGGTCGGGCCGGAGGAGCCGCCCCTGAGCTGGGCGGGCGCCTGCTTGAGGGTGGCGACGGTCTGCTGGGCGTGGCTGATCGCCCGCTCCGGCTTGCCCTTGACCTGGGAGATCTGCTTCTTGCCGACCAGCGCCAGGATGGCCGCGACCACGAAGAGCACGGCGGCCACGATGAGCAGCCCGGCCCACCAGCTGAGCCAGATCGCGATGACGCCGGCCAGCCCCAGCAGGAGCAGGCCGAGCCCGTAGAGCCCGAGGACGCCGGCGCCGACGAACATGCCGGCACCCTTGCCCGCGTGGCCTACGTCCTGCTTGATCTCGGCCTTGGCGAGCTCGATCTCGCCGCGCATGATCTGGGAGATGTCCGTCGACACGTCGCTGACGAGCTGGCCGATGGTGCGGTCTCCGGTCAGCCCCACGTGGGGCTGCTTGCCTGGATCGACGGGGGTTGCCATGGCCGCGATGCTAGCGCGAGGACCACCCCGCTGCAGGTCCGACCGGCCGCAGAGGCACAGATCGACGCCCGGCGCCACGGACCGTCGCCGCCCCTTCGGCGCGTGCGGTGGCCGGCTCGGTGCCCGCCCGACAGCCCCTGTAACGCGCCGGGCGGGCACCGTGTCGACGTTGCTCCGGTCCCGTGACAGCCGGCGGGGCCACCCTGAGGGGCCACCTGCGTCGATGGGCCCATTCTGCCAGCGCGACGAGGGGTGATCCACCGTTTTGGGTCACGGTTTGTTAAAGACTCGCGGGTAACCCCGGTTGCGGGGCCCTACAGTGACCTCTGTGACCTCGCCCGCACTCGCCGCCCTGGCCGACCTCGCCCGGACGCCTGGTGTCGCCGAGGGGATCGAGACGGCCCGACAGGCCTGCACCGAGCTGCGCTGGCACCAGGCCCTGCGCCGTCGCATCCCCGAGGCGGCCGCCGAGTCGCGGGTCCGCGGCGCCGCCGCCAGCGCCATGCTCGAGGGGGCCGAGCCCGCGGGCTCGCAGCGCAGCGCGGACCTCGTGCGCGACCTCGTGCGCGGCGCGCTTCCCTGGGACGAGCGGGACGAGGACCCGGTATGGCGTGTGCTCGCCGGTGTCGTCCGGGCCACCTCGGCGACCGAGCACGTGGGTGCCGCGCAGCTGCGCGCGCCCGCGCAGGTGCTCGCCTCGCTGCACACGGCGGCCGCCGGTGAGCTGCTGCCGATGGCCCAGGTGGGTCGTCCCCGCGCGGCCGGTGAGGAATGCCGCGAGTGGACCGAGCTGGGTCAGGCGCCCGGGCCGAAGGAGGTCGCCGAGCGGCTGGCGCTCGTGCACGAGCTGGTGGCTGCGGTCCCTGCCGGCTCGGTCCCCGTCCTGCTCGTCGCGGCGGTCGTCCATGCCGAGCTGGTCACGGCTCGCCCGTTCGTGCTGGGCAACGGCGTCGTGGCGCGGGCCATGGAGCGCGCCGTGCTGCGCGTGGGGGGTCTTGACCCCACAGGTGTCGCCGTGCCGGAGGTCGGGCACGCCGACCGGGCCGGGTCCGACTATCGGGGGGCGATCACCGCCTACGCCTCCGGCGGGCGCGAGGGCGTGCGGCTGTGGCTGCTGCACTGCGCCGAGTCGGTCACCCGGGCCGCGGCCGAGGGCACGCGGGTCGCCGACGCGGTGCTGGCCGGCCGGCTCGAGGGTCGCTGACCTGCCACTCTTCCGGGGAGAACGCCAGGTGGCTGCCGCCCAGCGACGGGCGCCCGGGACGCGTCCGGGGCGTGGCTTGCATGTGAGACCGCAGAGGGGCATACTTGTCAGTACAGCGCTCCTCGCAAGAGTCGTAGCGCGGGTGTTCGGGACCAACCCCCCCTGGTCTTGAGCGCCGACGGCCCCGGCTTCCCCCCCGCCGGGGCCGTCCCCAATCCTCCGGCCTCTACCTTCTCTCCTGCGGCCTCGGGACGACTGTGCGGACAGCCCGACCGCCCGACCACCTCCCCCGCCGCCGAGGCCGCTGTCCACAGCACCGCGATCGCGGCCCCGCCGTCCACAGGACCGCCCGCAAGGATGGTGCTCGGTGCCCGGCGCGTCCAGGGTGGGGCGCATGCAGCCGCACACCACCGTCATCGGGTTCCTCGGCGCCTCCGGAGGGCTGGGTACCAGCAGCCTCGCCTGCGCCGTCGCCAGGCTCTGCGCAGACGTCGGGACGCCGACCCTCCTCGTCGACCTCGCGCCCGGCGGTGGTGGCCTCGACCAGCTGGCCGGTCTGTCCCACGAGCCCGGCCTGCGCTGGCCGATGCACGACCGTGAGGTGCTCGCGCTCCCGGCAGGGCGGCTCCCCGCCCAGGACGGTCTGCGCGTGCTCAGCCATCCCGGCCCCAGAGCCCGGCCAGCCACCGGCGAGGTGACCGCACCGCCGTCCGGTCCGGCCCGGCCGCTGGGCCCGGCGGCACTGGAGGCCGTCGCTCGCCTGGCGCGGGGGCAGGGGGCGACCGTCCTGGATCTCCCTCGTGCCGACCACCCTGAGGCGCCCGCGTGGTGGGACCTGTGCTACCACCTCGTCCTGCTGAGCGGGACCGCGCCCAGCCAGGTCTCCGCCGCCCTGGCGGCCCGTGAGCTCCTCGCGACGGGGCTGGGACTGGTGGCCCGTCCGGCTCCCGGGTTCGGGCTGGATCCCCACGACGTCGCCGGACTGGTGGGGCTGCCGCTGCTCGACCGGCTGCCCCACGACCCGACGGTCGCGCAGGCGCTCGCCGAGCAGGAACCGCCCGGCACCCGGGAGGGACCCCTTCGGGCGACGGCGTGCACGGTCCTCGCCCGGGTGGCCGAGCTGGACCGGGGCGCAGCGTGAGCGAGGTCCGCCCCGACGTGCTCGCCGCACTGGGGCCGCTCGCTCCGCACGTCGGGGACGAGGAGGTCACCGACGTCCTCGTCAACGGTTCCTCCGGGGTATGGGTCGACCGCGGCCACGGGGTCGAGCGGGTCGAGACCGGTCTGACCGACGAGCGCAGCGTGCGACGTCTCGCCGTGCGCCTGGCCGGCCTCGCCGGGCAGCGTCTGGACGACAGCAGCCCGTGGGTCGACGGGCTCCTGCCCGGCGGCGTGCGGTTGCACGCGGTCCTGCCGCCACTGGTCGCCGGCGGTCCGCACGTGAGCCTCCGCGTCCCGCGCCGCAGGGGGCCCTCGCTCGACGACCTGCGGGCGTGGGGCGCCCTGGACGGGCGTGCTCTCGCCCTGCTCCGGGCGGTCGTGCGCTCCCGCACCTCCTTCGTCCTCACCGGCGGGACCGGGTGCGGCAAGACGACCGTCCTGGCCGCGATGCTGGCCGACGTCCCGCACGACGAACGGATCGCGGTCGTCGAGGACGTGCGCGAGCTGCAGATCGGCCATCCGCACGTCGTCCACCTGCAGGGCAGGAGCAACAACGTGGAGGGCCGGGGCGAGGTGACGCTGACCACGCTCGTGCGCCAGTGCCTGCGGATGCGTCCGGACCGAGTGGTGGTCGGCGAGGTGAGGGGCGCGGAGGTCAGGGAGCTCCTGGCCGCGCTCAACACCGGTCACGAGGGAGGCTGCGGCACCGTCCACGCCAACGCGGCCACCGATCTCGTCAGCCGCATGGAGGCGCTCGGTGCGCTGGCTTCGATGACGCCTGCGGCGGTCCACGTGCAGCTGGCGAGCGCCATCCAGGTCGTCCTGCACATGACCCGGCTCCCGGACGGCGGACGCGCGCTCGCCGAGGTGGCTGTGCTCGACCGCTCGGGCGAGGGGCTGCGCACGCTCCCAGCCCTGACCGGAGGGCCCGGCGCATGGACCGAGGGTCCGGGCTGGGCGGTCCTCCAGCAGCGGCTCCTCCTCCCAGGGCGAGCGGGCGACGAGCCGTGACCTGCACACCCACCGGGCCGGTCGTGCTCCTGCTGGCGCTGCTGGCCGCTCTGGCGGTGCTGGCCTGGCCGTCGACCCCCCGAGGCTCGAGCCGGCACGCCGGGGGCCGGGCCTCCCTCCGAAGGGGTCGGAAGCTGTCCACGAGGCGCGAGGTGGGGCGCCGTGCCACCACGCTCCGGAACCACTTGGGGCGGCTCCGGTCCCCTCGTCGGGGAGCCGCTGAGGCGGAGGAGGTGCAGCTCCTCGACGGCCTCGCCGCCGCGCTGGAGGCCGGCCTCTCCACCGAGCACGCGCTGCGCGTGGTCCTCGAGCCGGTGGGACCTGCCGGATCGCTCGGTCCGTGGTCCGAGCTGTCCCGGGCCGCCCGGGAGGGGCAGCCTCTCGCCCCGTCATGGTCGCGGTTGGCCCGCCGCACCGGCAGCCCGACGGCCGCCTCGGTGGCCAGGGCCTGGTCCGTCGCGGCGAGCACCGGGGCGCCGCTCGCGGCCGCTGTGCGGTCCAGCGCCCACGCCGCGCGGGAACGTCACCGTCTCGAGCGGGCCGTCGAGGTCGCCACCGCCGGAGCGCGGGCCACCGCGACCGTCCTCGGTCTCCTCCCGCTGGCGGGGGTCGGGCTGGCCGCGCTGCTGGGTATCGGTCCCGTCGCGCTCTACGGCGACGCGCTGGCCCTGGCCTCCGCCGGGCTGGGGCTGCTGCTGCTGGCCGGTGGGCACGCGACCGTCCGCCGCATGGTCAGAGGTGTCCTGGTCGGTGTCACCTGATGACGGGCACCCGGACGGTGGTGCTGGTGCTGCTTCCTCTGGTCGCCGCCGCCGCGGTCCTGCTGTGGCCGGCAGGGCCGCGCCCGGCCTGGACCCCCGCCGGCCGGCGGAGGGGTGCCCGCGGCAGGTGGCGCCCCGGTCGGGCTGCCGGTGCCGGCCACCGTGCCGAGGGTGACGGCCCAGCCGGACGAGGGCTCGTGGCCGAGGCTCTCGAGCTGGTGGCCCTGGCCCTCGCTGGTGGTGGATCGCTCGTCTCCGCTGTGGCGTGGGTGGCCCAGGTCCTTCCCGGCGCGACCGGGGAACGGCTCGCGGAGGTCGCGGCCCGGCTGGGCGAGGGTGTCCCCGTGGAGCAGGCGTGGGAGGACGCTGGGGAGCAGTGGGCGCCGGCCGTCAGGAGCCTGCGGCTGGCCGAGGGGGCCGGGGTGCCTCCCGGCGAAGCCCTGACCCGCGCGGCGGCGGACCTGCGCCGGGAGGCGGTCGGCGACGTCGAGGTGGGCGCAGCCAAGCTGGGGGTGCGGCTCGTGCTCCCGCTCGGACTGGCCTATCTGCCGGCCTTCGTGCTCACCACCGTCGTGCCCGTCGTCCTCGCGCTGACCCGGGACCTCGTCTGGTGACCCGCCGGCCCGTCGGCCGTCAGCGCCGGCGCGGCGGCGCTCGGCGCCGGAACAGCCGACGCCGCGCCCCGACCCGTGCTCGTGGGCCCGCTAGCCGAGCCACTGCTGCTCGACGGACCTCCAGGCCCGCTCCCGTTCGCCAGGGTCGTCGATCCGGTCGGACCGCACCGCACACCGCGTGTCGCGCACGCTGACCTTTGCTCTGGGTGCGCGGGCAGGTTGTCGGACCAGCCGGCGCAGCACCTGCATGACGGTGCTCACGCGTTCGGGTAGGACGACTCGAGCACGACCTTGTCTCCAGCCATCACCGGAGGCTGGCCGGGGCTGCCTGTCCACAAGGGCTGGCACGGGTCGGGCCTCCTCCACAGATGCGCCTGCGCGCTGGTGCCGTCACGGGCCAGCGCCCAGGCTCGGTAGGGCGGGACGCGGATCCCGGCGCTCGGCACAGGCCGAGCTCCCGGTGCGGCCCGCACCCGAGGTGCGCCCCGCACGGGGGCGTGCCGTAGCACGAGGAGGGGAACCATGAGGAAGAGCACCATGCGTCGGCGGGTCGGTCTCGGACTGGCCCAGCTGCGTCGGCACAGCGAGGCGGGGATGAGCACGGCGGAGTACGCCGTCGGCACCATCGCCGCGTGCGCGTTCGCCGCGCTGCTGCTGATGGTCATCAAGTCCGGTGCCGTCGAGGGGCTGGTCACGACGGTCATCACCACCGCACTGTCGGTGTCCCTGTGAGAGGGCGCGGGTGCCGGCGCGGCGAGCGGGGGCTGGCCACCGCCGAGCTGGCGGTGGCGCTCCCCGCCGTCGTGCTGGTGCTCGCGCTCTGCCTCACGGCGATGACCCTCGGGGTCGACCTCGTCAGGTGCGAGGACGCGGCGCGCGCCGGTGCACGCGCCGCGTCCCGCGGTGAGGCCGTGACCTTGGTCCGGGAGGTGGTGGCGAGCCGGGCGCCGGCCGGGTCGACGGTCGAGGTGGACGCGGAAGCCGAGACCGTGACCGTCCGGGTGAGCGCTCCTGGCCGCGTCCGCCTGCTGCCCGCACTGCCCGGTGCTCGGGCGTCCGCCGCCGCTCTCTGGGAACCGGGAGCCCGCCCGTGAGCGCCTCCCGGGCCGTGAGCGGGCCCTCGCCCGTGGGCTCGTCGCCGCTCCCGAGCCGGGTCGGATCGACGGACAGAGGGTCCGGCACGGTGCTGGCGATCGGGCTGATCGGTGTCCTGACCACCCTGCTGGTCGCGGGGCTGCTCGTGGCGGCCGTCGCGCTGGCCGGGCAGCGCGCACGCTCGGCGGCCGACCTGGCGGCGCTCGCCGTGGCCGGCCGTGCCCTGGAGGGTACGGGGACCGCCACGGCCTGCGCGGCCGGTGGATCGGTCGCCGGGTTGCACGGGGCGGTCCTCGTCTCGTGCACGGTCGTGCCCGACGCGGCTGGGTTGCCGCGGGCGCGGGTCGAAGTGCGCAGGGACGTCCCGGGGACCTCCTGGAGCGCGACCGCCCGGGCGGTCGCGGGAGGCGTCATGACGGACGAGTGACCGGTCCACCGCCGGCTCCGGCACTGGTCCACCGCCGGCTCCGGCACTGGTCCACCGCCGGCCCGAGGCGGGGCGTAGCCTCCAGGTATCCATCACAGACGTTGGAGAAAAGGAGCCCCGCCATGGTGGACGAGCCCACCCTGACCGCCGCGCTGGAGCGCGAGCACCACGAGATCGACGCCGGCCTGGAGGCGTTCGCCGCGGGGCAGGAGGCGGGACAGCCCCAGCCCGAGCAGCTCGCCCGCGCGGCTGCGGCGCTGCGCCGGCACATCTACCTCGAGGAGGAGTTCCTCTTCCCGCCGCTGCGTGCGGCCGGACTGATGGGGCCCGTCCTGGTCATGCTGCGCGAGCACGGTGAGATCTGGCGGACGCTGGACGAGCTCGAGCAGGCGGCGGCGAGGAGCGGGGGCGGTGCCACGGACCGCTGCCGCGAGCTCCTCGGCCAGCTGGAGAGGCACAACGCCAAGGAGGAGCCGATCGTCTACCCCGAGGGCGACGCCAAGCTCGACGACGCGACCAAGCAGCGGCTCCACGGCTTCATCGAGGACGGGACCATGCCCGAGGGGTGGGTCTGCGCCATGGCCGCCCCCCGCGGCTGAGCGCCTGGTCAGGCGTCGGGGTCGAGCGGGTTCCGGCGGGTCGTGCCCGGGGGCGGAGTCGTCGTCCTGGGCCCCGTGCCGGTCGCCGGCGGAGTCGTCGTCGTCGGCCGCGGGCCGGTCGGGGGCGCCGTCCGCGCCCCGGTCGTGCCTGCGGCGCCGGTCCGCGGCGGCACCTGGGAGTCGCCCGTGCGCGTCGCCCGGCGGTCGGTCTCCCTGGCCTGCTTGCGCAGCTCGCGGACCTCGCGTCCACGGCGCGCCTTGGTGCGGGCACCGACCCCGACGATCCACACGCCGAGGGCGGCGACCAGCAGGGTCAGCACGCCGGCGAGGTAGAGCCACAGCGGGGTGATCTCGACGTTGAGCACGCCGTAGCTGATCTGCACGGCGGGGTCGCCGGCGGTGGCCAGCAGGACGTAGGCGATGGCGGCTGCGGCCAGCAGGATGAGCAGGAAGCCGATGACGAGCATGGTCGGACCTTTCCGGGCGTGCTCCATGGCGCCGGGGTGCCGACGCCCGACGAGAATAACGGAGACGAGGAGGCCACGCCCGGTGGTGGCCGGCGCCGGGGCCGGCTCAGCCGGAGGCGGGCACCTGCACCGATCGCTCCGAGAGCAGGTGCGAGAGCACGGCGACGGCGCCGCCGCGGTCGAGCGGCTCGTTGCCGCTGCCGCACCTGGGCGACTGCACGCAGGCCGGGCAGCCCGACGCGCAGGCGCAGGCCTCCACCAGGTCCCGGGTCGCCGCGAGCCAGACGGCCGCCTCCCCGAACCCGCGCCGGGCGAAGCCCGCGCCGCCGGGGTGCCCGTCGTAGACCATGACCGTGGGCCGCCCCGTGTCCGGGTGCAGCGGTGTCGATACGCCCCCGACGTCCCACCGGTCGCAGGTCGCCAGCAGCGGCAGCATGCCGATCGTGGCGTGCTCGGCCGCGTGCAGCGCGCCCGGCACCTCCTCCTGCGCCAGGCCGGCCAGCGCCAGCTCCTCCTCCGGCAGCGTCCACCACACCGCCTGCGTGATCAGCGTGCGCTCCGGCAGCTCCAGCGGATGGGTGCCCACGACCGCCCCGTCGGGCAGCACCCGCTGGAAGGCGGTGACCCGAGAGGTCACCTCGACGCGACCGGTGCACAGCCGGGCAGCGCCCCAGACCTCCTCCTGCTCCACGGACCGCACGGCGAAGGTGCTCTCGGTGCGCGCCCTCGTGCTCCATCCCGGGTCGCCGGAGACCACCATGGCGACCCCGGACTCCAGGTCCAGGTCGGTGACGACGTGCGCGCGCCCCTGGTGCACGTAGACGGCGCCGGCGTGCACGGTGGTCAGCGCCCGCTCCTCGTCCACCGTGCCCAGGATCCGACCGCTGCCGGACTCGACGATCTGCACCGGCTGGCCGGCGTCGCGCAGCTGGACGTGGTCGGAGGGTCGGTCGGGACGCGACCAGTACCAGCCGGTCGGGCGACGGCGCAGGACGCCACCGGTCACCAGCTGCTCGGCCAGCGCGGCCACGCTGGGGCCGAACCACTGCTCGTCCTCGGTGGTCAGCGGCAGCTCTGCCGCGGCCGCCGCCAGGTGCGGGCCGAGGACGTAGGGGTTCTCCGGGTCGAGGACGCAGGCCTCCAGCGGCGCGTCGAAGACGAGCTCGGGGTGGGCCAGCAGGTAGGCGTCCAGCGGGTCGTCGGCGGCGACGAGCACCGCCAGCGACGGGGCACCGCGACGGCCGGCCCGACCGACCTGCTGCCAGAACGAGGCCCGCGTCCCCGGCCAGCCCGCCATCACCACCGCGTCCAGGCCGGCGACGTCGATCCCCAGCTCGAGCGCGGTCGTCGCGGCCAGGCCGAGGACCTCCCGGCGCCGCAGCGACCCCTCCAGCGCCCGTCGCTCCTCGGGCAGGTAGCCGCCCCGGTAGGCCGCCACCTGCCCGGGCACCCCCGCACCGCGAGCGTCCAGGTCCTCCCGGGTCCGCCCGGCCACCGCCTCGACCCCCTGGCGCGAGCGGGCGAACGCCACGGTCTGCACGCCGGTCTCCACGAGGTCGGCCAGGACCGAGGCGGTCTCCGCGACCGTCCCGCGCCGCCTGCCGTCCTCCTCCGGCGGCCGCCACAGCGCCACGACCGTCTCGCGGCGCGGCGAGGCGTCCTGGGTGACGGACTCGACCTCCTGCCCCAGCAGGGTGCGCGCGAGGACCTCCGGCTCGGCGACGGTCGCCGAGGCGAGCACCACGGTCGGGTGGGCGCCGTACCGCGCGGCGACCCGCAGCAGCCGCCGCAGCACCGCCGAGACGTGCGCGCCGAACACGCCGCGGTAGACGTGGCACTCGTCCACGACGACGTAGCGCAGGCCCCGCAGGAAGCTGCGCCAGCGCTCGTGCCCCGGCAGCAGGGTGTGGTGGAGCAGGTCGGGATTGGTCAGCACGTAGTGCGCGTGGTCCCGGATCCACCGCCGCTCCTCGGTCGGGGTGTCGCCGTCGAGGGTCGCCGCGCGCACCCCCGGGACGGCGAGGGTATGCAGCCGCGCCGCCTGGTCGGCGCCCAGCGCCTTCGTGGGGCTCAGGTAGAGGGCGGTCGCGCCCCGCCCGCTGGCGGCCGCCGCGCCCTCGCACACCGCGGTGAGCACCGGCAGCAGGAAGCCCAGCGACTTGCCCGAGGCGGTGCCGGTGGCCACCACGACGTGCTGCCCCGATCGGGCCAGCTCGGCGACCTTCTCCTGGTGCTCCCAGAGCTCGGTGATGCCCTCGCCGTGCAGCGCGGCGGTCACCTCGGGTGCGACCCAGTCCGGCCAGGGCACCGTGCGACCCGCGCGTGCCGGCACCGTCCGGACGTGCACCAGCCGCCCGGCGCGCGGGCCGCGGGTCAGGTGCGACAGGGCGGCCAACGGGTCGAACCCGTCGTCGTGCCCAAGATCCTCGCTCATGTCCCCGCCACGCTACGCCGGGCCGCTGACACACCCGCGCGACGACCCGCGGGGACCGCACGGGGCGCGACCGCATACCATGACGGCGGCCGACCGCACCGCGGCGCCGTGTCACGACCGTGACCACAACCCGAAGCGGGACCACCGTCCCGCACGTCGTCTGCCCGCAAGGCCGCGGGCCAGCTCAGGAGGCTGTTCATGACACCAGTCCGTGCCGCGAGCGACATCTCGCTCAGCACCGCGGACACCTCGATCGTCGTCGTGGTGCTCGCCATCTCGGTCCTCGCCCTCGCGATGGGCTTCGTCTTCCGCAGGCAGGTCCTGGTGACCTCGACGGGCACGCAGAGCATGCAGGAGATCGGCGCGGCGGTCCAGGAGGGGGCCTCGGCCTACCTCGGCCGACAGTTCAAGACGCTCGGCGTCTTCGCCGTGGTCGCCTTCCTGCTGCTGCTCGTCCTGCCCGCCGACGACATGACGATCCGGGTCGGACGCTCGGTGGCCTTCCTGTTCGGTGCCGCCTTCTCGGCCAGCATCGGCTACCTGGGCATGAACCTGGCCACCGCCGCCAACATGCGCGTGGCCGAGGCGGCCCGGCACGGGGACCGCGACGCAGGCATGAGGATCGCCTTCCGCACCGGCGGCACGGTCGGGATGGCCACCGTCGGCCTCGGCCTGCTCGGCGCCGCGCTCGTGGTGCTCGTCTACCAGGGCGACGCGCCCAAGGTGCTCGAGGGCTTCGGCTTCGGCGCCGCCCTGCTGGCGATGTTCATGCGGGTGGGCGGCGGCATCTTCACCAAGGCGGCCGACGTGGGCGCCGACCTCGTCGGCAAGGTCGAGGCGGGCATCCCCGAGGACGACCCGCGCAACGCGGCGACCATCGCCGACAACGTGGGCGACAACGTCGGCGACTGCGCCGGCATGGCTGCCGACCTCTTCGAGTCCTACGCCGTGACGCTCGTCGCCGCGCTCATCCTGGGCACCGCGGCCCTGGGCGCCAACGGCGGCCTGACCTTCCCGCTGATCATCCCGGCGATCGGCGCCCTGACCGCCATCCTCGGCGTCTTCATCACCAAGGCCCGCGCGGACGAGAGCGGGCTGTCCGCGATCAACCGCGGCTTCTACCTCTCCGCCGGTGTGGCCGCGGTCGCCTCCGTGGTCGCCGCCCTGGTCTTCCTGCCCAGGAGCGCCGACGGCCTGCGCGACCAGATCTCCATCCTGGGCGACCCGGTCGTGGTCGACCTGAACCCGGCCGTGCGCTCGGCCGCCGCCGTGGTCGTCGGTATCGTGCTGGCCGCCTTCATCCTGTGGCTGACCGGCCACTTCACCGGGACCGAGAGCAAGCCGACCAAGGACGTCGCCCGGACCTCGCTGACCGGCCCGGCGACCGTCGTCCTCTCCGGCATCGGCCTGGGCCTGGAGTCGGCGGTCTACACCGCCGTCACCATCGCCGCGGCGGTCTTCCTCCTCTTCACCCTGGGCGGTGGCTCGCTGATCCTGTCGCTGTTCTTCGTGGCGCTGGCCGGCTGCGGCCTGCTGACCACGGTCGGCGTCATCGTCGCGATGGACACCTTCGGCCCGGTCTCCGACAACGCCCAGGGCATCGCCGAGATGTCCGGTGACGTCGACGGCGAGGGCGCTCAGATCCTCACCGAGCTGGACGCGGTCGGCAACACCACCAAGGCCATCACCAAGGGCATCGCGATCGCGACGGCGGTGCTGGCCGCGACCGCTCTGTTCGGCTCCTACTTCGACGCCATCCAGCAGACGATCGGCACCGCCCTCGGCGAGAACGGCGACCTGCTGCAGTCCTTCCTCGTCTTCGACCCGCGCGCCCTCGTCGGCGTGCTGATCGGCGGCGCGGTCGTCTTCCTCTTCTCCGGGCTGGCCATCAACGCGGTGACCCGCGCGGCGGGCGCCATCGTCTTCGAGGTGCGCCGCCAGTTCCGCGAGAGGCCGGGGATCATGGACTACACCGAGAAGCCCGACTACGCCCGCGTGGTGGACATCTGCACCAAGGACTCGCTGCGCGAGCTGGCCACCCCCGGTCTGCTGGCCGTCTTCGCCCCGATCGCGGTCGGCTTCGGCCTGGGTGTGGGCGCCCTGGCCGGCTACCTCGCCGGCGCGATCGGCACCGGCGTGCTGATGGCCGTCTTCCTGGCCAACTCCGGCGGCTCGTGGGACAACGCCAAGAAGATCGTCGAGGACGGCGCCCACGGCGGCAAGGGCTCCGACGCCCACGCCGCCACGGTCATCGGCGACACGATCGGCGACCCGTTCAAGGACACCGCCGGCCCGGCCATCAACCCGCTGATCAAGGTGATGAACCTGGTCGCCCTGCTCATCGCCCCGGCGATCGTGGGCCTGACCTACGGCGACGGCGCCAACGACATGGTGCGCTGGCTCATCGCGATCGTCGCGGCCCTGGTCATCGTGGCCGCGGTCACCGTGTCCAAGCGGCGGGACATCGCCATCGGCGGCGCCCCGAAGGGCGCAGAGGTCCTCAGCGACCGCTGACCTCCCCACCGCACGGAGGGCCCCGCACCGGGAGGACCGGGGCGGGGCCCTGCGTTCGTTCCCGCGCGCCCGCCCGTGACACGCTGGTCGCGTGGCCTCCTCCTCCCCTCCCCAGTCCCCGCCGGCACCGGGCCGGCCGGGCCGGTCCGGCCCCGTGCCACCCACGCCCGTCGTGGTGCCCGCCCTCCTCGACGCGCTGCGCGAGGACCTGACGGAGGCCGCCTACACGCTCGAGGGGACCGGCGAGGTGCTGGGCGAGCGGGCGGCCGCGGCGCTGCACCGCGAGCAGCTGCTGCCCGCAGACCTGGCCACCCGCGACAGCGACGAGCCGGCCGCCGCCCTGGTCCGGCTCTTCGTGCTCGGCCTCCCGGTCGGCGCCCCCCGGCTCGCAGCGGCTCTGCCCCGCACCGGGCCCTCCGGCCTGCTCGACCTCGGCCTGGCCCGCCGCGCCGGCGTCGGGGACGAAGTGCGCGGCGGCCTGCTCGCCACCTGCGACCTGCGCCCCTACGGCGACGAACGGCATACCTGGTGGCTCGTCTCCGACCTCGGCGAGGCGGCGACCGGCGGTCCGCTGCCGACCGAGCACGTCCTCGGCGTCGGCGGCGCCTCGACCACCCTCAGCTCCTGGACGCCGCGTCCGGAGGTGGACCGCGGCCTCGACCTCGGCACCGGCAGCGGCGTGCAGGCGCTGCACCTGTCCACCCATGCGCGCGCCGTGGTGGCGACCGACCTGTCGGCGCGGGCCCTCGCCTTCGCCCGCTTCACCGCCGCGCTCAACGGGATCGGGCTCGACCTCCGCCAAGGCAGCCTGCTCGAGCCGGTCGCGGGGGAGACCTTCGACCTCGTCGTGTCCAACCCGCCGTTCGTCATCACGCCGCGCGTGGCGGGGGTCCCGGTCTACGGCTACCGCGACGGCGGCGCGACCGGTGACGCGCTGGTCGCCGGTCTGGTCCGCGAGCTGGGCGCGCACCTGCGCCCCGGCGGGGTCGCCCAGCTGCTCGCCAACTGGGAGCTGGCCGAGGACGAGGACTGGCGCGACCGCGTCGGCGGCTGGCTGGAGGGGAACGGGCTGGACGCGTGGGTCGTCCAGCGCGAGGAGCAGGACGTCAGCGAGTATGCCGGGACCTGGGTCCGGGACGGCGGTCACCGGCCGGGGTCACCGGCCTTCGAGGAGCTGTATGCCGCCTGGCTGGCCGACTTCGCCGCCCGCGGGGTCGAGCGGGTCGGCTTCGGGGTGGTGACCCTCCAGCGTCCCGCGACGGAGCGCGACCCGTGGCGCGACCTCGTCGACGTGCGCACCCCCGTCGCCTCGCCGATGGGACCGGCGGTGCTGCACGGCCTGCACGCCCGCACCTGGCTCGCCGAGCACACCGACGACGAGCTGCTCGACGTGCCCTGGCAGGTCGCCGACGACATCACCGAGGAGCGGGTCGGCCGGCCCGGCGCGCCGGACCCCCAGGTGATCCAGCTGCGGCAGGGCGGCGGCCTGCGCCGGGTCGTCCGGCTCGACACCCTGGGCGCCGGGTTCGTCGGCGCCTGCGACGGGGAGCTCAGCGCAGGTCAGCTCTGCGCGGGACTGGCGGTGCTCACCGAGGTGGCGGTGGACCAGGTGCGGGAGGCGGTCCTGCCGGTGCTGCGCGACCTCGTCAAGGACGGGCTGCTGCGCTGAGCGCGGGGGAGCCCACCTGCTCCGCTCAGTTGTAGCTGTAGCCGCCGCTCGAGACCTGGAACTGCTCGCCCTGCGCGTCGTTGGCGCAGGTCACCCCGGACTCGGCCGAGGAGCAGGTGACCGAGCCGAGGGTGAGCGAGGACCCGTAGGGCAGGACCGCCAGCGTCTTGCCGTCCTGGTCGGTCGTGGTGCCGCCGACGTCCTCGACCCACCAGCCGCCGGTGCCGACGGTGGCCTGGTCGACGAGCGCGTCGGCCACGCAGGTCCACGCCCCACGGCCCGCGACGAGCCGGATCGCGTTGGCCTCGCCCGCCTCGCAGCCGGGCAGGTTCTCCTGGGCCAGGTGCTCGGGCTTGACGGCGGGGCCGTCGTCGACCTGGCACACGGCCGACTCCCTCGTGACCGAGCAGGCGATGCTGCCCGACGGCAGCACGAAGCCGGCGTGGTCGGCGTCGACCGTGATGCTGCCGTCGCCGCTGGCCGAGCGCTCCCCGTCGACCGGCTGGATGTCGCTCGGCCCGGTGGGCGGCGCCACCGGGCCAGCGCTCTGCTGCCCGCCGTCGGCGCCGGCGGTGCCCCCTGCACCGTCCGTGCCGTCGACCACGGCGGTCCCGGCGTCGGTGCCGGACGGCTCGTCCTCACCGGTGCACCCCGTCAGCGCCAGGGTCCCCGCCAGGGCGAGCGCGCCGAGCGCGCGCGCGGGCACCCGGGGGCGTGACCGCATACCTGCTCCAGAGGGGACCGTCATAGGGATGCAGCGTAGTCGCTGGACCGATGGGCTACCGTGGCGCCCGAGGTCCCGTGTCCGAGCCGCGACGAATCCGCGGCACGCGGTGTCCGAGGAGGAGCACGCCCGTGGTTGCAGGACGCAAGCTGGTCATCGTCGAGTCGCCCGGCAAGGTCAAGAGCATCGGGGAGTACCTCGGGCCCGACTACACCGTGGACGCCAGCATCGGCCACATCCGTGACCTGCCGCAGCCCCGCGACCTGCCCCCGGAGATGAAGAAGGGGCCCTACGGCAAGTTCGCGATCGACGTCGACCACGACTTCGAGCCCTACTACGTCGTCGACGCGGACAAGAAGAAGAAGGTCGCCGAGCTCAAGCGCCGCCTCAAGGACGCCGACGAGCTCTACCTCGCCACCGACGAGGACCGCGAGGGCGAGGCGATCGCCTGGCACCTGCTCGAGGTGCTCAAGCCCAAGGTGCCGGTCAGGCGGATGGTCTTCCACGAGATCACCAAGGAGGCGATCCGGCGGGCCGTCAACGAGACGCGCGAGCTGGACATGCACCGCGTCGACGCCCAGGAGACCCGCCGCGTGCTCGACCGGCTCTACGGCTACGAGATCTCGCCCGTCCTGTGGCGCAAGGTCAAGCAGGGACTGTCGGCCGGGCGGGTGCAGTCCGTCGCCACGCGGATGGTGGTCGAGCGTGAGCGGGAGCGTATGGCGTTCCGCTCCGCCTCCTACTGGGACGTCGAGGGCGACTTCGCCCCCTCCGGCGGGGGACCCTCGGCCAGCAACGCCTTCACCGCCCGGCTGACCGGTCTCGACGGGCGCAAGGTCGCCACCGGCCGTGACTTCGCCGACGACGGGACGCTCAAGAACGCCAAGGCCGTGCAGCTGGACGCGGTCGGCGCGCAGGCGGTCGCCGACGGCACCCGCGAGGGCGAGGTGGTGGTCAGCGAGGTCGCGGAGAAGCCCTACACACGCCGCCCGTCCGCGCCGTTCACCACCTCCACGCTCCAGCAGGAGGCCTCCCGCAAGCTGCGGCTGAACAGCCAGTCGACGATGCGCACCGCCCAGCGGCTCTACGAGGGCGGCTACATCACCTACATGCGGACCGACTCGACGACCCTGTCCAGCTCGGCGGTCAGCGCGGCCAGGACCCAGGCGCGCGACATGTACGGCGCCGAGTACGTCCCCGACAGCCCCCGCGTCTACGGCAAGAAGGCCAAGGGGGCCCAGGAGGCGCACGAGGCGATCCGTCCCGCCGGCGACCGCTTCCGCACCCCGGCCCAGGTGGCCGGGGAGCTGCGCGGGCAGGAGTACGGCCTGTACGAGCTCATCTGGAAGCGGACCGTCGCCTCGCAGATGGCCGACGCCAAGGGCTCGACCGCGACCGTCCGGCTGGCCGCGACGCTGCCGGAGGGCACGCGCGGCGGCGCGAGCATGGAGGGCAAGGAGCTGCGCAGGGCCGAGTTCTCCGCCTCCGGGACCGTCATCACCTTCCGCGGCTTCCTCGCCGCCTACGAGGAGGGCCGGGACGAGGTGCGCTACGGCGACCAGGACGGCATGGGCACCCGGCTGCCGAAGCTGTCCGAGGGCGTGGCGCTGGAGACGCTGCGGACCGAGGCCGAGGGGCACCAGACCGTCCCGCCGGCGCGCTACACCGAGGCCACGCTGGTCAAGGCGCTGGAGGAGAAGGGGATCGGACGCCCGTCGACCTACGCCTCGACGGTGGGGACGGTCCAGGACCGCGGCTACGTGCGCACCAAGGGCTCGGCGCTCGTGCCGACCTGGCTGGCCTTCGCCGTCACCCAGCTGCTGGAGCGGCACTTCCCGAGCCTGGTGGACTACGACTTCACCGCGTCGATGGAGGAGGGCCTGGACCGGATCGAGGCCGGGGAGGTGCAGCGGGTCGACTGGCTGCAGCGGTTCTACTTCGGCGACGAGGCGACGTCGCTGGAGGGGCTGCGGGACCTGGTCGAGGACCTCGGCGAGATCGACGCCAAGGGTGTGTCCACGATCCCGATCGGGGACGGCGTGGTCGTGCGCGTGGGGCGTTACGGGCCCTACGTCGAGGTGGCGGGCGAGGACGGCGAGCCGCGACGCGCCACCGTCACCGACGACGTCGCCCCGGACGAGATGACCCCGGAGAAGGCCCGCGAGCTGCTCGAGGCGGCCGCGGACGACGGCCGGGTCCTGGGCGTGGACCCGGCGAGCGGCCACGAGATCGTCGCGCGGGCCGGCCGCTACGGCCCCTACGTCACCGAGGTGCTGCCCGAGAGCGACGAGGCGCCGAAGAGGGGCGCCAAGAAGGTCAAGCCGCGCACCGGGTCGCTCTTCCAGAGCATGGACCTGGCCACGATCGACCTTGAGACCGCGCTCAAGCTGCTCTCGCTGCCCCGGGTGGTCGGCGTCGACCCCGGGTCGGGCGAGGAGATCACCGCGCAGAACGGCCGCTACGGGCCCTACCTGAAGAAGGGCACCGACTCGCGCTCGCTGACCGCGGAGTCCCAGATCTTCGAGATCACGCTTGAGGAGGCGCTGGCGATCTACGCCCAGCCCAAGCAGCGTGGACGGGCGGCCGCCAAGCCGCCGCTGCGCGAGTTCGGCGAGGATCCCGTGTCGGGCAGGAAGGTCGTGGTCAAGGACGGGCGCTTCGGCCCCTACGTCACCGACGGCGAGACCAACGCCACGCTGCGCAAGGACGACGAGCCGGAGTCGTTGACCGAGGAGCGCGCCTTCGAGCTCATCGCGGAGAAGCGCGCCAAAGGCCCGACGACCCGCAAGCGGGCAGCCAAGAAGACGACGGCGAAGAAGACCACCAAGAAGTCCTGAGAGGTCGTCGGTCGACCTGGCCGGGCCGCTGGGCGGCTCAGCCTCCGGCCAGCGCCTGCTCCAGGTCGGCGATGATGTCCTCCGGCGACTCAAGACCGATCGAGAGGCGCAGGACGCCGGGGTGCGGCTTGACGTCGTCGGCCACGACGCGGTGGGTCAGCGCGGCGGGGTGCTCGACGAGCGAGTCCACGCCGCCCAGGGAGACCGCATGGGTGATCATCCGCACGCCCTGCGCCACCTGAGCCGCGAGCTCGAAGGACCCGAGGTCCACCGACACCACCGCGCCCGGCCCTGACATCTGGGTGCCGACCAGGCCGGCCGGGTCGCCGCCCTCGACGCCGGGGTAGTAGACGCGCTCCACCTCCTCGACGTCGACGAGCCAGTTGGCCACCACCTGGGCCGTGTCCTGCTGGGCGCGCACCCGGACCGGCAGGGTCTGCAGGCCGCGGTGCGAGAGGTAGGCCGACAGCGGGTGCATGATCGCCCCGGTGATGGCGCGCACGGAGCGGATCCGCTGCGCGGTCTCCTCCGAGCAGGCCACCGCGCCGCCCAGCACGTCGCCGTGCCCGGCGAGGAACTTGGTCACCGAGTGCAGCACGATGCTGGCGCCGTGCTCGAGGGGCCGCTGGAGCACGGGGGTGGCGAAGGTGTTGTCGACGAGCACGGGCACCTCGCCGGCCTGGTCGCACAGGGCGCGCAGGTCGACCAGGTCCAGCGTGGGGTTGGCCGGGGACTCGACGACCACCAGTCCGGTGTCGGCCTCGATCGCGTCCGCGACGCCGTCGGCGGCGGCCCAGGTGACCCGCGTGCCCAGCATCCCGGTCGCGAGGACGTGGTCGGTGCCTCCGTAGAGCGGGCGCACCGCGACGACGTGCGGCCGACCGGCCCTCACGCAGGACAGCAGCGTCGCCGTCAGCGCGGCCATGCCCGAGGCGAACGCGACCGCCGACTCCGCCCCCTCGAGCGCAGCCAGGCTCTCCTCGAAGCGGGCCACGCCCGGGCTCCACATCCGCTGGTAGACCGCGGTCTGGCCCGGCGCTGGCGTCCCACCGCCCGCCATCAGCTCGTAGGCCTGACCGCCCTCGTCGACGCTGGGCAGGGGGTAGGTGCTGGACAGGTCGATGGGCGGGACGTGCAGCCCCAGCGCGGCAAGGTCGCCACGACCCGCGTGCACGGCGCGGCTATCGAAGCTCAGGTGTTCGGTGCTCATGCCCATATCGTGCAGCCTCTGCGACGGAACCACAAACGTCACGAAGCATCGTAGGACGTGCTCGGTAAGTCGCCGATGGATCTGTGGTGACGCGAGTGCGCCACCCGGGCGCGCACGGCATACCCTCGTCTCGTGCCGAAGAATCCACTCCCCCCCAAGCCCCTCGACGCGACCGACCTGGCCCTGGTCCGGCTCCTCGAGCTCGACGGCCGCACCTCCAACGCCACCCTCGCGCGGGAGGTGGGCATCGCCGAGTCCACCTGCCTGGTGCGCGTCCGTTCGCTGCGCGAGCGCGGGGTGGTGCGCGGCATCCACGCCGACGTCGACCCGGTCGCGGTGGGCCGCCCGGTCGAGGCGATGATCGCGGTGCGCTTCGGCGGGCACCGGCGCAGCCACTTCGAGGAGTTCACCGAGCAGGTGCCCCAGCTGCCCGGCGTGCTCGGCGCCTACCACGTGTCGGGGGCGATCGACTACTACGTCCACGTAGCGACCGAGTCGGCCGACGCCCTGCGCGACTTCGTCCTGGACCACCTCACCAACCGTCCCGGCGTGCTGCACGCGGAGACCTCGCTGATCTTCGAGTCGATGCGCGGGCGCGGCACCATGACCCGTCCCGACGAGCCGGCCGACCCGGCCGGGGAGACCCCCTGACCCGACCGGCTTGACCCTCACGCGACGTGAGGCGCCAGGCTCGGTCGCGTGACCGCAGACCAGATGACGACGGGGCAGATGCTGACGGTCGGCCAGGTGGCCGAGGAGCTCGGCGTGACGGTGCGCACCCTGCACCACTACGACGAGATCGGCCTCGTGGTGCCGTCCGAACGCAGCCACGCCGGCTACCGCCTCTACACCGAGGCGGACCTGCGCCGGCTGCAGCACGTCGTCGTCTACCGCCGGCTCGGCTTCCCGCTCGAGAAGATCGGGGAGATCCTTGCGGCCGGTGCCGGCAGCGACACGGTCGTCGCGCACCTGCGGCGGCAGCGGGAGGCAGTCACGGCCAGGCTGGCCGAGCTCGACGGGCTCGTCAGCGCGATCGACAGGGCCCTGGAGGCTGAGATGAACGACTACCGGATCACCCGCGAGGAGCAGCGGGAGCTCTTCGGCGACAGCTTCGACGAGAGCTACGCCCAGGAGGCCGAGGAGCGCTGGGGCGGCACCGACGCCTGGACGGAGTCGCAGCGCCGCGCCAAGAGCTACTCCAAGGAGCAGTGGGCGCAGATCAAGGAGGAGGGCGCCGCCAACAACGCACGCTTCGTCGAGCTGATGGACGCCGGTGAGCCGGCCGGCTCCGAGGCGGCCATGGACGCGGCCGAGGAGGCGCGCCAGCAGATCTGTCGGTGGTTCTACGACTGCCCGCGGCCGCTGCACGCCGGTATCGCCGAGATGTACGTCACCGACCCGCGCTTCACCCAGACCTACGAGGACGTGGCGCCCGGTCTGGCGCAGTACGTCCGCGACGCCGTCGTCGCCAACGCGGCCCGCGGCTGAGCGGCGGGCCCCCGCCTGTGGACGGCGGGTCGGTCCGTCAGCCCGGTCACGTAGGCTGCCGGGCGTGAGTGAGCAGCCCCTGCCCGGGACCCAGGTATGCCGTCACGGGCGGGGGCTGTTCGTCGCCTTCGAGGGCGGTGACGGGTCGGGCAAGTCGACCCAGTCCGGGCTCCTCGCGGCCTGGCTGCGGGAGCAGGGGGCCGAGGTCCTGCACACGCGCGAGCCCGGCGGCACCGCCCTGGGGACGGCGCTTCGCGAGCTGGTGCTGCACGGGGCCGACGGGTCGGTCAGCCCGCGGGCCGAGGCGCTGATCTTCGCCGCCGACCGGGCCCACCACGTGGCCACCCTCGTGCGTCCGGCGCTGGAGGGGGGCAACGTGGTCATCACCGACCGCTTCCTGGACTCCTCCGTGGCCTACCAGGGCGCCGCGCGCCGGCTCGGGCACGACGACGTCCGCCAGCTGTCGGTGTGGGCGGTCGAGGGCCTCGTGCCCGACCTGACCGTGCTCCTCGACGTGCCGACCGGGGAGGGGCGGGCCCGGCGCGGCGAGGTCCACGACCGGCTCGAGCGCGAGGCCGACGACTTCCACGACCGGGTCCGGGGCACCTTCCTCGAGCTCGCCGCGCGCGAGCCGGACCGCTACCTCGTGCTCGACGGCACCCTGCCTCCCGAGGAGCTGGCAGCCTCCGTGCGTGCTCGCGTCGGTGCGCTCCTGGGGTCCACGGCATGAGCGTCTTCGACCAGCTCGTCGGCCAGGACCGGGTCGTGGACACGCTGCGGCGCACCGTCGGCACGCCCGGGGCGATGACCCACGCCTGGCTGGTCACCGGACCGCCCGGCTCGGGTCGCAGCATCGCCGCCCGTGCCTTTGCCGCCGCGCTGCAGTGCCGCACGCCCGGGGACGCGGGCTGCGGTGAGTGCCAGGACTGCCGCACCGCGATGGCCGGCACCCACCCGGACGTGACCGTGGTGGCCACGTCCGAGACCTTCATCAAGGTCGCCGAGGCGCGCGACCTGGCCGTGCTCGCCCAGACCCGCCCGTCGATGGGTCGCTGGCGGGTGATCGTCGTCGAGGACGCCGACCGCCTCAACGAGCCCGCCGCGGACGCGCTGCTGAAGTCCCTGGAGGAGCCGCCGCCACGCACCGTGTGGGTGCTCTGCGCGCCCTCCGTCGAGGACCTCATCGTCACCGTGCGCTCGCGGTGCCGCCACCTGCGGCTGGGGACGCCACCGGTGGACGCGGTCGCCGACCTGCTCGTGCGGCGGGACGGCATCGACCCGGCCATGGCCCACTTCGCCGCCCGCGCCGCGCAGAGCCACATCGGCATCGCACGGCGCCTGGCCACCGACGAGCACGCACGCGGCCGGCGCCGGGAGATCGTCGCGATACCGCTGTCGCTCACCGGGGTCGGCGCCGCCCTGCGCGCCGCCCAGGACCTCGTCGACGAGGCGGGGGAGGGTGCCGACTCGGTCTCCGCGGACCGGTCGGACGACGAGCGGCGGGCCCTGCTCGAGCAGCTCGGGGCCGACCCGGGCGCGCGCACCCAGCCGCCGGCGGTGCGGGCGCACCTGCGCGAGCTCGAGGCCCGCCAGAAGCGCCAGGCCCGCCGCCAGACCCACGACAGCATCGACGCAGCCCTGACCGACCTCGCCTCCGTCTACCGGGACGCCCTCGTGGTGGCCACCGGCAGCCCGGTGGAGACGGTGAACGCCAACGAACCGGAGCAGATCGGCCGGCTCGCGCGTGCCTTCTCCCCCGAAGGCCTCCTGCGTGCCCTCGACACGATCGGGCTCGCCCGCCAGCGGCTGATCGCCAACGGAGCGCCCCTGCTCGTGCTCGAGGCGATGATGATCGGGCTCATCCTGCCGACCGAGAGGACCTAGGACTGTGACGACACCCCACGTGGGAGGCCGCCACGCCCGCACCCCGCGCCTGCTCGCGAGCCTCCTGACGCTCACGCTGCTGGCCGGCTGCACCTTCGCCGGTGGAGACGGCGGCGCCCCGACCCCCACGGGCACCGCGACGCAGGACGGCTTCTCCACCGACGGTCCGGTGACCAGCACCTCCACCCCGGACGCCGACGGCGCCCCCGCGGGCCTGGAGGACTTCTACGGCCAGCAGCTGGAGTGGACCGACTGCGAGTCGCTCTTCGAGTGCGCCAACCTCGAGGTGCCGGTCGACTACGAGGACCCGGGGGGCCCGACGATCGAGCTGGCTGTGCTGCGCGCCGGCGCCTCCGGCGAGCCGCAGGGCTCGCTCGTGGTCAACCCCGGCGGTCCGGGCGCCTCGGGCGTCGACTACGCGATGATGGCCGGCGCGGTCGTCTCGCGCGAGGTGCGCGCGGCCTACGACGTGGTCGGCTTCGACCCGCGCGGCGTCGCCCGCTCGGCACCGATCACCTGCTTCACCGACGAGCAGATGGACACCTTCCTGGGCACCGACCCCTCTCCGGACGACCCCGCCGAGGAACGCGCGGTGGAGGGCGAGCTGAAGGACTTCGCGCAGGCGTGCGAGACCAACGCCGGCGACCTCCTCGGGCACGTCTCCACGGTCGAGGCGGCCAAGGACATGGACGTGCTGCGCGCCGCTCTGGGGGAGCCCAGGCTGACCTACCTCGGGGCCTCCTACGGCACCTTCCTCGGCACCACCTACGCGACCCTCTTCCCCGACCGGGTGGGCCGCCTCGTCCTCGACGGCGCGATCGACCCGACCCTGACCGGGCTGGAGATGGGGCTGGGTCAGGCCGCAGGCTTCGAGCGGGCGACGCGCGCCTACGTGGAGAACTGCGTCGGGGGCGGCAGCTGCCCGCTCGGCGACGACGTCGACACCGCGATGGTCGCGATCCCCGCCTTCCTGGACGAGGTCGACGCGCACCCGCTGCCGGTCAGCGGCGACACGGTCACCGAGCTCACCGAGGGCTGGGCGATGCTCGGGATCATCGTGGCGATGTACTCCCAGGACATCTGGCCGATCCTCACCCAGGCCCTCGGCCGGGCCCAGCAGGGCGACGGCACGCTGCTGATGTTCCTGGCCAACTCCTACGCCTCCCGGCACAGCGACGGCACCTACACCGGCAACGGCATGCAGGCCATCTACGCGGTCAACTGCCTGGACCGCCCGGCCGACGAGGGGCCGGACCTGGACAGCGCCGCGGTGGAGGAGCAGTTCGAGGCGGCCTCGCCCACCTGGGGCCGCTACCTCGCCGGCGACGGAGCGTGCGAGTACTGGCCGGTGCACGCCGAGCAGACCCTCCAGGACTACTCCGCGCAGGGCGCCGCCCCCATCGTCGTCATCGGCACCACCCGCGACCCGGCCACCCCCTACGAGTGGGCCGAGGCGCTGGCCGACATCCTCGACTCCGGGGTGCTGATCTCCTACGACGGTGACGGCCACACCGCCTACGGCCGCTCCAACGACTGCGTCGACGACGCCGTCGACGCCTACCTCCTCGAGGGCACCGTCCCCCAGGACGGGCTGCGCTGCTGAGCGGCTCCGCCGCCCCGGGGTATGGCGTGCGCCCGCGTTTGGGCGCGCGCCTCACCCTCGGGTATCCTCGGTCGCGCTGCCGGGCAGGCAGCCACGCCGCCTTAGCTCAGTCGGCCAGAGCGGTTCACTCGTAATGAACAGGTCATCGGTTCGATTCCGATAGGCGGCTCTAGGGAAAACGGCCCCCTAGCCAACAGGCTAGGGGGCCTCGTGCGTCACTGGTGCGTCAACAAGAAAAGCCCCCGCCCTCCCGGGAAGGGAGGGCGGGGGCGGTCTGCGCTCCAGGGCGCGTCTAGTTGGCTGACTAGCGTGGCCCAGTCTACCGGCTCACGCAGGGGTCGAGCTGGTGCGAGGTCGCGTCGGCCCCGCAGAGGGCGCAGTGGAGTCGTGGGGCGCCGCAGCCGGGGCAGACGCCGGTGACGACGCCGTAGGTGGCGCAGGTGTGGGCCTGGTAGGTCATCGCAGCAGCCACCGGAGCGCGTCGGGGTTGTGCGCGACGGCCCAGGCGGTGCGGACGGTCCAGCCGGCGGTGAGCGCGAGGCCGGCTGGCCAGGCGGTGGCCAGGAGCAGCCAGGGCATCGCGTCGGGCATGGTGCAGTCGTCGCAGGGGAGGTCGTCCTCGGCGGGTGGGCAGGTCACGATGACGCGCATGGTGCTCACGTCACCGGGCCGCGCCGTCGGCGATGCCGTCGCCGTCGTCGTCACGGTGCGCGCCCCGGGACGGCGGCTCGGCCGCGAGCCAGCCCAGGCCGCGCACCTGGTCGAGGACACGGCCCACGCCCGGCAGCGCCATGAGGCGGGCCGCGAGCGCGGCGGCGACGGCGGCCGCGGTCGACAGTCCGAGGAGCCAGGAGCGGACGTGGTCGGGCAGGTAGGCGCCGGCCTCGGCGTCGATCGCCTCGACGACCTCGGGCAGGCCCAGGACGACGAGCACGATCAGCGGCACCCACGTCTGGACGAAGGTGCGGACGGTCGCCCGCCACGGGTAGCGGGTCTGCGTGGTGCTCGATGGCATGGCGTTCCTCACTTCGTGGTGATGGCGTCGACGGCCTGTCGCGCCTGGGGTTCGGGGATGGCTGCGGTGCCGCCGACGATGACGAGCTCGGTCACGGGCAGGTCGCGCAGCGCGGCCTGGGTGGTGCCGGGCAGGACGGTGCCGCCGCGCCGGGCGAGGAGCACGACGCCGTCACCTGCGGAGGCTGCGGCGAGGCCGTCGGCCCAGTCCGCGGCGAGGTAGACCTTCTGGCGCCGCTCGGCCGGGGCCTGGCGGGCGACGAGGGCTGCAGTGTCGTACCGGTCGGCGCCACCAAGGCGTCCCGGCACGGGCGGGACGTTCGTCGGCGGCTCGGGTGACACGACGGGCGGGGGCGTCGGCTCGGGCCGGGGCGCCGGCTTGTCCAGCTCGGCCAGCGCCAGGGTGATCGCGTCGACCGTCTTGCGGCCCGGTAGGCCGTCGGGCGCGAGGCCACGGTCGCGCTGGAACGCCTCGATGGCCGCGACCGTCTGCCCGCCGCGCAGGCCGTCGAGCGCCCCCTTGTAGTAGCCGAGACGGCGAAGGTCGGACTGGCGCGCCCTGATGTCGGGGATGGTGAACCCGGCGTTGAGGGCCAGGAGGGAGTTGATCGCGGCCATCGTCGCCGCACCGGGCAGCGCGTCAGCGGTCAGGCCTGCCAGCTGCTGCAGGGTCTTGATCGCAGCCTGCGTGCCGATGCCGCGGACGCCGTCCACGTCGCCGGTGTAGACGCCGAGGGCCTTGGCTGCCCGCTGGACCGCCTCGATCTCGGCCACCCTGAAGCCGGCGTTCGGCCCCTGGTAGACGATGTTGCGGTTGGCGCGGATGTAGTCGATGTGGGCGTGGTCGTAGTGCTGCGGGACGCCCCAGATGCAGCCCCAGCCGAGCTTGTCGAGGTCGGCCACGAGGTCGTCGAGGCGCACCTTCTCGTAGTCGGAGATCCCCGCACCCGAAGGCGGGTCGAAGCCGGCGTCGATCGCGCCGCCGACGTGCGTGCCGGACCACCCGCCGGCGGCGTCGACGTAGTGCGTGGAGACCTTGCCGTTCTTCGGGTCCCACAGGTGGCCGTGCCGGTGTCGGGGCCGAAGCGGGCGTAGCCGACGCGGTCGAGGAACCGGACGAAGGCGGCGTCCTCCTCGAAGGTGGCGGTCTCGGGCGGGATGGTGCCGCCGCCCGGGTAGTGCGCCCACGCCTCCGTAGCGGGTAGTGGCCGGTAGGGGGTGCCGGCGGCGTAGTCGGGCCAGCCGCCACGGTGCAGGGGTGCCCATTCGGCGCGGGGGATGATGCGGAGGTCAGGCATCGGGGTCCTCCATCGGTGGGTTGAGGTCGACGCCGGGGACGCCCGTGTCGTGGTCGGGGACGACGGGCAGGTCGTCGATGGTGAGGCGGGTGTGCAGCCCGTACGCGGACGGCGGCAGCCACGGGGGGACGGTCCCGGCGACGACAGCCTCGGCGGTGTCGCGGATGTAGTCGACCAGGCGTGCGTTCTCGGCGACGGCGTAGGAGGTCATGGTGCGGGCCTCGCGTGCCTCGCGCTCGGCGTCCTCCACGCGGGCGGTGAGCGTGTCGATGCGTGCGTCCTGCGCGGTGAGGCGGGCACGCATCGTGTCGCGCTCGGCCTGGATGTCGTCGACGAGCCCGTCGTAGCCGGAGATGACGACCTGCGCGGTGTCCGTCTTCGGCTTGTGGCGGGTCGTCCACCACG
This sequence comes from Ornithinimicrobium avium, assembly GCF_003351765.1. Taxonomy (NCBI): domain Bacteria; kingdom Bacillati; phylum Actinomycetota; class Actinomycetes; order Micrococcales; family Ornithinimicrobiaceae; genus Ornithinimicrobium; species Ornithinimicrobium avium. The sequence goes on from NZ_CP031229.1 coordinate 3,167,932, forward strand.
TCAGCACGGACGCGATGAGGCCGCCGCCGAGGACGACGGACAATATCCCCTCGATGCTCACCCCCACGGCGCCTCCCCGCACGTCAACGCAGGACGAGCAGCACCCGCACCGGGTGCCGGGCGACCAGCCACGCGGACAGGACACGCAGGGCGACGAACAGGATGAAGCTGGCGGCGATGATGCGCCAGATCAGGGACTCCGTGACGGTGGCGTAGCTGATCCACGAGGCGGCTCCCAACGGTAGGGCGGTCATCTCCAGGCGCCACGCGACACGGTCGGTCGGCCACAGGACGGCGGCGCAGACGAGCAGCCCGGAGACGAGGAGTGCGACGGACACGGCGCCGGCGAGCCAGGGGGGAGGCCGGACAGGACGGTGGTGGGGCCGGTGCCGGGGTCGATCCACGTCCAGCAGAGGACGGCGCCGAGCGCGGTCCACAGTCCGGCGACGAGCGCGAACTCGGCTTCGTGGGCGAGGACGCGGTCGAGGATGGTGGGTCGGTCGTGCGTGGGTCGGTACAGGCGGGTCGGCATGGTGTCCTCTCGGGGATGTATCTGGGGGGCGGGCTGGCTGCTCCTGGGTGGTGCGTGCCCGGTGCGTCTCCCCCCGAGGGGACGCGGGTGCGTGGGTGCCCCTGCCTCGTCTTGGCGGATCAGGCGGGGGTCGCGCGGGGGCCGGGGATGCGCACGATCTTCCATGCGTGCCAGCCGAGTCGGCAGCGGATGTCCATGTGGGTCCTCCCGGTCAGGGGTCGGGGCGGTATGGTGCGGCTGGTGAGCAGGAGGGTCCCCGGGGTGGGGTACATCCCGCAGCTGGACGGGCTGCGTGCCGTCGCAGTGGGCGCGGTGATGGTGGGTCATGCCTGGCCGGACTACGTACCCGGCGGCGGGGCCGGGGTGTCGGTGTTCTTCGCCCTGTCGGGCTACCTGATCACCAGCCTGCTGATCGCCGAACGTGAGCGGCACGGCCGGATCGACTACCTACGGTTCTACGGGCGTCGGTTCGTACGCCTGGTCCCGGCGCTGGTCCTCACGGTCGCCGTCACGGTGGTCGTGCTTCGTCCACCGTGGGGGAACGTCGCGGCCGCGCTGTTCTACTACGCAAACTGGCGGCGGATCGGTGGCCACGAGATGCAGGAGCTCGGGCATACCTGGTCGCTGGCGATCGAGGAACAGTTCTACCTCGTGTGGCCGCTCGTCCTCGCCGCTGCGTACTGCCTGTGGCGGGTGCGGGGCATCGCGTGGACGGCCCTGGCACTGTCTGCCGTCGCGGTGCTGATCAGGGCGTGGATCGGGGACGACACCTATCGGATGTACAACGGCCTAGACACCCGCATGGACTCGCTGCTCACCGGTGCCCTGGTCGCGTGCGGGCTGCGCCTGTGGCCGGCCGCGGTGGAGAAGGCGTGTCGGTGGCTGGCAGGGCCGGCACTGGCCGTCCTGACGGCGCAGACGTTCTGGGGCATGGTCGGTGGCTACCAGCTCGGCCAAGGAGTGCAGGCGTGGGCTTGTGCCGCGCTGGTCGGGTGGCTGGTGACCTCGCCGGGGTCGTGGGGCGCGCGTGCACTGTCGTGGACACCGCTGGTGTGGCTGGGGTTGATCTCCTACGGGCTGTACCTGTGGCACTTCCCGGTGCAGCACTGGTTCTCACCGATGGAGTGGATGACGCGGACAATGCTGCTGCCTTGCGTCGCGGTGGTAACGGTGCTGCTGTCATTGGTGTCGTACCGGTTCGCGGAGAGGCCTCTGACGCTGTGGCTACGGCCTCACTTGGTGCCGCGCGCCCGCGCGTCAGAGGACGCTTAGGGGGCGTAGAACTCCGACTTGGGGATGCGGGTGTGCCCGATCCGCCACTGGTCAGCCGTGTCTGACCTTGCGTTCGGCGGGACCGACTGCGCGCTGCCGGTGACGCACGCGATAGAGCAGGGGCTGGAGGTGGACACGTTCGTCGTCTACACGGACAACGAGACGTGGGCCGGGTCGAGCCACCCGCACCAGGCGCTGCGTACCTACCGTGAGCGCTCGGGCATCCCCGCCAAGATGATCGTGGTCGGGATGACGGCGACCGGATGCTCGATCGCAGATCCGTCCGACCCGGGAATGCTGGACGTGGCCGGGTTCGACTCGGCGGTGCCGCAGCTCATCTCGGACTTCTCGCGTGGCCTCTGACGCTCGGGCGCAGCAGGCGCGTGAGCATCACCTCCGGTCGGAGGGCGCTCTCGCGTCTGCTGCACGCCACCGGGAGCAGCGAGACGAGCTCGTGCGAGCGTTGCGCAGGGGCGACCCGCGGCGCTGGACGTATGCCGCCCTCGCGCAGGCTGTCGGGTGCAGCCCAGAACTGATTGCGGTCATCGTCAAGGGCGACCCTCGGAGACGCCGTGCATGAGACGCCGGGTGGCGCACGGTCGCCTGGGGAGACAATTCGTGCGTCACTGGTGCGCCAGGAGCGTGCGCCTACCCTGGTCGTGGGGCTACACCGTGAGACACTATGTAGACACGAAGAGACAGCGCGAGACGCTGACCTGCGGTGGGGCATTCACTCGTAATGAACAGGTCATCGGTTCGATTCCGATAGGCGGCTCCAGCACGGCAGGACGCCCCGGACCCACAGGGTCCGGGGCGTCCTCGCGCCGCGGGCGGCTCAGCCGGTCGGCTCACTCACCGTCGGCGACGAAGCGCAGCGTGAAGCGGCTGGTGTCGGCCCCGGTGACCTCGGTCGACCAGCCCACCGCGGCGAGCCGCTCGAGGGCGGAGCGGGCATCCTCGTCCTCGACCATCGGCAGGTAGCGGTCCTCGTACTCGTTGATGTTCACGAAGAGCACCGAGGCCGCCTCGTCGGCGTCCGCGACGGCCGCGCCGAAGGTCGCATCGTCACCGAGCCGGCTCTGCGGCGCCGCGACGCCGTCGACGTAGTCCTGGGCCAGACCCAGGGTGAGCACGCCGTCGTCCGTGCGCTGCGCCAGCTCGTTGGGCGGCAGGCCCAGGTCCTGCAGCAGGGTGCTGAACCTGTCCGCGTCGGTCTGGACGCGGTAGGCGACCGGCAGCTGCGGCAGGCTGGTCTCGGTCTGGCTCATCCCCTCGACCGCCTCGACCATGCCGGGGCCGACCGAGAGGACCAGCGAGCTGCCCAGGACCGTCTTGAGGTCCTCGGGCAGGGTGAAGCCCTGGGCGGAGGCCTCCTCGACGAGCGAGTCGACGCCGTCCTCGTCGACCGAGGAGTAGAGGTCCCAGACCGCCTGCACCCAGTCGGCGCCGTTCTCCAGGGAGAAGGCGGCGGCGGTGTCGGCCGGCAGGTCCAGCACCAGCTGGGCCCCGTCGGCGGTCGGCATCGAGAAGCCGCCGTAGCCGTGCGAGAGCCCGTGGATCTCCACCGCGTCGGGGCTGAGCCGCAGCGCGCCGGCGGCCCGCCCCGACAGCATCGCCTTCTGCTCGTCGGTCAGCCCGCTGGTGACCGCGCCGCCGGCGCCCAGCTCGGCAGCCTCGTCCAGGGCGACGTCCTCGAGCTCGGCCACCTTGGCCACGTCCATCCAGAAGGAGGCCACGCCGGCGTCGCCGAGGTCGTCCATGTCGGAGGTGAAGGCCTCCTGGTCCTCCAGCGTGCCCTGCTCGGCGGCGGCCCTGACCTGCTCGACCTGGTCGGCCTTGGCCAGGACGACGTAGTCGCCGTCGAGGTAGTAGCCGAACTGCTCGTCGGCCGGCGTGTCGGCGGCTGCGCTGCTGGCCTTGATCTTGTCCAGGGTCGCCAGCGCCTTCTCGCCGTCCTTGACCTGCATCGCGACCGCGACGAGCGGCTCCTCCTCCCCGTTGGGCAGGACCGCCACCCCGGCCCGGTCACCCAGCCACGGCTCGATGTCGGTCGCGTAGTCGAGGTCCGCCGGGACGTCGCCGTCCTCGGTCAGCTTCTCCCAGACGTACTCGCGCCACTCGCCCGACTCCAGCCGAGCCTGAGCCTGCGGGTCCAGGCCCTGGAAGAAGCGCACCGCGGCGACCTTCTGGCCCACCGAAGGGTCCAGGTCGACGCGGAGGTAGGCGGCCGCGTCCCCGGGCAGCACGGTGTCCGGCTGGTCGCCGGTGCTGCCCAGGAAGTGGACGGCGGCGTACGCCCCGCCCCCGATGAGGGCGGCGGCGCCGAGCCCGATGCCGGCCATCAGCCAGCCCCTGCCCCCGCGCCCGGCCTCGGTGATCCCGCCACCTGGTTGTTCCACCACAGTCGACATCTCTGCCTCCCCGCTCCGGCGGGACACGCTCCCGCCCTTCTGCGCCGTCCCTGCGACGGCGGCTGCTGAGGCACAGCCTAGAGCCCCGGTCGGGGACAGCAGAACCGTGCGTCGTCGGGATGGACGACGCCCCGGACCGTCTGGTTCCGGGGCGTCGGTGGGTGCGCGGTGCGCCAGGTGCTCCTGCGCGCTCAGTGGTTGGGGTGCGGCATCGGCCAGCGCGCGGTGGTCAGGCCAGCGTCCTTGGCGCGCTGCACGGCCTCGTGGTAGACCCGCTCGGACTCCTCGCGGCCCGCCCAGTGCGCGCCCTCGACCGACTTGCCGGGCTCCAGGTCCTTGTAGACCTCGAAGAAGTGCTGGATCTCCAGGCGGGTGTGCTCGCCGATGTGCTCCAGGTCGCGGATGTGGCTCTTGCGCGGGTCGTCGGCCGGCACGCAGATGATCTTGTCGTCGCCGCCGGCCTCGTCGCGCATGTGGAACATGCCGATCGGCCGGGCCGCCACCAGACACCCCGGCCAGGTCGGCTCGTCCAGCAGCACCAGCGCGTCCAGCGGGTCGCCGTCCTCGCCGAGCGTCTCCTCGATGTAGCCGTAGTCCGCCGGGTAGCGCGTCGCCGTGAACAGCATGCGGTCCAGCCGGATGCGCCCGGTCGCATGGTCGACCTCGTACTTGTTGCGGCTGCCCTGCGGGATCTCGATCGTCACGTCGAAGTGCATGTGCGGTGCTCTCTTCTGCATCGTGGGCGGTTAGGCTCTGGGGTCCAGTGTCCCCCATCTGGGCACGGAACAGCGACGGAGGGCGGCCAGAGGTGGTCAGCAGCGGCATGCGCGGTGCCGGAGGGCGCTCCAGGTATGCCGTGCTCCCCGCCGTGCTCCTCGCGCTCGTGGCTGCCGGTGGCCCGGCGGTCGCGGGCGCCGCGGCGCCGCCCGGGACCGCCGACGACGCCGCGATGACCACCGCGGCCCCCCCGACGACACGGGCCGAGGCCCTGCCCCGCCCGCTCCCGCTGACCCGCCCGCTCGGACAGGTCGCCGACGGACCCGAGCCCGACGCCGCGACGCTGACCGAGGACATCGCCGACGAGCTGGACACCGACTGGCTCGGCCCGGCACGGCGCCGGGCTGTCACCGTGCGCGACGCGCTCACCGGAGACGTCCTCGCCGCCCGCAACGCCGACCGGCCGGTGACGCCGGCCTCGACGACCAAGCTGCTGTCCGCCGCCGCGATCGTCACCGGGCTGCCGGTCGAGCACACCTTCACCACCCGGGTGGTCTCCGGGACCTCCCCGGAGCAGCTCGTCCTCGTGGCCGGCGGCGACATGCTCCTCGCCCGCGGCGAGGGCGACGCGGACGCGGTCGCCGGCCGCGCGGGCGTCGGGGACCTGGCCGCCCAGGCCGCCGAGGCGCTGCAGGCGCGGGCCGTGGAGGGGCCGGTCGAGGTCGCCCTCGACCTGCAGCACGTCGCCGGACCGGACACGCTGTCGACCTGGACCGACTTCTGGGTCTCCGAGGGCTACACGGGGCGCATCGTCCAGCTCGGCCTCGAGGAGGACCGTGCCCTGCCCCAGCGACCCTCCCCGCGGGACCCCGCGCAGGAGACCGCGAGGGCCTTCGCCGCCGCGCTCGAGGAGCACGGCGTCCGGGTGGCCGACGATCCGGACGGCGAGGCGGTGGACGACCCCGGGTGGAAGGCCGAGGAGGTGCAGGCACCCGAGCAGACCGAGGAGGTCCTCGCCACCGTCGAGTCGGCGCCGCTGCGCGACGTGCTCGCGCTCGCGCTGGCCACCAGCGACAACGCGATGGTCGAGCAGCTGGCGCGACAGGCCGCCGTGGCCGCGGGCGGATCGGTGGACGAGGGTGCCCTCACCACGTGGATCGCGCAGACCCTGGAGCAGGACTACGGGATCGACATGACCGGTCTGCACCTCGCCGACGCGAGCGGACTGTCCGGCGGCACCCTGCTCACCGTCGACGTCATCGCCGAGGTGCTGGTAGCGGGGGCGGACGGCTCGCACCCGCCGCTGCAGTCGGTCCTGGCCGCCGGCGGGCTGCCGATCGCGGGCTACACCGGGACGCTCCACGACCGCTTCCACCTGCCGGTGCACGCCGCCGCGGTCGGCAACGCCCGGGCCAAGACCGGTTCGCTGCCCCACGTCACCTCGCTCGCCGGGACCGTCGTGACCCGGGACGGCCGGCTGCTCGTCTACGCGATGACCGCCGACGACATCGGCGAGGACGGTGCCGTGCTGGAGGCCCGCTCCAGCCTCGACGAGGTCGTCGCCCAGCTCGCCCGCTGCGGCTGCTGACGCTCTGGGGCTGCCGGGTTCGCGCGGACCCGGCGCCACCGCATACCGTCGGACCATGAACTCCATCCCCGCGACCCCAGTGCCAGCGCCCGCCGAGCCCGGCGACCCGACGCCGGCCACCGCGCCGGACGTGCGCGGCAGCGAGCTGGTCGACTGGGGCTTCGCCGCGACGGCCGCCGGACGCCTCGTGCCGCCCGGGCCGCGCGCCGGCCGGCGGGAGGTGGAGGCCCTCGTGACCCAGCTGCGCTCCGCGGGGGAGCGCGCGGTCGGCCCTGTGGCCTCGACCGCCCGGATGGAGACGCCGCCGGGCACCCCGCCCGCCCTCGTCGTGGACCGCCCCGGCTGGATCCGTGCCAACGCCGCCTCGATGGGGGCGATGCTCGGGCCGGTGCTCGACGACGTCGTGTCCCGCAAGAGGGAGGCCGACCGGCAGCGCGCCGAGCAGGCCGGCCGCACCCTGCCGGAGGTCGGGCAGCGCACCCAGAAGGTCGGCTCCACGATCACCGGCACCGAGGTCGCCGGCATCCTCTCCTGGATCTCGACCAAGGTGCTGGGCCAGTACGACCTCGCCCCCCAGGGCACCCCGCGACTGCTCTTCGTCGCGCCCAACATCCTCAGCGCCGAGCGCGAGCTCGAGGTGGACCCATCCGACTTCCGGCTCTGGGTGGCCGTGCACGAGGAGACCCACCGGGTGCAGTTCACCGCGGTGCCGTGGCTGCGGCAGCACGTGATCGACTCCGCACGCTCCATCGGCTCGGAGATGGTGCCCGAGCCGGACCGGATGGGCCAGCGTCTGGGCGAGATCGTCTCGGCGCTGCCGGGCGTGCTGCGCGGCGAGACCGACATCACCCAGGTGCTCGCCACCCCCGAGCAGCGCGAGCGCCTCGCCGAGGTGACCGCGGTGATGTCGCTGCTCGAGGGGCACGCCGACGTCGTCATGGACGAGGTCGGGCCGAGCGTCATCCCCTCGGTCGCGGAGATCCGCCGGAAGTTCCAGCGGCGCCGCAAGGGGGCCGGCAACGTCGACAAGATGCTGCGCCGGCTGCTCGGCATGGAGGCCAAGATGCGGCAGTACCGCGACGGCGCGGTCTTCGTCCGCGCGGTCACCGACCAGGTCGGGGTGGACGGCTTCAACCAGGTGTGGAGCTCGCCCCAGACCCTGCCGCGGCCCGCCGAGATCGCCGACCCGGCCGCCTGGGTCGCGCGCGTCCACGGCTGACCCCGCGCGCCCGTGCCCGGCCCGCCGCCCGCCGTCGCCGCCGTGCGTGTCGCGGTCCGGCGCGCGCTGACGCAGGTCCCCCTCGGCCCGCCGACCGCCGAGCCGCTGCTCCTGGTGGCGTGCTCGGGCGGCCCGGACTCCTCGGCGCTGGCCGCGGGCACGGGCTTCGTCGCGTCCCGTCTGGGCTGGCGCGCCGGCGCGGTCGTCGTCGACCACGGGCTGCAGGAGGGGTCCGCACGGGTGGCGCAGCAGGCCGCCGCCCTGTGCCACGAGCTGGGGCTCGATCCCGTCGAGGTGGTCGCCGTCGAGGTGGTGCGCACCGGGGAGGGTCCCGAGGCCGACGCCCGCAGGGCGAGGTATGCCGTGCTCGCCGACCGGGCGGACGCGCTCGGCGCCCGCGCCGTGCTGGTGGGGCACACCCTCGAGGACCAGGCCGAGCAGGTGCTGCTCGGGCTGGCCCGGGGGTCCGGCGCGCGGTCGCTGTCGGGGATGCCGCCCTGGCGGCCGCTCGACGCGGCCGCAGACCCTGGCACCGGCGGCGCCCTCCTGCTCCGGCCGTTGCTCGGCGTCACCCGCCAGCAGACGCTCCAGGCGTGCGCCGAGCTCGGCCTCGAGCCCTGGCAGGACCCGCACAACGTCGACCCGCGCTACGCCCGGGTCCGGGCCCGCAGGGCCCTCGCCGACGTTGCCGTCGACCTCGGTCCCGGCGTGGTGGCCGGCCTGGCGCGCAGCGCCGACCTGCTGCGGGACGACGCGGACGCCCTCGACGCGGCGGCGGAGACGGCATACCTGGGTATGGGGGACCCGCCCTGGGAGGCGGGCCGGCTGCGTGGGCTGCCCCGCGCCGTCCGGACCCGTCTGTGGCGGCGCGCGGCGCTGGCGTCCGGCAGCCCGGGGACCGACCTCACCTCGGAGCACCTGCTGGCCGTCGACGGGCTGCTCACCAGGTGGCGCGGACAGGGCCCCCTGCACCTGCCGGGCGGGGTGCAGGCGTCCCGGACGGGGGAGCAGGTGTGGATCGGGCGGCCCACGTAGTTCAATGGGCCGAGCACGACGACCGGAGCCAGACGACGAAGGAGCAGCGCGTGGACGCCGAGCACATGGGGCCCGACCTGGAGAACGTCCTCTACACCGAGGAGGAGATCCAGACGCGGCTCACCGAGCTGGCCGCCCGGGTGTGGGGGGACTACAAGGACAAGGACGTGCTCCTCGTCGGCGTGCTGCGGGGCGCCGTGATGGTGATGGCCGACTTCGCGCGGGCGCTGCCCGGGTCGGCGGAGATGGACTGGATGGCGGTGAGCAGCTACGGCTCGGGCACCAAGTCCAGCGGCGTGGTCCGCATCCTCAAGGACCTCGACACCGACATCTCCGGGCGGCACGTGCTCATCGTCGAGGACATCATCGACTCGGGCCTCACGCTGAGCTGGATCCGCACCAACCTGGAGTCGCGCCGCCCCGCCTCGGTGGAGATCTGCACGCTGCTGCGCAAGCCGGACGCCGCCAAGGTGGAGATCGACGTGCGCTACGTCGGTTTCGAGATCCCCAACGCCTTCGTCGTCGGCTACGGGCTGGACTACGCCGAGAAGTACCGCAACCTGCGCGACATCGGCACCCTGGCCAAGCACGTGTACTCGTAGGGACCCGACCGTGCCCCGGGGCCGCGGTCCCGGCGGCGTGATGGAACACTGGTCGTCTGCCGCGCGTTGTGGGCAGCAGACAACGTGCCGATTTTCTTGATCAGGAGGACCGGGACGGGCACGGCGACGTGTCCACCCGAACGCGTCAGACATGAGCAGCAGCGCCAACAAGCGGCGGCCCCGCCCCAAGCCCAGTCCGTGGATGTGGATCTTCGTCTTCCTGGGTCTGGGCATCCTGTGGTTCTCGCTGCTCTCGCCCAGCGACTTCACCCGGATCCCCACCTCCGACGCGCTGCAGCTGATCAAGGCGGACAAGGTCGCCGAGGCCACGGTCACCCCCGACCGGGTGGACCTCACGCTCAAGGACGGGCAGACCTTCTCCAGCGACGACGTCCGCGAGACGGGCAAGGTGCAGGCGTACTACGTCGAGGCCCGTGGCGAGCAGATCATCAGGGCCATCGACGAGCACCCGCCGAGCACGACCTGGACCGACGACCCGGCGCGGCCCAACTTCTTCGTGCAGCTGCTGGGCAACTTCCTTCCGCTGCTGCTCATCCTCGGACTGTTCCTGTGGCTGATGATGCGCATGCAGGGCGGCGGCCGCGGGGTGATGCAGTTCGGCAAGTCCAAGGCCAAGCTGGCCACCAAGGACATGCCCAAGGTCACCTTCGCCGACGTGGCCGGCGCGGACGAGGCCGTCGAGGAGCTGGAGGAGATCAAGGAGTTCCTCGCCGAGCCGCGCAAGTTCCTGGAGGTCGGCGCCAAGATCCCCAAGGGCGTGCTGCTCTACGGCCCGCCCGGCACCGGCAAGACGCTGCTCGCGCGGGCGGTCGCCGGTGAGGCCGGCGTGCCCTTCTACTCGATCTCCGGCTCGGACTTCGTCGAGATGTTCGTCGGTGTCGGCGCCTCGCGCGTCCGGGACCTGTTCGAGCAGGCCAAGGAGAACGCCCCGGCGATCATCTTCGTCGACGAGATCGACGCGGTCGGCCGGCACCGCGGTGCCGGGCTCGGCGGTGGCCACGACGAGAGGGAGCAGACGCTCAACCAGCTGCTCGTCGAGATGGACGGCTTCGACGTCAAGACCAACGTGATCCTCATCGCGGCGACCAACCGCCCCGACATCCTCGACCCGGCGCTGCTGCGCCCGGGCCGCTTCGACCGTCAGATCGCGGTCGAGGCACCGGACATGCTGGGCCGCCTGCACATCCTGCAGGTGCACTCCACGGGCAAGCCGATGGCCGACGACGTCGACCTCATGGCGGTGGCGCGGCGCACCCCGGGGTTCTCCGGCGCCGACCTGGCCAACGTCCTCAACGAGGCGGCGCTGCTCGCCGCCCGCCAGGACGCGCGGATCATCACCGACCACGACCTCGACGAGGCGATCGACCGCGTCATGGCCGGTCCGCAGAAGCGCACCCGGGTGATGAGCGCCAAGGAGAAGAAGATCACCGCCTACCACGAGGGGGGCCACGCCCTCGTCGCCGCGGCGATGAACCACACCGACCCGGTGAGCAAGGTGACCATCCTGCCGCGCGGGCGGGCGCTGGGCTACACGATGGTGCTGCCGGCCGACGACAAGTACTCCACCACCCGTAACGAGCTGCTGGACCAGCTCGCCTACGCGCTGGGCGGGCGGGTCGCCGAGGAGCTGGTCTTCCACGACCCGACCACCGGCGCGGCCAACGACATCGAGAAGGCCACCGGCCTGGCCCGCAAGATGGTCACCCAGTTCGGGATGAGCGAGCGGGTCGGGGCGGTCAAGCTCGGCTCGGGCTCATCGGAGGTGTTCCTGGGTCGCGACATGGGCCACGAGCGCGACTACTCCGAGAACCTTGCGGGCGTCGTCGACCAAGAGGTGCGCCGGCTCATCGAGGCCGCGCACGACGAGGCCTGGCACGCCCTCAACGACAACCGGGAGGTCCTCGACACCCTGGTGCTGGAGCTGCTCGAGAAGGAGACGCTCAACGCCGCGGCGATCGCCGAGATCTTCACGGACGTCCGTAAGCGCCCGGTCCGCGCGGTCTGGCTCTCCTCCGACGCCCGGACCATCCACGAGGACGGGCCGGTCCTGACCGACGCCGAGAAGCGGGCGATGGCCAACGGCCACCGGCCGCCGGTGGACGAAGGTGAGGAGCACCCGCCAGAGAAGGTGATCGAGATCCCGGAGGGTGGTCATGTCGACCCCGGACACCCCTGACGGGGCTCCTGCCGGACCCGTCCGCGCCACCGGCGCGGGCGGCGACGACGGGGACGCCCCCGGCGCCCCGGTCGTCGCACCGGTCGACCACGCCCGGATCGAGGCTGCGGTCCGCGAGATCCTGCTCGCGGTCGGCGAGGACCCCGAGCGTGAGGGTCTGCAGCAGACCCCCGCCCGGGTGGCGCGCTCCTACGCGGAGATCTTCTCCGGCCTGAGCCAGGTGCCCGACGACGTGCTGGGCGCCACCTTCGACGTCGAGCACGACGAGATGATCGTCGTGCGGGACATCGACATGTTCAGCGTGTGCGAGCACCACCTCGTGCCCTTCCACGGCGTCGCGCACGTCGGCTACATCCCGGGCACCGACGGACGGGTCGTCGGCCTGTCCAAGCTCGCCCGGCTGGTCGACGTCTTCGCCCGACGCCCCCAGGTGCAGGAACGGCTCACCACGCAGATCGCAGAGGCGCTCGAGGCGCGGCTCGCCCCGCGCGGCGTGATCGTCGTCGTCGAGGCCGAGCACCTGTGCATGTCGATGCGCGGCGTCCGCCGCCCGGGCGCCCGCACGATCACCTCCGCCGTCCGCGGGCAGCTGCGCGACCCCGCCACGCGCGCCGAGGCGATGAGCCTGGTCTCGGGAAGGGCCCGCTGACCGTGCGGCCGACCGTCGCCGACCTGGTGCTCCCCCGGACCACCCGGATCATGGGGATCGTCAACGTCACCCCCGACTCCTTCAGCGACGGCGGGCGCTGGCTGGACCCCGACGCCGCGACCGCCCACGGCCTCGAGCTCGTCGAGCAGGGCGCCGACCTGCTCGACGTCGGCGGCGAGTCGACCCGTCCCGGCAGCGTGCGTCCCTCCGAGCAGGAGGAGCTCGACCGGGTCGTGCCGGTCGTGCGCGCGCTCGCCGACGCCGGGCACGCGGTGTCGGTCGACACCATGCGGTCCACGGTCGCCGCGGCCGGGCTGGAGGCCGGTGCGGTGATCGTCAACGACGTGTCCGGCGGGCTCGCCGACCCCGACATGCCCGACCTCGTCGCCTCCTCCGGCGCCCCCTTCGTGGTCATGCACTGGCGTGGACTGCTCTCCGACCCCCACGCGCGCCCCCACTACGACGACGTCGTCGCTGAGGTATGCCGCGAGCTCACCGCCCGCGTCGACGCCCTCCTCGCGCGCGGCGCCGCGGCCGACCAGCTCGTGCTGGACCCGGGCTTCGGCTTCGCCAAGGACGCGGACCACAACTGGGAGCTGCTCGCCGGCCTGGACCACGTGGTCGGCCTCGGCCTGCCGGTCCTGGTGGGCACCTCGCGCAAGCGCTTCCTGGGTCGGCTCCCGCGCCGCCCGGGGGCGGCCGTGGAGCCCGGCGCCGACCCCGCCACGCCGACGGAGCGCGACCTCGCCACCGCGGCGACCTCCCTGCTCGCCGCACAGGCGGGGGCCTTCGCCGTGCGGGTCCACGAGGTGGGTCCGACGCGCGAGACCCTGGCCGTGCACCAGATGGTGGAGGCGGCCCGTGCGCGGTGACCTCGTCCGCCTGACCGGTGTGCGCGCCTTCGGTCACCACGGCGTGCTGGACCACGAGCGCCGCGACGGCCAGGACTTCGTCGTGGACGTCGTGCTCTCCCTCGACCTGCGCCCCGCCGGCGAGAGCGACGAGCTGGCTCGCACCGTCAACTACGCGCAGGTGGCCGCCGACGTCGTGGACGTCGTCACCGGAGAGCCCCGCGACCTGATCGAGACCGTCGCCGAGGAGATCGCCGCGCGCACGCTCGCCCGGCCGCTGGTCGAGGCCGTCGAGGTCACCGTGCACAAGCCGCAGGCTCCGGTCGGCGTGCCCTTCGGCGACGTCGAGGTCGTCGTTCGTCGGCAGCGCGACGTGCCGGTCGTGATCGCCCTCGGCGCCAACCTGCAGGGCGTCGACGGTGCCGACCCCGCCGGCACCCTGATCTCTGCGGCACACCGGCTGCGCCGGCTCCGGGGGCTCCGCGGGCTGCGGCTGTCCCGCGTCGTCGGCTCCGCGCCGGTCGGAGGCCCCGAGCAGCCCGACTACGTCAACGCGGTCGCCCTCGCCCGGACCAGCCTGCCGCCCGCGGCGCTGCTGGCCGCCCTGCACCGGGTGGAGGCCGCCCACGGCCGCACCCGGGAGGTGCGGTGGGGGCCGCGCACCCTTGATCTGGACCTCGTCCAGTACGGCGACCCCGCCACCGGCACCGACGTCCGCAGCGCGGACCCGGAGCTGCTCCTGCCGCACCCGCGCGCGCACGAGCGTGCGTTCGTGCTCAGGCCCTGGCTCGACGTGGACCCCGAGGCCCGCCTGCGCGTGGGTGAGGAGGTGGTCGCGGTGCGCGACCTCATACCCCTCGTCGCCGACCAGGACGTGCACCCGCTGGAGGAGGACGCCGGGTGAGACCTGAGCAGGGCGTGCGGATCGGCTCCGGCGTGGTCGTCGCGCTGCTGTCCGGGATGGCCAGCTGGTTGCTGCTCGCAGTCGTGCGCGCGGCCGGTGGCGCGCACCCGGTGATCTCCTGGATCGGCCTTGTGCCGCTGGTCGCGGTCACGCTGCTCGTGCTCGCGATGACCTGGCAGGTCCGGCGCTACGTGCACGGCAAGGGGACGTGGCGGCCGTCGCCGCAGCGGGCCCGCGGCACCCTTGTCGGGGCGCAGGCCGCGGCGCTGGGCGGCGCCGCCCTGCTCGGCTGGTACCTCGCCAACTCTCTGGTGCACGTCTCCGTCGCCGACGTGCCCAGCCAGCGGGTCCAGCTGGTCTGGGGGGTGGTGCACGCGGCCGCCGCGCTCGCGCTGTCGGTGAGCGGCTACGTCGGGCAGGCCTGGTGCCGTATCCCGCCGACCGAGCACGACGACGACGACGGCGACACGGCCACCGACGGCGACCTCGCCTACGGCTGAGCTGCGGGGCAGGGCTGCCTTTCGGCTGGGCTGCGGGAACCGGCTGCCTGCGGCCGAACGCTGCCGCCACGCCTGGGCGGCCAGGGGCGATGCCTATCCTGGCGGGATGGAAGAGCAGGAGCGGCGAGCGCCGGTCGACCCCGTGCAGGGGCGGCTGCCCACCTCGATGTGGCCGGGGCTGGAGGACCCCGAGCACTCCCGCTGGTACGCCGAGCGCTTCCGTGCCATGGCCCGCTCCGGGCAGGACCTCGAGGGCGAGTCGCGGCTCGTCGACGTGCTCGCCCCACGGCGGGCGCGGCTGCTCGACGTCGGCTGCGGCCCCGGTCGGCACGGTGGGCACCTGGCCAGGCTGGGCCACAGGGTGGTCGGCGTCGACGTCGACCCGGAGCTGATCGCTGCGGCCGCTCAGGACCACCCAGGCGCGACGTGGCTGGTCGGCGACGTCGTCAGCCTCGACCTGCCCGCAACGGGGGTGACCGAGCCGTTCGACGGGGCGCTGCTGGCGGGCAACGTCATGGACTTCGTGCCTGCCGAGCACCGGGCGAGGGCGCTGGGACGGGTGGCTGCTCACGTGGTCGCCGGCGGTTTCGTGCTGCTGGGGTGCCGGGTGGGCCGCGGCTTCACCCCGCAGGAGCTCGACGCGCTGGCTCCGGGGGCCGGGCTGGTGCTGGAGCAGCGTTTCGCCACCTGGGACCTCAAGCCGTGGGTGCCGGACTCCGACTTCGCGGTGAGCGTGCTGCGCCGGGTCTGAGGTCGGCGCGCCCTCCTCTCGAGCACCATTCCCGAAGGTATGTACGACACCCTGTGGATCACCGCGCCCTTTGTCGGACACTTGTCCTAAGATAGGGGCATCAGATCGGACCCTGGGGAGGGGGTGGTTGGTATGGCAGGCGAGGCAGAGCAGAGTGAGGACGCGGTCCGGGCCCGGATGCTGAGGGAAGGGTTGGGGGCCGGGGGCGCGGTGGATCTCGAGGCGCTGGACGCGTTCGTGCCGAGACAGTGGGCCGGCCGTGCCGGCCTCGGGCTGGACGGCGTGCTGCGGGTGTCCTACCAGCGGCCCGGGCCGTGCGCGGACGCTGACCTCGCTCCGCGCGGCGACCCTGACGGGGAGCTGCTGGCGGGGCTGGGCCCGCAGCGGCGTGGTCAGCTGGAGGACGTGCTGCCTGCGCTGGATCGGCAGGAGCTGAGCGGTGAAGCCTCCCTGGACGCGGTGGAGGCCGCTCACCGGTGGTCGTGCGCCGCGTCGGGGGCGCGGTTGCACGCGGTGCGTGAGCTGGCTGCCCGGACCGGGGCAGAGCTGCTGGCCGACAAGGGTGTGGCCGACCCGGCCGAGATGTCCAGGACCGCCCGGCAGCGGTGGCGGGCACGGGCCAAGTCCGTGGCGGTGGCCGAGCTGGTCGCGCTGACCGGGTGCGGACGGGGAGCGGCGCAGGAGGAGGTGGCCATCGCCTCCCTCCCGGATGCGTCGCGGCGTCCGGTGGAGCAGGCCCTGGAGGCCGGGATCGCCCCGTGGACGTTGGTGCTGATCTGGTCGCGGCGGTGCGCGCGGATGGCGCACGAGGACGCTGCGGCGATCTCGCGAGCGTTGTTCGCGACCTGCATCGACCCGGCCGAGGCCGCGGCGGAGCGGCTCACTCCCGAGGGTGGGGTGTCCAAGGCTCCGTGGGCCAAGCCGGTCTTCCACGACGCACTGGAGCGGTTGGCGACCGCCGTGGAGGGTGCAGACCCGGAGGCCAGGGAGACGGAGCGACTGGCGGCGCACGCGGCGCGTGACGCCTACGCGGTCGTCGATGACGACGGGACGGCGCGGCTGGTCATCACCGGTGACGTCGTCTCGGTCACGGGTGCCGCGGCCCGGTTGCAGGAGATGGCGACCAAGGCCAGGAACGCAGGTGACCCGCGCTGGAAGGGGCAGCTGCGTTCGGACATCGCGCGGGCGCTGCTGGTCCACGGGGTGCTCCCGTTGCCGGACCTGGGCGGCGACCTGGGTCTGGTCAGCCCCGACGACGTCGCCGGCCTGGTCGACGTCCTCGCCGGGGTGCCGTCGGCGCACGTCAACGTGATCGTGTCCTGGGAGGCGCTGACCGGCGCTCCCGTCCTCAGCGTCCCGAACACCTACCCCGGCTCCGGCCCCGGCTCCGACCCCGGCCCGGGCCCCGGCTCCGGCCCCGGCCCCGGCTCCGGCCCCCGCCCCGGCACGGCCGACGACGCGGGCGCCGACGGTGACGACGAGCTGGACCCTCGACCACCGCCCTGCACGCCAGGCTTCCCTCGTCCCACGGGGACGGTCCCTCGTCCCGCGGGGGCAGTCCGTCGCCCGGAGGGGAGGAGTCCGTCTGCACAGGGGAGGAGTCCGTCTGCACAGGGGAGGAGTCCGTCTGCACAGGGGAGGAGTCCGTCTGCACAGGGGAGGAGTCCTTCTGCGGAGGCGGGTGGCGGTGATGGGGCGAGCTTCGGGCTGGTGAGGGTGCTGCCCGGCGTGGGCCGGTTGCTGGGACGGGAGTCGCGGTTCCTGACCGCCGCGGAGGTGCGGGCCATCGCCGGCCGGCCGGGCACGACGCTGTACCGGATACTGATGGACCCCGCCGACGGGCGGTGCATCGAGCGCTCG
Organism: Ornithinimicrobium avium; assembly: GCF_003351765.1. Taxonomy (NCBI): domain Bacteria; kingdom Bacillati; phylum Actinomycetota; class Actinomycetes; order Micrococcales; family Ornithinimicrobiaceae; genus Ornithinimicrobium; species Ornithinimicrobium avium. The sequence continues at coordinate 3,185,020 of NZ_CP031229.1, forward strand.
GCCACCGGGTATGCCCCGGACGCGGCAATGCGTGCCCAGATCATCGCCGCGGACGTGACCTCGAGGGCGCCGGGCTCCACGGTCCCGGCACCGTGGTGCGACCTGGACCACGTCCAGGAGTATCTGCTCGGCGGACCCACCTGCGAGCCGAACCTGCAGTCCCTGGACCGGCCCTGGCACGTGCTGAAGACGTTGAAGTTCTGGGACGCGGTCATGGACGCCAGCCGCAACATCACGTGGGAGTCCTTCTGGGGCCGGGTCTACGACACCCGTGCCCACGACTACCGCCAGTACCTCACCCAGGCTCTCCCGGTCCCCGATCCCGCCACGCCGAGCGCGACGCCACCAGCTGGACCAGCCGAGGGTCGGCCACCCGGTGGGGCCGCGCACGGGGCGGAGAGCGGACTCACCCTCGCGGAGCAGAGGCACCTCGCATCGCTGCTGGTCTACGCAGCCCTGGCCCACCGTCGTCCTGGGGACCGGCTGGTCGCCGACGACGACGAGCCCGGCGCGGACGTGGAGTTCCTCGGCCTGCACGAGGCCGTCCTGATCCGCCACACGACGCGCGACGGTCGGCGCAAGGACGGCCCCCGCCCCGGCACCCCCAGTCCGGAGCGACTCCTCACCCACGACCCCCGCGAGGTGGTGGACCACCCGGCCTGGACCACTGTCGACGACCCGCCCCAGGACGACGGTGCGGGCGACGCACCCGACGCAGGCGAGCCCGGCGACGAACCTCCGCCCTTCTGATCCGCCCTTTCGATGCGCCCTTTCGATCCGCCCTCTGGATCGGAGCGCAACGGGGCTCTGCCCGAGGGGGCCAGGTGCTACCGGTCGATGTCACCGACGACGAAGAACATCGACCCCAGGACCGCGACCATGTCGGCCACCACCGTCCCGGGCAGCATCTCGCGCAACACCTGCACGTTGTTGAACGAGGCCGAGCGCAGCTTGAGCCGGTGCGGGGCTTTCTCGCCGCGGCTGACCAGGTAGTAGCCGTTGAGGCCGAGCGGGTTCTCGTTCTGCAGGTAGACCTCGCCCTCGGGCACCTTGAGCACCTTGGGCAGCTTGGTGTCGAAGGCACCCGGGCCTAGCTCGCGCAGCCGCTCGGTGCAGGCACGGGCCAGGTCCAGACTGACGTGGACCTGCTCGGCGAGCACCTCGAGCCGCGCCTCGCAGTCGCCGGCCTCCCGGGTCACCACCCGTCCCGGACCCCCCGCGCCGAAGAGCTCGCCGTAGGCCAGGTAGGGCTCGTCGCGCCGCAGGTCCAGGTCCAGCCCCGAGGCGCGGGCGATGGGGCCGCTGACCCCGTAGCCCAGGACCTGCTCCATCTCCAGCACCCCGACACCGTGGGTGCGGGCGCGCACGATCTCGTTGCCGAGGAGCAGCGACTCCAGCTCGGGCATCCGCGAACGCACCTTTTCCACCGCGGCGTCGACATGGTCCAGCCAGCCGTCCGGGATGTCGTGGAGCAGACCGCCGACCCGGGTGCACATGTAGTGCATCCGGCCGCCGGAGAACTCCTCCATCACCGCCTGGAGCTCCTCGCGCTCGCGGAAGGAGTAGAAGATCGGCGTGATCGCACCCAGCTCGAGCGGGTAGGACCCGAGGAACATCAGGTGGTTGAGCGCGCGACCCAGCTCGGCGAGCAGGGTGCGCGTCCAGGTGGCGCGCTCGGGCACCTCCATGCCGAGCAGGTGCTCGGCAGCCAGCGCCACGCCCACCTCGTTGTTGAAGGCGGAGAGCCAGTCGTGCCGGTTGGCCAGCACGATGATCTGCCGGTAGTCACGCGCCTCGAAAAGCTTCTCCGCCCCGCGGTGCATGTAGCCGATCACCGGCTCGGCTGCCAGGATCCGCTCGCCGTCGACGGTCACGCGCAGGCGCAGCACGCCGTGCGTGGCGGGGTGCTGGGGGCCGATGTTGAGCACCATCTCGGTCGTGCTGGTCCCGCCCACGCCGGTCCCGGCGCCCAGGGTCACGTCGAGGTCACGGGTGCTCACCTGTCCCACCCTACTGACGGCGCAGCACCAGCCAGTGGAAGCCGCCCGGTCCGTCGGGCGCACGCAGCGTCGCGAGGGCGCCACGTCGCGCCAGCGCCTCCAGGTATGCCGTGGGTGCGCTGAGGGCGAGCTCGTGCGGCACCTGCGCACCCGCTGCGGGCAGCAGTCTGGTCAGGGCCTCCGCCTGGCTGGAGCCTTCGCACGTGGTGCCCGGGAAGGCGTCGGCCAGGTGGTCCACGAGGCTGTCCACCGCCACGTGCGCGGTGAGGTCGCACGTGCCGTCCGGCACCGGCAGCACCTCCCGGCCGCTGCGGAAGCCGGTCAGCGTGCCGTGCACGGGACGGTCCTCGCGGGTGTGCCCGTAGTCGACGACGAGCAGCACGCCCCGGTCGATCCGCCCCAGGAGGTCGGCTGCGGCCCGGTCCCGGGGCGGGCCCACCTCCGCGCGCACGACGTGCCCCGGGACCCAGCGGCCGAGCCAGTGGAGGATCTCGGCGTCCCGGTCCGACGACGCCGCACCCGACGACGACACTCGCCTCGACGACTCCGTGCCGTCGGGGAGGACGGTGACCTCGCGCCATACCCCGTGCTCGTCCCGCTCGACCACGGGGCAGGGCACGACGTCGAGCCACTCGTGGGCGACCACGAGGGCGTCCGTGAGGTGCACCAGCTCCTCGGGCAGCTCGGCGCCGCCGGGGGAGAGCAGCCAGCGGTGCACCCCGGGCGGGCGGCGGTCGACGACGTCGACCCCGGTGAGCTGCAGGTCCGGCGCGAGCGCGGCGACGTGCGCGAGGAGCTCGCCCCCACCGGCGCCGACGTCGACCACCTGCGTGCACCCGTGCCCACGGGCGAGGGCCACGACCGCCGCCGCCAGCACCTCGCCGGCGCCGGGCACGCCCTGGGTCGAGGTCGCGAAGTGCTCGGCCGGCGCGTGGCGTCGGTAGAAGCCGTCGGGCCCGTAGAGGGCCTCGTGCCACGCCTGCTCCCACCTCACGGCACCATCCTGGCGGGCCGGGCAGCCGTCGCGCTCCACCGGGCTGCGGGAGCCGCCCCCTGGCGACCCGACGACGCTGATGTCGTTTTCCTGCTAGACCATGCCTCCGACAGGGTTCACCATGGAGGTGTGCACCTCGACCCCGCCCGCTGCTCCACCGCCGTCCGGAGCAAGGACCCCCGCTTCGACGGGTGGTTCGTCACGGGTGTGCTCAGCACCGGGATCTACTGCCGGCCCAGCTGCCCGGCGATCACGCCGAAAGTCGTCAACATGCGCTTCTTCCCCTCGGCCGCGGCAGCCCAGGGAGCGGGCTTCCGGGCGTGCAAGCGCTGCCGACCGGACGCCACGCCGGGCTCGCCGGAGTGGCACGTGCGCGGCGACGTCGCCGCACGCGCCGTGCGGATGGTCGCCGACGGCGTCGTCGACCGCGAGGGGGTGGGTGGTCTTGCGGGACGGCTGGGCTACTCGGTCCGCCAGCTCGAGCGGCTGGTGAGGGCCGAGCTCGGGGCAGGGCCGCTCGCCCTGGCCCGGGCCCAGCGCGCGCAGACCGCCCGCCTGCTGGTGGAGGGCACCACGATGACGATGGCCGAGGTGGCCCACGCCGCCGGGTTCTCCAGCATCCGGTCCTTCAACGACACGGTGCGCACGGTCTACGCGACGACGCCGACCGAGCTGCGCCAGGCCGCCCGGGCCCGGGACACGGACGATGGCGGGAAGAGCGGCGGCCCCGCCGACCAGCTCGTCGACAGCCCAGTCGGCGACCCCAGCGGCGCGGGGCCCGTGGCGCCCGCAGGCAGCGTCGCCCGGCTGGACCTGCGGCTGCCCTTCCGCGCCCCGCTGCACGCTCCCAGCCTGTTCGGTCACCTCGTGGCCACCACCGTGCCCGGCGTCGAGGTCTGGCGCGACCGGGGTCTGGAGGTCGCCCTCGACCTGCCGCGCGGGCCGGCCGTCGTCCGCCTGGAGATGCCGGAGCCTGATGCTCGGCACGTGCCCGCCCGTCTGCTCCTCAGCGACGTCCGGGACCTCGCCGCGGCGATCCAGCGCTGCCGGCGGCTGCTCGACCTCGACGCCGACCCCGTGGCCGTCGACGAGCACCTCGCCACGGATCCCGGGCTCCGGCCGCTCGCGACCAGCGCGCCGGGGGTCCGCCTGCCCGGCAGCGGTGACGCCGCCCAGATGGCGCTGCGCGCGGTCCTCGGGCAGCAGGTCTCGACCGCCAGGGCCGCCGGTCTGGCCGCCCAGCTGGTCCGTTCCCTGGGCAGGCCGCTGCCTCCCGCGCTGCTCGAGGACGGTGGCCCGACGCACCTCTTCCCCACGCCCGAAGCGGTCGCCGGCGCCGACGAGGTCGACCTCCCCGGTATGCCGGGGGCCCGGCGCCGGGCGCTGCTCGCCCTCGCAGCTGCCCTGGCCGGCGGGGAGCTGGACCTGTCGGCGGGCGCCGACCGGGACGTCGCGCGCGAGGGACTGCTCGCCCTGCGCGGCATCGGCCCGTGGACCGCCGAGATCGTCGCCCTGCGGGGGCTGGGCGACCCCGACGCGTTCCCCGCCAGCGACCTCGGGGTGCGTGCCTCCGCCAAGGCTGCGCGCCTCGACGACGCCGCCCCCGCGCTGCTCGCGCGGGCCGAGGCCTGGCGCCCGTGGCGCTCCTACGCCACCGCCCTCCTGTGGGCGAGCGGCACCCACGCGTCGGCCCGGCCGCCCGCCCACGGCGAGCCACCACCCCATACCCCTGGATCCCACCAGACCCGACCCCGGCCGAAGGAGGCCCCATGACCATCGCGACCCTGCACCTCGTCGTCGACTCGCCCGTCGGCCCGCTGACCCTCGTCAGCGACGGAACGCACCTGACCGGCGTGTGGTTCGCCGAGAGCAAGCACCCGCCGGTCGACACCGGCCGTGAGGTGGACCGCGACGAAGCCCCGCAGGTGCTGCGGGACGCCGCCGACCAGCTCGCCGAGTACTTCGCCGGGAGCCGGACCGCCTTCGACCTGCCGCTGGCGGCGGGGGGCACCGACTTCCAGCGACGCGTCTGGGCGCTGCTGGAGCGGATCCCCTACGCCGAGACCCGCTCCTACGGCGAGCTGGCCGCGGAGCTGGGTCAGCCCGGGGCCTCCCGCGCGGTCGGTCTGGCCAACGGGCGCAACCCGGTCTCCATCGTGGTCCCCTGCCACCGGGTGGTCGGCGCCTCCGGCGCCATCACCGGCTACGGCGGCGGCGTGGAGCGCAAGCAGGCGCTGCTGGATCTCGAGCGCGGAGTCGCAGGTGACGCGCTCTTCTAGACCCCCACAGGTATGGGGTGAGCCTCGCGGCTCGGTGCCGGGGCGCCCGGCGGCGGCGGATACCCTGTCGGGGTGACTGATCCTCAGGCCGCAGCACCCGCTCCCGCCGCCCCCGACCACGAGCACGACCTGCCCGAGCAGGTCCGCGTGCGTCAGGGCAAGCGCGCGGCGATGCTCGCCGAGGGCGTCGCACCCTACCCCGTCTCGGTGCCGGTGACGCACACGCTGGCGCAGGTGCGCGAGCAGTGGGGCCACCTGGGGACGGGCGAGGAGACGCAGGACGGGGTGGGCGTGGCGGGCCGTGTCGTCTTCGTCCGCAACACCGGCAAGCTGTGCTTCGCCACCCTCCAGGCCGGGGACGGCACCCGGCTGCAGGTCATGCTCTCCCTGGCCGAGGTCGGGGAGGAGGCGCTCGCGCGCTGGAAGGCCTGGGTCGACCTCGGTGACCACGTCTTCGTCGCCGGCCGGGTCGTCTCCAGCCGGCGCGGAGAGCTGTCGGTCATGGCCGCCTCGTGGCAGATGGCGTCCAAGGCGCTGCGGCCGCTGCCGGTGCTGCACAAGGAGATGTCCGAGGAGCAGCGGGTGCGGCAGCGCTACGTCGACCTCGTCGTGCGCGACGAGGCGCGCCAGATGGTGATGGACCGGGCCGCGATGACGCGGGCCGTGCGCGGCGTGCTCGAGGACGAGGGCTACGTCGAGGTCGAGACCCCGGTGCTGCAGACCATCCACGGCGGCGCCGCGGCGCGACCCTTCCTCACGCACCTGAACGCCTTCGACCTACCGATGACGATGCGGATCGCCCTCGAGCTGCATCTCAAGCGCGCCGTCGTGGGCGGTATCGACCGCGTCTACGAAATTGGACGGATATTCAGGAACGAGGGAATCGACTCGACCCACAGCCCCGAGTTCACCATGCTCGAGGCATATCAGGCCTATGGTGACCAGTTCACGATGGCCGCCCTCATGAAGCGGATGATCCTGGCGGCGGCCGACGCTGTCGGAACTCGTCAGGTTCAGACCCCGCGCGGTGCCGTGGACCTCGATGGAGAATGGGCCTGGCTCCCCTTCTACGAAGGGCTTTCCGTAGCGGCAGGCAGAACGGTGGACGTGAGCACCCCGCTGGAGGAACTCCGCGCCCTGGCGGCCGAGCACGAGGTCCCGGTCAGGCCGGAATGGAATGCCGGAAAGATCGCCCTGGAGATCTTCGGCGACCTCGTCGAGCCGACCTTGGTCCAACCGACCTTCGTCCACGACTATCCCGAGATCGCCCAGCCGCTGGCCCGCACGCACCGGACGCACGAGGGACTGGTCGAGGCGTGGGACCTGATCATCGGCGGCGTGGAGCGCGGCACCGCCTTCACCGAGCTGGTCGACCCGGAGATCCAGCGTGCCCGGCTCACCGAGCAGTCGCTGCTGGCGGCAGGGGGAGACCCCGAGGCGATGCAGCTGGACGAGGACTTCCTGCGGGCGCTGGAGTACGCCGCACCGCCGATGGGCGGCCTCGGCATGGGCCTGGACCGGGTCCTCATGCTGCTCACCGGGACCGGCATCCGCGAGACGATCCTCTTTCCCTTCCTCAAGCCGGAGGCATGATGGGCGAGCTGCTCCGCGAGGGCTGGATGATCCTGGCCGCGCTGATTCCCTCGATCGGCCTGCTCTTCCTCTTCTGGATGATCCTCAAGCATTTTGTCGAGGGTGACCGTCGTGAGCGCGCGGCCATCCGGCGCTGGGAGGCCGAGCAGGACCGGTCGCTTGCGGAGAGGTCGGAACAGGGGCGGCCCGTGCGGGACATATCCGAGAAAAAGGACGTCACGGCGCAGGAGCCCGACGACCCACGCTGAACGGGCCGGTCGCCTCTGGGCTTCCGGGCCGGCATCGATGTCGCCGTCGGACTGCGGACCGACGGAATAATTCATCGTGTCCTCTGGATGTTCGGCCATGAATGTGGTTTCCTAGTACTGGCGGGTCAAATCCCTGTGGCCTGCCTCGGGACGACATATCCAGGAGAATCCAATGGTTCAGCGTGTGCAGATCATTCTCGAAGACGATCTCAGCGGTGGCGAGGCCACCGAGACCGTCGAGTTCGCCCTCGACGGGGTCACCTATGAGATCGACCTGAACGACGAGAACGCCACCCGGCTGCGTGAGGGCCTCGCGCCCTGGATCGCGGAGTCGCGGCGCTCTGGTGGGCGTCGGCAGACCCGGCGCCGTGGCACCGGCTCGGGGGCGGGCTCGGCGAAGTCCGAGGAGCTGGCGAAGATCCGCGAGTGGGGCCGCGCGAACGGCTACAAGGTGAGCTCCCGCGGTCGCGTGTCGCAGGACCTGCAGGACGCCTACGCAGCAGCGAACTGACGCTTTCGCACCACCGTCAGGACGGGCCGGTTCCCTGGGGGACCGGCCCGCCCTGCGTCCGTCGCCAGCTCGACGGCGGGTCGGCGCTCAGCCCGCGTCCGGGTCAGGGCAGCAGGAGCAGTGCCGCCCACGCCACCAGGGCGGCCGTGACCAGCGTCCCGGCGCGCTCGAGGGTGCGGGTGTGCGCCGCCAGGAACTGCTGCCAGCCGGCTCGGCCGAGCAGCACGCGCTGCAGGACCGCCAGCGAGCGCGAGGCGCCGAAGACGGCCCCGAGCAGCAGCGCCGTGCCGAAGGCCGGGGCGAGGAGAAGCACCAGGAGCGCCGCGAGGTAGGGCGCGGCCGACGGGAGGAGGGTACGCAAGCCGCAGCCGTACTCGACCCCGAACCGGAACCCGCCCCGGGCCAGGCCACGGGCGAAGACCTCCTGCGGGATGAGGGTCGTGCGCTGGGGCAGCCGGAGCAGGGGCTGGCGCAGGTCGGTGACCGCGAGCGCCAGCACCAGGGCGCCGAGCAGGGCCGCGCGCCACGCGACCGGGATCGGGGAGAGCAGCCCGCAGAGCACTCCGAGCAGGCTCCCGGTGATGGCGCCGCCGAGCGCGCACCCGAGGAAGAAGGCGAACCACAGCCGCAGCTGCACCCCTCGGCCCCGGACCGGGGCCATCAGCGCCCACGCGCTGTTGAGTCCTCAGGTCGACCCGGACAGCGCCAGCCCGGCGGCGACGACACCCAGCAGCGCCGGCACCTGCCAGGGGGGCGTGACGGCACCGACGGCCTGGAGCGCAGCGAGCACGGCCCCGGCTGCCGCCACCAGGGCGAGCAGCGGCAACGGGTCGGCCGCCCAGCGCCGCACCCGGGAGACCGTGACCGACGGGCTCAGACCACCCATGGGCAGATCGACTTGAAGCACGCTCCGTCCGCGCTGCAGGTCCAGCCGTCGGAGCAGCGGTAGGTGTTGCCGTCGCTGAACTTCCAGTGCCAGGAGTCGTAGGTCCCGGCCCAGCAGTCGTCGGGACGGTGCAGGTAGTAGCCGGCCGCGCCCGGCGCGCTCTTGTGCCAGCCGACCCGGTTGCCCGCGCCGTTGCGGTACTTCCAGCAGCAGGACAGGGTCAGGCACATCTGCGAGACGCCGCACTGGATGCCGGTCTCGGTGTGGTCCCGCGCGTAGTCGGCGCACGGGCCGGTCGACGTGCCGGTCCAGTCCTGCCAGTAGGCGGCGGCCTGGGCTCGGTCGGCGGCCCGGTTGACCAGGGCCAGCGAGCCCAGGCCCACCGCCGTGCCGGCGCCGAGCGCCCAGCCGACGAAGGCGCGCCGGGTGGTGGGGCGGGGCCGCAGCCGCTTGCGCAGGTGGCCGGGGTCCGACACCGGCAGGTCGGCGAAGCTCACCGGTGCGGGGGTGGGGATGTCGTCCGTCATCGGTGCTCCTTCGTCGCTGTCCGTCCCGGGGTCCGGCGGACCCAGGCGGCCAGATCGGTGTCGGGGCCGGGCAGCGTGGCCGCGACGATGGTGCCCCCGCCGTCGACCTCCATCAGGTAGGGCGTGGCCGGCACGTGCAGCTGCTCCATCAGGGGACGGCCCTGCTCGACGCAGCGGCCGGTCCCGGGCAGGTCCGCCGCCGCCGCCTCGCACGAGCCGGACGAGACGGCCACGAGGTGCACCGTGCCGTCCTGAAGCTCGGGGACGTCGGCCAGGCCGCGGAGCGTGAGGACGCAGGAGGGGCAGCCGGGCGAGACGAACGCCACCACGGTCCGGCCCGCCCCCGGGGCGACCAGGCCGGCGAGGTCGCCGTGCGTCGGGAGCCGGAAGCCGAGGAGGTCGCGGGTGCTGCGCGGCGCCGCGCCCGTCGCGGTGGCGTCCCCGGGCCGCCCGGCCTGGCTGCGGCTGAGCACCGTCACCTGGCGCAGCAGCCCCGCCAGCCCGAGCGCGAGCAGCACCAGGGCGACCCAGGCCAGCAGGACGGCGGACTCCATGAAGCTCAACGGGGACCTCCGAGGTCGACGGTGCGGACGTGCAGCGTCGCAGCCGGCACGGCGCGGGCGGCCGGCAGCAGCGCGGTCGCCACGGCGAGGACCAGGGCGGCGGCCAGCGCGACGATGAGCTCCTCGTGAGGAGCGGTGCCCGGTGACCAGCCGCCCGCGGTCGCCCCGCCGAGGGCCGCCATGGCTCCCAGGAACGCGGCGCGCAGGACGGTGGACGGGCCGACCGGAGCCTCGCCCAGGCCGCACGCGCACGGGACCGGCCGGCCGGCCGTCGACCTGAGGACCGCCGTGAGGTAGAGGGCGAGGACCGCGAAGAGCGCGGCGGACGGCAGACCGGCCCAGAGGGCGAGCGCGGGCCGGGGACCGGTGACCGCGGCCAGGATCGCGGCCACGCCCAGCACCGTCTCGACCGGCCCGAGCAGGAGGGAGACGGCGCGGCGGGCGACCTGCGGCACGACGCCCTGCGCGTCCAGCCCGTGGCGCAGGGCGGCCGGCGAGCGTAGGTGCCCGGCCGCGGAGGCCAGCAGCACGAGGCCCACCGCGCCGAGGAGCGCCGGGGACAGGATGCTCATCCCAGCTCCGCCGTCACGGTGCTCAGCGTCGTGGCCGCCGCGTCGACGTGCTCCTCGTCGGCCGGGATGCCGTAGACCAGGAAGGCCGGGGTCTCCAGCACGGCGTAGTGGACCCGTTCGTCGTCGGCCGACCGGCTCAGCCGGCCGCCCCGGACGTCCAGGCCGGGGCCGGAGGGCCGGGTGAGCCCGTTGCGGGTCCGCCGGACGTCGAGCAGGATCCGGGCACCGCCGACCACCCGGACGACCTGGGCGACGTCGTGGGTGCGGTGCTCCGACCAGCCGACGGGGGCGGCCGGTGTGAGCACCGGGCCGGCGGGGCCGGTCGCGACCTCGACGTGGGAGAGGAAGGAGGTCAGCCCCTCCAGGTCCATGCCGGGCACCGTCGTGCCGTAGATCTCGTGATCGCCGGTGCGGAGGGCGAAGACCAGGCCTCGGGCCGGGTCGTCGCCGTGGCGTCCGTGGCGCAGGGTCGCGCCGTGGCGCAGCTGGACCTCGCCGGTGAGCCGGGTGCCGCTGACCGACAGGTAGTGCTCCAGGTGGCCCGGGCCACCGGTGGTGATCTCCAGCTCCAGGCCGTCGCGCGCGAGCACGCCGATCGCCGCCGGGGCGGGCATCGTCTCCGCGTCGGGCACGTCGAGGACGAGCACGTCCCCGTTGAGCAGGGTGCGGGTGGTGCGCATAGCTCCTCCTCCTGGTCAGCCGACGTGCTGGCCGAGCTGGTCGAGGACGGTGGACTGGACGGCTGTGTAGCCGCCGAGGACCACTCCGGAGCCGGCGTCGAGACGGTCCAGGGCCGAGCCGACGTCGGCGGGCAGCCTGCTGGCCCGGGTCAGCAGGACCGGGGCGGCTTCCTTGCCGGCCAGCGCCGAGCCGGACAGTGCGTCCGGGAAGGCGGCGCCGGTGGCGAGGAAGACGCGCTCGGGGGCGCGCGGGAAGGTGTCGGCGACCAGCGCGGAGGTCTCGTGGCGGTCCGATCCCGCGAGCCGGGTGACGGTGCCGGTGGTGTGCGCCCGGAGCTGGTCCACCACCGCCTCAGGGACGGCTGCCGGTCCGCCCAGGACGACGATGTCCGCGGGGGCGAGCCGGTCGAGGGCCTCCTGGGTCTGCGGCAGCAGCTCGACGGGCGAGGTCAGCAGCAGCGGGGAGCCCTGCCGCCCGGCGGCGGCCCCGCCGGACAGTCCGTCCGGGAAGCTCCTGCCGCTGGCGACCCACACGGTCCCGACCCCAGCGGGGTAGGAGCCGGTCACGGCGGCCGACGTGGCGTAGCGGTCCGCGCCGGCCAGGCGGACGACGCTCTCCTCGCTGCCGTCGGTGTAGGCCCGCGCGGCCTCGAGCACCGCGTCCCCGACGGCGGTGGCCCCGCCGAGCACGACGATCCTGGTCGGGGAGAGCCGGGTGAGCTGGGCCGCGACCGGCGCCGGGATGGCGTCGGTCCGCACGAGCAGGACCGGCGCCCCGTCCCGGGCTGCGAGGGCCCCGCCGCTGAGCGCGTCGGCGAAGCCGTGGCCGCTGGCGAGGTAGACGACGTCCTGGCCGGGGCGGTACTGCGCCGCGACGGCGGCGGAGGTGGCGTAGCGGTCGGAGCCCTCGATCCGGCTGACGGCCGCCGCCCGGCAGGTGTAGAGCTGGACGTTGTCGACCTCCCACCACTGGGTCGTGCCTGCGCGCGAACGGTGCTGGAACCAGGTGCCCAGCCGGCCGTCCTCGTCCCGGGTCGCGGCGGTGACGTCGAAGACCCGGCCCTGCCAGCGGGTGCCGTTCGCGGCCACCCGGGTGGACACGGAGTTGACGTCGGCGCGCGAGTAGCCCGAGGCCGGCACGGTGCCGCGCGAGGCGAACGCCAGCATCGTCTGGGCGCCCACCGGGGCCTGCACCCACGGGGCGAAGAACCAGTCCTCGGTGTCCGAGCCGCTCACCACGGACCGCGCAGCCCGGCCGTCGAGGGACCGGCTGACGACCGACCAGCCGTTGGCGAAGTCCGCCTGCGGGATCCCACGGCTGAAGTGCTCGTCGAGCAGCGTCGCGCGGCGGGTGCGGCCCTCCGGGCACGGGGCCTGGTCGGCCAGGGCCTCGGTCCAGCGGACCGGCTGGGAGGTGGCGGCCGGTTCCATCTCGGTCTCGGTCGTGCCGGACGCGGTCGCGCCGGTGGCGGCAGGCTCGGCCGCGGCCCGCGGCGCGGTGCCCTGCGGCCCGACCGTCAGCGCGGCGAGGGCGGCCGCAGCCGTGACCGCCGTGAGCGTCCCTGCCCGCGCCCGGGAGACGCGTCGTCCCATGGTCATCCTCGAACCCCGTCCCCTAGTCGTCATCGAACCCCGGCGTCCATGGAGGGCACCGTCACACCCTCATGACGATAGCGGACCTCCCTGACGTGCGTCGGCCCTCGGGACGTCCGTGAAGGAGGCGTTCAGCCCCACGACCAGATCGCCTGTCCCGCCCCGTCGCGCACCCGGGCGCGGTGACCCCCGCCGCGCAGGTCGAGCTCGACCTCCAGCACCTCCTCGGGCGTCCCCGTCGCCCGGTAGACGTAGTGATCGTTGGAGAGGGTGACCGCCTCGGTGCGGGCCCGGACCAGCCACGGATGACGGCGCCGCAGCCCGACCAGCTCCACGTGCGCGCGGCTGACCGGCTCGCCCCAGGACGCCAGCTCCCCCGGGGTGCCCGGGAAGGAGGGCCGCACAGCGTCGTCGCCGCCCTCGCGCTCCTCCTTGACGCCCTCGAACCCCTGATCGTCGCCGTAGTAGACCGACGGGACCCCGCCGACGGTCATGAGCATCGTGAGCGCCAGGACGGCGCCGTCCTTGCCGACCCGCGAGGCGATCCGGGTGACGTCGTGGTTGCCGACGAAGGTCTGCGGCACGAAGGTGTCGAGCAGCGCCGCGTGCCGGCCCAGCGCGTGGTCCAGCTCGTAGAGGTTGCCGTCCACCAGCGAGGACCAGGTGGCCTTCCACAGCTCGTACTGGGTGACCGTGTCCACCCCGGAGTCCCGCACGAAGCCGGCGTAGTCGCCGTGGATGACCTCGCCCACCACCCAGGCGTCCGGGTGGGCGGCGCGGACCTGGTCGAGGACAGGACGCCAGACCTGTGCCCCCTGCGCGTAGGCGGCGTCCAGCCGCCAGCCGTCCGCCCCGCGGTCCAGCCAGTGCGTCATCACCTCGGCGACCCGGGAGGCGACGACCGGCTGGGCCAGGTCGAGCTCGACCAGCCCGGGGTGCCCCTCGAACCAGCGGGGGTAGCCGTCCACCCAGCGGATCCAGCGCCCCTCGTCGGTGCCGGGCCCCGCGGCGACCGCCCGCCGCACCAGCGGGTGGTCGGCGGACAGGTGGTTGAAGACGCCGTCCAGCACCAGGCGGACGCCGCGCTCGCGGCAGGCCGCCGCCAGCGCGGCGAGATCGTCCTGCGTGCCGAGCCGGGGGTCCACCCGTTCGTGGTCGAGCGTGTCGTAGCCGTGGCTGACCGAGGCGAAGACCGGCCCGAGCAGCAGCCCGTTGAGTCCGAGCCCCACCGCGTAGTCGAGCCAGTCGACCAGCTGGCGCAGCCTCGGGTACGGGGTGCCGCCCGCGTCGGGCGTCTGCCCTGCGCGCTGCGGGGCCCCGGTGAAGCCCAGCGGGTAGACGTGCCAGAAGATCGCGTGCTCGGCCCAGGTCATCGCCCGATTGTCCCAGGTGATGCGGCCGGGCGGGTCAGACCTCCTCGATCGTCCTCTGGGTCAGCTCCACCTCGCCGGCCGCGGCCGCCTCCACCTCCTGCCAGGTGCGGGGCAGGGCGACCTGCGGGCGGGCGCGGCCGCGCAGCGACCAGGGGCAGATCGTGGTCTTGGCGGCGTTGTTCTGGCTCCAGTCGAGGAAGATCCTGCCGGGCCTTCGGGTCTTGGTCATCTTCGCCGTGACGAGGTCGGGGTGCTCCTGCTCGAGGTGCTCGGCCAGGGCCTTGGCCACTGCGCTGACCTCGTCGGAGGAGCGGGTGCCCTCGAGGTCGGCGTAGAGCTGCATGCCCTTGCTGCCGCTGGTGACCGGACGCGTGGCCAGCCCCACCGACTCCAGCCGCTCCCGCACCAGGAGCGCGACCCGGGCGCACTCGTGCAGGCCCGCGCCGGGCCCCGGGTCGAGGTCGACCACGAGCCGGTCGGGGGCAGCGGCCCTCCGTCCTCGCCCACCCGCCACTGGGGCACGTGCAGCTCCAGGCTGCCGAGGTTGACCAGGTAGACGAGCGCCGCGAGGTCGGTGACGAGCGGGAAGGTGAGCGTGTCCCGGCCCCGTGAGGAGCCCGGCGTGGCGATGGTCACCCGGGGCAGCCAGTCGGGGGCGCCGGAGGGCAGGTTCTTCTCGAAGAAGTGCGCCGCCTCCACGCCCTCGGGCCAGCGGATCCTCGTCACCGGCCGCTGCCGCAGCTCGGGCAGGATCTGCTCGGCGTGCGTGACGTAGTGGGACAGGACCTCCCCCTTGGTGGTCCGTGTCGCGGGATAGAGCACCTTGTCCAGGTTGCTCACCCGCAGGGTGCGCCCGGCCACGCTCACGGACTGGCTGCTCATGTCTGCTCCAGGAGGTCCTCGGGGGTCAGGTCGGTGCGCACACCCTGGTAGGACGGCTGCCGCAGCCGCCCGTCGGAGGTCACCTCGAGCGTGGCGACGTCGATGACGACCTGCGGCTCGAGCCAGGTCGAGCCGGCCGCCTCGGGCCTCGGGATGTCCGCGGTGAAGGGGTACGGCGCCGTCGGCGCCCCGACCAGGAGGGCCTGCAGCTGCTCCCCGGCGCGACCGGCCAGGCCGGCGCCGACCCTTCCGCGGTAGTCCAGCCGCAGTGCCCCGGTGTCGTCGCGCAGGGGTCGACCGGCTCCGTCGTCGACCGGGACGCCCACGTGGACCGCGCCGAGCCGGCCGACCGTGCCGGTCTGCGGACGCCAGCCGCCGATCACGACGCTGACCCTGCCGCGGTGGGGGAACTTCAGCCAGTCCGTGCTGCGCACGCCCGCTCGGTATGGCGACGCGCGCCGCTTGCTGACCACCCCCTCGAGGCGCTGGTCGGCGGTCGCGGCCAGCAGCTGGCGGCCGTCGTCGAAGACGGGGGAGGGCTGCACCCCCGGGACGCCCTCGAGGAGGTCCTCCAGCGCGGCCCGCCGCGCCGACCACGGCAGGCCGGTGAGGTCCATGCCGTCCAGGCGCAGCAGGTCGAAGACCATGTAGGTCACCGGGCGCGTGCGGGCCAGACGCGACGCGGCGACGGCAGAGGCGGTGTGCACGCGGTCGACGACGTGGCTGAAGGACGGGCGCCCGGCCACCATCGCGACCGCCTCCCCGTCGAGCAGCACGTCGTCGCAGACCTGCGCCAGGCCGTGCAGCTCCGGCAGCGCCACCGCGATGTCCCGGCCGGAGCGGGTGAGCAGCCGCAGGCGGCTGTCGGCCGCGTCCGCGAGCAGCCGGATGCCGTCCCACTTGATCTCGTGCACCCAGGCCGGTCCGGCGGGCGGGCCGGTGCGCAGGTCGCCAGGAGTGGCCAGCATGGGTCGCATTGGTCCATCCTTGACCAATGCGAGCGATCTGGAAGGGTGCGGTCTCCTTCGGGCTGGTCAACGTGCCCGTGCGCCTCTACTCGGCCACGGAGAACCACGACATCAGCCTGCACCAGGTGCGCGCCAGCGACGGCAGCCGGATCCGCTACAAGCGGGTGGCCCAGGCCGACGGTGAGGAGGTCCCCTACAAGGAGATCGCCAAGGCCTACGAGACCGAGGACGGGCGGACGGTGGTCCTCACCGACGAGGACCTGGCCTCCCTGCCCAACCGGTCGAGCAAGGAGATCGAGGTCGAGAGGTTCGTCCCGGCGGCCCAGATCGACCCGATCCTCTACGACAAGGCCTACTTCATCGAGCCGGACGCCATGGGGGCCAAGGCCTACGGACTGCTGAGGGAGGCGCTGCGCGAGTCCGACCGGGTCGCGGTCGTCACGGTCTCGGTGCGCACGCGGATGACGATGGCGGTGCTGCGGGTGATGGACGACGCGATCCTGCTGCAGACCCTGCTGTGGCCCGACGAGGTGCGCGACGCCGCCCGGCTCGACAACCTCGACCAGGTCAGCGAGCCGAAGAAGGCCGAGAAGCAGATGGCCCAGATGCTCGTGGAATCGATGGCCGGCGACTTCGAGCCCGAGGGCCACGTCGACGACTTCAAGGAGGCTCTCGACGCCCTCGTCGCCAGGAAGATCGAGGGCGGCGACGTCACCGAGGCGCCCGAGGCCGAGGAGGAGGCCGAGTCCGGGGAGGTCGTCGACCTGCTCGCCGCCCTGCAGCGCTCGGTCGACCGGGCCAAGAAGGGTCGCGGGGCGAAGGCCGACGACGAGTCCGGCGACGACCCAGCCTCGGAGCGCCCGAGTAAGCCGGCCGCCAAGAAGGCCGCGCCGAAGGAGTCCGCTGCGAAGAAGACCGCTGCGAAGAAGACCGCTGCGAAGAAGACCGAGGCGAAGAGGGCGACGGCCAGCAAGACCACGGCCAAGAAGGCCGGCTGAGCGGCTCAGGGCGCGGTGGTCTGCGCCGCATCCTCCTCGACGGCCAGCTTGGGGCTGCAGCCGACGCTCTGGTCCAGCGCCTTGGCCGTCTCGGTGACCGCCCGCTCGAGATGCTCGGTGGCCCCGGCGCCGGTCTGCCCGAAGGACTCGGCGACCAGCGCGTAGGGGATCTTGTCGCCGGCGTCGTCGGACTGCGGGTCCTTGCACATCGTCAGGCCGGTGACCAGGCCCGGGGAGACGAAGGAGACGCCGAGGTGGTCGGGGCCGGGCTCCACGCCCTCCGCGCCCTCGGCCCGGGCCCGTGCGTCGGCCCACGCGCCCTCTCCCAGGTGGATCGACAGCTCGATGACCGGCTCCTGCTCGCCCTTGCCACCGACGAGCACGTCGCAGACCCAGCTGTCCTCGGTGTCCTCGGTGACCAGCATGCGGGTCGTCTGCGGGGCCGAGCCGTTGGCGAGCTCGACGGCGGTCGGGCTGACGTAGTTGCACATCCAGCCCTGGTTGCCGGCGGTGCCCTCGAGCCCGTCGTCACTGGTCACGGCCGCCTCGTCGGAGGTGGGTGCAGGCTCCGGCCCGCCGGAGGTGCAGGCTCCCAGGACGAGGGCGAGACCGGCGGCGGTGGTGGCGACGGTGAGGGTGCGGGTGTGCATGGGCGCCGATGGTAGGGGGTGGGGCTGGGGATCTCCTAGGCGGAGCCGTTATGCCAGGGGCGAACACGGCACACCCGTGGAACACAGGCGACGCTCGGCGACGTTGAGGCAGGCAGACGCAACGTAGAGTGGATGCACGCCCGCGCGCACGTGGGCACCCAGGTGCAGCTCGAACGACCCGCGTGCCACGAAGTCAAGGAGTGACGATGTTCGAAAGGTTCACCGACCGCGCCAGGCGGGTGGTGGTGCTCGCGCAGGAAGAGGCGCGGCTGCTCAACCACAACTACATCGGGACCGAGCACCTGCTGCTCGGCCTGATCCACGAGGGCGAGGGCGTGGCGGCCAAGGCCCTGGAGTCCCTGGACATCTCGCTGGACGCGGTGCGCCAGCAGGTCCAGGAGATCATCGGCCAGGGCCAGCAGAGCCCGACCGGACACATCCCCTTCACCCCCCGGGCCAAGAAGGTCCTCGAGCTGTCCCTGCGCGAGGGCCTGCAGCTGGGGCACAACTACATCGGCACCGAGCACCTGCTGCTCGGTCTCATCCGTGAGGGCGAGGGCGTGGCCGCCCAGGTGCTGGTCAAGCTCGGCGCCGACCTCAACCGGGTCCGCCAGCAGGTCATCCAGCTGCTCTCCGGCTACCAGGGCAAGGAGACCGCCAGCGCGGGCGTGGGCCCCAGCGGCGGCCCCGAGGGCCAGCAGGCCGGATCGCTGGTCCTGGACCAGTTCGGCCGCAACCTGACGCAGGCCGCACGCGAGGGCAAGCTCGACCCGGTCATCGGCAGGCAGGCCGAGATCGAGCGGGTCATGCAGATCCTCTCCCGGCGCACCAAGAACAACCCGGTGCTGATCGGGGAGCCCGGCGTCGGCAAGACCGCCGTCGTGGAGGGCCTGGCCCAGGACATCGTCCGCGGCGAGGTGCCCGAGACGCTGAAGGAGAAGCAGCTCTACACCCTGGACCTCGGCGCGCTCGTCGCCGGCAGCCGCTACCGCGGCGACTTCGAGGAGCGGCTGAAGAAGGTCCTCAAGGAGATCCGCACCCGCGGCGACATCATCCTGTTCATCGACGAGATCCACACCCTCGTCGGTGCCGGTGCCGCCGAGGGCGCCATCGACGCGGCGAGCATCCTCAAGCCGATGCTGGCCCGCGGCGAGCTGCAGACGATCGGCGCGACCACGCTGGACGAGTACCGCAAGCACATCGAGAAGGACGCCGCGCTGGAGCGTCGTTTCCAGCCGATCCAGGTCCAGGAGCCCACCCTGGCCCACGCGATCGAGATCCTCAAGGGGCTGCGCGACCGCTACGAGGCGCACCACCGCGTCTCGATCACCGACGCGGCCCTGGTGGCGGCGGCCACCATGGCCGACCGCTACATCAACGACCGCTTCCTGCCGGACAAGGCGATCGACCTGATCGACGAGGCGGGCGCGCGGCTGCGCATCCGCCGGATGACCGCGCCGCCGGACCTGCGCGAGTTCGACGAGAAGATCTCGCACACCAAGCGCGAGAAGGAGTCCGCGATCGACGCGCAGGACTTCGAGAAGGCGGCCCGGCTGCGCGACGAGGAGCACAAGCTCACCCAGGCGCGCACCGAGCGGGAGAAGGAGTGGAAGAACGGCGACCTGGACGTCGTCGCCGAGGTCGACGAGGAGCTGATCGCCGAGGTCCTCGCCGCGGCCACCGGCATCCCGGTCTTCAAGCTGACCGAGGAGGAGTCCAGCCGGCTGCTCAACATGGAGGACGAGCTGCACAAGCGGATCATCGGGATGGACGACGCCATCGGCGCGCTGTCCCAGGCCATCCGCCGCACCCGCGCCGGCCTGAAGGACCCCCGCCGTCCGGGCGGCTCGTTCATCTTCGCCGGCCCGACCGGCGTCGGCAAGACCGAGCTGGCCAAGGCCCTGGCGGAGTTCCTCTTCGGCGACGAGGACTCGCTCATCACCCTGGACATGTCCGAGTACTCCGAGAAGCACACCGTCTCCCGGATGTTCGGCTCGCCCCCCGGCTACGTCGGCTACGAGGAGGGCGGCCAGCTGACCGAGAAGGTCCGCCGCCGGCCGTTCTCCGTGGTGCTCTTCGACGAGATCGAGAAGGCCCACCCGGACATCTTCAACAGCCTGCTGCAGATCCTGGAGGACGGTCGCCTGACCGACGCCCAGGGCCGGGTCGTGGACTTCAAGAACACCGTCATCATCATGACGACCAACCTGGGCACGCGGGACATCTCCAAGGGTGTCACGCTCGGCTTCTCGGCAGGCCCGGACAGCCGCAGCGACTACGAGCGGATGAAGCACAAGGTGGAGGACGAGCTCAAGCAGCACTTCCGCCCCGAGTTCCTCAACCGGGTGGACGAGACCGTCGTCTTCCCGCAGCTCACGCAGGACGAGATCGTCCAGATCGTGGACCTGATGGTCGCCCGGCTCGACGAGCGGCTCAAGGACAAGGACATGGCCATCGAGCTCACGCCCGCGGCCAAGGCGCTGCTCGCCAAGAAGGGCTACGACCCCGTCCTGGGCGCGCGGCCGCTGCGCCGCGCGATCCAGCGCGAGATCGAGGACCAGCTCTCCGAGAAGATCCTCTTCGGCAATCTGGGTGCCGGTGAGATCGTCCTGGTCGACGTCGAGGGCGAGGGTCGCCAGGCGGCCTTCACCTTCGCGGGGCAGCCCAAGCCCGCCGAGGTCCCGGACACGCTGCCGGTCGCCGAGGCCGGCGTGGGCGGTCCGGGCACGACCGAGACCGGGGAGCAGCCGACCGGCTGAGGTCCCCGCACCCGCGCACCAGCGCACGACGGTCCCCGAGGGGGCGCCCGCCACGTCCGGCGGGCGCCCCCTCGGCGGTTAGGGTGGCCGGTATGACGTTGCGCGACGCCACCCCCGACGAGCGGTCCCGCTGGGACGACCTGGTGTGGGGCAACCCCGGCGGTCCTGAGCTCTACCAGCTGGACTCCTACGCCGGTCTGAAGGCGCCGGAGTGGCGTGCCCGGCACCTCGTGCACGAGCACGAGGGCCGCCCGCCGGTCCACGCGCTCTACCTCTACCGCAGGGTGCCGCCGTTCGGGGAGCTCTGGTACTGCCCGATGGGCCCGCGGGTCGCCGACGCCGACCACGCCCGTGCCTGCTTCGAGGACCTGCGCCCCGCCGGGATCGGCCGACCGTTCGCGGTCGTCCTCGAGCCCTCGGTGACCGCCGAGGGACCGCAGGACCGCGAGAACCTGATCGCCTCGGTGCCGGGGATGCGCGACCACCCAGACCTCCAGCTGGGGCAGCACACGGTGCTGGTCGACCTGCGGCCGGACGAGGAGGAGATCCTGGCCGGCTTCCGGCAACGGGCCCGGCGCTACATCCGCAAGAGCTCCGAGGCGGTCGTCGAGCACCGCACCGACGAGGATGCCTTCGAGGTGATGTGGCGTCTCTACGACGAGACGCTCGAGCGCGCCGGGGTGCAGGAGCGCCGGCCGCGGGCCTACCACGAGGGGCTCTGGCGGACCTACATCGAGGCCGGGCTGGGACACTTCGTGCTCGCCAGGCCGCGCGAGGACGGCGACCACGAGGCTGGCGCGTTCATCATCTACCGCGACGGGCTCGGCTACTACAAGGACGGCGGCTCGCTGCGGACCCGGGACAGCAACGGGCTGCAGTACAAGGTGCAGTGGGAGGCCATGCGCTGGTGCAAGGAGCACGGCGCGACCACCTACGACATGTACGGCGCCCCGCCGAGCTGGGACGCCGACGACGAGTCTCACCCGATGCACCCGCTCGTGCAGTTCAAGACCGCCTTCGGCCCGATCGTCGACCAGGTCGGGACCATGCAGCTGGTGCTGCGGCCGCGGACGTTCCGGGCCTGGGACCGGGTCGGGATGCCGGTCTACCGCCGGCTGACCGCGAAGTCCGGCCCCTTCTACTAGGCCCGTGGCCCCCTTCGACCTGGCCGTGATCGGCCGGGGGCTGCCGTTCGCCGAGGCGCTGCCGCAGCTGCGCCAGGCGCTGGAGGCACGCGGCGTCGCCGTCGTGCGCGCCCAGCCCGGGGCCGGCAAGACCACGCTCGCCCCGCCCGCGGCCGCCGACCTCCTGGCGGGGCGCCGGGGCCCGCGCCGGGTCGTGGTCACCGGTCCGCGCAGGGTCGTCGTGCGGGCGGCGGCACGCCGGCTGGCGTCGCTGACCGGCACCTCGGTCGGCGACCTGGTGGGCAGCACGGTGCGCGGGGAGCGGCGGGTGGGCCACGGCACGGTCGTGGAGTTCGTCACCGCCGGCGTCCTGGTCCGGCGGCTGCTCGACGACCCGGAGCTGCCTGGGGTCGGGGCCGTGGTCCTCGACGAGGTGCACGAGCGGGGCCTGGACACCGACCTGCTGGTCGGCATGCTCGGCGAGGCCCGCGCGCTGCGGCCGGACCTGCTGCTCGTCGCGATGTCCGCGACCCTCGACGTGCCGGCGCTCGCGGCGGTGCTCGGCGGCGAGGACGGGCCCGCCCCGGTGGTCGACCACGCCTCGCAGCAGCATCCCCTCGAGGTGGTCTGGGCGCCCGCGCCCGGCTCGCGCACCGACGCACGTGGCGTCGCGGACGACTTCCTCGCCCACGTCGCACGGACGGTGGCCGGGCAGCACGCCCGCGCGCTGGCGGCCGACCCCGCCGTCGACGCGCTGGTCTTCGTGCCGGGCGTGCGGGAGGTGGACCGGGTCGTGGAGCAGGTGGCGCGGCTGGCGCCCGGCACGGAGGTCCTGCCGCTCCACGGGCGGCTCGACGCGCGGGCCCAGGAGCGGGCCGTGTCCGGACGGTGTCCCGGGGACCCGCCCCGTGTCGTGGTGTCGACGGCGCTGGCCGAGTCCTCGCTGACCGTCCCGGGGGTCCGGCTCGTCGTGGACGCGGGACTCTCCCGCGAGCCGCGGCGCGACCTGCGCCGGGACATGTCCGGGCTGGTCACCGTGCAGGCCTCGCGCGCCGCGATGACCCAGCGCGCCGGGCGCGCCGCCCGCCTCGGCCCCGGCACCGTCGTCCGCTGCCTCGACGAGGCGACGTTCGTCCACGCCCCGGAGCACACCACCCCGGAGATCGCCTCCACCGACCTCACCGGCGCGCTGCTCACGCTCGCCGCCTGGGGCTCGCCCCGCGGGGACGGTATGGCGCTGCTCACTGCGCCCGCTCCGGCCGCCACGCGCGCGGCCGAGGAGGTGCTGCGCGGGCTGGCGCTCGTCGACCACGACGGCCGCATCACCGGCCTGGGGCTGCGGGTCGTCCGGGTGCCGGCGGACCCCCGCGAGGCCAGGGCGCTGCTCGCCGGCGCGCCGCTCGTCGGAGCCCGGGCCGCCGCAGAGGTGGTCGCCGCCCTGGCCGACGACCACCGGGCGCAGGACGGGGACCTGGGCGGCCTCCTGCGCGCCCTGCGGTCGGGCCGCCCGCCCGGTGCCGCCCGGTGGCGCGCTGAGGTCCGGCGGCTCGAGCGGCTCGTCGGTGACCCACGCGGGCTGGACGGCGGCGGCGGGACCGCGGACCGGGGGGCGGGCGCCGTGCCGCCGGAGGACGTCGCCGGGCTCGTGACCGCGCTGGCCCACCCGTCCCGCGTCGCGCGGCGCGACGGGGACACGTGGCTGCTGGCGTCCGGCACGCGGGCGGCCCTCCCGCCGGGGAGCCCGCTGCACCCGCACCGGTGGATCGCGGTCGCCGACGTCGCCCTGGTCGAGGGACGCGTGGCCGCAGGGACCGGCGCGGTCGTGCGGCTGGCTGCGGGCCTGGGGGAGGGGGTCGTGGAGCTGGCCACCGGCTCCCTGCGCTCCCGCGAGGTGCGGGCCTCCTTCGTCGACGGGCGGGTGGTCGCGCGGCAGGTCGACGCGGTCGGCGCGATCGAGCTCGCCTCCACGCCGGTCCGGCCCTCTCCCGAGGCGGGGGCCGGGGCGGTCGCCGAGGCACTCGCTCGCGACGGGCTGGACATCCTGGGCTGGTCGACCCCGGCGGAGATGCTGCGACGTCGCCTGGCGCTCCTGCACCGCGTCCTCGGCGCCCCCTGGCCCGACGTGTCCGACGAGGCGCTCGCGGACCGCGCCCAGGAGTGGCTCGGACCGGAGCTGAGGCGGCTGGCGGGCGGGACACCGGTGGACCGCGTGGACCTGACCGACCCGCTGCGCCGGCTGCTGCCGTGGCCGCAGGCCGCGCGCCTCGACGATCTCGTGCCCGAACGGCTCGAGGTGCCCAGCGGGTCCCGGATCACGGTGGACTACCCGCCGCACGACGACCCCGACGCGCGGCCCGTCGTGGCCGTCAAGCTGCAGGAGTGCTTCGGCCTGAGGGACACGCCGCGGCTGGTGGACGGCCGGGTGCCCACCCTGTTCCACCTGCTCAGTCCGGCCCGGCGCCCGCTCGCCGTGACCGACGACCTGGCGTCCTTCTGGGTCGGCCCGTACGCGCAGGTCAGGGCGGAGATGCGTGGCCGCTACCCCAAGCACCCGTGGCCCGAGGACCCGTGGTCGGTTCCCGCGACCGCAAGGACCAACCGGCGGCGCTGACGGACGGCCCGTTGCTCAGCCGATCCTCAACCCGGGCACCAGCACGACGAGGTTGACCAGCACCACCACGACGAGCAGCACCAGACCCAGAACCGGCACGCGTGGCAGGGCCATCGGTTCGCTGCCCGCCGCCCCGGGATCGCGCCGCTGCACAGCCGTGGTGAACGGCATGGCCATCGGGGCGAAGACGCCCAGGGCGAAGGCCCCCATGAGCACGGCGACGACGACGCCCGGGCCCATCTCCGGTCCGAGCGCGTCGCCGACGAGCACGAGGTTGAGCGCATTCAGGGCCAGCACGACCACGGTGCCCACGATCCACGGGTAGAAGGTGAAGGCCCGCAGGCTGCCCAGGTCTCCGGCCGTGTGCCGGACCGCGGGCCCCGCGAACCAGCGCGCCGTCCCGACGGTGCCCAGCACGGCCACCGCCAGGGCGCCCCAGGACACGAGGGCCGGCACGTCGAGGAGGTCGGCCGCCGTCCCGGTGTCGCCGACCCCGAACGGGGTGAGCATGAGATAGCCGATGCCCTCCATCGTCGACATGCCCGCGAACCACAGCCACAGCAGGTGCGCCTGCCCGGGCCCGCGCCGGAACGGCTGGAAGGTCATCGCCAGCAGACCGGTGACCAGGCTGAACACCGGCCCGGCCAGCAGCATCACCACGTCCCGCCCGTCGTCCGGCTCGGGGGAGTGCACCACCCCGAAGGGGAAGAGCTCGTTGCTGAAGCCGAGCGCCACGCCGGCGGCCACGTGGGCCAGCTCGTGGAGCAGCACCACCACCAGGTGCGCGGCCACGAGGGCCACCGAGGCGTGGACCACGAGGTTGCGCACCCCCGTCCCGGTGGTCGTGGTCAGGTCGTCCGCGTCCGTGGTCATGCGCTGCCCCTTCGTCCCCCGGGCGCCGGATGACGCCGTCCACACGACTACATCGTGCTCGCGGGCCGATGTCCGCCGACACGCCGACGGTCACCAGAAGTCGGGAGGCCTACCAGAAGGCGTCGCCGGGCTCCCGGCGCTGCAGCCGGGTGACCACGCGCTGGCCGATCCGCTGCCACACCGCATACCTGCGGGGGCGCAGCACGAGGTCCCAGGCGCCGACCCAGTCGAGGACGTCCTTGGAGAAGCCGCGCTTGAAGACGCCCAGGCCGTAGCGCATGTCGCTCTTGTCGTCGACCCGGGTGGAGTGAGGGGTGCCGACGAGGTCGTAGGTGCGCGCCCCGCGCTCGATCGCCCAGCGCATGCCCTCGTACTGGACGAGCTGGCTCACCCCCGGCACCGGCCGCTCCCGCGTGCTCGCGCCCTCCTTGTAGGCCGCCACGTCGCCGATCACGGTGACCAGCGCCCACGCGACCATCCGTCCCTCGACCCGGGCGACGACCGGCTGGGCCAGCCCGCCCCGCACCATCGTGCGCCACGACTCCACGAAGTAGTCCTTGCCGCGCACCCCCAGCTCCTGGTCGCGGACGACGCCCTCCCACAGGTCCCACATCTGCTCGTAGGTCTGGTCGGTATGCGGTGCCCGCTCCACCTCGACCCCCTCGCGGATCGCGCGGCGCACCATGTTGCGGGTCTTGGACGGGTAGGACGCGAGCAGGTCCTCCTCCGAGGCCGGGAGCTCGAAGACCACCGTCGAGGAGTGCGGCTGCACGGGGTCGGTGCGCACCAGGCCCATTCCCGCGAGCGCAGCGACCGAGTCCTCGCTCTCCCGGATCTCCGGCTCGATCCGCACGAACAGCACGCCCTCGCGCGCGGCCGCCTGCCGCAGGTCCGCCACGACCGGCCGAAGGGCTTCCACGTCGTCGACGCAGGGGCCCTTGGGCAGGTACCAGACGGTGCCGAATCCGGGAGCCTTCTTGGCGTGGACCGTCATCGCGACGTCGCCCGACACGGCATACCTCGGCTCCCAGCGGGCCATCCGCTTGACCTGGCCCAGCGCGTGGCTCTGGTAGACGTTGCCCCCGTCGGGGTTCGCGGCGATCCGGGCGTCCCACTCCCGCGGGTCGGGGGAGGTCACGAAGGTCAGCGGCATGGCGATCACCTTACGGCCCGTGGGCGCGCCGACCGGGCCGGGCGCACCTACACTCGGTGCCGTGAGCGCTCCCACCAGCGACGACGGCCGCGACGGTGCCCGTCACGACGGCGACCCTGCCGCGCTGCGCCGTGCGCTGGCCGGGCTGTCGGGCACCGACCCGGCCGACTGGCACCTGGTGGGCAAGGTCCAGCACGCGCTCCTCGTCGTGCTGCGGGCGGTCGCGCGGCAGTCGGGTCCCGGGGAGGCCGTCGTCCAGCCCTTCGCCCCGGTGAGCGCGCTCGCGCCGGTCGTGTCGGCGGGGCTGCGGCCGAGCTGGGCCGACGTCGACCGGGACACCCTGTCGATGGATCCCGCCACCGTGCCCCGCGCGCTCACACCCACCACCCGCGCCCTCGTCGCGCGGCACACCTTCGGCCCGGCCGCGCCGCTGGCCCGGCTGCGCGGCTTCCTGCCGCAGGACGTGCTGCTCGTCGAGGACTCCTCACACTGCCTGGGACACCTGGCCCGCGGCGAGGACGGGGAGCCGGTCGCCGACGTGTCGGTGCACGACCTCGGGCACGCGCTGACCCTGCCGACGCGGTCGGGTGCCGCCGTGTGGGTCGACCCCGCCCTGCGCGGCGGGCCGTGGCACCGGGTGCTCTCGGCGGCCCTCGCCACGCTCCCCCCGGCCGGTCGCAGGAAGGCGGTGGCCGGCGCGGTCGGCGCACCCGTGCTGCGGGCCGCCCGTCGCCTGGGGGCAGCGGGCAGCCGTGCCCTCACCCTCGCCGCCTCGACCGGGCTCCTGGACCTGGCCCTCCTGCCCTCGGAGCGCGCGGGTCGCGTCGCCGGCGAGCCGACCCTGCTCCCGACCGCCGTGCTGGAGGAGACGCTGCACCACCTACCCAGGACCGAGGAGTGGACGGCGCACCGCCGCAGCACCGCGGCGGTCTATCGCGACGGGCTCGCCGGACTGACCGGCATCACGGTCCCGCGGCTGCTCGAGGACCCGAAGCTGGCCCTGGTGCGCTACCCGGTCCTGCTCGACGGACCCGACCGGGCGGGGGCGGTGGTGGCGGCGCTGCGCAGTGAGGGGGTGCCTGCCGACCGGTGGTACAGCCCCACCCTGTTCCCCGGTCCCACCGACCCGGCGGCCTTCAGCTACGACCCGTCGGGCAGCCCGGTCGCCGAGGACGTCTCCCGGCGTGTGGTCACCCTGCAGACGGCGCCGTTCGTCACCGCCGGGGCCGCCGCCCGGGCGGTGCAGGTGGTCCGGTCCCACCTGTGAGCCAGGTACCGTTACGGGCGTGCCCGTCCTCGACCTGACCGACCCCGACGCCGTCACGCGCTACGACGACTTCGTGCGCTCGCACCCGCTGCGGTCGCTCACCCAGGACCTGCGCTGGGGGCTCGTCAAGGACGACTGGGGGCAGGAGGCTGTCTACCTCGAGGAGGGCGGCGCGGTCGTCGCCGCGATGACCCTCCTCGTGCGACGTCTGCCGGGCGGGTTCTCGGTGCTCTACGCCCCCCGCGGACCGCTGGTCGACTGGGACGACCCGGATATGGTGCACCGCCTCCTCGCGGAGGCCGCGCCGCTGGTGCGCAAGCACCGGGCGGTGATGACCAAGCTCGACCCCGAGGTGCCGTTCACCCCCGAGCTGGACGCCTGGTTGCGCGCCCAGGAGGGCTGGGTGGTCAAGAACGTCGGGGCCGGCAAGGACGACCTGGTCCAGCCGCGCTACTGCATGATCGTGCGGCTGCAGGACGAGGACGGCCAGGAGCTCAGCGAGGAGGAGCTGCTGGCGAAGTACGACGGCAAGGCGCGCAACCGCGTCCGCACCGGACGCAGGAAGGGCGTGGTCGTCGTCCCCGCCGACACCGAGGAGGGGCTGCGCACGTTCCACGAGATCTACTCCTTCATGGCCCGGCGCAACGAGATCACCACCCGCGGGCTGCCCTACTTCCACCGGATGCGCGAGGCCTTCGGGGACCGGATGCGGGTCGCCCACGCGCGGCACGAGGACGACGTGCTCGCCGCCTCGGTGACGGTCGACTACCACGGCAAGCTCTACTACCTCTACGCCGGCTCCAACGACCTCAAGCGCAACCTCGCGCCCAACCAGGTGATGAACCACGAGCTCATGGTCTGGGGGCTTTCGCGCGGCGCCGAGAGCTACGACATGGGTGGTGTCTTCGCGCTCGACCCGCAGGACGGGCTCTACCTGTTCAAGCGGGCGTTCTGCAAGGGCGACGGGGGTGCCACCGAGTTCGTCGGCGAGGTCGACGTGGTGCACAACAAGACCCTGTATGCCGTGCTCCACCGCCTGGTGCCCGCCGTCCAGCGGGGGCGCAGGGAGCTCGGCGGCCTCGCCTCGCGCCTGCGCCGGCAGCGCGCCGCTGCTCGCGAGGCAGCCCGTGCCCAGAAGGTCGCGTCCCCCGACGCCTGACGGACGAAGGACCGCCCTGCCATGAGCCTTCCCCCGACCGCGCTGCTGCCGGCCGTGATCCCCTACCCGGACATCCCGCCGGGCTTCGACGTGGGGCCGCTGACGATCCACTGGTACGGCCTGATGTACGCCGTCGGGATCATGGTCGGCTGGTGGCTCGGCGTGCGCCGCGCCCGCCGGCCCGGCTCCGGCTGGACCGCCGACGAGGTCGGCGACCTCATCCTGTGGGCGACCGTAGGCATCGTGGCCGGCGGCCGCCTGGGCTACGTGCTGTTCTACGGCCTGGACAAGGCGATCGCGAACCCGCTGTGGATCGTGCGGCTGGACGAGGGCGGCATGTCCTTCCACGGCGGGCTGCTCGGCGTGCTCGCGGCCTGCTGGCTCTTCGGCCACCGCACCGGGAGGGGCTTCTGGCGGGTCACCGACTTCATCGCCCCGCTCGTGCCGCTGGGCCTGTTCTTCGGGCGGATCGGCAACTTCGTCAACGGCGAGCTGTGGGGCAAGCCGACCGACGTGCCCTGGGCGATGGTCTTCCCGACGGCCGACGACCGACCGCGCCACCCCACGATGCTCTACGAGGCCTTCCTCGAGGGTCTCGTGCTCTTCGCGGTGCTGTGGGTCTTCTCGCGCAGCCGCCGGCCGGTGCGGGCGGTGTCCGGGCTGTTCCTGCTCCTCTACGGCACCTTCCGCTTCGCCGTGGAGTTCCTGCGGATCCCGGACACCCAGCTGGGCTACCTCGCGCTGGACTGGGTGACGATGGGGCAGGTGCTGTCCGCCCCGATGATCCTGCTCGGGGCGCTGCTGCTCTGGCTGGCCTACCGCACGCCGGCGTCCCGCACGAACCTCACCGGGGTCGACCCCGCTGCCGAGGAGGACGTTGCCGTGGACGCCCCTGCAGCGTCGCGGGACGCCGACCCGCAGCGGCCCGCGCAGGACCCCGGAGAGCCGCTGCCGTAGGAACGCCGCGGCACAGCAGTCCTTGGTCGAGGTCAGACGGGCAGCCGGAAGCGCGCGTCCTCGAGCGGCTCGACCAGCCCGTCGGCGACGAGCGCGTCCAGGCAGCGGTCCGACTGCGCCCGGTCCGGCCACACGGAGTGCAGCTCCTCGGCGCCGACCGGCCCGGAGGCGTCCCGGAGCACCTGCACCATGCGGCCACGGCACTGCCGGTCGGTGCCCTCCCACGCCTGCCCGCGGCGCGGCGGCCCGTCGTAGGGCGGCGAGCCGGCCAGCCGCCAGCGGCACACGTCCCTCAGCGGGCACGCCCCGCACCGGGGCGACCGGGCGGTGCACACCAGCGCGCCGAGCTCCATGACAGCGACGTTCCAGGTGGCCGCCTCCCTGTCGTCCTCCGGCAGCAGCGCGGCGGCCAGGGCCACCTCCGCCCGGGTCAGCGCGGGAGCCGGGAGCGCCGCCCCGGTCACCGACCTGGCGTGCACGCGGCGCACGTTGGTGTCGACCACGGTGGACCGCCGCCCGAAGGCGAAGGCGGCGACCGCGGCGGCGGTGTAGTCACCCACCCCGGGCAGCGTGCGCAGCACCTCCTCCTGGGCGGGCACGACCCCGCCGTGCTCGTCGCGCAGCACGACCGCAGCCGCGTGCAGCCGCAGCGCGCGCCGGGGGTAGCCCAGCCGCTCCCACGCCCGCACGGCGTCGCCCGGCGACGAAGCAGCCAGGGCGGCCGGCGTCGGCCAGGCCGCCACCCAGCGCTGCCAGACCGGTTGCACGCGGGCGACGGGCGTCTGCTGGAGCATGACCTCGGAGACGAGCACGCCCCACGGCGAGCACCCGGGTCGGCGCCAGGGCAGGTCGCGGCGGTGCACGGCATACCAGGGGAGCAGGCGGTCGTGCAGCGCGGCGGCCGTGGCCGCGTGAGCGGGGCCCATCTAGGAGTAGCGCTCCAGGATCGAGGCCTCCGCGAGCCGGGAGAGGCCCTCGCGCACCGCGCGGGCACGCGCCTCGCCGACGCCGTCGACCTCCATCAGCTCCTCCAGGCCGGCGGACAGGAGTGCCTGGAAGCTGCCGAAGTGCTCGACCAGCCGCTCCACGATCGCCCCCGGGAGCCGGGGTATGCGGTGCAGCAGCCGGTAGCCGCTCGGCGACAGGCTCTGGTGGTCCATGCCGTCGCCGACGACGGTGATGCCCAGCGCGCGGGCGACGGCGGCCAGGTCGAGGAGCTCGGCCCCGTCGAGGCCGGCCATCGACTCGAGCACCTCGGCCGGGTCGCTGATGGCCTCGGCGGAGGAGGCGTAGTCGCGGATCACCAGCTCGCGGTCGCGGCCGATGCCACCGGTGAGCTCCTCGAGCTGGAGCCGCACCAGGCGGCCGTCGACGCCCAGCTCGACGACGTACTGCTCGATCTCGGTGCTGATCCGCGCCACCATCTCCAGGCGTTGCAGGACCGAGGCGACCTCGCGGACCGTGACCAGGTCCTCGATCTCCAGCGCGGACAGGGTCGAGGTGACCTCGTCGAGGCGGGCACGGTAGCGCTCCAGCGTCTGCAGCGCCTGGTTGGCGAGGGCGAGCAGCTGGGTGCGGGGCTGGAGGACGTGGCGCTGGACGCCGACGTAGATGGCGATGATCGACATCGACTGGCTGACCGAGATGACCGGCAGGTCGGTCTGCTTGGCGACCCGCTCGGCGGTGCGGTGCCGGGTGCCGCTCTCGCGCGTCTCGATCGTGGGATCGGGCAGCAGCTGGGTGGCGGCCCGCAGGATGCGGGTGCCCTCCCGGTTGAGCACGACGGCGCCGTCCATCTTGGTCAGCTCGCGCAGCCGGGTCGCGGAGAAGTCGACGTCGAGCTCGAATCCGCCGGAGCTCATCGCCTCGACGGCGCGGTCGTTGCCCAGGACGATCAGCGCGCCGGTGCGGCCGCGCAGGACGCGCTCCAGGCCGTCGCGCAGGTCGGTGCCTGGTGCGACGGCGGCGAGGGTGCTGCGCAGGAGCTCCTCGTCGGTGCGCTCGGCCACCGGACACCCACCTTTCCCGGCGGTGTGCTCCGACCCGCCTGTCCCTGTGCGCCGATCCTAGGTCCTGGGTGCCTCAGGCCCGGCCGACCTGTCCATTCTTTACCCGTTCGTGACCGCAACGAGACCGCCCTGCGGGCTGCCGCCCTGCGCGGCGGACCCGACGAGGCGGACCGCGTCGGCGAGAGTGGCGACCTCGTGCACCCGTATGCCGGCCGGCGGCGGGCCGTCGGCGAGCGAGCCGGTCGGCACGACGGCCTCGGTGAAGCCGATCCGGGCGGCCTCGGTCAGCCGTCGCTGCAGCCCGGTGACAGGACGCAGGTCGCCGGCGAGCCCCACCTCGCCGACCGCGATCGTGCCCATCGGCAGCGACAGGTCGGCGAGCGCGCTGGTCAGGGCCAGTGCCAGGGCGAGGTCGGAGGCCGGCTCGGAGAGCCGGACCCCGCCGACCGTCGCCGCGTAGCAGTCGAGCTCGGCCAGCGGCACCCCGGCGCGCTGCCCGAGCACGGCGAGCACCATGGCCAGCCGGGAGGAGTCCAGCCCGCTCGTCGTGCGCCGCGGCGAGCCGCCGCCGGGCCGACTGACCAGGGCCTGGACCTCCGCGACGAGGGGGCGGCGTCCCTCCAGGGTGACCGTGACGCAGGTGCCGGCGACCGGTCGGTCGCGACTGGTCAGGAAGAGACCGCTGGGGTCGGGCAGCCCGACGATGCCCGCGTCGCCGAGGTCGAAGCAGCCCACCTCGTCGGTCGGGCCGAAGCGGTTCTTCACCGCGCGCACCAGCCGGAGCCGCGAGTGCCGCTCGCCCTCGAACTGGACGACGACGTCGACGAGGTGCTCCAGCACGCGCGGACCGGCGATCGAGCCGTCCTTGGTGACGTGGCCGATCAGCACGGCGGCGGTGTCCCGGGACTTGGCGGCCTGGATGAGCGCCGCCGCGACCTCGCGGACCTGCCCGACGTTGCCCGGGGCGCCCTCGACGTCGGCCGAGGCCACCGTCTGGACCGAGTCGACGACGAGCAGGTCCGGGTCGGTCCGCTCCAGGTGGCCCAGGACGGTGGACAGATCGGTCTCGGCGGCCAGGTAGAGGGTGTCGGCCACCGCCCCGATCCGCTCGGCGCGCAGCTTGACCTGCGCCGCGGACTCCTCGCCGGAGACGTAGAGCACCCTCCGCCCCTCGCGGGCCGCCCGCGCCGCCACGTCCAGGGCCAGGGTCGACTTGCCGATCCCGGGCTCGCCGGCCATCAGGACCACGGCGCCGGGCACCAGACCGCCGCCGAGCACGCGGTCGAACTCGCCGACGCCGGTCGGCCGGGCCCGCGCCGTCTGCGCGTCGACGTCGGCGATGGGCACGGCCGGCCGTGCCGGCGCGGCGGCGCTGGTCCGCACCGCGGTCGGCGCACCGGTCTCCACGACCGTGCCCCAGGCCTGGCACTCACCGCACCGGCCCACCCACTTGATCGCCGTCCACCCGCACTCCGCGCACCGGTAGGCCGGTCTGCTCCCGCTCTTCGTCGCCACGTGCCCGAGGGTAGGCTGTGCCGCCGACAGACCGGCTCGGCGACGCAGTCTCTTTAGGGTGGAAGACATGAGGGCAGGGAGCGGCAGCAGCACAGGCGAGAGCTGGCAGGAGCGGGAACGGCGCCGCGAGGAGGCGGTGCGGCGAGCGCGCAAGCTGCCTCGCGAGCCCTCCTCGGCGCGTGCCCGCCTCGTCCTGTGGCTTTCGCTCGCCTGCTGGACCGGCGTCCTCGTCTGGCTCGCACTCACCCTCCCCGAGCGCGTGCCCACCCACTGGTCGGGGTCCGGCGTGCCCGACGGGTGGTCGAGCAAGGCCGGTGCCCTGGCGATGCCGGTCGTCTTCCTCGCCATCACCCTGCCCCTGGTGCTGCTGTCCCGCCTGGTCTTCGTCGCCCCGGACCTGGTCAACGCCCCGCACCGCGAGTGGTGGACGTCGACGGTTCCGCGAGTCGTGCGCTTCGAGCGGCTCGTCCGCGAGGACATCATGGTCATCACCGGACTCACCCTGCTCCTGCTGGTCTCCGCCGAGGTCGTCATCGCCTACGCCGCCCACCAGCCGGGCGGCGCGGTGCCGTGGTGGATCTTCCCGGTCGCGCTCGTGGCCTACCTGACCCTGCTCACCCTGCGCGTGGTGCGGATGTACCTGGGCGGGCGTTACCGACCGGACGTCCAGGAGCGGGCCCTGCAGGACCGGGACGCGACCTGACGTCGGTCGGTCGGGGGACGGGCGCCCCCGGGACGCAGCGCTGAGCGCGCTCTGGGCTGTACTGGCAGCGAGGAGAAGGGAGCCAGATGAACCTCACCGACGACCAGATCGACCGCGCGGGGGGCGTGCTGCTCGGCCAGGCGCTCGGCGACGCGCTCGGCGTCCCCTACGCGTCCGGCGCCGCGCCCTACGACCCGGCGACCGGGCCGCAGCCGGCGGGCGGCGGACCCGGCGACCACGCGCCGGGGGAGTGGTCGGGCGACACCCAGATGGCGCTCTGCGTCGCCGAGGTCGCGGCGACCGGCACCGACCTGACCTCGCCGACCGGTCAGCTCGGCGTCGCGACCGCGTTCCTGTCCTGGTTCGAGTCCGACCCGCCCGAGGTCGGCGCCCACACCCGTGCGGTGCTGACCGCCGTCGCCCGCCGCGGGGACGACGCGACCCTGGACGAGGCGCTGCTCCAGGAGTCGTGGGCCGAGCACGAGCGGACCGGGCGCTCGGCCGGGAACTCCGCTCTCGCGCGCACCTGCGTGGTCGGGCTCGCGGCGCTCGCGGACCGCGAGGCCACCGCGCGCAGCGCCCGTGCCGTCGCCCGGCTCACCCACTGGGACACCCTCGCCGGCGACTCCTGCGTGCTGTGGTCCGAGGCGGTGCGGCGCGCCGTGGTCGACGGGGTGCTCGACCTGCGCGGCGGTCTGGACCTCCTGGGCGGCCCCGAGGTGCAGGTGCGCTGGTCGGCGTGGGTCGAGGAGGCCGAGCGCGAGGACCCCTCCACCTTCAGCGGCAACGGCTGCACGGTCGTCGCGCTCCAGGCCGCCTGGTCGGCGGTCCACCGCACGCGCGGGGCCGCGACGGCCGAGCAGCACGTGGTCGAGGCGCTGTCGACCGCGGTGGGCATCGGCGGCGACACCGGCACGGTGGCGGCGATCGCCGGCGGCCTGCTCGGGGCCCGCTACGGCTCCTCGGGGCTGCCGGAGCGGTGGGCGCCGCGCGTGCACGGCTGGCCCGGCCTGTGGTCCGACGACCTCGTGCGGCTCGCGGTGCTCACGGCTCACGGCGGCTAGCTCTCACCCACCTCCTGGCCGGGGGAAGCAGCGGCGGTCGCCGGGTGCACCAGCAGCGGCAGGTGCCGCCGCCCGGACTCCCGCAGCGCGTCGACCGCCGCGAGGTGCTCCTCGCAGAGGCGGGCGAGCGCGTCATACGCCTCCTGCCCGACGAGCTCGACGAGCTCGGCGCGCTGCGAGACGTAGACCGGCTCGCCCGCCGTGTGCGCCTCTGGCGACCCGGTGCACCACCAGTCCAGGTCGTGCCCGCCGGGCCCCCACGCGCGACGGTCGTACTCGCCGATCGTGATCTCGAGGTATGACGTGCCGTCCGCGCGCTCCACGTCCCGGTAGCCGCGCCGCAGGGGCACCTGCCAGCACACGTCCGGCTTGGTGGTGTGCGGCGCCAGACCCTCGGCCAGCGCGTGCTGGTGCAGCGCGCAGCCAGGGCCGGCGGGGAACCCGGGGCGGTTGAGGAAGATGCACGCCCCGTCCACGACGCGGGTGACGCGCTCGCCGTCCTCGTCCTCGGCCAGCCAGCCCTCGTCGCGCGCCTCGTCGACCAGCTGCCACCCGTCGGGCCCGAGCCGCCCGGCGACCGCCGCGACCCGGGCGTGGTCGTCGTCGTCGGTGAGGTGCGCGCCGAGGGTGCAGCACCCCGCGTCGGGCTCCCCGGCCTCGATCCCGTGGCAGCCGGCGCCGTAGATGCAGCGCCACCGGGACGTCAGCCAGGTCAGGTCGAGACGCAGGCGTTGCGCCGGGTCGGCCGGGTCGGTCAGCTCGGCCCAGGCGCGCGGTGCGTCCAGCGGGCTCTCGGTCACGCCGCAACCCTAGGGGGGATAATGGCAGATATGCGCCTGGGAGTGATCGACGTCGGATCGAACACGGTGCACCTTCTCGTGGTCGACGCCCACCCCGGCGCGCACCCCCTGCCCGACTACTCGCACAGCGTCACGCTGCGACTGGCCGAGCACCTGACCCACGAGGGCACGATCTCGGCCGCGGGCGCGAGCACGCTGGCCCGGTTCGTGACCGACTGCACGGAGGTGGCCGAGAGCCGCGGCGTCTCCCGGCTCATGGGGTTCGCGACCAGCGCGATCCGGGAGGCCGACAACACCGAGGACGTGCTCGAGCAGGTCGCGGCCGGCTCGGGCGTGGACCTGCAGGTGCTGGCCGGCGAGGACGAGGCCCGGGTGACCTTCCTGGCGGTACGCCGCTGGTTCGGCTGGTCCGCCGGCCGGATCCTCAACGTGGACATCGGCGGTGGCTCCCTGGAGATGGCCGTCGGCCTGGACGAGGAGCCGGACGCCGCGGTCTCCCTGCCGCTGGGCGCCGGGCGGCTGACCCGGGAGCTGGCCGGCGACCCCCCGTCGGCGGCCGACGTGAAGGACCTGCGCCGCCGGGTCCGCTCCGAGATCGCCACCGTCCACCCGACGCTCACCCGCGCCGGTGGACCCAACCTGACGGTGGGCACGAGCAAGACGATCCGTTCCCTGGCGCGCGTCTGCGGGTCGGCCCCGCAGGGCGAGGGCCCCTACGTCCCACGCACCCTGCTGCGGTCCGACCTGGCCGAGCTGGTGCCGCGGCTGGCTACCATGACAGCGGCCGAGCGCGTCGAGCTGCCCGGCGTCTCCGCCGCCCGGGCGCCCCAGCTGCTCGCCGGCGCGGTCGTCGTCGAGGCGGCTCTCGACCTCCTCGGGGTCGAGGCGTTGTCCATCTGTCCCTGGGCCCTCCGTGAGGGGCTCATCCTCCGCTTCCTGGACGGTCTACCCGATGACTGACTTCCCGCACATCCCTGTCCATCTCTCCTCGTCCTCGGTCTATCCCGAGAACGCCGCCTACTGCTTCGACCTGGCCCAGCGGCTCGGCTACGACGGCGTGGAGGTGATGGTCTGGACCGACCCCGTGACGCAGGAGGCCGGTGCGCTGAAGTCGCTGGCCGAGCTGCACGGTCTGCAGATCGGGGCGATCCACGCCCCGACCCTGCTCCTCGCCCAGCGGCTGTGGGGGTGGGACCCGTGGGGCAAGATCGAGAGGGCGCTCGACCTGGCCGCGGAGGTCGACGCGCAGTGCGTCGTCGTCCACCCGCCGTTCCGGTGGCAGCGAGGCTACGCCGAGGGCTTCGTCGAGGGCGTGGCCGAGCGGCAGGAGAGGTGGGGCATCAAGCTGGCGGTGGAGAACATGTTCCCGTGGCGCTCGGGCGCGCGGGCGATGCAGGCCTACCTCCCGGGGCCGGACCCACGCGACTTCCCCTACAGCGCCGTCACCCTGGACATCTCGCACGCGGCCACCGCCGGCGTCGACGCGCTCCAGCTGGCCGAGGACCTCGGCGACCGCGTCTGCCACGTGCACCTGGGCGACTCCTTCGGCTCCTTCAAGGACGAGCACCTCGTGCCGGGCCGCGGCAACCAGCGCTGCTCGGAGGTGCTCGGGCACCTGGTCAGCTCCGGCTTCGACGGCGTGGTCACCCTCGAGGTGGGCACCCGCAAGCTCGGCACCAAGGCCCGCGAGGCGGCCCTGGCCGAGTCGCTCGCCTTCGCCCGTCAGCACCTGGGCCAGCACGACGGTCCGGGCGCGCGGGACGTCGGCTGACACGGCGTAGCCTGGCCCCATGGATCTCGCCCACCTCAATCCCGCCGCGCTGATGCGGCAGACCCTGCTCGGGATGAGCCGCAACGACCAGCTGCGCCAGGCGATCGAGCACGCGCCGGTCAGCCGGGACGTCGTGCGCCGCTTCGTCGGGGGCACCACGACCCAGGACGTGCTCGACGTGGCCACCGAGCTGGCCGACACCCGGCGGATGGCCACCATCGACTACCTCGGTGAGGACACGCTGGACCCGGCGATGGCCGAGCGCACCAGGGACGCCTACCTGGACGTGATCGCGGCGGCCGCGCAGGCCGGGCTCACCCAGGACGGCGCCGTCGAGGTGAGCCTGAAGCTGAGCGCGCTGGGGCAGGCGCTAGGTCGCGACGGCAACGCCATCGCGCTCGAGAACGCCCGGGCGATCTGCCAGGCCGCCGCCAACGCCGGCACCACCGTGACCCTCGACATGGAGGACCACACGACCACCGACCTCACCCTGTCGGTGCTCCGCGACCTGCGCCAGGACTGGCCGTGGGTGGGCGCCGTGCTGCAGAGCTACCTCTACCGCACCGAGCAGGACTGCCGCGACCTCGCCCACGAGGGCTCACGGGTCCGGCTGTGCAAGGGCACCTACAAGGAGCCCGAGTCGGTGGCCTTCCAGGACAAGGGCGACGTCGACCGGTCCTTCGTGCGCTGCCTGAAGGTCCTCATGGAGGGCGAGGGCTACCCGATGGTCGCCAGCCACGACCCCCGGCTGGTGGAGATCGCCACGGTCCTCGCCGACAAGGCGCAGCGCACGCCCGACTCCTTCGAGTACCAGATGCTGCTGGGCATCCGTCCCGACGAACAGCTGCGGCTGGCCGCGGCCGGGGCCCGGGTGCGGGTCTACGTGCCCTACGGCGACGAGTGGTACGGCTACCTGATGCGCCGGATGGCCGAGCGTCCGGCCAACCTCGGCTTCTTCCTGCGCGGACTGGCGACGAAGGGCTGAGGCATGACGATCGCGCTGCTGGGCGCGGGCGTCATGGGGAGCACGCTGCTGGCGGCCCTCGTGCGCTCGGGCCACGACCCCCAGGACCTGCTCGTCTCCGACACGTCGGCCGAGCGTGCCGAGGAGGTCTCCCGCCGGCACGGCTCCCGGGCGGTGCCGGCCGCCGAGGCCGTCGCCGCGGCGGACATCGTGCTGGTGGCCGTCAAGCCCCAGGACATGGCGGCGCTGGTCGAGGAGGTCCGCGACGCTGTCCGGCCCGGGGCGCTGGTCGTCTCGATCGCGGCCGGCATCAGCACCGACTTCCTCGAGCGCCGGCTCCCGGCGGGCACCTCGGTGGTGCGGGTCATGCCCAACACCCCGGCACTGGTCGACCAGGGCATGTCCGCGCTCAGCCCCGGCCACCACTGCTCCGAGGAGCAGCTGGAGCTGGCCCGCGGCCTGATGGCCTCGGTCGGCAGGGTGGTCGTGCTCGACGAGTCCCACCAGGACGCGGTCACCGCGATCAGCGGCAGCGGGCCGGCCTACATCTTCTACGTCGTCGAGGCGATGATCGAGGCCGGCGTCCTGCTCGGGCTGCCGCGGGACACCTCGACCGAGCTGGTCGTGCAGACCCTCTACGGCGCCGCGACGATGATCCGGGAGACCGGGACGCACCCCACGGTGCTGCGCGAGCAGGTCTCCAGCCCCGGCGGCACCAGCGTGGCTGCGCTGAGGGCGCTGGAGGACCACAAGGTCAGGGCCGCGTTCCTGACCGCGATAGAGGCTGCGGCCGTCCGCTCGCGCCAGCTCTCGCCCCCGCCCGACTGACCGTCGCGCCCCGGACTCCCTCGCGGGCGCGGACCGCCGTGTGACAAAGTATGGGCATGAGTGACATCCGCGTGCGCGTCCTCGAGCAGGACGAGTGGCCGATCTATCGTGAAGTCCGTCTGCGGGCGCTGCGTGAGTCTCCGGAGGCCTTCGTCGCGTCCGCCGAGGAGGAGGCGGAGTTCGAGGACAGCGTGTGGGAGGAGCGGATGGCGCGCTCCCGGCGGATCCTGGCGCAGGACGGTGACGAGGTGATCGGCGTGGTGAGCGTGGGCACCGGCCACCGCACCAAGATCGCGGGCGCGGGAGAGCTCTTCGGGCTCTGGGTAGAGGCGTCCCGGCGTGGCTCGGGGGTGGCGCGCCGGCTCATGGAGAAGGCGGCCAAGGTCGGCCGAGAGGTCGGGCTGCGGCAACTGCTCTACTGGGTGGGCACCGACAACGGGCGCGCGGTCGCGTTCGCCTCCAGCTTCGGTTTCCGGCCCACCGACGAGCGCCGGCCGATGCGGATCCGCGGCGTCGACGACGACGACGCGGACGCCGAGGAGCTGATGATGGTCTACCCGCTGGGCGACACCGGCGGGGTCCCGACCTCCCTCTGAGCGGGCCGGGTCCGGCGCCCCCGGCGAGGACGCCGGGCACCCCGCCCGTCACCGGTGGATTACCGTGGGGCCATGGCGGCCACCTGGGTGATGTGGGACGAGCGCTTCACGGCGTACGACTTCGGCCCGGGGCACCCCATGCACCCCTCGCGGCTGGACCTGACGTACCGGCTCTCGCGCTCGCTCGGGCTGCTCGACCACGACGACGTCGTCGTAAAGCCGGTCGAACCGGCAACCGACGAGCAGCTGCTCACCGTGCACACCCCCGAGCTCCTCGCCGCGGTCAAGGAGGCCTCCGCGGACCCGCGCTCCGCCACCGGACGGCTGGGTGTCGGCACGGAGGACACCCCGGCCTTCGCCGGCATGCACGAGGCCACCTCTCTGGCCGTCGGAGCCACGCTCGCCGCCGTCGAGGCGGTCTGGTCAGGGCAGGCTCGGCACGCGGTCAACATCGCGGGCGGGCTGCACCACGCGATGCCGGGGGCGGTCAGCGGCTTCTGCGTCTACAACGACGCCGCCGTCGGCATCCGGCGGCTGCTCGAGCTCGGCGCCCGTCGCGTCCTCTACCTCGACCTGGACGTGCACCACGGCGACGGTGTCGAGCGGGCGTTCTGGAACGAGGACCGGGTGATGACGGTCTCGCTGCACGAGACGGGGCGCGCGCTCTTCCCCGGCACCGGCTTCCCCGGCGACACCGGCGGCCCGAGGGCCGTCGACACGGCGGTCAACGTCGCGCTGCCCCCGGGCACCGGCGACGAGGGCTGGCTGCGCGCCTACCAGGCCGTGGTGCCCCCCGTCGTGCGCGCCTTCGGCCCCGACGTCGTGGTCAGCCAGCACGGCTGCGACTGCCACTACTCCGACCCGCTGGCGCACCTGAGCGTGTCCATGGACGCGATGGCCGTCGCCTACGGATGGGTGTCCGACCTGGTCGAGGAGGTCGCCGGCGGACGCTGGGTGGCGCTCGGGGGAGGCGGCTACGAGCTCGTCTCCGTCGTGCCGCGGGCCTGGACCCACCTCATCGGCGTGGCCACCGGTCGTCGGGTCGACCCGGCGACGGCGACGCCGCAGGAGTGGCGCGACCACGTCGAGGAGTACTACGGCCGGGAGGCGCCCGAGCTGATGGGCGACCGCGGCGGCCGTCCCATCCGCTACGGCGCCTGGGAGGACGGCTACCAGCCCGAGGACCCCGTCGACTCCGCGATCATGGCCACCCGCAGAGCCGTCTTCCCGGGCTGGGGCCTGGACCCCTACTTCGACTGAACCGCCACGTCAGGCACACCAGCCCCACCTGCCCGAGAGTCACCCCCTCGCGTGTCGGGCTGGACAATTCTGCAGTCACGACTTTCGCAACCACCACTCCTGCCCCTACAGTGGGGCCACAGCACAGTGAGGACGGGCCGGAGGGGAAGCCGCGACCGTCTGCACGACCACATATCGAACAGATGAGGAAGCGTCCGATGGCAGAAGAGCGTCAGCTCGGCGAGATGACGTTCATGACCGTGGCCGAGGTGGCTGCGGTGATGCGCGTGTCCAAGATGACCGTGTACCGTCTGGTGCACTCCGGCGAGCTGCCCGCAGTCCGGGTCGGTCGCTCCTTCCGGGTGCCGGAGAAGGCGGTGCACGCCTACCTCGAGGAGTCCTACCACGGCACGGCCTGACGGCGGGCCGGGTCGCAGCGGTCTCCCGGCTCCCGGTTTGGGACGGGACCCCCGCCCGCGCTAGTCTGGGACGGTCCGTCGTGCGGGTAGGGCGTGGCAGCGATGCCGCGAGCAGCGCCGCTCCCGGCCACCTGCGCGGGTGATCCTTATCGCTCGCGCGGAGAACGTACGACGTCCTGGCATGACCCAGACCATCGAGACGAAGGACAGCCCATGGGCTCTGTGATCAAGAAGCGCCGCAAGCGGATGGCGAAGAAGAAGCACCGCAAGCTGCTGCGCAAGACGCGTCACCAGCGTCGCAACAAGAAGTGACCGGCTGACGCCGCACGAAAAGGACGGCGCCGACCCCGCACCGGGGCCGGCGCCGTCGTCGTTCCCGTGGCGGCGTCGCGCCCGGGCAGGGGCCGCGCCCCTGCCCGGGACCGAGCAGCGACCGAAGAGGAGCAGGTATGGGGTGGCTCGCCCGGCTGCGCCGTCCCCGGCGTCCCCCTGCGGAGGTGGTCGTGCTCACCCGTCGGGGCTGCCACCTGTGCGCCGACATGGAGCAGGTGGTGTCCCGGGTGCTGGGGGCGGGCACCGCCCGTCCGGCGCACCTGCGCATCGTCGACCTGGACGACGCGGGTCGGGAGGACCCGGCGCTGCTCGCGCACTACGACACCCTCGTGCCGGTGCTGCTGGTCGACGGGGTCGAGGTGGCCCGCTGGGTGGTCGACGAGCGCGATGTGCGCGCGGCGCTGGGGCGCCGGCGCAGGCCCTGAGGGCGAGGCGGCCGAGCACCGCAGGGCCCCCGACCGCGTGTTTTGGTCGAACGGCTGGCGCGTGCCTAGAGTGTAGGGGTCCGCGACGGGCGCCTGAGCGGGTCTGATATAAGGCCTGCCGCGCCGTTGCGCGAGCCCCAGAGAGGAGCCGGTCCAAGCATGATGGCCGAGTCCACCCGACGAGGAGTCCCCGAGGCGACCGTCGGACGGCTGCCCGGCTATCTGCGCGCCCTGACCGACCTGGCCGACGCCGGCCGTGGCTCGGTCTCCAGCGAGGACCTCGCCCAGCTCCTGGGCATCCGCTCGGCGCAGGTGCGCAAGGACCTCTCCGCCCTCGGCTCCTACGGGGTCCGCGGCGTCGGCTACGACGTGGCCCGCCTCTGCGACCAGATCGCCGCCGAGCTGGGCCTGGCCCGGCAGCGGGCGGTCGTGATCGTCGGCCTGGGCAACCTGGGCCGGGCGCTGGCCGCCTACGGCGGGCTGGCGCCGCGTGGCTTCGAGGTCGTCGCCCTGGTCGACAACGACCCCGCGCTGGTCGGCACGACGGTCGGCGGACTGCCGGCGCGACGCCTGGACGAGCTGGACCGGGGCGCGGGCACGCTCGACGTCGGGGTCATCACCACGCCCGCGGAGGCCGCCCAGGAGGTCGCCGACACGCTCGTCGGGCTCGGGGTGCGCTCCATCCTCAACTTCGCCCCTGTCGTCCTGCGCGTCCCCGACGGCGTGCACGTGCGCGCGGTGGACCTGTCCACCGAGCTGCAGATCCTGGCCTTCCACGAGCACCAGCGGCTGCTCGCCGACGCCCGGGGGGACGAGGTCGGATGAGGAGGGTGACCCGATGAGCGTGCTCGTCGTCGGGCTGTCGCACCGGACGGCCCCCATGGAGCTGCTCGAGCGCGCCGCGCTCGGGGCCGAGCAGGCGCGCGCACTGGCGATGCAGCTGCACGCGGGCGACCACGTCGAGGAGTCGCTCGTCCTGGCCACCTGCAACAGGCTCGAGGTCGTGGTCGAGGCTGCCACCTTCCACGGTGCCCTCGTCCGGGTCGGCGAGGCGCTCGCCGAGGCGACCGGAGTCGCGCGCCAGGAGCTCACCCCTTACCTCTACGTCCACCACGACCAGCGGGCCGTGGCGCACCTGTTCGAGGTGGCCTGCGGGCTGGACTCGATGGCCGTCGGCGAGAGCCAGGTGCTCGGTCAGCTGCGCGAGGCGCTCCGTCGCAGCCAGCTCGACCGCCGCGTCGGGCCCGCCCTCAACACCCTTCTCCAGCAGGCGCTGCGCGTGGGCAAGCGCGCGCACGCCGAGACCGGCATCGACCGGGTCTCGCACTCCCTGGTGGGCGTCGGCCTGGCGCTGGCGGCCGAGGAGCTGCCCTCGCTCGTGTCGGCACGGGCCGTGGTCGTCGGGGCCGGCGCCATGTCCGGCCTGGCGGTGGCCGAGCTGCGGCGGGCCGGCCTCGCCGACCTCACGGTGGTCAACCGCACCCGCGCCCGTGCCGACCGGCTCGCCGCCCAGCACGGCGCCACCGCCGCGGACTGGTCGGACCTGCCCGCGCTGCTCGGAACCGCCGACCTCGTCCTCACCTGCACCGGGGCCGTGGGCCACGTCGTCGGGGCCGACGAGCTCGGCCGCGCCCGGGCCGGGGCGGGCACCACCTCGCCGCTGGTCGTCCTCGACCTCGCCCTTCCGCGCGACGTCGACCCGCAGGTCGCGACCCTGCCCGAGGTCCGGCTCCGGGGGCTGGCGGAGCTGCGCGACGTGCTCGACGGCGCGCCCGGAGGGGCGGCCCGGCACGACGCGGTGACCGCCGTCCGGGAGCTGGTGAGCGCCGAGGTGGCCGGCTACCTGACCGAGCGCCGCGCCGCCCGCCTCGCCCCGACCCTGGCCGCCCTGCGCAGCCGGGCCGCCCGCGTCGTCGACGCGGAGATGGCGCGGCTGGACCAGCGGGTCCCGGACCTGCCCGACGACGAGCGCCACGAGGTGCGCCGCACCGTCCAGCGCGTGGTCGACAAGCTGCTGCACACCCCGACCGTCCGGGTCAAGGAGCTCGCCTCGGGGCCGGAGCCGGCCGACTACGGGCAGGTGCTGCGCGAGCTGTTCGACCTGGACCCCAACGAGGTGGCGGTGGA
Organism: Ornithinimicrobium avium; assembly: GCF_003351765.1. Lineage (NCBI taxonomy): Bacteria > Bacillati > Actinomycetota > Actinomycetes > Micrococcales > Ornithinimicrobiaceae > Ornithinimicrobium > Ornithinimicrobium avium. Next base: position 3,229,033 of record NZ_CP031229.1, read on the forward strand.
CGCCGCCCCCGCGCTCGACGTGGCGGACCTCGGAGGTGAGCGATGACCGCCGGGATGCTGCGCCCGGACGCGGCGCCGGACCGCCTGGCCGACGTGGCCGACGTGGCCGACGTGGCCGACCGGCACGCGACCGGACGCGCGCTGCGCCTGGGCACCCGGGCCAGCGAGCTCGCCACCAGCCAGTCCGGCTGGGTGGCCGACCACCTCCGCGCCGCGGGGTACGAGGTCGAGCTCGTGCCGGTGCGCACCGTGGGCGACGTCTCCCGAGCCAGCCTCTCCGAGATCGGCGGCACCGGCGTCTTCGCCTCCGCGCTGCGCGAGGCGCTGCACGAGGGCACCATCGACCTGGCCGTCCACTCGCTCAAGGACCTGCCGACCACGCCCGAGCCGGGCCTGGTGGTGGCCGCCGTCCCCGAGCGCGAGGACCCGCGCGACGCCCTCGTCGCCCGTGACGGCCTCACGCTCGCGACCCTGCCGGAGGGGGCGAGGGTCGGCACCGGTTCGCCGCGTCGCGCGGCGCAGCTGGCACAGCTGCGTCCCGACCTCGACGTGCGCGACATCCGGGGCAACGTCGGCACCCGCATCGCCATGGTCCGCGACGGCGAGCTGGACGCCGTGGTGCTCGCCTGCGCCGGGCTGTCCCGGCTCGGTCGCCTCGACGAGGCCACCGAGCGGCTCGACCTGAGCACCATGCTCCCCGCGCCCGGGCAGGGTGCGCTCGCGGTCGAGTGCCGCGACGGGCACGCCGCGCTCGCCGACCTGCCTCCTGGCGTCGTCGTCACCGACGCCGACCTCAGGGGCCTGCTCGCCGACGCGCTGGAGCACCCGCCGACCCGCGCTGCCGTCACCGCCGAGCGCGCCGTCCTCGCCCGGCTCGAGGCCGGCTGCACGGCCCCGGTGGGCGCTCACGCCGCGCCGGCAGGTCTGCGGCCCGCGCCCGCGGAGGAGGCGGGCCGCACCACCCCGCCCCTCACCCTCTCCGTCTTCGTCGCGCTGCGGCACCCGCAGCGCCACGAGCAGACCGGGTCCGACCCGGTCCTGCTCGGCCGCACCGTGGCCGAGCACCTGTTGAACCGTCCCGACCCCACCCGGTCCGCCGACCGTCCCGACGGCGGACCCGGGGTCTCACACACCGGAGCGTGATCCACGTGAGCCTGCAAGCCGCGCACCAGCCGCCCTCGTCCCTGTCGCAGCCCGACGCCGCCCGGGTGGCCTTCGTCGGCGCCGGGCCGGGTGATCCGGGGCTGCTCACCGTCCGGGCGCGCGACTACCTCGCCGCCGCGGACGTGGTCGTCCTCGACTCGCCCGACCACGTCGAGCAGCTGCGCGCCTGGACCCGCGAGGAGGTCGAGTTCGTCGTCACCAGCGAGCGGTCCTCCGGGACCAAGCCGCTCGGCGAGACCGCCCGCGCCACCCTCCTGGTGCGCACCGCCGGCCGCTGCTCCGCGCCCTCGCAGCTCGTCGTCCGCCTCATGGACGGCGACCCGAGCGCCTTCAGCGGGCTGGCCGTCGAGGCGCTCGCCTGCCGCGAGGCCGGGGTCCCCTTCGAGATCGTGCCCGGCGTCAGCACCGCGTGGTCGGTCCCCGCCTACGCCGGCGTGCCCCTCACCGCGCACGAGCGCAGCGGCTCCCTGCACATGGTCTCCGCCGACGACCCGCAGGTCGACTGGGCGCTGTCCGCACGCGACGACATCACCGTCGTCGTGCTGGGCACCGGCCGCCCGCTGCTGGAGGCGCTGCGCGGCCTGGCCGCCGCCGGCCGCGACCCGCAGACGCCCGTCGCCCTGACCGAGCACGGCACCACGACCACGCAGGCGACCGACGTGACCACCCTCGAGGACGCGATCGCGGTCCTCGCGGCCGGCCGGGCCACCTGCCCGGACGCGTCGGTGGCGGTCGTCGGGCACCAGGTCGAGCTGCGCGCCGAGCTGTCCTGGTACGAGACCAAGCCGCTCTTCGGCTGGTCGATCCTCGTGCCGCGGACCAAGGAGCAGTCCGGGCCGATGACCGACCGCATCGCCTCCTACGGCGCGACCTCGTCGGTGGTTCCGACGATCAGCGTCGAGCCCCCGCGCACGCCGCAGCAGATGGACCGCGCGATCGGCGGCATGGTGACCGGCCGCTACGAGTGGGTGGGCTTCACCTCGGTCAACGCGGTGCGGGCGGTGCGCGAGAAGTTCGAGGCCCTCGGACTGGACGCTCGCGCCCTCTCCGGGCTCAAGCTCGCCGCCGTGGGCGGGGTGACCGCCGCCGCCCTGCGCGACTGGGGCCTGGAGCCCGACCTCGTCCCCGAGGGCGAGCAGTCGGCCCGGGGCCTGCTGCAGGCATGGCCGCAGTACGACGAGGTGCTCGACCCGATCAACCGGGTCTTCCTGCCCCGCGCGGACATCGCGACCGACACCCTCGTGGCCGGTCTGCAGGAGGGCGGCTGGGAGGTCGACGACGTCACGGCCTACCGGACCGTGCGTGCGGCCCCGCCGGCCGCGCCGGTGCGCGAGGCGATCAAGGGCGGCGCCTTCGACGCGGTGTGCTTCACCTCCTCCTCCACGGTGCGCAACCTCGTCGGTATCGCGGGCAAGCCGCACCCGACCACGGTCGTGGCCTGCATCGGCCCCGCCACCGCCAAGACCGCCGAGGAGCACGGGCTGCGGGTCGACGTCGTGGCGCCGGAGCCGGACGCGGTCGTGCTCGTGGACGCCCTGGCCCAGCACGCCCGTGCCGCGGCCGCGGCGGTCCGCGCGGAGGGTCGCCCGGTGCTGCGCCCCAGCCAGCAGCGCACGACCGGGCGGCGCTCCAGGTCCCGCAGGTGAGCGGGACGGCCGGGAGGGAGCCGACCGTCACGGTGCCGCACGAGCGGCCCCGCCGGCTGCGCGCCACCCCGGCGGTCCGCCGGCTCGTCGCGCAGACGCGGCTGCACCCCGCCGACCTGGTGCTGCCCGTCTTCGTCCGTGACGGCATCACCGAGGCGCAGCCGATCGGCTCGATGCCGGGCGTCGTGCAGCACACGCCGGACAGTCTGCTCGCGGCGGCCAGCGAGGCGGTCGAGGCCGGCGTCGGCGGGATCATGGTCTTCGGCGTCCCCCGTGACGAGGACAAGGACGCAGCCGGCACCGCCGGCACCGAACCCGACGGAATCCTCAACCGGGCGCTGCGGCTGCTGCGCGAGGAGCTGGGCCAGCGCACGGTCCTGATGAGCGACCTGTGCCTGGACGAGTTCACCGACCACGGCCACTGCGGCGTGCTCGACGGGCGCGGCCGGGTCGACAACGACGCCACTCTCGTGCGGTATGCCGAGATGGCGCTCGCGCAGGCCGCCGCCGGTGCGCACGTGGTCGGGCCGAGCGGGATGATGGACGGACAGGTGCGCGTGGTCCGCGAGGCTCTCGACGCCGCCGGCCACGAGGACGTCGCGGTGCTGGCCTACACGGCCAAGTACGCCTCCGCCTGCTACGGACCGTTCCGCGAGGCGGTGGCCTCCACGCTGACCGGGGACCGCACGACATACCAGCAGGACCCCGCGAACCGGACCGAGGCGCTGCGCGAGCTGCGGCTCGACCTGGCCGAGGGCGCCGACATGGTCATGGTCAAGCCGGCGCTACCCTACCTCGACGTGCTCAGCGACGTCGTGGAGGTCGCCGACGTGCCGGTCGCGGCCTACCAGGTCAGCGGGGAGTACTCGATGATCGAGGCTGCCGCGCAGCGCGGGTGGGTCGACCGGGACCGGATGGTGATGGAGACCCTCACCTCGGTCCGGCGCGCCGGGGCCCAGGTCGTGCTCACCTACTACGCCGTGCACGCCGCGCGCCTGCTCGCGGAGCAGCGGGCGTGAGCGAGGACGGGGCGACGCGGTGGCTGGACCCGCAGGAACAGCAGGCCTGGCGGGCCATCCTGCGCTCCTGGCACCTGATGCGCCAGACGATGGAGGAGGCCCTCGCGGCGCACGACGTCGGGTTCGGGGAGTACGAGCTGCTCTCGATGCTCTCCGAGGCACCGGGTCGACGGCTGCGGATGGCGATGCTGGCCGATCTCGTCGTGCAGTCCCGCAGCCGGGTGAGCCACACCGCCACGCGGCTGGAGCGGCGCGGCTGGGTGCGGCGGGACCGGGCCACCGGGGACGGGCGCGGGGTGCTGCTCGTCCTCACCGACGAGGGACGATGCACCGTGGAGGCGTTGGCGCCGGTCCACGTGGAGAGCGTCCGGCACGCGCTGCTCGACCACCTGAGCCGCGAGGAGCTGCTCGGCTACGGCGAGCTCATGGCCCGGGTGGTGCGAGCCAACCGCAACAGCGGTCAGGCCGCCGACGTGCGCTGAGGCGTCCGTCTGCGACATGGACGGTCGTCGATGCGCGGCGTAACCTGCTCGGAATGACCCAGGTCCGCGCGCATCCTGTCCCGGCAGGCCCGCAGGAGGAACTGTGCTGCGCGGGCTCGGAGTCCGAGCTGCTGCCCCGCGAGCAGGCCGAGGACCTGGCCGGGCTCTTCCGGGCGCTGGCGGACCCGACGAGGGTGCGGCTGCTGCAGTACCTGGCAGGTTCGCAGTCCGGCACCGCGTGCGCGTGCCATCTCCCTGACGCCCTCGGGATCACCCAACCGACCCTTTCCTTCCACACGGGCAAGCTGCGCCGCGCCGGACTGCTGGAGCGGGAGCGGCGCGGGAGGTGGGTGCACTACACGGTCCGTCCGGAGACGGTGGAGCGGCTGCGCGCCTTCCTGGAGCTGACGGGGCCACCTGCTCGGCAAGGGTGAGTGTCGTGGTCGCTCCAGCGACCACCACCCTCCACTGACGTGCACGTCAATCGCAGCGGCCGGCGTCGTGGACGTCGACGAGCAGGACGGCGGGCCTAGGCATCGGCACGGGCGGCCTCCTGGTGGGGGAAACGGTCGCGCAGGGCGAGGGAGACGTAGACGAGACCGACGAGGACCGGCACCTCGATGAGCGGGCCGACGACACCGGCCAGGGCCTGGCCGGAGGTGACGCCGAAGGTCGCGATGGCCACGGCGATCGCCAGCTCGAAGTTGTTGCCGGCCGCGGTGAAGGCGAGGGTGGTGGTGCGCTCGTACGACATACCCAGTCCCTTGCCGAGCAGGTAGCCCACGCCCCACATGAGGGCGAAGTAGACGAGTAGCGGCACCGCGATGCGGACCACGTCCAGCGGACGGGAGGTGATCTGCTCGCCCTGGAGGGCGAAGAGGATGACGATCGTGAAGAGCAGTCCGCGCAGCGCCCACGGCCCGACCACCGGCAGGAAGCGCTCCTCGTACCAGGTGCGACCCCTGGCCCGCTCGCCCCAGACGCGGGAGAGCCAGCCGGCGAGCAGCGGGACGCCGAGGAAGATCAGGACCGACTTGGCGATCTGCCACGCGGAGACGTCGAGGGCGGCCTGCTCCAGGCCGAGCCAGCCCGGCAGCACCGCGAGGTAGAACCAGCCGAGACCGGCGAAGGCGACCACCTGGAAGACCGAGTTGATCGCGACCAGCACGGCGGCGGCCTCGCGGTCGCCGCAGGCCAGGTCGTTCCAGATGATCACCATCGCGATGCAGCGGGCGAGGCCGACGATGATGAGGCCGGTGCGGTACTCCGGCAGGTCGGCCAGCAGGGCCCAGGCCAGCGCGAACATCACCGCGGGCCCGACCACCCAGTTGAGGACGAGGGAGCTGAGGAGCATCCGTCGGTCGCCGACCACGGTGTCGAGGCGGTCGTAGCGGACCTTGGCCAGGACGGGGTACATCATCACGAGCAGGCCGAGCGCGATCGGCAGCGAGACGCCGTCGACCTCCACGGCGCCGAGCGCCTCGCCCAGGCCTGGTACGAGACGCCCCAGGAGCAGCCCGGCGACCATCGCCACGCCGATCCAGACGGGCAGGTACGTGTCCGTCGTCGACAGGTGCACGCGCGCGGGGGCGGTGGGCTGGGGCACGCCAGCAGAGTACATCGACAGTCGTCGATGTCCGAAGGAGGAAACCCGGTGGCACCCGGGACACCGACCCTGGCCGTGGTGGCGGACGCTCGCGCAGGAGCCGGGCGTGAGCGTGTCAGGCTTGGCGCATGACGTCCGAGGGCACCCACGCACCGAACCCCCCCTACCCCGACACCGCGCCCGCCTCCGAGGAGCTGCTGCGCCGTGCCCGTGAGGTGATCCCCGGCGGGGTGAACTCCCCGGTGCGGGCCTACGGCTCCGTGGGCGGGACGCCGCGGTTCATGGTGCGCGGCGAGGGGCCCTGGATGTGGGACGCGGACGGACGGCGCTACGTCGACCTGGTCTGCTCGTGGGGGCCGATGATCCTCGGGCACGCGCACCCGGACGTGGCGCGGGCGGTCCGCCAGGCTGCGGCCGACGGCTTCTCCTTCGGGACGCCCAGCAGGCGCGAGGTGCTGCTCGCCGAGGAGATCGTGCGCCGGGTCCCGTCGCTGGAGCAGGTGCGCCTGGTCAACTCGGGCACCGAGGCGACGATGAGCGCGATCCGCCTGGCGCGCGGCGTCACGGGACGCTCGGCCGTGGTGAAGTTCGCCGGCTGCTACCACGGGCACGTCGACGCGCTCCTGGCCTCGGCCGGCTCGGGGGTGGCGACCTTCGGCCTGCCCGACAGCCCGGGCGTCCCGGCCAGCGCGGCGGGGGAGACGATCGTGCTGCCCTACAACGACCTGGCGGCCGTGGAGCAGGCGTTCGCCGAGCGCGGCCAGCAGATCGCCGCGGTCATCACCGAGGCGGCGCCGGGCAACATGGGCGTCGTCCCGCCGGCGCCCGGCTTCACCGAGGGGCTGCGGCGGATCACCGCCGAGCACGGTGCGCTGCTGGTCAGCGACGAGGTGATGACCGGCTTCCGGGCCTCGACCGCCGGCTGGCTCGGCCTCGAGGGCGTCCCGGCCTCCGGCGCGCCGGACCTGTTCACCTTCGGCAAGGTCATGGGCGGCGGCTTCCCGGCTGCGGCTTTCGGCGGCCGCGCCGAGGTCATGGCGATGCTCGCCCCGGAGGGGCCGGTCTACCAGGCGGGCACCCTGTCCGGGAACCCCGTCGCCTCCGCCGCGGGTCTGGCCACGCTCCAGGCCTGCACCCCGCAGGTCTACGCCCGGCTCGAGGAGGTCGCCGACGCGCTGACGACCGCGGTGAGGGACTCCTTCGGGCGGCACGGCATCGCCCACAGGGTGCAGCGGGTGGGCTCGATGTTCAGCGTCTTCTTCCGCGAGGGCGAGGTCCGCGACTATGACGACGCGCGGGAGCAGGACGCGCAGCGGTTCGGCCGGTTCTTCCACGCGATGCTGCGCCGTGGCGTCCACCTGCCGCCGAGCTGCTACGAGGTGTGGTTCGTCTCGGCGGCGCACGGTGACGACGCTGTCGAGACGACCGTCCGCGCGATCGAGGAGTCGGCGGCCGAGATCGCCTGAGCGGGTCGCGCAGGTGGTCAGGACCGTCTCAGGATCGCGTGGGAGAATCCGGGCCATGTCCGACCCTGCCCGCGAGCCTGACGCTGCCCGCGAGCGACCCCGGGGGGCGCCCGCGCACGAGGCCAGGACCCTGCCCGACGGGACGCCCGTGACCGTCGTGCACGTCGTGCGCCACGGCGAGGTGCACAACCCCGACGGCGTGCTCTACGGCCAGCTGCCCGGCTACCACCTCTCCGAGCGGGGTCGGGCGATGGCGCAGGCGGCCGCCGACTCGCTGGCCGAGCAGGACATCACCTACGTCGTCGCCTCCCCGCTGGAGCGGGCGCAGGAGACCGCGGCGCCGATCGCGGCCGCGCACCGGCTCTCCGTCGCGGTCGACGACCGGCTCACCGAGTCGGCCAACCACTTCCAGGGGCTGCAGGTGGGTCGGGGCGAGGGTGCCCTGTGGCGACGTCGGCACTGGAAGGCCTACACCAACCCCTTCACCCCCTCCTGGGGCGAGCCCTACGCCGAGATCGCGGCCCGGATGACCGAGGCGCTCGAGGTGGCCCGTGCCCGGGCCGAGGGCCACGAGGCGGTCATGGTCAGCCACCAGCTCCCGGTCTGGACGCTGCGCCGCTCCCTGGAGCGCACGCGGCTCTGGCACCACCCGCGTCGTCGCGAGTGCAGCCTGGCCTCGGTCACCAGCGTGACCTTCCACGGCACCGACCCGGTGGGCATCGACTACGCCGAGCCGGCCCGCCACCTGCTGGTCGGGGCGCTCGACGTGACCGGCGCCTCGGGGCGGACGATCCGGTGACGCCGGCACGCCGCATACCCCTGGTCGCCGCCACCGCGGCCGCCCTGCTGCTCGCCGGCTGCAGCGACCAGGGCTCTACGATCAACGACCAGATGCGCCAGGGCGACCAGAAGGGCTACGTCGCCGGCGACGGGACCGTCGAGGCGCTCGCGCCCGAGCAGCGGCAGACCCAGATCACCCTGACGGGCACCACCCTGGACGAGGAGGCCTGGAGCTCGGCGGACCACGTCGGCGAGGTCGTCGTCATCAACGTCTGGGGCTCTTGGTGCGGACCCTGCGTGGAGGAGACGCCCGAGCTCGTCGAGGTCGCCGCTGCCCTCGAGGAGGCGGGGGAGCCGGTGCGGTTCATCGGCGTCAACAGTCGCGACTCGGTGCAGAACGCCCAGGCCTTCCAGGACAAGTACGCCGTGCCCTACCCCTCCCTCCAGGACGACGGCGGGCGCACCCGCGCTCAGCTGGGCAGCCTGGCTGTCGCGACCCCCTCCACGATCCTGCTCGACCAGCAGGGCCGGGTCGCCGCGCGGGTCAACGGCCCCGTCGACGCCTCCACGCTGCGCGGCCTCGTCGACGACGTGCTCGCCCAGGGGGAGACCGGGTGAGCGAGCTGGTCCTCTCCGGCCCGCTCCTGCTGGCCGTCGCCGTCGCCGCGCTGGCCGGGCTGGTCTCCTTCGCCAGCCCCTGCGTGCTGCCGCTCGTCCCGGGCTTCCTCGGCTACGTCGGGGGTATGGCGCCCGCGCCCGGCCGCGCCGACGTCCGGGCGGGCCGGTGGCGCGTGGTCACCGGGACCCTGCTGTTCGTGGCCGGCTTCTCCGCCGTCTTCATCGCGATGAGCGTGGTCATCTCCTCCCTCGGGCTGGCCCTGGCGCAGCACCAGGGGCTGCTGCTGCGGCTCGGCGGCGCAGTCGTGGTCGCTCTCGGTCTGGTCATGCTCCTGCAGCCGACGGGCGGCGTGACGGTCCGCTGGCGGCCGGCCGCGGGGCTGGGCGGGGCACCGCTGCTCGGGGTCGTGTTCGGGCTGGGCTTCTCCGCCTGCACCGGCCCGGCGCTCGCGGCGATCCAGACGCTGGGCACCTCGATCCTGCCCGGTGACGGCGCGGTGGGGCGGGCGCTGGTGCTTGCCGTGGCCTACTGCGTGGGGCTGGGCCTGCCGTTCGTGCTCGTGGCCGCGGGCGTGGGACGGGTCTCCCGGGGCTCGCGCTGGCTGCGCGACCACTACCTGGTGGTGCAGCGCGTGGGTGGCGGCCTGCTCGTCGTCCTCGGCCTGCTCATGGTCCTGGGCGTGTGGGCCGAGGCGACCGCGTGGATCCAGTCCCGCCTGACCAGCTCCTTCACGACGGTGATCTGACATGGCCACGGAGACTCCCGCCCGGATCGAGCCGGACTACCCCAAGGACCGCACCAAGCTCGGTGGTCGTGGCGGCGGTGGCGGCAAGGGCGCGATCGGTCTCGTGGGCTGGCTGCGCTGGACGTGGCGGCAGCTGACCAGCATGCGCACCGCGCTGGCGCTGCTGCTCCTGCTCGCGGTCGCCGCGATCCCCGGCTCGATCTTCCCCCAGCGCGGCGTGGACCCCTCCCGGGTGCGCACCTACCTGGAGGAGCACCCGGACGCCGGGCCGTGGCTGGACCGGGTCGGTATGTTCGACGTCTACGCCTCGCCGTGGTTCGCCTCGATCTACCTGCTGCTGATGATCAGCCTGGTCGGCTGCGTGCTGCCGCGGCTGCGCCTGCACCTGCAGGCGATGCGCGCCCAGCCGCCCCGCACGCCGTCCCGGCTGACGAGGATGCCCTCGCGCGCCGAGGCCGTGCTCGACGCCCCGGCGGGGGACGTGGTGGCCGCAGCCCGGGCCGAGCTGGTCCGGCGCCGCTACCGGGTCCGGGCCGAGGAGGAGGGGGCGCTGGTCGTCTCCGCCGAGAAGGGCTACCTGAAGGAGACCGGCAACCTGCTCTTCCACCTGGCGATCCTCGGGGTGATCGTCTCGGTGGCGGTGGGCCACCTCTTCGGCTGGCGCGGCGAGATCATCCTCAAGGAGGGGGAGACCTTCACCACGGGCGCGGCCAGCTTCGACACGCTCAACCTCGGCCCGCTCGTGAACCCGGACGACCTGCCGGTGTTCTCGCTGCGACTGGACGACCTGGACGTGCAGTTCGAGCACGAGGCGCAGGGCGCCCAGTTCGGCCAGCCGCGGGTCTTCGCCGGGGACGCCACGGTCCAGCGCGGCGCGGACGCGCCGGAGACGAGGGCCTTCGCCGTCAACAAGCCGCTGCACGTGGCCGGCACCTCGGTCTTCCTCCTCGGCAACGGCTACGCACCGGTGGTCACGGTGCGGGACGCCGGGGGCAAGATCCTCTTCAGCGACGCGGTGACCTTCCTGCCGCAGGACAACAACTACTCCTCCCAGGGCGTGATCAAGGTCCCGGCGGCCTCGCCGGGCCTAGGTTTTGTCGGCGGCTTCCTGCCGACCCTGGAGTTCGTCGAGGGACTCGGCCCGACCTCATCCTTCCCCGGTCTGGTCGCGCCCGCGCTGGTGCTCACCGCCTTCGAGGGAGACCTGTTCCCCGAGGGGCGGGCGCAGTCGGTCTTCTCGATCGAGACGGATTCGATGACCCAGCTGCAGCAGGAGGGCGGCGAGCCGCTGCGCCTCCTGCTCGAGCCGGGCGACGTGCTCGAGCTGCCCGACGACCGCGGCACCATCGAGATGGAGTCGGTGATCCGCTGGGGCGGGCTGCTGGTCCGGCACGACCCCGGGCGCACCCCGGCCCTCCTCTTCGCCGGTCTGGCGCTGCTCGGGCTCGTGCTCACGCTCGGCGTGCGGCGCCGCCGGGTCTTCGTGCGCGTGGCACCGGCCGGCCCCTCCGGCGCCCAGGAGCACCCGGGCGACGCCGCGCTGCATACTGGAGTGACCGTCGCCGGACTGCCCAAGGGCACCGACCCCGGCCTGGACGACCTCGTCGACCAGGTTCTCGCACGGACCGTGGCCGCCTCCGGCGGGCGCGTGGTGACAGACAAGGACGACACCTGATGACCGACCCGACCCTCGCAGCCGCCTCCGACTACCTGATCTGGGGCGCGATCATCGTGCTGGCGCTGGCGATGCTGGCGTTCTCGCTGCACCTGGCGCTGACCGGCACCGCCCGCCAGAGCCGCGCGGAGAGCAGGGTCCTGGTGGGTGCCGGCGCCGGGTCGCCCGAGGCGGCCCGGGAGGCGGACGTCCCGCCCTCGACGCCCGGAGGGTCCGCGAGCGACCCCGCTCCTTCGCGGCGCTGGGGCGTGATCGGGCTGCAGCTGACCTGGCTGGCGACCTTCGCGGTCGTCGGCGGCACCGCCCTGCGGGCGCTGTCCGTCTCGCGCGCCCCGCTGGGCAACATGTACGAGTTCTCGCTCATGGCCTCCGCGTTCGCGCTGGTGATCTACTCCGTCTGGAGCCTGCGCAAGGACCGGCTGTGGCTGGGCGCCTTCGTCGTGCTGCCCGTGCTCGTCATCCTGGGCGCCGCCCGGCTGTGGTGGTACACCGAGGCGTCCCAGCTGATGCCCGCCCTGGACAACATCTGGCTGGTCATCCACGTGACCGTCGCCACCCTGTCCGTCGGCCTCTTCACCATCGGTGCCGCGCTCGCCACGGCCTACCTGCTCAAGGACCGGGCCGAGTCCCGCGGTGACGTGCGAGGGTGGCTGGCCGCCCTGCCGACCGGCCAGGCGCTGGAGCGGATGACCTACGGGATCCACATCTTCGCCTTCCCGCTGTGGACCTTCGCGCTGATGTCCGGCGCGATCTGGGCCGAGCAGGCGTGGGGCCGCTACTGGGGCTGGGACCCCAAGGAGACCTGGACCTTCGTGATCTGGGTCGTGTACGCCGCCTACCTGCACGCCCGCGCGACCACCGGTTGGTCGGCGCGCCGCTCGACGTGGGTGGCGATCGCCGGCTTCGTCTGCATCATCCTCAACTACACGGTGGTCAACCTGCTCATCACCGGCCTGCACAGCTACTCCGGGGTGGCGTAGTGGTCGCCTTCCGCTACTCCGTGATGAGGGTGATGGTCTTCGCCTTCTTCTTCGCGCTGCTGCTGCTGCTCAAGATGGACCTGTTGCCCGCGGCCGTGGTCGCCGCGCTGGCCTCGATGGTGGTCTCCTACTTCCTGCTCGCCCGGGACCGTGAGGCGATCGCCTCCGGCATCGAGCGGCGGGTGGGTGGTCGCGTCACGCGCAAGCGCCGGGAGAGCGGGCTGGACCACTCGGCCGAGGAGGACGAGGACGCCGAGGCGGACGGGCGGGCCTGAGCGGGGCCGGGGCGTCGGGCGGTCGACCGAACCCCTGCACTCGCCCCGGTTGCGTCGGCGGTCAGCGCGGGGTGTCGACCGAACCCCTGCACTCGCCCCGGTTGCGTCGGCGGTGAGCGCGGGGAGCCGACCGAACCCCTGCACTCGCCCCGGTTGCGTCGGCGGTCGGTGGTCAGCGGGTCTGAGCGCCGGGCCGGGCCTCGACGCTCAGCCCACGAGCGGCGCGAGCGCCAGCCCGATCGTCAGCGCGACCGCGTAGCCCAGCTGGAGGACGCCGGTCCGGGCCAGCGCCGGCAGCAGCTCCCGGCCGACCGCGTCGCTGCGCACGACGCGCAGCGGGCCCAGCGCCAGCGGAGCGGCGAGCAGACCGACGAGCGCGGTGGGGTGGGCCACGGCCGCGACGAGCACCATGACGAACGCCCCGACGACCAGCCAGGTGTAGAGCTCCCTGGTGCGGGCGAAGCCGAGCCGCACGGCCAGGGTGCGCTTGCCGGCTGCCCTGTCGCCCTCGAGGTCGCGCAGGTTGTTGGTCACCAGGATCGCGCAGGCCAGCGCGCCGCAGCCGACGGCGCCGGCGACGGAGGCGAGGTCGAGTCGGTGCGCCTGGGTCCAGGTGGTGCCGAGCACCGCGAACAGCCCGAAGAAGAGGAAGACCATGACCTCGCCCAGCCCCCGGTAGCCGTAGGGCCGCGACCCGCCGGTGTAGTTCCAGGCGGCCCACACCGCGGTGGCGCCCACGAGCAGGAGCGCCCAGGTCTCGGACAGGGCCACCAGGGCCAGGCCCAGCACGCACGCCGCGAAGAAGCACGCGAAGGCCGCCGCCTTGACGGTGCCCGGGTCCGCGAGCCGCTGACCGACCAGCCGGACCGGTCCGACCCGGTCCTCGTCGGTGCCGCGGATCCCGTCGGAGTAGTCGTTGGCGAAGTTGACGCCGACCTGGAGGCCGAGGGCCACGAGCAGCGCGAGCAGGGCCAGGGCGAGGTCGGAGCTGCCGAGGGCGTGCGCGGAAGCCGTCCCCACCAGGACGGGGGCGACGGCGGCCGGGAGCGTGCGGGGGCGCGCCCCCTCGGTCCACTGGGCGAGGGTTGCCACGTAGGGGGTCCTTTACAGGCGCTTGAGGAAGTCCGGGTCGTCGTCGGGGCCGACCGGGCCCTGCGGCCCGCCCCCGCCGCGCGGGCCGAGGAGGGTCTCCAGGATGCTGGTCGGCCGGCCCGCGACGAGCCAGGCCGCGCCTCCCACCAGCGGGAAGAGCAGGATCATCACCAGCCAGAGCAGCTTGGGGACGCCGCGCACCTGCTCATCCTCGGTCTGCACCGCGTCGACGACGCAGTAGATCGTGAAGGCGAGCACCGCGACCGCGGCGAGCACGCGTGGCACGAGCCTCTCCTCCTGGTTGTGGGGACTGACCCCCCATTCTGCCACCGCGACCTGGGTGGTCGTGCCCTCAGCCCTCCCCGAGCAGCTCGCGGGCGGCGGCCCGGTCGGGCTTGCCCGACTCCAGCAGGGGTAGGGAGTCGCGCCAGACCACCTGCCGGGGCACCGCGTGCCGGGGCAGTCCGGGCGAGAGGGAGCGCCGCAGCCGGTCCGTGGGCAGCGGCTGCCCGGACGGGACGAGGAGCGCGGCGACCCGATGACCCCACTCCGGGTCGGCGACGCCGACGACGAGCGCGTCGCTCACCCCCGGCAGCCGGCGCAGCGCGGTCTCGACGTCGCGGGGCTCCACCTTGTGACCGCCGGTGACGATGACGTCGTCGAGGCGGCCGAGGACGGTGAGGCGACCTGCGCGCCATACCCCGCGGTCGTCGGTGCGGAACCAGCGGGTCCCGTCCGCGTCGGTGCGGAAACGCTCGGCGGTGAGGTCCGGCCGGTCGGCGTAGCCCTCGGCGAGGACCGGCCCGCCGAGGCTGACCCGACCGTCCTCCTCGACCCGCACCCGGACGTCGCGCAGCGGGGCCCCGTCGTAGACGCAGCCGCCGCTGGTCTCGCTCATCCCGTAGGTGGTGACGACGCGCGCGCCGGCCTCGCGCGCGCGCCCGAGCAGGCCGGCGTCCGCCGCCGCCCCGCCGAGCAGGACCGCGTCGATCTCCTGCAGCGCCCGGGTGCCCGCGGCGTGGTCGAGGAGACGGGCGAGCTGGGTGGGCACGAGCGAGACGAGCCGCAGCGGCGCCGACGTGGACGGGGTACCGAGCCGGTCGACAGCGCGGGCGAACGCCTCGGCGGTGAAGGGTGCGCCAGGCTCGAGCGCCACCGGGTCGGTGCCGGCCAGCGCCGAACGGGCGAGGACCTGCAGGCCGGCGACGTGGTGGGTGGGCAGCGCGAGCACCCAGCGGCCGTGGCCGCCGAGGAGCGCGGCGGTGGCCTCGCCGGAGGCGCGCAGCGCGGCGCCGGGCAGGCGGACGCGCTTGGGGGTGCCGGAGGAGCCCGAGGTGGCGAGGGTCACCGCGCGGGGGGCGTGCGGCGAGGCGTCCAGGAGCCCGCGCAGGTCTGGGGCCAGGTCGTCCCAGGTGGCGCCGGGCGGGACCGCGAGGTCGCCAACGCCGCTCACTGCTCGGTCGGGGCGGCGAAGGAGTTGTCGAGGTCGACGTACCACTCGCCGTCGATCTGCTTCAGCGTGATCGTCGTCCGGCCCATCGGCTCGGCGAACTCCTCGGCGTAGTTGTCGCCGTCGACGACCGCGGTGTCGCCGTCGACGTCGGCGCCGGTGATCTGCAGGCCCTGCAGCGCGGCGGCCGCCGCGGGGTCCAGGCCCTGCGCCTCGGTCTCGGCCTTGAGCACCTCGGGCAGCAGCTCGACGCACATCTCGTGGTCGGCCTTGACCGCGGTCATCGGGCGCTCGATGTCGGTGAAGGACAGGAGGTAGTCGCAGGCCCGCGGGTCCGCGTCGACCATCGCCAGGAGGAACTCCTTGGCGACGTCGGCCGCCGCCTGGCCCTCCTCGCCACCCTCGACCTCGCCCCCGGCGTCGGGGTCCGCGGTGCTCGACGTCTCGTCGGAGGTCTCCTCGACCGCGTCCGTCGGGGCGGTCGGGGCGGGGGCGCCGGTGCTCGCCGGTGCGTCGCCGGGCGCGGTGCTCGGCGTGGTCCCGGGGTCCTCGTCGCCGGAGCACCCGGCCAGCACGAGGGCGCTGACCGCGAGGGCGGTCGTCAGGGCGCGTCGCATGGTGTCCTCCCCTTGCCTCAGGTGCGCGTCGTCGCCCCAGTGTCGCACGTCGGGTGCGGACGGCCGGGACCACGAAGAGGTCAGAAGTACCAGGGGAACGGGCTCCAGTCGGGGGAGCGCTTCTCCAGGAACGCCTCCTTGCCCTCGACCGCCTCGTCGGTCATGTAGGCCAGCCGCGTCGCCTCCCCGGCGAACACCTGCTGGCCCATCAGTCCGTCGTCGGCGAGGTTGAAGGCGAACTTGAGCATCCGCTGCGCGGTCGGGCTCTTGCCGAGGATCTCGCGGGCGACCTGGATCGACTCCGTCTCCAGCTCGGCGTGGTCGGCCACGAGGTTGACCGCGCCCATCCGGTGCATCGCCTCGGCGTCGTAGGCGCGGCCGAGGAAGAAGATCTCGCGGGCGAACTTCTGCCCGACCTGCTTGGCGAGGTAGGCCGAGCCGTAGCCGGCGTCGAAGCTGCCCACGTCGGCGTCGGTCTGCTTGAAACGCGCGTGCTCGCGCGAGGCGATCGTCAGGTCGCAGACGACGTGCAGGCTGTGCCCGCCGCCGGCCGCCCAGCCGTTGACCACGGCGATGACGACCTTGGGCATCGTGCGGATGAGGCGCTGGACCTCCAGGATGTGCAGCCGCCCGCCCTCGGCCCTGACCCGTGCCTCGTCGACCCCGGCCGCGGTGTCGTCGCCGGTGCCGTCTGCGGCGTACTGGTAGCCGCTGCGCCCCCGGATCCGCTGGTCGCCTCCGGAGCAGAACGCCCAGCCGCCGTCCTTGAGGGAGGGGCCGTTGCCGGTGAGCAGGACGACGCCGACGTCGGGGGTCATCCGGGCGTGGTCGAGGGTGCGGTAGAGCTCGTCGACGGTCCCGGGGCGGAAGGCGTTGCGGACCTCGGGCCGGTCGAAGGCGATGCGCACGCAGCCCAGCTCGACGTGCCGGTGGTAGGTGATGTCGACCAGGCCCTCGAAGCCGGCGACCTCCTGCCACTGCGTCGGGTCGAACGGGCCCTGCGTCTGGGGTGTGTCGGTCACGCCGCACACACTAGTAGAGAGTCCGGATAGGTTTGGATACCTATCCAGAAGTATCCGAAAGAGGTATCGGTGGCCGAGCCCAACCCCTACGCACCGGGCGACATCCCGCGCTTCCTCGCCGGCCGCGACAACGAGCTCGCCCGCATCGAGGTGGTCCTCGACCGCGTCGCCGACGGTGGGCCGGCAGGGGCACCGCTCGCCTTCGTCGCCCCGCGCGGGCTGGGCAAGACCTCGCTCCTGCGCTCCGCCGAGGATCTCGCGCTGCCCAAGGGGTATGCCGTCGCGTGGCTACCGTGCGTCAAGGGCCAGCCCGTCCTCGCCGACCTCGTCTCCGCGGTGGAGCGCGGGCTCGACCAGGTCGACATCACCCCCGGCACGGCCCTGCCCCGCTGGGAGTCGCTGCGCCTGGAGGTCGGAGGGCACGGGCTGAGGGCGAGCAGCGAGTGGGTCCGGCGCAAGGAGGACGAGACCTCGCCGGGCAGGGTGCTGGCCACCCAGGACCTGCTGCGTTCGGCGTCGCGGACCGTGCGCGGGCGTGGCGGGGCGGGGCTGCTCCTGTGCCTCGACGAGCTGCACGCGCCCGCCCTGGGTGAGACCGGCGTCCTGCTCAACGCCCTGCAGGCGCTCGCCCACGAGCGCGACCTCAACCCGCTCGTGGTCCTCGGCGCCGGCCTGCCGTCCACGCCCGGACACCTCACCTCGGCGGCCACCTTCGCCGAGCGGTGGGAGTATGCCGAGCTGCCGGCGCTCGACGCCGGTGCCTCCGCGCGGGCCCTGGTGGAGCCGGCCGCGGACGCCGAGGTCCGCTGGTCGGCCGCGGGCCTGGGCCTGGCCGAGAGCTACGCCAACGGATACCCCTACCTGCTCCAGCTCGTGGGGGCCGCGGCCTGGGACGTCGCGCAGCCGTCCCGTGGGGAGGAGATCAGGGCACCGCATACCGAGGAGGGGTGGCAGGTCGCGCAGGCGAGGCTGCGGACCCTCTTCCAGGGCCGGTGGGACGCGGCGACGGCCGGGGAGCAGGCGTTCCTCACGGCGATGGCGGCGGCGGGCGTCCCGTCGGTGCCGCGCGCGACCGTGGCCGCGGCGCTCGGCGTGCCGACCAGCTCGATCAGCCAGACCCGCGCCAGCCTGATCAACAAGGGCATCATCGCCCGCGCCGGCCACGGGCAGCTGGAGTTCACGCTGCCGGGGTTCGCCGAGCACGTGCGGGAGGTGACCGGCGAGGGCGGCTGAGGTCAGCGGTCGCGGCTGGACAGCACGCAGAACTCGTTCCCCTCGGGGTCGGCGAGCACCGTCCAGGTGACCTCGGACTCGTCCTGACCCACGTCGACCCGCGAGGCGCCCATGCCCAGCAGCCGCTGGATCTCGGCGTCGCGGTCCTGGGAGGTGTGCGGCGCGAGGTCGATGTGCAGGCGGTTCTTGACGGTCTTGTCCTCGGGGACAGGGACGAAGACCAGGCCCTGCCCGCGGCGCATCCAGTCCTCGAGCGTGGCGGCCGGGCCGGCCTCGTGCTCGTCGAGGGCCTGCTTCGGGACGATGACCGCCTCGTCGGGCGTGTCGTAGACGCTGACCCAGCCGAGCACCTCCGCCCACCAGCGCGCCTGCGCCTGGGGGGCCTTGGAGTCGACGACGACCGTGTACCACTTGAGTGCCATGGGTCCAGCCTGCCCGGGGGCGGAGCCGGGCGCAGCCCCCCCCGGGCCTCGCTGCGGACCGGAGGTGTCCGCGAGCGTGCCCGAGCGGCTCCGCGCCGTTGCCCAGCGTGGTGCCGCTACACGGTCGCGGCCCTGGTCGAGATCGCCCGACTGCGGTGGACCCCCAGGTGGCCACAGATTGATGCCGGGCACCAGGCAGGGTGGTCGGCGGAGGTCCTACGCTCCAGACGTGCCCCCGTCCCCGCTGCGCCCCCACCTGTCCGACCTGCTCGCCGCCGCCCACGTCGTCACCCTGCCGATGCGGCTGCGCTTCCGCGGGGTGACCGAGCGGGAGGCGGTCCTCATCCAGGGCCCGCGCGGGTGGGCGGAGTGGGCGCCGTTCCCTGAGTATGACGATCGCGACGCCGCGCGCTGGCTCGCCGCCGCGGTGGAGCTCGGGTGGGGGGAGGTCCCGCCGCCGGTGCGCGCCGAGGTCGGGGTGAACGCCACCGTCCCCGCGCTCGCGGCCGCCCGGGTGGAGAGCGTGCTGGCCCGCTACGACCTCGCTGCGGACCCCGCCCGCCGCACCGCCAAGGTCAAGGTCGCCGAGAAGGGCCAGGTGCTGGCCGACGACGTCGCCCGCGTCACCGAGGTCCGCCGCGTCCTGGGGCCGCTGGCTCGCATCCGCGTGGACGCCAACGGCGCCTGGTCGGTCGACGAGGCCGTCGAGGCGCTGACCGCGCTCGCCCCGCTCCACCTCGAGTACGCCGAGCAGCCCTGCACGGCCGTCGAGGAGCTCGCCGAGCTCCGGGTCCGCCTCGCCCGGGCCGGTGTCGACGTCCCCGTCGCCGCCGACGAGTCGATCCGCCGGGCCGAGGACCCGCTCCGCGTCGCCCGCGAGCACGCCGCCGACCTCGTCGTGGTCAAGGTCGCCCCGCTCGGCGGCGTCGCGCGCGCCCTGGAGATCGTCGATGCCTGCGGGCTGCCGGCCGTCGTGTCCTCTGCCCTGGACACCTCGGTCGGGCTCGCCGCCGGTGTCCGCCTGGCCGCCGCGCTCCCGCAGCTCGACCACGACTGCGGCCTGGGGACCGCCGCCCTCCTCGCCGCCGACGTCGTGCCGGACCCCCTCCTCCCGCTGGCCGGCACGCTGACGACGGACCGGGCCGACGCCGCCCGGCAGGCGGTGGACCCCGGCCGCCTCACGGCATACCGGAGCAGCGCGGAGCGCGAGGCGTGGTGGCGCCAGCGCCTCACCCGCGCGCACGCGCTCCTGTGACCTGAACCACGGCGACGGTGAGGTCTGCTTCTGCGGCCAGTCCAGGAGGGTCCGGTCAGGGCGTGCCGGCCGTCTCGCCGTCGAGGTCCATCACGCCGCGGGGGAACATCGGCGGAGTGCGCTCGGCGGCCCAGGCCATCAGCGCGTGGAACGCCTCGGTGTCCTGGACCTCGATACCGTTCCCGCGGAGGACCTCGTGCGCGCGCCGACCACGGGCGATCCACAGCCGCGTGGTGATCCCGTCGTAGACGGTGTGGGTCGGCATCGGCGTGTCCACGTCGAAGAAGTCGGCCGCATCGATCAGGTCGAGCAGCTCGGCCTCCTCCTGCTCGGACAGCCGCCAGCTGTCGGTCTCGTAGGCGGTGTAGCCGCCGCCGATGCCCCCCTGGACGCTGTAGTGCAGGCGCACCTCCGTGTCCGGGTACGGCTCGGGCCGGCGCATCCGCCGCACGTTGCCGTGCTCGTCGGCGCGCCAGGTGAAGCCGTCGTGCAGCCGGATCAGGTAGCCGGGGGTGACGGCCTCGGCGCAGGCCTCGCCGTCCTCCGGCAGGCCCAGGCAACCGTCGGGCCACTGCGCGGCCTCCACGCCGAGGACGCGCACGCCTTCGACCGGGACGCGGAGCAGTCCGGCGGTGCGGGTCAGTGCCTCGGTGAGCGCTGCGAGGAGCGGGTGGGTGAGGTTCTCGGACACGGTGATCTCCCTCTTCGTCGTGGACCGTGCTGGTCACCGTATGGAGCGGCTCGCCCGGGGCTGGATACGTCAGGTCTGCAGGAGCGTCTCCAGCAGGCGGCGCAGCTCGGCCCGGTCGGCGGGGGCGAGGGCCGCCACTGCCTCGTCGGCGGCCGCCCGACGCCGGTCCCGTGCTGCTGCGACGGCGCGCCACCCCTCGTCGGTGAGCCTGAGGAGCACGGCGCGACGGTCGGTCGGGTCTGGGGAGCGGGTCAGCAGCCGGGCCGACTCGAGGGCGTCGGCGACCTCGGTCGCCGAGCGGGGAGCGATGCCCAGATGGTCGGCCAGGTGCGAGATGCGGACGCCGGGGCTGGGGAGGCGCTCCCCGTGCCGGGAGTGCTCGGCGGAGCCGTCCTGCTGCGTGCGGCGCGCGAGCCGGGCGAGAGCCAGCAGGCCGCGTTCCTGGTGCGGCGACAGCCCGTGGCCGGTCCCGGCCGTCCCGACCGACCTCCAGCGGCGGGCCAGACGCATGAGCAGGTCCACCTCGGACAGGTCTGCGACGTGGGCCGAGGGGGCGCCGGCCGGAGGGCGGGGCGCGGACGTCATACCGGCATCGTAGCGAGGGTCGGAAATAAAGAGGCAACCTCAGTAGTTGAGGGAGGTGGCACAGACTTCCGGGCCGGCTCCAGACGGCCGGCTCCAGACGAGAGGAGAAGCGCTTGGACGACTTCTCGACACCGACCCCCGGCCACGGGGGACGTGGACGCGGCTCCGCCGGCGCCCGCCGCGACCCCAGGGACACCGCCCAGCTCGCGGCCCACCCGGTGAGCGGCAGCCGGGTCCTGGCCCTCTTCGCCTCGCACCGCTGGACCATCACCGCGGTGCTCGCGCTCATCATCACCAGCTCGGCCCTCGGGCTGGTCAGCCCGTTCCTGGTCCGCGAGATCGTCGACGTGGCGATCCCCCAGCAGGACGTGCGCCTGCTGCTGATCCTGGTCGGCGCCATGGTCGGCGCGGCCGTCGTCGGCGCGGTGCTGGGCGTCCTGCAGACCTGGCTGAGCACCGCCATGGGCCAGCGGATCATGCACGAGCTGCGCACGGCGCTGTTCACCCACCTGCAGCGCCAGCCGCTCTCCTTCTTCACCCGCACCCGCTCCGGCGAGGTGCAGTCACGCCTGACCCACGACGTCTCCGGGCTCCAGGGAGTGGTCACCTCGACCGCGACCTCGCTCGCCGGGAACGTCGCCACCGTCATCGGCACCCTCGTCGCGATGGTCGCGATGAGCCCGACCCTGGCGCTGCTCTCCCTCGTCGTCATCCCGCCGGCCGTGATCGTGACCAGGTCCGTGGCCCGCCTGCGCCGCGACGCGACCGACAAGCGGCAGAAGGCGCTCGCCGGACTGCACGGGCAGGTCGAGGAGTCGCTGTCGGTCAGCGGCGCCCGGCTGAGCAAGACGCTCGGTGCGGGGGAGCAGCTGGCCGACCGCTTCCACGGCTCCAGCGAGGGGCTGCTCGACCTCGAGGTCGCCGCGCAGATCGCCGGCCGCTGGCGGCAGGCGACGATGGGCATCGTCTTCGCGGTCGTCCCCGCGGCGCTCTACCTGGTCGCCGGGCTGCCGGTCACCGGCGCCGGCATCTCGATCGGCACCCTGATGGCGTTCACCGCCCTCCAGGCCGGCATCTTCCGGCCGGTCATGGGGCTGCTCTCGGTCGGCGTCTCGGTGACGGCGTCGATGGCGCTGTTCAGCCGGATCTTCGAGTACCTCGACCTGCCCGTCGAGGTCGCCGAGCCCGACCCCGCGACGGCGCGTCACCTCGACCCGGCGGCGGCGCGCGGCGAGCTGCGGCTGGAGGGCGTGAGCTACCGCCACCCCGGCGGTGACAGCGACGCGCTCAGCGGCGTCGACCTGACCGTCCCCGCGGGTGCCACCGTCGCCCTCGTCGGCCACACCGGTTCCGGCAAGTCGACCCTGGCCTCGCTGCTCACCCGCCTCGACGACCCGACCCGGGGCCGCGTGACCCTCGACGGCATCGACCTGCGCGACCTGCCCGCACCGGAGCGCGCGGCCGTGGTCGGGGTGGTCTCCCAGGAGACCTACCTGCTGCACGCCACGATTCGGGAGAACCTGCGCTTCGCCAACCCGGACGCGACCGAGGCCCAGATCGAGCAGGCGGCCCGCGACGCCCAGATCCACGAGCTCATCGCCTCGCTGCCGGACGGCTACGACACCGTCGTCGGCGCACGTGGACACCGCTTCTCCGGCGGGGAGCAGCAACGGCTGGCCCTGGCCCGCACACTCCTGCGCGATCCGCTCGTGCTCGTCCTCGACGAGGCCACCAGCGCGCTGGACACCCGCACCGAGGCTGCCATCCAGGAGGCCCTGGACCGGGTCGGCCGGGACCGCACCGTCCTGACCATCGCCCACCGGCTGTCCACCGTGCGCAACGCGGACCTCGTCGTCGTCCTCGAGCAGGGCCGCATCGTGGAGAAGGGCAGCCACGAGGAGCTGCTCGAGCTGGACGGCCGGTATGCCGCGCTCGTCGCCGCCGGGACGACAGCCGCCGACGCCCGGGAGGTGGCGCTGGCCGCCTGAGTCCGCCCGCCGCGCAGAAGCGGTCGGGCGGAGCGTGCCCCCGCCTCGGGAAGAACGCGTTAGGTAGCGTCCCGGCGGGGCGATATCCTGCGGGGAGCACGTTTTTCCCACCCCCCATCACCACGCGAGGTGCCCCCGTGCCGACCGGCAAGGTCAGGTTCTACGACGAGGACAAGGGCTTCGGCTTCCTGTCCAGCGACGAGGGACAGGACGTCTACGTCCCGCGCTCGGCGCTGCCCGAGGGCGTCGGCGCGCTCAAGCGCGGGACGCGGGTGGAGTTCGACATCGCCGCGGGCCGTCGTGGCGACCAGGCGCTGCACGTGCGGCTGCTCGAGCCGGCCCCGTCGGTGGAGCGCGGGCTGACCCTGCGCGACCGCAAGCCGGCCGAGGACATGGTCGTCGTGCTCGAGGACCTCATCGCGCTGCTCGACGGCGCCTCCACCTCGCTGCGCAAGGGGCACTACCCCGAGCGCCGCCAGGGCGCGGCGATGGCCAAGGCCCTGCGCGCGGTGGCCGACCAGTTCGAGGCGGGCAGCTGAGCATGGCCGCGCCCAAGCCCGACAACGTCCTGACCTCCGCCGTGGAGGTGGCCCGCGCGGCCGCTGCGGAGATCGCCGAGCCCGGCACCGTCGGCGACCACCTCGGGGTGGTCATGGAGGACGACCGCGTCGCCACCCACAGCTTCGCCTGCACCGCCGGCGCCTACCCGGGCTGGCGCTGGGCAGTCACGCTCTCCCGCGTCCCCCGCGCCCGCACCGCGACGGTCAGCGAGGTGCACCTGCTCCCCGGCGAGGGCGCGCTGCTCTCCCCGGACTGGGTGCCCTACGCCGAGCGGCTCGCGCCCGGCGACATCGGCGCCGACGACCGCACCCCCTACGTCGAGGAGGACCCCTTCCTCGAGCCGGGCGCCGAGGCCACCGGGGAGGAGGACGTCGACCAGGTCGCCCTCTGGGAGCTGGGCCTCGGACGCCCGCGCGTGCTCTCCGCCGAGGGCCGCGAGGCCGCCGCGACCCGCTGGTTCGACGGCGAGCACGGACCGGCCAGCGAGACCGCACGCAAGGCTCCCGCGCCCTGCTCGACCTGCGGCTTCTTCATCCCGATGGCCGGCGCGCTGCGCTCGGTCTTCGGGGTGTGCGCCAACCCCTGGTCGCCTGCCGACGGCTCGGTCGTCGCCCTGGGCTTCGGCTGCGGGGCGCACAGCGAGATCGACGTCGAGCGCCGTCCCCCGGAGCGGGTGGACCCCCCGGTCCTGGACGACCAGGCCGAGATCGAGTTCATGGAGCGCTGACGCACACCTCCTGAGGCCCGGAGCCGGCTGGGCGACGGGGTCAGTCGGCGAACCGCGCGTTGCCCCGACCCCGGCGCAGGTAGCCGTAGCCGAGCACGCCCCCGACCGCCCCGGCGACCGGCACCCACACCCACCACGAGCGGTCGCCGGCGCGCAGCGGGGGAGCCAGCAGCAGCACCACGAGCACCGCCAGCCAGGCGAGGGTCCCCCACAGCACGAGCGTGGTCGTGCGCACCCCGGGGTCGGGCACCTCGACGTCGTCAGGACTCGCCGGGCGGCGCGGGGCGGCGGGGTCGGTCATCCCACTACGCTAGCGCGCATGTCAGTCACCGCCCCCTCCCGCAGCGACTCTGCGCTCGACCGCTACTTCAAGATCTCGCAGCGTGGCTCGACGCTCGGCCGCGAGATCCGCGGTGGTCTGGCCACGTTCTTCACGATGGCCTACATCGTCGTCCTCAACCCGCTCATCATCGGGACCGTCCCGGACGGCACCGGCGAGCTGCTCGCCGGCGGCGACCTCGGCGTCATCGCCGCCTGCACGGCGCTCGTCGCCGGCGTGATGACGATCCTGATGGGCGCGGTGGCCAACTACCCGCTCGCCCTGGCCACCGGCCTGGGACTGAACGCCTTCGTCGCCTACGGGGTGGCCAGCCTCGACGGCATGACCTGGGCCGACGCCATGGGACTGGTCGTCCTCGAGGGCCTCATCATCCTCGTGCTGGTGCTCACCGGCTTCCGGGAGGCGGTCTTCAGGGCCATCCCCGCCCAGCTGAAGACGGCGATCAGCGTGGGCATCGGCCTGTTCATCACCCTCGTCGGCCTCGTCGACGCGGGCATCGTGCGCAAGCCGGCCGGCGGTCCGGTCCCGGTCGAGCTCGGCGTCGGCGGCTTCCTCGCCGGCTGGCCGATGCTGGTCTTCGTCGTCGGGCTGTTCCTGATCGCCGCCCTGCTCACCCTGCGCGTCCAGGGCGCGATCCTCTACGGGATCATCACCGCCACCGTGCTGGCAGTGATCGTGGAGGCGTTCGCCAAGGTCGGCCCGCAGACGCCCGACGGCGCCAACCCGACCGGCTGGGGCCTGAACGCCCCCTCGCTGCCCGACTCGATCGTGCGCGTGCCCGACTTCGGCCTGCTCGGCCACTTCGACCTGCTGGGCTCGTTCACCTCGATCGGGGTCACCGCCGTCGTCCTGCTCGTCTTCACCCTCATGCTCGCCGACTTCTTCGACACGATGGGCACGATGGTCGCGGTGGGTGCCGAGGCCGGTCTGCTCGACGAGGACGGCAACCCGCCCAACACCCGCGCGATCCTCGTCGTCGACTCCATCGCCGCCGCGGCCGGCGGTGCCGCGGGCATCAGCAGCAACACCTCCTACATCGAGTCCACCGCGGGCGTCGGGGAGGGCGCGCGCACCGGACTGGCCTCGGTGGTCACCGGCGTGCTCTTCCTGCTGGCGACCTTCTTCACCCCGCTGGTCGAGGTGGTCCCGCACGAGGCGGCCACCCCCGCGCTCGTGATCGTCGGCTTCCTGATGATGCAGCAGGTCACCGGCATCGACTGGGACGACCTGGAGATCGCCATCCCGGCGTTCCTCACGATCGTCGTCATGCCGTTCACGTACTCGATCACCGCCGGCATCGGCGTCGGCTTCGTCGGCTACGTCCTGCTCAAGGTGGTGCGCGGCAGGGCCGGGGCCGTCCACCCGCTGATGTGGATCGTCGCGGTGCTCTTCCTCGCCTACTTCGGCATCGACCCGATCCGCACCTGGCTCGGCGTCTGAGCGCACCAGCACGCCCTACCTCGACCGGCCCGTCCCCGAGCACGCGGGGACGGGCCGGTCCGCGTCCCCGCGTCGATAGTTAGCCTAGGTAATGAGATAACCTGACCATTCGTGCCGCACTCCTCCGTCCCAGCTCTGGCCCACCGGTTGCGCATCGTCTGCATGAGGGTGGCGCGACGGGTCCGCTACGAGGCCGAGAACACCATCGCGCCGCACCTGTTCAGCGTCCTGGTCCGGCTCTCCGAGCAGCCCCGTACGGTCGGCGAGCTCGCCCAGATCGAGCAGGTGAGCGCGCCGAGCATGAGCCGCACGGTGACCCAGCTGGTCGATTCGGGGTATGTCGTGCGCTCGCCCGACGAGCACGACGGTCGGGTGGTGCGTCTCACCCTCTCCGACGAGGGTCAGGAGAGGGTGCGCGTCGAGCGCGCCCATCGGGACGCCTGGATGACCAAGCGTCTGGAGGACCTCAGTGCGGAGGACCGCGAGCTGCTGCGCCGCGCCGCCGACCTCATCGAGGCGCTGGCGGCCCGATGAGCACGGTGTTCAGCGCGCTGAAGGTGCGCAACTACCGCATCTACGCCACCGGCGCCCTCATCTCCAACGTCGGCACCTGGATGGGCAGGGTCGCCCAGGACTGGGTGGTCCTGACCGAGCTGACAGACCACTCCGCCTCCGCGCTCGGCATCGTCACCGGGCTGCAGTTCCTGCCCGTCGTGCTGCTCACCCCGGTCGCCGGGGCGCTGAGCGACGCCTTCTCCAAGCGCAAGGTCATGATGGTCAGCCAGTCGCTGATGGCGGTCTTCGCCCTGACCATGGCCGTGTGGGTGATGTCGGGGCACATGCAGCTGTGGCACATGTACCTGCTCGCGCTGCTCTCCGGGTGCGCCGCCGCCATCGACGCCCCCGCGCGCCAGGCCTTCGTCTCCGAGATGGTGCCGCCGGACCGGCTGACCAACGCTGTCGGCCTCAACAGCGCCTCCTTCCACTTCGGCAGGCTGATGGGCCCCGGCACGGCGGGCCTGCTCATCGCCCTCGTCGGCACCGGGCCCACCCTCGTGGTCAACTCCCTCACCTTCGTCGCGGTCATCGTCGCGCTCGCCGTCATGGACCCGACCAGGCTCGAACCCCGGCCGGACCGGACCGGCAAGGGCCGGCCCAAGGTGAGGGAGGGTATCGCCTACGTGCGTCGCCGCCCCGACATCATCCTCATCCTCGTCGTGGCCTTCATGCACGGCACCTTCGGGATGAACTTCCAGATCACCAACGCGCTGATGGCCACCGAGATCTTCGGCAAGGGGGTGGAGGAGTACGGCATCACCGGGTCGATCATGGCGATCGGCTCCCTCGGCGGCGCGCTCATGGCCGCCCGCCGCGAGCGGCCGAGGTGGCGGCTGCTGCTGGGCTCGCTGGCCGCCTTCTCCTTCGTCACGCTCTTCCTCGCGCTCGCGCCGACGTTCACGATCTACACGATCCTGCTCGTGCCGACCGGGCTCACCGCGCTCACCGTCATGGTCAGCGCCAACGCCATGGTGCAGCTCTCGGTGGACCCGGCGGTCCGCGGTCGGGTGATGGCGCTCTACATGGCGGTCTTCTTCGGCGGCACCCCGATCGGATCGCCCGTCATCGGCTGGGTCGGCGAGGTCTTCGGTGCGCGCTGGACGGTGCTGATCGGCACCATCGCGTGCGGTCTGACCGCCGTCGCTGCGATCATCTACCTGATGAAGCACGACAACCTGCGGCTGCGCCTGCGCGCGAGCTGGCTGCGCCCCGTCTACCTGCAGCGGGGTCGGGCGCTGACCGAGCCGCTGCCGGAGAAGGTGAACTGATGACCCCACGCACCCGCCGCATCATCGTGCTGGTCGCGCTCGCCGCGCTGATCCTCACGCCCGTCCTTGCCACGGTCCTCTGACCGTGGGCGAGACGACGTTCACCACCCGTCCGACCCTGGCCGGCACCTTCGGGATGGTCTCGAGCACGCACTGGCTGGCGTCCCAGGCCGCGATGCGCATGCTCGAGCTGGACGGCAACGCCGCCGACGCGGCGACGGCGGCGGGCCTGGTCCTGCAGGTCGTCGAGCCGCACCTCAACGGCCCCGGTGGTGACCTGCCGCTCATCGTCGCCTCGCCCGACGACCCGACGCCGCGCGTCCTGTGCGGCCAGGGGCCGGCGCCCTCCGGCGCCACGCCCGAGCACTTCGCGGCGTCCGGGCTGGACCGCGTCCCGGGCTCCGGGCTGCTGGCCGCGGCGGTGCCCGGCGCCTTCGACGCCTGGATGGTGCTGCTGCGCGACCGGGGGACGATGAGCGTGAGGCAGGTCGCCGGACCGGCGCTGCACTACGCCCGGCACGGCCACCCCGTCCTGGAGAGGGTCTGCCGCACGATCGAGACCGTCCGCGAGCTGTTCGAGCAGCACTGGCCCACCTCGGCGGCCCAGTGGCTGCCCGGCGGCGCGCCACCGGTCCCCGGCAGCCTGGTGACCAATCCCGCCTGGGCCGACACGCTCGAGCGGCTGCTCGGCGAGGAGGACGCCGCCGGACCCCGCGAGCAGGGCATAGAGGCGGTGCGCGGCGCGTGGTCTAGCGGGTTCGTCGCCGAGGCCGTCGACGCGTTCGTCCGGCGACCGGTCCGCCACCCCGGCGGCCCCGTGCTCCCCGGCGTGCTCACCGCGCAGGACCTCGCCGACTTCGAGGCCACCTGGGAGGACGCGGTCACCCTCGACTGGCGCGGGCACACCGTGGCCAAGACCGGCCCGTGGGGGCAGGGACCGGCCCTGCTCCAGGTCCTCCGGACGGTCGACGCCGTCGGCCACGCCGACCTGGACACGGTCGAGGGCCTGCACACGCTCGTCGAGGCCTGGAAGCTGGCGATGGCCGACCGGGAGGCCTGGTACGGCGACAGCGCCGACGTCCCCCTCGCCGCGCTCCTCGACCCCGGGTATGCGGTGGAGCGCGCCGCGCTCGTCGGCCCGCGGGCGAGCCGCGAGGTCCGACCCGGCTCGCCGCTGGGGCGAACGCCCCGGCTGGCGGAGCACGCACTCCTCGTGGAGGGCGCGGCGCTGGTGGACGTGACCGCGGGGGAGCCGACCGTCCGCCGCGAGCCCGGTCCCGTCCTCACCCCCGAGGGCGAGGTGCGGGGCGACACCTGCCACGTCGACGTCGTCGACCGCTGGGGGATGACGGTCTCAGCCACCCCGAGCGGCGGCTGGCTGCAGTCCTCGCCGTTCATCCCACAGGTCGGTTTCGCCCTGGGCACCCGGCTGCAGATGACCTGGCTCGAGCAGGGGCTGCCCAGCTCGCTGGTGCCCGGTCGCCGGCCCCGGACCACCCTGACCCCGACGCTCGTCCTGCGCGACGGCATACCCGTCCTCGCGTGCGGCAGCCCGGGCGGCGACCAGCAGGACCAGTGGCAGAGCGTCTTCCTGCTGCGGCACCTGGTCTCCGGGCTGTCCCTCCAGGAGGCGATCGACGCGCCCCAGCTGCACACGACCAGCTTCCCGGCCAGCTTCCACCCGCGGGCGACCGAGCCCGGCGTCGTCGTGGCCGAGTCCCGGCTGGGCGATGACCTGCTCGACGGGCTGCGGGCCCGTGGGCACGAGGTGGTCGTCCAGGGGCCGTGGTCGCTGGGCCGGATGTGCGCCGTCGCGCGCGACCCGGGCACGGGCGTGCTGTCCGCCGGGGCCAACCCGCGGGGAATGCAGGGGTATGCCGTCGGACGTTGACCAGGTGCACCGCCTAGCGTGGTGCCCGACCATCCCCGAGCAGGAGGACACGTGGCAGCCCCCACCAAGATCGCCAGGCTGGCGCTGAAGTACGGCCCCGTCGTCTACACCCTCGCGCAGAAGTACGGGCCGCAGGTCGCCGAGCAGCTGCTCAGGCAGCGGGAGCCGGCGCAGCGGCTGGTGTCCGCCCAGCGGGGACGGACCTCGGCCCGCCGGCTCGCGCTGCGGCACGCCGACTCGGTCGTCGACGGGAGCCTGCAGCAGGTGTTCCACGCGGGCGAGGCCTACTGGGTGGTCTTCTCCCGCAACGAGCCGGTCGGCAGCCATCCGCACACGAACATCCCGTACGAGTCGCTGCTCCTCAACGCCGACCCGCTCAGGCGGGTGCGTCCCGAGGAGCTGCGCCGCACCGTCCACCTGCCCCGCCGAGGAAGGCGCTGACATGGGTTCCGACCGCTACCGCCGCCTGCGCGCCGACTATGACGGCGAGGGGCTGGACGAGGCGCGCTGCCCCGACGCCCCGCTGACGCTCGTGCAGGAGTGGCTGGACGACGCGGTGCGGCGGCAGGCCGAGCGCGGCGACGCGCCCGAGCCGATGGCCATGTCGGTCGCCACCGTCGACGAGGACGGTCTGCCGGACGTGCGCACCGTGCTGCTGCGCTCGCTCGACGAGGTCGGCCCCGGGTTCTTCACCAGCACCCTGTCCGCCAAGGGCCTCCAGCTGCGGGCCAACCCAGGGGTGGCCGCGGCGCTCACCTGGCCGGCGATGTTCCGCGCCGTGCGCTTTCGCGGGTATGCCGAGCAGCAGGCGGCCGACGAGGTGGCCGCCTACTTCCGGTCGCGGCCGTGGGGCGCCCGGATCGGGGCGCACGCCTCGGCCCAGTCCCGACCCGTCCCCGACCGCGCGGCGCTGGAGACCGCATACCAGGAGATGGCGCGCAGGTACCCGGACACCGGCAGCCCCGACGACGTCCCGGTGCCGGAGGGGTGGGGCGGCTACCGGCTGGTGGCCGACCGCGTCGAACTGTGGGCCGGTCGCCCCAGTCGGCTGCACGACCGCATCGTCTGGGAGCGGGTGGCACCCGGCGGCCTGGACGACGCCGCGGCCTGGCGGCGGACCCGCCTGGCGCCGTGAGCGTCGACCCGGCCCGGTGGCGGCGCGGCCTCGTAGGATGGCGCTCGTGAGCGAGCTGATCGACACCACCGAGATGTACCTGCGGACCATCCTCGAGCTCGAGGAGGACGGGGTCGTCCCGATGCGTGCCCGGATCGCCGAACGGCTGGAGCAGTCGGGGCCGACCGTGTCCCAGACCGTGGCCAGGATGGAGCGGGACGGCCTGGTGGAGCTGGACGAGGACCGCCACCTGGAGCTGACCGGTCAGGGGCGGGCCGCCGCCGTGCGCGTCATGCGCAAGCACCGGCTGGCCGAGCGCCTGCTCACCGACATCATCGGGCTGGACCCGGCCTACGTCCACGAGGAGGCGTGCCGGTGGGAGCATGTCATGAGCGTGGAGGTCGAGCAGCGCATCCTGTCCCTCCTGGAGGACGCGACCACCTCGCCGTACGGCAACCCGGTGCCCGGCCTCGAGGAGCTCGGGCACACGCCTGCGGGCGCGCCGACGGGGCGGCCGAGCCACCAGCTCGCCGACGAGGCGGTCGGTGAGAAGGTGTCGGTGCAGGTGGTGCGGCTCGGGGAGGCCGCGCAGGTCGACCCGGAGGTCCTGGGGCTGCTGCTGGAGTCTGGCGTGCGGCCCGGCGCCGACGTGCGCGTCTGGGCCGAGGACGGGCGCACGATCGTCGAGGCCGCGGGCGGTCAGGCGGTCTCGCTGCCGGTCGACGTCGCCTCGCACATCTTCTGCCGCTGATCGCTCCGGGGGCGGCGGGGCCTGCGGGGCCGGACGTCCCTGCCTTGCCGGAAGTTGCGTGCGAGCCGTGTGAGTTCGGTCACGCCGCGACCGGGAAGGCGCCCGTCAGGACCGTGTCCTCGCAGGTCGCGCCGTCGCCCGTCGGGTCACCGACATCTCGATGTCCACAGGTTCGTTACCGGAGCGTGACAACGGGCGGGGGGTATGTGTAGCCTTCGAGACGTTCCTCTCCCCTGGAGGAGCCCCGTGACGAGCACGCCTAGTCCTGTCAGCATGTCCGGGTACTGCACGAACATCGCGCGACAGGAGCGGGGGACCCGACATCGGGGCCGCAAGGCTCCTCGGGGCTAACGGTCCGGCGCCCACCGGACCGAGGGACGCTCCATCCCTAGCCCGACAGCTCACCCCGCAGGCGCTCCCGGAGGACACACGTGACCCAGCGCAACCAGGGCCGGCACCGTCAGCCTGCCCGCCTCAGCACCGCCACCCTGACTCGTTCGGCCGCCGTGGCCGCGACCTCGACCGGCCTGCTGGCCGGCGTCGCCGGCACGGCCGGTGCCGCACCCGCCAGCCCGCAGGAGCCCGTCTCCGGCGTCTCCGCCACCGACACCCTGGTCCGCGTCGTCCAGTCGGTCGCCGCCGCCGAACGGCCCGCCGTGGCCGCCCCGGCGCCCGAGGCCGACGAGGCGGTGAGCTTCGGCACCTCCGGCTTCACCGCCGTCGACGTGGTCGTCGAGACGCCGGCCGCCGACCGGGCGGAGGCTGCGGTCGCCGACCGCAGCAGCACCGCCGCGAGCCGCACCGAGGAGCGCACCGCGCCGGTCCAGGAGGCCGCGGCCGAGCCCGCCGCGCAGGCGGCACCGGCCCAGCAGGCCGCCCCCGCACCCGCCCCCGCACCCGCCCCCGCGCCCGCTCCGGCTGCCACCCCGGCTCCCGCGCCCGCGCCCGCCCCGAGCGGTGGCATCCTGAGCATCGCGGCTGCCTACACCGGCATCTACTACGTCTACGGCGGCAGCACCCCGGCCGGCTTCGACTGCTCGGGCTACACCCAGTACGTCTTCGCCCAGGCGGGCATCTCCCTGCCCCGCAGCGCCGCCGCCCAGCAGGCCGCCACCACCCCGGTGAGCAACCCGCAGCCGGGCGACCTGGTCTTCTTCGGCTACCCGGCCTACCACGTGGGCATCTACGCCGGCAACGGCATGATGTACGACTCCGGCAAGCCGGGCATCCCGACCCAGCTGCGCGCCATCTTCAGCGGCGTCTCCGGCTACGGCCGGGCCTGAGCCGCAGGCACCACCGACGCACGAGGAAGGCCCCGCCCCCGGTCGACGGGGGCGGGGCCTTCCCCGTGACCGGGGGCGGGTCGCTCACGGTGACCGGGGCGGGTCGCTCACGGGGTGGGGACGCCGTGGCCCGCCGACCGGGACGCAGCGTCCTCCGCGGGCTCCGCCTCGTCTGACTCGTCGTCGAACTCCCCGAGGATCTGCTCGAGGATGTCCTCCATCGAGGTCATCCCGACCAGGCGCCCGTCGGGGTCCCGGACGAGCGCCAGCTGGCCGCGCTGCTGGCGAAGGCTGGCGACCGCGTCGATGAGGGGCAGCCCGGCCGACAAGGAGGCGACCGGCTGCACGAACTCGCCCACGCCCCGCCGCTCGTCGCCTGCGGCGGCTGCCAGGATGGCGTCCCGCAC
Source organism: Ornithinimicrobium avium (assembly GCF_003351765.1). Classification (NCBI taxonomy): domain Bacteria; kingdom Bacillati; phylum Actinomycetota; class Actinomycetes; order Micrococcales; family Ornithinimicrobiaceae; genus Ornithinimicrobium; species Ornithinimicrobium avium. The sequence continues at coordinate 3,262,185 of NZ_CP031229.1, forward strand.
GTGCACGAGGCCGCGGATGCGGCGCTGGCCGGCCCGGCCCGTCGGCTCGACGACGAAGAGGCGGGAGCGGCCGCTCTCGCGGCTGATCCGCTCGACCTCTGCCGCGGTCGCCGACCGCGGGATCGTCACGGCGGCACCGGGGGGGAACATCACGTCGGCCACCGTGAACTCCTCCAGGCGCAGCGCCCCGGTGAGGATCTGGTGGTCCGCGTCCTCGAGCACACCGTGCTCGTAGGACTGGGCCAGCAGGAGCTGCAGGTCCGCCGGCGTCTGGGCGTTGCCCAGCGAGTCCACCGGGTCCACCCGCGCCATGCGCAGGAGGAGGTTGGCCATCTCGTTCATCAGCCACAGGACGGGGCGGCTGACCCAGGTGAAGGCGCGGAACGGGATGGCCAGGGCCAGCGCGGAGCTCTCCGGGTGCGAGATCGCCCACGACTTCGGCGCCATCTCCCCGATCACCATGTGCAGGAAGACCACGACCGAGACTGCGATGATGACGGCGATCGCGTGCACCCCGACCTCCGGGACCCCGAGCGCGTGGATCAGGGGTTCGAGGAGGTGGGCGACGGCAGGCTTGGCCAGCGCTCCGAGACCCAGCGTGCACAGCGTGATCCCCAGCTGCGCGCCCGCGAGCATGAGGGAGAGCTCCTTGGACGCTTCGACGGCGGCCCGTGCCGACCGGTTGCCCTCCTCCGCGCGGTCCTCGAGCCGGTGCCGCTTGGCGGCGACGATGGCGAACTCCGAGGCGACGAAGAAGCCGTTCGCGGCCAGCAGCAGGACGCTGACGACCAGGGCGACGGGGGTGCTCATCGGGCCACCTCCGGCTCGGCGATGATGGCGGAGGCGTCCTGCGAGAGCTGCTCGCGCTCGTCCTCGCTCAGAGCGGCCCACTCCGCGCGGGTGCGGCTCACGACGGGGTGCAGGACGACGGTGTCGGGGACGAAGCGGTGCGTGGTCACCACGTCCAGCCGGGTCTGGTGGACGAGCTCCTCGCCCTCCTCGTCCCGGCTGGTCCAGCGCACCAGCACGGTGTCGCCCTCCTCGGCGGTGCGGCCGAGCTGGTCAAGGACCAGGCCGGAGAGCGTGTCGTAGTTCTCGTGCTCGGGAAGCTCCTGACCGGTCACCTTGGCGACCTCGTCGATGCGCAGCCGGGCGGAGAGGTCCCACAGACCGTCCCCGCGGAACTGGCTGGTGGACTCCTCCGCGTCGTCCTCGTCCCAGATCTCGCCGACGACCTCCTCGGCCACGTCCTCGAAGGTGACGATGCCGGCGAACCCGCCGTACTCGTCCACCACGACCGCCAGCTGCTGGTGGCGCTCGCGCAGCTCCTCCAGGACCCGGGGCAGGGGAAGGGACTCGGGGACGATGACCGCGTCGCTGGCCAGGTCCCGGACGATGGTGTCCTCGCGCTCGTGCGCGTCCACCTCGAGCAGGTCGTGCAGGCCGATGACGCCGACGATGTCGTCGATGTCCCGACCCACCACGGGGAAGCGGGCGTGCCCGGTCTGCAGGGCCTCCAGAACGACCGCGGCCGTCTCGTCGGCCTGCACCGTCTGCACGGAGGTGCGCGGCGTCATGACCTCCTCGGCCACCCGCCCGCGGAAGGCCAGGCCGCGCTCCAGGAGCGTGGACAGCTCCTCGTCGAGCGTCCCGCCGGAGTGCGACTCGGCGATGATTCGTGTGAGGTCCTCGGGGGTCGCGCCCTGCGGCAGCTCCTCGACCGGCTCGATGCCGACCGACCGGAGGAATGCGTTGGAGGCGGCGTCGAAGAGACGGATGACCGGTCCCAGCACGGTCAGGTAGATGAGCGTCGTGCGGGACAGGGCGCGGGCCAGCGGCACGGGGCGGGCGATGGCCAGGTTCTTGGGGCCCAGCTCGCCGATGACCATCTGCAGCACGGTCGAGAACACCAGCGTGCCAGCGGAGAACAGCGAGATGAGCGCCGCACGCGAGAGCCAGCCGGAGTCGGCGTAGGCCTCGGTCAGCCCCCGGCTGAGGAACTCCTCGCCGAGGTAGCCCACGAGCAGCGCGGTGACGGTGATCCCGAACTGCGCACCCGAGAGCGTGAACGACAGCCGGGAGGTGATCTTCAGGGCGCGGGCCGCAGGCTGGTCGCCCTGCTCGGCCAGCTGGCGGAGCCGCCCACGGTCTACGCTGACGTAGGCGAACTCCTGGGCCACGAAGTAACCCGTCATCACGGTCAGCCCGACGATGACGGCGACGCCGGTCAGGATCAGCACGAGGTGCCCCTCCCACCTCGGCGAGGAAGCCGGGCACTGCCCGGCCAGGGACTATCAGGGGGGTCGGCGTTCGCGGACGTCATCCCTTGAGTTTACGGCCCTCCCCGACAGGCCGGTCCACCCCGGCGATCCCGACACGGCAGCCCACCTGCTCAGGTCTGTCGGTGCCGTCTCCTAGCGTGGGTGGCACGCTCGAGGCAACGGCATCTCGACGCAACGACACAGGGAGGTGAGGTCGTGGTCCGGTTCCTGCACACCGCCGACTGGCAGGTCGGTATGACGCGGCGCTACCTGGCGTCCGAGGCCCAGGCGCGCTTCGCCTCCTCGCGCGTGGACGTGATCCGCCGGCTCGGGGAGGTGGCGGTCCGGCAGGGCTGCGACTTCGTGCTGGTCTGCGGCGACGTCTTCGAGCACGCGCAGCTCACCCCGCAGACGGTCCGTCGCGCGCTCGAGGCGCTGCGCGCCGTCGAGGTGCCCGTCTACCTGCTGCCCGGAAACCACGACCACCTCGGTCCGCTGTCGCTGTGGGCGACGGCCCTGCTGGCCGAGGAGCTGCCGGCCCACGTGCACGTCCTCGACGCACCCGGAGTGCACGCGGTGGCGCCCGGCGTCGAGATCGTCGCCGTGCCGTGGCACGGCAAGCACCCGGGCTCCGACCTCGTCGCCGAGGTGGTCGCGGACCTGCCCCAGGGACCGGCGCCGCAGGGCACCGTGCGCGTCGTGGCGGCCCACGGCGCCGTGGACGTCCTCGACCAGGACCGTCGCTCCGCCTCCGCGATCGCGGTCGCGCCGCTGGTCGCCGCCCTGGAGGCCGGCCAGATCCACTACGTCGCGCTCGGTGACCGGCACTCGCGCACCCGCGTCGACCCCGCCATCTGGTACTGCGGGGCTCCCGAGCCCACCGCCTGGCGCGAGCAGGACCCCGGCGACGTGCTCGTCGTCGAGGTCGAGCCGGCCGGCGCCGCTCGGGCCGCCGTCCAGGTCACGCCCCACACCGTGGCGACCTGGCGGTTCGTCGCGCTCGACCGGCGCACGGACTGCGACGAGGACCTCGACGCCCTCGACGCGGAGCTGGCAGCCCTGCCGGACAAGGACCGCACGGTGGTCCGCCTGGGTCTGCGCGGCACCCTCGGCCTCGCCCAGCACGCCCGGCTGGAGGAGCTCCTGGCCAGGCACGCCGACCTGCTCGCCGCGCTGCACCGTCCGTCACAGCACACCGACCTCGTGCTCGCGGGCGAGGACGACATCGCCGACCTCGGTCTCGGCGGCTTCCTCGCCGCCGCCGTGGAGGAGATCCGCACGGTGTCGCACGAGGCGGCGCCGACGCGTCCGGGC